>CBIHMU010000026.1:0-67377 GCA_966211105.1 uncultured Burkholderiales bacterium
CGCAATGCCGATACGCTTAAAGACCGCCGTTAGCTGACCGCAGACCTCCGCCCGCCCTCCTACGGCCGCCGATACTCACACGGTCTTCATCGCCTCATCGCGCTTCATGACCGACCACGACGAGTCCGACACGCCCAGGGAAGTCCCCACCGAGGCGCCCGAGTTGCCGCGAGCCCTCGCGGCCAGACTCGCCGGCTACGCCTGGCACCGCAACCTCGTCGGCGAGGCCGGCGCGAACGTCCATCGGCTGCATCGCGCCGATGCGCCCGCGCTGTACCTCAAGGATGGCGATGGGGACGCGGCGATCGCCATCGCCGATGAATTCGCCCGCCTGCAGTGGTTCGCCGATCGCTGGCCGGTGCCTCGCGTCGAGCACTTCGAATGGTCGGACGGCTCCGCCTGGTTGCTGACCCGCGCCCTCCCCGGTCGCACGGCCTACGAATGGCTCGAAGACGACCCGGCGCGCGCCGAGGCGATCGTGACGTCCATCGGTCGTCGGCTTCGCGACCTGCACCAGCTGCCCGTCGACTCCTGCCCGTTCAACGCGAACCACCGCTTGCAACTCGACCTCGCCCGGCAGCGCCTCGAGGCCGGTCTCATCGATGCCGACGACTTCGACGACGCCCGCCAAGGGTGGACGCCTCAGCAGGTGTGGGAGGCGCTCGGCGCGGTGCTTCCGCTCGCGGAGGATCAAGTGGTGAGCCACGGCGACTTCTCGCTCGACAACCTGCTCATGAACGAGGACGGCGACGTCGTCGGCGTGATCGATCTCGGCCGCGCAGGCGTCGCGGATCGCTACCGCGACCTCGCGATCCTGGCGAACTGCCTCGACGAGTTCGGTCCGGCGCTGCGCGACACGCTGTTCAGCGCGTACGGCATCGCCGAGCCGGACCTGCGCAAGCTCGACTTCCACCTGCTGCTCGACGAATGCTTCTGAGGCCGCGCCCGGCCGGGTGCCCCTCGATTCAGAGGTGCACGCCGCCCGACACCTCGATCCGCTGCCGGTCTCGGTGATGTTCCCGAAGCAGCATCAGATGATGCCCCGCGTTTGGGTGTTCATCGATCGGGTGGTCGAGCGCGCGTCCAGGAAGGATTGACGGCTGAATCCGGTTCGCCAAGGCCCCGGACGGGTCGTTCCGGCGCCCATCCGGGATAATCGCGGGTTTGCTGCGGCGCCCATCGGCCGTCGCGGCGCCCGCCCTCCCCGCCTCGCCATGTCCCAGCCCACGCCAGACCGACTGCCCGCCCGCCTGCCCGCGCTCGTCGACGCCGCCATCATCGGCGGCGGTCCGGCCGGCTGCAGTGCCGCGAGCTGGCTGACGCAGCTGGGATTGAGCGTCGTGCTGATCGAACGCGCCCCGCGCCTGTGCGACAGCCTGCGACCCCTCGATTACCAGCAGGACTGGCTGCTCGGCGCGCCCGGCGAATCGCTCGCCGAACTGGGCGAGCGCTACGCCCGCCACGCCAGCGCCCAGCCCGGCGTGCACACGCTGCTCGGCCAGACGGTCCACACCCTCGACTGGCAGGCCGAACAGGGCTGGACCCTCTACCTCGACGGCGGCCCGGCCTTCGCCGCGCAGGCCGGAGACAGCGCCGACCCCGCCGGACCCACCCTCGGCGGCGGCCTGCGCCCGTTGAGGGCGCGGTCGCTGCTGCTCGCCACCGGCCTGACCCCGCGTCATCCGTCGCCGCTCTATCCCGAAGGGGACCGCCACGATCGCGTGCTCGACGCCATCGAGCTGACCGCCGTGCGCGACCGCCTGCCGCCAGGCAAGGTGCTGCTGCTCGGCGGCGGGGACAACGCCATCGAGAACGCGCTGTACCTCGCCGGCCGCGGTCATGCGGTGACGCTGTGGTCGCGTTCCGAATGGCGCGCGCAGAGCCACCTGATCCAGCAGCTCGACGGCGTGAACGGCCTGCGTCGCCGACCCGCCCAGTCTCTGCCGACCGCGGTGACCGCTTCTCCGGAGGGCGTGACCGTCACGTCCAAGGCCTACGGCGAAGAGCGCTTCGACCACGTCGCCGTGCTGCTCGGCTACGAGCCCGCGCCGTCCGCCTGGCTGCTCGTCGCCGATGCGCTGCAGCGCGCCGGCGTCACCGCGCCCTCGCAGCCCTTCCGCGATGAACCGCGCTTCGGCGTCCTCGGGCTGTTCGTCGCCGGCGACGCCAGCGGCCGCCAGCATCCCTGCGTGCAGACGGCGCTGGGCGACGGCGTCGTCGCGGCCAAGCAGATCGAGGCCTTCCTGCGCCCGCTGCGCGAATCGCAACCGCCGCCGGCGCTGCGTCGCAACAACCGCCAGGTCATCCACATCAACGGGCTGCGCTTCGGCGCCAACCTCGGCGTGCTCGACGTCGAGCGCGAAGGCCCGCAACCGATCCTCGTCGACGCCGAGATCAACCTCGGCGCCCAGACCATCGTCTCGCGCGACGCCGACATCGGCCACGTGCTCGACTACCGCCGTGTGCGCACCATCATCATCGACGAGTGCACCGCGGAACACACCGACCTGCTCGAAGCCCTGCTGGGCAAGCTCTCCGTCCGGCTCATGAAGCTGCCCGGCGTGGTGGGCGTGCGCATCAAGGTGACCAAGCTCGAAATCTTCCCCGACTGCCAAGTCGCAATCTCTGCCGAATGTGGCCAGTGGTGATCCCATGACAACCGAAATCCTTTCCACCGACATCGCCATCGACAACGCCGCCGAGGCCATCCAGGCCTCCGAGGCCGCGAAGAAGCACGCGCACGAGATGAACAAGCTCTCCAAGCGCCTGCACCGCCAGGTCGGCCAGGCGATCGGCGACTTCAACATGATCGAGGACGGCGACAAGGTCATGGTCTGCGTGTCCGGCGGCAAGGACAGCTATTCGCTGCTGGACATCCTGATCAACCTGCGCGACCGCGCGCCGATCAAGTTCAGCATCGTGGCCGTCAACCTCGACCAGAAGCAGCCCGGCTTCCCCGAGGACATCCTGCCCGCCTACCTGAAGTCGCGCGGCGTGGACTTCCACATCGAGGAGCAGGACACCTATTCCATCGTCAAGCGACTCGTGCCCGAGGGCAAGACGACCTGCTCGCTGTGCTCGCGCCTGCGCCGCGGCATCCTGTACCGCGTGGCGGGCGAGCTCGGCGCGACCAAGATCGCGCTGGGTCACCACCGCGACGACATCGTCACCACGCTGATGCTGAACATGTTCTTCGGCAGCCGCATGAAGGGCATGCCCGCCAAGCTGGTCAGCGACGACGGCAAGAACGTCGTCATCCGGCCGCTGGCCTACGTGAAGGAATCGGACCTGGAGCGCTGGGCCGAGCACCGCGAGTTCCCCATCATCCCGTGCAACCTGTGCGGCAGCCAGCCCAACCTGCAGCGCGCCACCGTCAAGGCCATGCTGCAGGACTGGGACAAGCGCTTCCCGGGCCGCGTGGACAACATGTTCACCGCGATGGGCAACATCGTGACCTCGCACATGATGGACCGCGAGCTGTTCCCGTTCCAGACGATCAAGGCCACCGGCGCCCCGGTGGCCGACGGCGACATCGCCTTCGACGAGGATGAGCAGTGCGGTACCCCGGCGCCGGCCGCCGGCGTCGTCAACTTCGTCCGCCCGGGGGCCAGGGGGCAAGTCCCGGCCCCCGTCGACGACGCGGGCGAGGCCTACTCGGCCGCCGACTGAACACAGGTTTACCGCGCCGTCACGTCCTCCGCACGCGCGGGTCAACCGGCTGGGGCCACAATCGTTGCTCTGTCACGCCGCACGTCGGCGTCGGACGGGGCGTCACCGGGAGCGGCGCCTGCCCTGGACGACGACCCCGAGCGGTATCCGACTGGAGGTCCCCATGTTCACCTTGAATCGTCGAGTCGCCCTGCTGAGCCTGGGCGCGGCGGCCGCGCTGGCGCTCACCGGCTGCGCAGCCCTGAACACCGTCACCGCCGATGCGCAGACCTTCGGCAGCTGGCCGGCGGGCCGGCAGCCCGGCACCTTCGCCTTCGAGCGGCTGCCGTCCCAGCAGCGCAACGAGGCCAGCCAGGCTTCGCTCGAGGAGGCCGCCCGTGGCGCGCTGCTGAAGGCGGGCTTCACCGAGTCCGCCGACGCGAAGGCGGCCGACGTCGTCGTGTCGCTGGGCGCGCGCGTCAGCCGCTCCGGCCCCGCCCCGTGGGACGACCCGCTGTGGTGGCGCTGGAACGGCAGCTACTGGGGCTGGCGCTACGGTCCGGCCTGGCGCCCGTACTACAGCCGCTGGGGCTATTCGTACCCGATGGATCCGATGATGGAGCGCCGCTACGACCGCGAGGTCGCCATGCTGCTGCGCGACCGCAAGACCAACGAGCCGCTGTATGAGGCGCGCGCCTCCAACGACGGCCTCACCGAGGGCGGCAAGGAACTCTTCGGCGCGCTCTTCGAGGCCTCGCTGGCCGACTTCCCGCAGACGCGCCCCGAGCCGCACCGGGTGAGCGTGCCGCTGACGCCGTCAAGGTAGGACGCGCGCCTGCCCGCGGGCGCCGGCCGGCACCCGCAAGCGGCGACAACCGGTCACCGCGACGCCGTCAGGCGCGTCGCGGGCGACCCCGATAATCGCGGTCTCTCCAACAGGGAACCGCGATTCTTCTTATGTCGCTGAACATCGTCGTCATGGCCGCGGGCAAGGGCACCCGCATGAAATCCAGCCTGCCCAAGGTGCTGCACAAGCTGGCCGGCCGCGGGCTGCTCCAGCACGTGCTCGGCAACACCGCCGCGCTGGCGGCGGACGCCCGCATCGTCATCACCGGCCATGGCGCCGACCAGGTCGAGGCCGCCGTCGGCGGCGAGGGCCTGCGCTTCGTGCGCCAGGAGCCGCAACTCGGCACCGGCCATGCGATCCAGCAGACGATCCCGGCGCTGGTCGCCGGCGGCACCACGCTGATCCTGAGCGGCGACACCCCGCTCATCAGCACCGCGACGACGCGCGCGCTGGTCGAGGCCTGCGGCGGCGACCAGCTCGTGCTGCTGACCATCGAGTACGCCGACCCGACCGGCTACGGCCGCATCATCCGAGGCGGCGATGCCGGCGACCAGGTCAAGGCGATCGTCGAGCACAAGGACGCCAGCGACGCGCAGCGCGGCATCCGCGAGTGCTACACCGGCATCATGGCCGCGCCGACCGAGGCGCTGAAGCGCTGGGTCGGCCGGCTGGACAACAACAACGCGCAGGGCGAGTACTACCTGACCGACATCGTCGCGATGGCCGTGGCCGAGGGCGTCTCCGTGGTCGGCGTGAAGACGCGGGACGAAACCGAGGTGCTGGGCGTCAACAGCCCGTCGCAGCTGGCCCAGCTCGAACGCCGCTTCCAGCTCGTCCAGGCCGAGGCGCTGATGACGGCCGGCGTCCGTCTCGCCGACCCGTCGCGCTTCGACCTGCGCGGCACGCTGGACTGCGGCAAGGACGTCGAGATCGACGTCAACTGCGTCTTCGAAGGCCAGGTGACGCTGGGCGACGGCGTGCGCATCGGCGCGAACTGTGTGATCCGCAACGCGACGATCGCCGCGAACGCCCGCATCCACGAGTTCACCCACATCGACGGCGAGGCCGCCGGCGCCAGCGTCGGCGAGGGCGCGCTGATCGGCCCGTTCGCGCGGCTGCGTCCGGGCGCCCAGCTGGGCGCGGAGGTCCACATCGGCAACTTCGTCGAGGTGAAGAACTCGACGCTGGCCAAGGGCGCCAAGGCCAACCACCTGGCCTACCTGGGCGACGCGACCGTGGGCGAGCGCGTCAACTACGGCGCCGGCAGCATCACCGCCAACTACGACGGCGCCAACAAGCACCGCACCACCATCGGCGCGGACGTCCACGTCGGCTCGAACTGCGTGCTGGTGGCCCCGGTCACGCTGGGCGAGGGCGCCACCATCGGCGGCGGTTCGACCATCACCAAGGACGTCGAACCGGGCGGCCTGGCTGTGGCGCGGGGCCGACAAACCGTGATTTCGGGCTGGAGCCGTCCCAAGAAGGCGAAGTGATTCACCCAAATCGGCGAGTCAGCCCTTAAGCTTGGGGCTGTTCGTGTCACGAAGTGTGACAGGTTCACGTGAACCGGCCTCCCGGGTGCTTGCGCCTCGGGGGTTCCCCCCGAGCTGTGGGAGGCGCGTTTGCCGGTAGCTGCCTAGCATCTGCTTCGTTGATTGGCTGAACCGCTGTTCCCCAGCTGAACTCTCATGGCGAACTCCAAGACCGCTTCTCCGCTGCTGCCCCAGGACGACGACCGGATCGCCGTCGCGCCGGCGTCCGCCGCGCTGGACGCGTTGGCGGACCGCTCGGACGATCCGGCCGCCCAGGCGGCCCGGGCCGAATCGCTGGAGCAGCTGGCGATGTCGCACGCGATGTCGGATCAGGCGGCGGAAGCCTGCTTCTACCTGTGCCGCAGCCTGGGGCTGGCTCGCCAGCAACGGGCGCCGGACGCCGAGCCGGATCTGGAACTGCTGTTCCAGCTGCTGGGCGCGCTGGCGGACCTGCCGGGCGAAGTCTCCGCGTTGCCGATGCCGGAAGGCGAAGCCGACGGCCTGGGCGTCGCCGAGCTCTGCCATCAGCTGAGCGCCGCCCGCGACATGACGACGGCCGCCTGGAATGAGGCGGCCGAATCGGATGATTCAGTGGCAGCCTGCCCCGCCGCTCCCGCGCGGGCGCTGCATTGAGCCTTCAAAGTCTTCAGCCGCTTTTCAGCGCTGACGCTCATGGCCGGCAATCAGCCGGCTCACTCGAGAGACTGACAGTCCCAATTCCCGAGCGAGTTCGGTCATCGACTGACCACCTTCGGTGTGCGCGCGATACAGCGCTTCTTCCCGGCTGCCGCTGGATTTGAGCCAGTCACCCCAGCGACGCGGACGCGGGGTGCGGGGCGGGTGTTCGCTGAGCCGCACGGTCCGCTGCACGAAGGCCGCATCGCCCAGGAAGATCTGATGCCGCAGCTGGGTCCAGATGTCCAGGTCCGGTTCGGCTTCCACGATCGCCTGATAGCGCTGCGCGGCCTTGCGGCGGTCCGCCGCGTTCTGCGGCACGCGGCCCAGGACGTTGGTCCACAGGCCGTCGACCTCCAGCCAGTCCGGCGCGGTCACCAGACCGGCGTGCGCCTGCAGGCTGCTCCAGCGCCAGGCCGTCGGCGACGAGGCCAGCCCGGCGCGCCGGCCGATCAACTCCACGTAGCGGCAGGCGTCCAGCAGCAGATGCTCGCGGTCCACCAGCACGGCCTTGAATCGCCCCTGGAAGACATGCCCGATCTGCCCATGCCGGCGGTTGTGCGCCTGGGTGTATACACCGTTCAGATGGCGCATCAGCCGGGAGAGATTGGCCTGCCGCGTGAACAGCAGCAGTTCGTAGTGTTCACGGCCCAGTCCGTAGGCAAGGACCTGGGCGTCGAAACGCTCCGCCGCCTGCTGGATCAGCCCGAGCATCACCTGGCGGTCCTCGTCGTCGGTGAAGACATGCGCGTCGCCGCGCGTCGCCACGTGATAGACGGCGCCGGGGAATTCGATGCGAAGGGGCCTGGCCATGCCCAACAAATAGGCGATGGCCGCACAAAAGACAAGCGTCCGGGTCGGGATTCCGGCCTGGACGCAAGACTTGACCCCTGATCGCGGGGCCTGCGGGCGTGCTGCAGCGCAGAAGAGACTGCCCATCGGTCCTGGCGATGGCCGGAGCGCGCTCGGGGGTCAGGACTCAACAGCACACCCTGGACCCCTCGTCCGGACCTGGATCCGGATCGGAATGCCTGCCTACGCAGGCATTCCGCGCCCGCCGGGTCAGCTCTTGCCGAGCGACTCCAGCACCTTCAACACGGCGTCTTCGCCCATGTTGCGGGCGTCGGCGAGTTCGCCGCCCTTGGTCGTTCCCAGGACCTGGCCGTCGGTGCCGAGCACCGCGACGGTCGGGATGCCCTTCTTCAGCGTCACGCCCATCTGGTTGGCGACATCGACGTTCTTGTCGAAGCGGCCGACATTGACCTTGACCGTGACGAAGCGCTTGTCGACGGCGGTGCCGAGGTGGCCGTCGCCGAAGCCCTTGTTCAGCGCCAGACAGTCCTTGCACCAGTTGGCGCCGTAGACCACCAGCACCTGCTTGCCGGCCTTGGCCGCGCGGGCGACGGCGTTGTTGATATCGGCGCGGGCGTCGGCCTGCTCGTCGTAGGGACCGGGTCCCGGGGCGGCGTCGGCGGCGTGGACCGAGGTCACGGACACCGCGGCGAGCGCGGCGGCGAACAGCAGGGAGGCGGTGCGGCGTTTCATGACGCCGGAGTGTGCCACCGGCTGCAAGGCCGCGATGGTGGCGCGGGTCGGAAAACCGCCTCCGCCGGCTCGAAACGCCGATGGCTTGCGGTACAAAGGCGGGCTTCGCACAAATCATCACTTTCAGGGAACGGGACTCTTCCGCCATGGCCTCCAGCCTGCTCGCACTGCTCGACGACATCACCACCGTCCTGGACGACGTGGCCCTGCTCTCCAAGATGGCCGCCAAGAAGACGTCCGGCGTCCTCGGCGACGACCTGGCGCTCAACGCGCAGCAGGTCACCGGCGTCAGCGCCGACCGCGAACTGCCGGTGGTCTGGGGCGTCTTCAAGGGCTCGATGGTCAACAAGGCCATCCTGGTCCCGGCCGCGCTGGCCATCAGCGCCTGGGCGCCGTGGCTGGTCACGCCGCTGCTGATGATCGGCGGCGCCTACCTCTGCTTCGAAGGCGTCGAGAAGCTCGCCCACAAGTGGCTGCACACCGAAGAGGACGCCGCCCAGGAGGCGGCGCTGTCCGAGGCGGCCAAGAATCCGGCCGTCGACCTCGCCGCGCTGGAGCGCGACAAGGTCAAGGGCGCGATCCGCACCGACTTCATCCTCTCCGCCGAGATCATCGCGATCACGCTCGGGACGGTCGCGGACGCGAGCTTCACCACGCGTCTGCTGGTGCTGTCCGGCATCGCCATCATCATGACGATCGGCGTCTACGGGCTGGTCGCCGGCATCGTCAAGCTGGACGACGCGGGACTCTGGCTGAGCCGCAAGGCGGCCGCCTGGCAGCAGGCGCTGGGGCGTGGCCTGCTGTGGCTGGCGCCGTGGCTGATGAAGGCGCTGTCGGTGGCGGGCACCGCGGCCATGTTCCTGGTCGGCGGCGGCATCCTGACGCACGGCGCGCCCTTCCTGCACCACGCGATCCAGCATGTCGTCGAAGGCTTGGGGGTGAGCGGCTTCGCGCGCACCCTCGTCGAGCTGCTGGGCGACGCCATCGCCGGCATCCTGGCGGGCATCGTGGTCGTGGCGGTGGTGACCGGTATCCAGCGCCTGCGTCATCGCCGAGAATGACGGCCATGAAGACGCATCACATCGAAGTCCAGAAGCTCAAGGGCGCCTCGAATTCCTCCACCAGCGGCCTGGTGACCTTCAAGCTGGACGCCCTGGTCAAGGAACGCGAGCCGGTCGACGGGATCGAGCCGAGCACCCTGCTCGTCATGACCGAGGCCAACGCCCGCGTGCTGATGGCGCTGCTCAAGACGCAGCTGACCGACATGGACGGCCGCAAGCCCAAGAGCCGTCACGGCCGCCACGGCTGAGCCCCCTGACTCCACTGAACATCGCCCGACTCTCCAGGATCCGACATGGACTTTCCGCAGTACCAGCCCGACAAGGCGCAATACACCCCGCTGACCGACGACGAGCTGTCGGACCTGGACGACTTCCTGTCCGAGCTGGACAACGACGCCGCGATGAACATCGAGGCGCTGGACGGCTACCTCAGCGCGCAGCTGCTGAGCCCGCTGCCGCTGAGCGACAAGCCCGGCGCCGAATGGATGAGTCCGGTGTGGGGCGGCGGCGATCCGTTCTCCAGCGGCAAGCAGCGCAAGAAGATCGCCCTGCTGCTGCTGCGTCACGTGCACAGCCTGTCGGTGCAGTGGACCTCCAAGCAGGACGAGTGGGAGCCCATCTTCAGCGTCGCCGAGGAAGGCGAACAGCAGCTGGTGGACGCCGAGGACTGGTGCACCGGCTTCATGATCGGCGTCGACCAGGACGGCGAGGCCTGGACGCCGCTCTTCGACCACGTCAAGACCGCGGCCGCGCTGGCGCCGATCGCCCTGCTGGGCGGCGACGAAAGCCAGCTCAGCGCCGAAGACCAGGAGAAGCTCACCGACCTGCACTGGCGCGACGCGCTCAGCCGCGAGGTGCCGGAAGGCGTGCTGACGCTGTGGACGCTGCGTTCGCAGGCGGATTGAGATTGACCGGAGACCGATGACCCGATGAAGCGCTCCTTCCCGTTCGCGGTGCTGGCCACCGCCGCCTTGCTGACGATCGCCGGCTGCGGCACCAACGTCGTCAATCCGGTCACCGGCCGCACCGAGCGCAGCGCGATGAGCCCGCAGCAGGAAGTCGCGACGGGCCGCCAGGCGCATCAGGACGTGCTCAAGGAGTACGCGGTCGTCGACGACGCCAAGCTCCAGGCCTATGTGACCGCGCTGGGCAACAAGCTGGCGGCGCAGTCGCACCGGGCGGAGCTCGAGTGGCACTTCACCGTGCTCGACAGCCCGGAGGTCAACGCCTTCGCGCTGCCGGGCGGCTACGTCTACGTGACGCGGGGCATCCTCGCGTACATGGAGAACGAGGCCGACCTGGCCGGCGTGATGGGCCATGAGATCGGCCACGTGACGGCGCGTCACGGCGCGCAGCGCGCGACGCGGCAGCAGAACGCCGGCATCGGCGTGCTGGCGGCGACGGTGCTCGGCGCGGTACTCGAATCGCGCGGCGTCGGTGGCGCGACGGACCTCGCGGGGCAGGTGTCGCAGAACGCCGCGGCGGGCTACATCGCCTCCTACAGCCGCGACCAGGAACTGCAGGCGGACCAGCTCGGCGCCGAGTACCTCGCGCGCAACCGCTACGACCCCAAGCACATGGTCGACGTGATCCAGGTGCTGAAGGACCAGGAGCAGTTCGCCGCCGACCAGGCCAGGGCGCAAGGCAAGCAACCCCAGAGCGGCAATAGCTGGCTGGCCTCGCACCCGAGCAACGAGCAGCGCCTGCAGCGCATCCGCGACGAGGCGGCGCAACTCACCGGCGACAAGCCGGTCGACGAGAACCGCGCGGCCTTCCTGCAGGCGATCGACGGCATGGTCTTCGGAGACAGTCCGTCACAGGGCCTGGTGCGCGGCCAGCAGTTCCTGCATCCGACGCTGGACATCGCGCTGACGGCGCCCACCGGCTGGGCGCTGCAGAACGGCAGCGAGACCCTGACGGTGATGAGTCCGCAGCGCGACGCCGCGCTGATCCTGCAGCCGGTGCCGGAGAAGGCGGGCACGGTGCACGACGACATCCTGCGCCGCTGGGGCGCCGAGCAGGGTCGCACGGACGCGAAGACGATCAACGGCCTGAAGGCCACGCACTTCAGCGGCGTGCGCAAGAACGCGCAAGGCCAGCGCGGCAACGCCGAGATCACGCTGATCACGAGCGCCAAGGGCGCGGTGTACGCGCTGGTGTACGCGGCGAAGGACGGCCAGTCGCTGCAGTCGCGTCGTGCTGCGCTGACGCAGGCGGAGGAAAGCTTCCGCGCGTTGACGGCCGACGACAAGAAACTCGCCAAGCCGTGGAAGGTCGCGCTGCGGCCCTACCCGGCCGGCGGCTTCGCCGAGATGGCGAAGGCCTCGGTGATCACCGAGGCGCAGCTGAAGCTGCTCAACGGCCGCTATGGCGGCGAAGCGCTGCCCCAAGGTGGGTGAGCGCGTGAAGACGGTCGTCGCGGCGCCCTGATCTCGCAAACGACAAGCCCCGCAGTCCCCGGTCGCAAAACCGACGAAGTGCGGGGCTGATGGGGGACGGCAGGTCGCAGGGTTTCGGACCTTGCGTCCGGGGCCCTGCGACCTGGCGGCCAACGCACCACCTTCAGCAGGTGGGCGCTGACACGCCAAGCGCTACAGCATCACTTCTGCTGCGCCGCTCCCAGGTTCCGCAACCAGAACTGCTCGTACTTCCGATGCCAGCCCACGGCCTTCACTGCGCCGCCGAGGCCGTGCTCGCCGTCCGGATCCAGGAAGAGCTCGACCAGCCCTTCCTTGCCCGACTCCAGCAGCGCGCGGTACACGTTGACCGTGTCCTGGTACAGCACGTTCGGGTCCTGCATCCCGTGCACCAGCAGCAGCGGTTTCTTGAGGTTCTTCGCCAGCGGCAGCAGCGAGTACTTGCGCAGCACGGGTTTGGTCCGGTCGACCTTGCCGATGGTGCGTCCGCTGTACCAGCTGTTGTAGTTCTCCCATTCCGTCGGACCTGCGCCCGCGATGCCGGCCGCGAACAGGTCGGGCTTGGTGTACATCGTGTACTGGGTCTGGAAGCCGCCGAAGCTCCAGCCGTTCAGGCCGATGCGCGCGCCGTCGACGCCCAGGTTGGACTTCATGTACGCGGCCAGATCTTCGAGGTCCTCGGTCTGCGGCGCGCCCGGCTTCTCCCAGTTGGCGTCGGCGAACTTCTCGCCGTAGTTGGAGTGGCCGCGCGGATCCACCGTCACCGTGACGTAGCCGTGCTTGGCCGCCATGTACATCGCGAAGACGTAGCCGGTCGGCTGGAAGCTGTCGGTCTCCACCGAGTGCCGGTCGTTGAGCGGACCGCCGTAGGTGTAGACGATCGCCGCACGCTTGTCCGTCGGGGCCCAGCCCAGCGGCTTGAAGACGTAGGCGGGAATGGTGTCGCCGTGACGGTTCTTGAAGCTGAAGCGCTCCGGACGCAGCACGTCGACCAGCGCCCAGGCGGGGTCGTGGCTCTGCGTCAGCAGCCTGCCCGCTTCCGCGCCGGCCGCAGGGGCCTGGCCCTTCAGCAGCTTGAGTTCAGGACGCTCCGCCCAGTTGCCGGCGACCGCCGCAGCCCACTGGCCGTTGCGCGCCACGACCGCGTTGCGGTGGTAGTCCGGCGAGCGACCCAGCGCCGTCATGCGGCCGTCCTTCAGGTCCACGCGCCAGACATTCATCGCCGCGTAGTCGTCCTTGTTGGCGACGACGAACATCGTCTTCGCATCCGGCGTGAAGCCCAGCACCTGGAAGGCTTCGAACTCGCCCGTCAGCAGCGGCTTCACCGACCGGTCGGCGCCGGCCGCCAGGCTCATCGCGTAGGGCTGGCGCCAGCCGTTGTCGGCCAGGATCAGCACCAGCTGCTTCGAGTCCGGCGTGAACGACGGCGTCATCACGTTGACCAGCTCGTGGTGGATGGGCGCGCGGCGCTCCAGCACCATCTCCGGCTTCGCCTCGCCCGGCTTGCCCAGGTAGACGCGGAACTGGTCCTTCTCACGCTCGAACGTCGTGAAGGCGTAGACACTGCCGTCGCGGGCCCACACCACCGGCGAGATCTCGAACCAGCTGTCGCCGCCCGGATGCGTGAACACCGGCTGCGGCTGGCGCTCCGGCGCGGCGCCGGGCGTCGGCACCTTGCGGATGTAGATCGCCATTGACGGCACGCCGCGCTTGTCGTCGGAGACCTCGCGGTCGACCTTCTTCGCGGTCGCCCAGCGGTCGTTGAAATTCATGATCTCGACCTGCCGGCCCGGCTTGGGCAGCGGCTTGCCGTCGGGGCCGACCAGCGGCGCGTTGGCGACCAGCGCCATCCAGCGGCCGTCCTCGCTCATCGCGGTCTGGGCGATCTTGAACTTGCGGTCCTCGTCGTCCGGATTGAACAGCTCGCGGTTGATCACCTCGATGCCGGCCGTGGCCAGACGCACGCGCAGCACGCGCGTCTCGTCCTGCACGATCAGGAACTGGTCGTCCGGCGCGTAGGCCACCGGCTTGAGCGTGCGGCCCGTGGCGAGCAGCGGCTCGGCGCGCTCGCTGCCGGCCTTCCAGCGCAGCAGCTGGCCGCGGTACGCCAGCACGAGTTCCTCGCCCTTGGACGCCCACACGAACTGCGACACGCCGGGGTACAGGTCCTCGGGCTTGAGTTTTTCGCGCTCGCGCTTCTTCTTCAGCTCGTCGCGCAGCTCCCAGAGCGCCATGTCCTTGGGATCCTTGGCCGGCTTCTTCGCCTCGGGTGCCGACGCGCCGGAGGCGGGCGCGGCGGCCGCGACCGCGGCGTCGCCCCACGCCGCCTTCTCGGCGGCCTTGCGGGCGTCGTCGCGCGCCTTGCGCTCGGCCAGCTCGACCTTCAGCTCCTCGATGGCCTTGCGTTCCCATTGCTCGAGGTCGACCGCCTCGCCGCGCAGGTAGGCGGCCTGAGCCTCCTCACGCGCCTGGCGCTCGGCCAGTTCGTCGCGCTTCTGCTTGAGCTTCTTCGCGTAGCGGTCCAGGTTCTCGGGCGTCTCCACCGCGGCCATCAGCGTGGGCGAGGTCAGGCGCAGCGTCCTGCCCGTCTGCGTGTCATGCACGTAGAGGTCGCTGCCCGGCTCGCCGAACGGGTTCCACAGGTAGGCGACGTAACGGCCGCTGGCGCTGAACTTCGCGTCCTTGGCGGCCTCGCCGCGATAGGGCTCGGCGCGGAACAGCTGTTCCAGCGTCAGCGGCCGGTTGGTCACTGCCACGGGCGCGGCCGAGGATGCCGGGGTGGTCTGCGCCAGCGAGCCTTCGCTCGCGCCCAGTCCCGTGGCCAGGGTCGCCAGCACCAAGGAAGTCAGGATCCATTGCTTCAATCGTTGCTCCACGTCCCGCAGGGTCGGCGGGGACGCGGGATTCTAGGGACACGGTCAACAACTGCTTACCGCTGCGATGTCCACCGCATCCGTCAAGCGCGCGTTAACTGTCCATACTTTCCCTAGGCAGGCCTTTTCCGGACGCTGCGCCCATGACCTCCGACAGGGGGAGGGGCGCGAAGCGGACGACAAGCACCAAAGAGAGGCATTCGATGAAGCACCTGATCCAACGCATCCTCGGCGCCGTGGCGCTGACGGCCGGCGCCCTGAGCGCGCCGGCGGCCTTCGCCGGCGACGTGGGCGTGTCCATCAGCGTCGGGCAGCCGGGCTTCTACGGCCGGATCGACGTGGGCAACGTCCGCCCCGACGTGGTGTACGCGCAGCCGGTGGTGATCGAACGCGCCTATGCGCCGGCGCCGCCGCTCTACCTGCGCGTGCCGCCGGGCCACTACCGCTCCTGGGCCCGCCATTGCGGCTACTACGGGGCCTGCGGCCGGCAGGTGTACTTCGTCCGGGAGGACTGGTACGCCCGGGCCTACGCGCCGGCGTACTACGGCCGTCCGCACGTGCATCCGATGCCGGTCTACGCACCGCCGCCGCCGCGCTGGGATCCGCCGCGCCGCGATTGGGAAGGCCGGCGTGACTGGGACGGCCGGCGTGACTGGCACGACCATCGCGACGACCGTCGCGGCTGGGAAGGCCGTCGCTGGGACGAGCGCCGCGACGACCACCGGGGCGGTGATCGCGGTGGCTGGGATCGCGGCGGTGACCGCGGCGATCGGGGCGACCGCGGCGGCGATCGGGGCGACCACGGCCATGGTCACGGCCGGCATCGCGACTGACAGACGGGCTGCGGGGCCTCGCGTATAGTGGTTGGCTTGCACACCTGCAAGGTGTGATTCACAGCGCCGACGTATGTTCGCCAAAGTCCTCGCCGCTCTCGGTCTGCTGACCTGCGTGTTCCTCGCGATCGACATGGCTTTGCCGCGCCGGCATCAACTGGCCTGGCGCGGCTGGTTGAAGCGGACCGGACTTCGCATGAGCCAGTTCAGCCTGCGAGGTCGCTTCAATTCCCGCGACCGCCGCCGCGCGGCCCACGATGCGGCGCTCGACGCGATCGCCCGCGCGAAGCATCGCTCGGGCACCTGGGACGGCAACGTCTATCACGGCGACGATTTCGAGCAGCGGCAGCGGCGCAAGCCGCATTGAGCACGCCGCACGGCCCGATCGATCCGGAAGTGCCGCGATGGCCGTCCTCGATCACCTCATCCTGAAGGTCAACGACCTCGCCGACAGCGTCGCGTTCTACGTCGGCATCCTCGGCTTCTCGAACGAAGGCGAATCGGGTCCGTTCACGGTGATCCGCGTCGGCCGTGACTGCCAGTTGCAGCTGGCGCCCTGGGGCACGCCCGGCATGGAGCACTACGCGTTCTCGGTGTCACCCAAAGAGTTCGAAGACATCTTCCAACGCGTGAAGGCCGCCGGCATCGACTACGGACCGAGCTTCCACGCAGTCGGCACCAACACCGGCCCCGGTGAAGAGATCGGCGCCCGCGGCGCGGCGCCGACGCTCTACTTCAACGATCCCAACAAGCATCTGATCGAGATCAGGGCGTATCCGGTGGTGTGAAGGGCCGGGTTCGAGCGTCCGCCGAAGCGGTCGCCCGAAGTTCATCGTCTCGCCAGCACCGGCTGCAACGCCTTCCCGGTGTGCGTCCCCTGCTCGACCAGCGTCTCCGGACGTCCTTGCGCGACCACGAGCCCGCCGGCCGAGCCGCCTTCCGGACCGAGGTCCAGCACCCAATCCGCTTCCGCGATGACATCCAGGTCGTGTTCGATCACGACCACGCTGTGCCCGCCGTCCACCAGCCGGTGGAGCACGCGGATCAGCTTCTCGACGTCCGCCATGTGCAGCCCCACCGTGGGCTCGTCCAGCACGTACAGCGTGTGCGGCGCCTTCTGGCCGCGGCGCGTGACGTCGTCGCGTACCTTCACCAGCTCGGACACCAGCTTGATCCGCTGCGCCTCGCCGCCCGACAGCGTCGGGCTCGGCTGCCCCAGCGTCAGGTAGCCCAGCCCCACGTCCTGCAGCAGCTTCAGCGGGTGCGAGATCGAGGTCATCGCGGCGAAGAACTCCACCGCCTCGTCGACCTCCATCTGCAGCACCTCGCCGATGCTCTTGCCGCGCCAGCTCACGGCCAGCGTCTCGGGGTTGAAGCGCTGTCCGTGGCACTGGTCGCAGAGCACCTTCACGTCCGGCAGGAAACTCATCGCGATCGTGCGCATGCCCTGGCCCTCGCAGCCCGGGCAACGGCCTTCGCCGGTGTTGAAGCTGAAGCGGGCCGGCGCGTACCCGCGGGCCTTCGCTTCCAGCGTCTCGGCGAACAGCTTGCGGATCGCGTCCCAGAAGCCGATGTAGGTCGCCGGGCAGCTGCGCGGCGTCTTGCCGATCGGCGTCTGATCGACCTCGAGCACCCGGTCCACCTGCGCGTGACCCTCGATCGCGTCGCAGCCCAGCCATTTCGACGGCGCCCGGCGCAGCGGCACGGCCGCGGCCATGTTGGCCAGCAGCACGTCGCGCGCCAGCGTCGACTTGCCGGACCCCGACACCCCCGTGATCGCCACCAGCCGGTGCAGCGGCACGTCCACCGTCACACCGCGCAGGTTGTGCAGGGACGCGTTGAGCACCGTCAGCTTGGGCGCGTCCGCCGCCATCACGCGGCGCTCCTTCAGCGGGTGCACCAGCGGTCTCGACAGGAAGCGTCCCGTCAGCGAATCGGGGTTCTTCGCGATCTCCTCGGCCGTGCCCTCGGCGATCACGCGCCCCCCGCGCTTGCCCGCGCTCGGACCGATGTCGATGATGTGATCGGCGCGCCGGATCGTGTCCTCGTCGTGCTCGACGACCACCAGCGTGTTGCCCTTGTCGCCCAGCGTCGCCAGCGCCTTCAGCAGGATCTGGTTGTCGCGCGGATGCAGGCCGATGGTCGGCTCGTCCAGCACGTAGCAGACGCCCTGCAGGTTGCTGCCGAGCTGCGCCGCCAGCCGGATGCGCTGCGCTTCGCCGCCCGACAGGGTCGGCGCCGCGCGGTCCAGCGTCAGGTAGCCCAGCCCCACTTCCTCCAGGAACTCCAGGCGGCCCTTGATCTCGACGACCACGTCGCGCGCGATCTCCGCGTCGCGGCCGGTCAGGGTCAGACCCGCGATCCACTCGCGGGCCTCCTTCACGCTCCACGACGCGACGGTCCCGATGGTCTCGTGCTCGAAGCTCACCGCGCGCGCCACCGGATTCAGCCGCGCGCCGTGGCAGTCGGGGCACGGCGCATCGCTCAGGTCCTCGATCTCGGCCTCCTCCGCGGGGAAGCTCTGCTCGCGGCCGCGGTTGTCCTTGTCCTGCAGCGTGTCGTCGAGCGCCTTGCGCTGCTCGCGCGTCAGCGCCAGGCCGGTGCCGACGCAGGTCGTGCACCAGCCATGCTTGGAGTTGTAGCTGAACAGCCGCGGGTCCAGCTCCGGATAGCTGGTGCCGCACTGCGGACAGGCGCGCTTCGTGGAGAACACGCGCAGCTCGCCGATGCCGCGCGTCGGCTTGCCGCCGCGCAGCGCGTCGTGCAGGCCGTCCAGCGGCGACAGCACGTGCACCACGCCCTTGCCATGGTCGAGCGCCTTGGCCAGCAGCTCGCGCAGTTCGGCCTCGGTCTCCGGCGCGATCGTCATGTCGCCGACCGGCAGTTCGATGCT
Organism: uncultured Burkholderiales bacterium; assembly: GCA_966211105.1. Classification (GTDB taxonomy): domain Bacteria; phylum Pseudomonadota; class Gammaproteobacteria; order Burkholderiales; family Burkholderiaceae_C; genus Roseateles. Next base: position 18,325 of record CBIHMU010000026.1, read on the forward strand.
GTGTTCCTTGAAGCGGTCCAGGCGCGGCCACGGGCTCGTCGGCAGGAACTCGCCGTCCACGCGCAGGTGCGTGTGGCCGCGCTGCTTGGCCCACTTCGCGAGGTCGGTGTAGACGCCCTTGCGGTTGACCACCAGCGGCGCGAGCAGCCCGATGTGCCGCCCCTTGTAGTCGCGCAGCAGCTGCGCGGCGATGGCCTCGACGCTCTGCGGCTTGACCGGCGTGCCGTCGTGCGCGCAATGCTGGACGCCCAGCTTCACGTAGAGCAGGCGCAGGAAGTGCCAGACCTCGGTCGTCGTCGCGACCGTGCTCTTGCGACCGCCGCGCGACAGACGCTGCTCGATCGCGACCGTCGGCGGGATGCCCCACACCGCGTCGACCTCGGGCCGCCCCGCCGGCTGCACGATCGAGCGCGCATAGGCGTTCAGCGATTCCAGGTAGCGGCGCTGCCCCTCGTTGAACAGGATGTCGAAGGCCAGGGTGCTCTTGCCCGAGCCGGACACGCCGGTCACCACGTTGAACTTGCCGCGCGGGATGCTGACGTTGACCGACTTCAGGTTGTGCTCGCGCGCATTGACGATGCGGATGACCTCGTCTTCCTGGCGCCGCCGGCGCAGCAGCGATTGCAGCGGCTGGCCCTCCGACACCTTCACCGGCGCGCGGTCCATCTCCAGCGCGTACTCGCGCAGCGCCTTCGCGGTGTGCGAGGTCGGATGGTCCTTCAGATGCTCCGGCGTGCCGGTGGCGACGACCAGGCCGCCGTCCTCGCCGCCCTCGGGGCCGAGGTCAATGACCCAGTCCGACGCGCGGATGACGTCGAGGTTGTGCTCGATCAGGATCAGCGAATGCCCCGCCGACAGCAGCTTGCGCATCGCGCGCATCAGCTTGGCGATGTCGTCGAAGTGCAGGCCTGTCGTCGGTTCGTCGAACAGGAACAGCGTGCCCTTGGTCGCCGTGGCCTGGCGCGGCTTGGAGGCCGCCTCGGCCAGGTAGCCGGCCAGCTTGAGCCGCTGCGCCTCGCCGCCCGACAGCGTCGGCACCGGCTGCCCCAGCGTCAGGTAGTCGAGCCCGACGTCCGACAGCGGCTGCAGCTTGTTGATCACCTCGCGGTCGTCCTTGAAGACGCCCAGGGCCTCGGCCACCGTCAGCTCCAGCACATCCGACACGCTGAGCTGCCGGCCGGCGCGTTCGAGCTTGACCTCGAGCAGTTCGGCGCGGAAGCGCTTGCCGTCGCAATCGGGGCAGCGCAGGTAGACGTCGGACAGGAACTGCATCTCGACGTGCTCGAAGCCCGAGCCGCCGCAGGTCGGGCAGCGACCGTCGCCGGCGTTGAAGCTGAACATGCCGGCGCCGTAGCTGCGCTCCCTGGCCATGGGCGTGTCGGCGAAGCGCTTGCGGATCTCGTCGAAGACGCCGACGTAGCTCGCCGGGTTGGAACGCGCCGTCTTGCCGATCGGCGACTGGTCCACGAAGACCGCGTCGGCCAGCCAGTCCGCGCCGAGCAGGCGGTCGTGCTGGCCGGGCGTCTCGGTGGCCTGGCCGAACCAGCGCGCCAGCGCGGGATAGAGCACGTCCTGCATCAGCGTGCTCTTGCCCGAGCCGGACACGCCCGTCACCGCGACCATGCGCTGCAGCGGGAACTCGACGCTGACGTTCTTGAGGTTGTGCTCGCGCGCGCCTTCCAGGATCAGGCGCGGCGTGCTCTCCTCGACGACGCGCTTGAGCCCCATGCCGACGTGCTTGCGCGCGCCGAGGTAGGAGCCTGTCAGCGTGTCGGCCGACCGGATCTGCTCCGGCGTGCCGTCGAAGACGATCTGCCCGCCCAGCTGGCCCGGTCCCGGGCCCATGTCGATGAGCCGGTCCGCCGCCAGCATCACGGCCGGGTCGTGCTCGACCACGACCAGCGTGTTGCCCGCGTCGCGCAGCCGCTGCATCGCCTCGACGATGCGGTTCATGTCGCGCGGATGCAGGCCGATGCTGGGCTCGTCCAGCACGAACAGCGTGTTGACCAGCGAAGTGCCCAGCGCCGTCGTCAGGTTGATGCGCTGCACCTCGCCGCCGGACAGCGTGCGGCTCTGCCGGTCCAGCGTCAGGTAGCCGATGCCGACGTCGACGAGGTACTTGAGGCGGTTGCGGATCTCGGAGAGCAGCAGCTTGAGCGCTTCGTCGAGCAGCGTGCCCGGCAGCTGCAGCTCGTCCATGAAGCGTCTGAGCCGATGGATGGGGAGCTGCATCAGGTCGTGCACCGACAGGCCCGGCAGCGCTTCCAGCTGATCGCGCGACCACTTCACGCCCGCCGGCATGAAGCGCTTGTCCGCCGGCAAGGCCGCGTCCGCCAGCGCCTTGGAGCCGACGCGCCACAGCAGCGCCTCGGTCTTGAGCCGCGCGCCGCGGCAGGTCGGGCACTCGGTGTAGCTGCGGTACTTGGACAGCAGCACCCGGATGTGCATCTTGTAGGCCTTGCTCTCCAGGTATTCGAAGAACCGGCTGACGCCGTACCACTGCTTGTTCCAGTTGCCGTTCCAGTTCGGGCTGCCACCGATGACCCAGTCGCGCTGCGCCGGCGTCATCTGGTTCCACGCCGTGTCGCGCGGGATGCCCGCATCGCCGGCGTACTTCAGCATGTCGTCCTGGCTCTCCTTCCAGGCGGGCGTCTGCATCGGCTTGATCGCGCCGCCGCGCAGGGTCTTGCGCTCGTCGGGGATCACCAGGCCGAGGTCCACGCCGATGACCCGGCCGAAGCCGCGGCAGGTCTCGCACGCGCCCATCGCCGAGTTGAACGAGAACAGCGCCGGCTGCGGATCGGCGTAGCGGATGTCGCTCTCCGGGCAATGGAGTCCGGTCGAATAGCGCCACAGCGTCGGCTCGACGCCCTCCTCGGCGCTGAGCACGTGCACCGTCAGACGGCCGCTGCCGCGCTTGAGCGCCAGTTCGATCGCCTCCATCGCGCGCGCCTGCTCGACGCCCTGGATGCGGAAGCGGTCGGCCACGACGTCCAGGACCTTGCGCCCGTTGACGATGCGCTCGGACTGCACCCGCGTGAAGCCGGAGGCGGACAGCCATTGCTCGACCTCGCCGGCGCTGACCGACTCGGGCAGCTCGACCGGGAAGGTCAGCACCAGGCGCGGGTCGTCGGACTTCGTGCGGTCGCGCAGTTCGGCGTAGATCGTCTGCGGCGTGTCGTGGCGGACCGGCAACGCGGTCTCGCGGTCGAACAGCGCGGCGCCGCGCGCGAACAGCAGCTTCAGGTGGTCGTTGAGCTCCGTCATCGTGCCGACGGTGGAGCGGCTGGTGCGGACGGGGTTGGTCTGGTCGATCGCGATGGCGGGCGGCACGCCCTCCACCTTGTCGACGGCCGGGCGGTCCATGCGGTCCAGGAACTGGCGCGCATAGGCGGAGAAAGTCTCCACGTAGCGGCGCTGGCCCTCGGCATACAGCGTGTCGAAGACCAGGCTGGACTTGCCCGACCCGCTGGGCCCGGTCACCACCGTCAGTTCCCCCGTGCGGATGTCCAGGTCGAGGTTCTTGAGGTTGTGCTGCCGGGCGCCCCGGATGCGGATATCGGAATCGGACATGTGGTGTCGGCTCTCGCGCTTCGAAAAAGGCAGTGGGCGATGATTCTAGGGAGCGCCGGACCCTGGATTGGCAGCAGGGACCGAACGGCGGGGCGAAGCGGGGGACGACCGGCGCCGTGGCGTCCGCCACGACACAGTGGTAAGCAAATGCAAGCAGACCACCGCTCAGGAAGCCTTCGACTACCTCTTGTCAAGGCCTCCGATTGATGACTTCCGCACACTTGCTAGTCTTCAGGGCGTGCGGCAACAATGGACCCCGTCGTCGCCGAGCAACACCCGCTCCCGGCTCCACCCGAACGGCGGACGATTTTTTAGGGAAAACCCGCATCCCGATCGGATCGGGGACGACAAGCGACATGGACAGAAACGACGGCCATCCCTTTTCCGAGGTTCCCGAGATCTCCGAGACCGCGCTCGTCTTGATGACGTCGGATGCGTCCGCGAAGCCGGCGCCCCCGTCGACGATGACCGATGCGTCCGTGTCCGGCCAACGCCCGGCCCCCGGCGAGCCCTTCGTGCTGCTGGTCGAGGACAACCCGATCAACCAGGTCGTCGCGCTGGAGTTCCTGGCGCTGATGGGGCTGAAGACCCAGCTCGCGCGCAACGGCCAGGAGGCGCTGGACCTGTGCGAGCAGGCCGCTCCCAGCCTGGTGCTGATGGACATCCAGATGCCGGGCATGGACGGCCTGGAATGCGCGCGCCGGCTGCGGGAGCAGCAGGCCCAGGGCCGGCTGCCGCGATTCCCGATCCTGGCGCTGACGGCGCACGCGCTGGACAGCGACGTCGCGGACAGCCTGAAGGCCGGCATGGACGAGCACCTGACCAAGCCGCTCGACTTCCTGACGCTGCGCCGCCGCCTGGCGCGCTGGCTGGATCTGCCGCAGCTCAACGACTGACCCCCAAGAATCGTCCCGACGAGGGACGAGGCGTCGCCACAACGGGTGATCAGCCGTTATTTCGGGGGTCCTTGATCGCGCGCAAAGCTTCCTACTTCAAGTTGCGCCGCGAGGTTCGGTATGGCCGGATCCTCGGAGTCGTCGACGAGGGCCACGAGCATCCTCTGAAGACGCAGGTCAACTGGATCTGACATTGTCGAGAAACCGCTGCACGATCGCGAAGTGCTCCGGCACGTTCAGCGCCGGCGCGTGGCCGCAGCCGGGAATCGTCACGACCTCCGCCCGCGGACCGCGCACGCGCATCGCGTCGGCCGTCTCCGGCAACAGCAGATCCGAGCTTTCCCCGCGCAGGCAGAGCACCGGCAGGCTCAGCGAGTCCCACTCGGTCCAGCGTTTGTAATCGTCCGGATGGACGAAGAACTGGCGCACCATCGCCGGGTCGTAATGCGGCGTCACGCGCCCGTCGGGCAGTCGACGCACCGAACTCTCCGTCAGCCGGCGCCACTGCGCGTCGCTCATCCAGCCGTAGGGCTGATAGATCTGGCGGAAGTACTGCTCCAACGCCGACACGGTGTCGAAGGCCGACGGCGAGCCCGCATAGCTGCGGATGCGCTGGATCGCCGGCTCGGCGAGCTCCGGCCCGATGTCGTTGAGCACCAGCCGCCGGATGCGCCCGCGCAGCGCGGTCGCCGCGGCCAGCAGCCCGATCGCGCCGCCCATCGAGGTCCCGACCCAGTGGAACGTCTCGAGCCCCAGTTGATCGACGAGCGCCACCGCCAGCTTCACGTAGAACGCCAGGCAATACTCGTTGTCCGGATCCGGACTCCACTGCGACAGCCCTCGTCCGAGGGTGTCCGGACACACCACGAAGTAGCGGCCCGTCCCCGCCAGGTGGGCCGCCAGCTCGTCCATGTCGCGCCCGGTCCGTGCCAGGCCGTGCCAGGCGATCACCGGCTCGGCACCCGCGTCGCCCCAGGCTTGGAAATGAATCTCGCGGCCTTCGCAGCGCAGGTAGTTCGACGTCGACTTCACGATCCCCTCCTCGACTGCCGCAGCCGCCCGACCAGCCCGTTCGGGAAGTGGTACACCGCCAGCACGAACAGCACCCCCAACCACAGCAGCCAGCGCTCGGGCGCGATCAGCTGCGACAGCACCGGCAGGCCCTCCACCGCCGAAGCGCCGACGCGCATCAGGTCCTGCAGATAACTCTGCGCCAGCACGAACAGCGCGCTGCCGATCACCGCGCCGTAGATCGTGCCCATGCCGCCGATCACGACGATCAGCAGGATGTCCAGCATGATCTCGAAGGACAGCGAGGTGTCCGGCCCGTTGTAGCGCAGCCAGATCGCCAGCAGCGCGCCGGCCAGGGTTGCGAAGACCGCCGCCAGCAGCGTCGACAGCGTCCGGTAGGTCACCAGCCGGTAGCCGATCGCCTCGGCGCGGAAGTCGTTGTCGCGGATGGCCTGCAGCACGCGGCCGAATGGGGAGTTGACGATGCGCAGCAGCGCCAGCACCAGCATCACCGTCGCGACGAACAGCAGGTAGTAGCACAGCAGCCGGCCGTCGATGGCCACGCCGAGCACGGGGGACTCGAAGAACTCGGTCGACGGCGAGAGCAGCGCCGGCAGGCGGAAGTTGAGGCCGTCTTCCCCCCCGGTGAGGTCGGACAGCTGCGAGGCCAATCCCTGGAACGCCGCCGCGACGGCCAGCGTGATCATCGCGAAGAAGATCGCCTTCACGCGCAGCGAGAACAGCCCGATGACGAGCGCGAGCAGCAGCGACAGCGCCAGCGCCCCGCCGATGCCGACGGCGAGCGCCGGGAAGCCCGGCGCCATCCGCGAGCTCGCGATGGCGACACCGTAGGCGCCGATGCCGAAGAACATCGTGTGCGCGAAGCTGACGATGCCGGTGTAGCCGAGCAGCAGGTCGTAGCTGGCCACGAGCACGATGAACACGAGGATCTTGGCTGCGACGTTGAGCGCCCGGGTCCCGGGGAAGACAAACGGCGCGAGGGCGAGTCCGAAGACGACGAGCAGCAGCAGCGCGGCCAGCACCCGGCTGCGGGGCAGGTCGTGTGAAAGAAGCGAACGCAGCAGGGATCGGAGGAGGCGCATGAGGATGTCGCTCCGCTCAACGGTGGCCGACCGGATACAGGCCCTGCGGCCGCCACAGCAGCACGGCGACCATCAGCCCGATGTTGGAGAACAGCGCCACCTTCGGCGCGAGGAAGCCGCAGTAGTTGGCCATCAGCCCGACCAGCAGCGCCCCCACGAAGCAGCCCAGCGTCGAGCCCAGCCCGCCGATGATGATCACGATGAAGATCAGCGTGTTGACCTGCGCGCCGATCTGCGGGACCACGCTCTGCTGGTAGAGCCCCCACAGCACGCCGCCCAGGCCCGCCAGGCCGGAGCCGGCGACGAAGACCGCCACGAACAGCCGCCGGATGCGATAGCCCAGGCTCTCGACCATCTCTCGGTCCTGGACGCCGGCGCGGATCAGCAGGCCGAGCTTGGTGCGGTTGAGCAGCCACAGCAGCCCGACGAAGACGGCCAGACCGACGACGACGGCCAGCAGCCGGAACTTCTCGACCGCGACGTCGCCGACCACGAGCGCGCCGCGCAGCGATTCGGGCGGCTGCAACGGGATCATCTGGGCGCCCCAGACCAGTTTGATCAGTTCCTCGCCGATGATCATCCCGCCCATCGTGATCAGGATCTGCTTCAGGTGCATGCCGTAGACGGGACGCACCAGCACGCGCTCGAAGACCAGGCCCAGGGCGGCCGCGCTGACGATGCCCGCCAGCGCCGCGACGGCGACCGCGGCGAGGTTGAGCGTCAGCGACGGACTCGACACGAAGCCCCCGTAGGCGTTCATGGCGCCCATCACCGTCGTCGCGACGAAGGCGCCGAGCGCGATGAACACGCCGTGGCCGAAGTTCAGCACGTCCATCAGGCCGAAGACCAGCGTCAGGCCCGAGGCGATGACGAAGACGATCAGCCCCATCGCGAGACCGGCGATCGTCAGCGTGGCCCAGCTCGACATCGAGCCGATCAGCGGCAGGGCCGCCAGCGCCAGCGCGACGACCAGCAGCAGCGGGATCGCGTCGAAGCGGGCCCTGGGAACGGGATCGACCGGGTTCGGGTTCGCCAGCGGATGCGGATGCGGATGCGATTGCGGATGCGTTTGCGGATTCGGGGTCATTGGTGTGCCGCCAGGGAGAGGCCGAGCAGCCGCTGCTGCAGCGCCTCGTCGTCGGCCAGATCGGCCATGCGGCCGGCATGTGCGACGCGGCCGTCGTCCATCACGGCCACGCCGTCGCCCAGCGCGCGGGCGACCATGAAGTTCTGCTCGACCAGCAGCAGCGTCGTGCGCGCGCCGTCGCGGCCGCGCTTGATCTCGCCAAGCGCGTCGATGAGCTTGCGGATGATCGCCGGTGCCAGCCCCTTGGTCGGCTCGTCGATCAGCAGCAGCCGGCGCGGCTCGACCATCGCGCGCGCGATCGCCAGCATCTGCTTCTGCCCGCCGCTGAGCTTGCCGGCCGGATACAGCCAGAACTTGCGCAACGCGGGGAACAGCCCGAACAGCCACTCCAGCCGCGCGGTGTCGAGGTCATCGAGCGAGCGCGCCTTCCGTGCGGCCAGCAACAGGTTCTCGCGCACCGTCAGGTCGCCGAAGATGCCCATGTTCTCGGGCACGTAGGCGATGTCCAGACGCGCGATCTCCGGCGTCGGCGCGGCCTGGATCTCTCGACCGTCGAACAGCACGCGGCCCGCGCTCGCGCGCCACAGGCCCATCACCGTGCGCAGCGTCGTCGTCTTGCCCGCGCCGTTGCGGCCCAGCAGCATCGTGACCTCGCCCTCGACGACGGCCAGATCGACGCCATGCAGGATGTGATACGCCCCGATGTGCGTGTGCACGCCTTCCAGGCGCAGCAGGGTCTTGGGCATCGACGCGCTCATGCCGCCTCCGGCATGGCGAGCCCCAGATACGCGCTCTGCACGACCGGCGAGGCGATCACCGCTTCGGGCTCGCCGTCCGCGACCAACTGTCCGTTGTGCAGCACGACGATGCGATCGGCCAGCGCCCGAACCACGTCCATCTTGTGCTCCACCAGCAGGATCGTGTGCGCTCCTTCGGCCTTCAGCGCGCGAATCAGGTCGAGGATCACCGGCACCTCGTCGACGCTCATGCCTGCGGTGGGTTCGTCGAACAGGTAGACCTTGGGCTTGAGCGCCATCAGCATCGCCACTTCCAGCTTGCGCTGGTCGCCGTGCGGCAGGCTCGCGGCGGTCGCATCGACGCGATGACCGAGCCGCACACGCTCGACGATCGCGCGCGCCTCTTCGATCAGCTCACGATGGTGGAGCCAGACGGACAGCATTCGCAGGCCCTCGCCGCGCCGTGACTGCACGGCCAGACGCACGTTCTCCAGCACGCTCAGGCTCGGGAACAGCTGCGTCAGCTGGAAGGCGCGCCCCAGTCCCCGCCGCGTTCGCAGCGGCGCGGCCAGGCGCGTCAGGTCTTCGCCGTCCAGCAGCACGCGGCCGGCGCTCGCAGCGAGCTGACCGGAAATCAGGTTGAAGTAGGTCGTCTTGCCGGCGCCATTGGGCCCGACGATGGCCGTCAGCGTGCCCGGATGGAAGGCGCAGCTGACACGGTCCACCGCCGTGTGCCCGCCGAAGCGGATGGTGAGGTCGCGGGTCTCCAGCATCAGGGACAGGTGCCGATCACGTAGTAGTTGGGCGCGGTCTGCTTCAGCGTCGTGGTGACGAAGATGTTCCAGAGACCCATCGCCTGGTTGGAGCCGTTGGCGTAGGTGATGCCGTAGAGCGCGTAGGCGCGGCCCGAGATCGAGTGGGTGTAGTTGGACGAGGTGAAGCAGGTCGCGGGCGTGCCCGGGTCGCCGGGATCACCGGGATCGCCCGGGTTGCCGGTCGTGCCGCCGGCCACCTTGTCCACCATCGCCTTGATCGCGCCGATCTGCGTGCCGGCCTTCTGCGCGAAGTTCGAGCCGTACCAGCCGACCCAGTCCCAGCAGCCGTTCGGATTGGGCAGCAGGCCGCTGGCGGCGGTCGAGCGCGAGGTGTTGTCGACCTTCGTCTGCGGGAACAGCACCACGATGTTGTTGGTGTCGGCCCAGCGCGAGAAACCGGTGTTCCTGACGAACTTGTCGCCGATGGTCGCGTAGTTCTGCTGGCAGCCATGCAGCGCGACGTGCAGCTTGCAGACCTGCCCGGCCGCGCAGTTGGCCGGCACATAGGCCCAGCCGGTCGCGGCGAGACCGGGGTTGGTGCTGAACGCGGTCTGGTCGAACTCGATGTAGTTGGCCGCGGCGGGGCTGTTGTTGCGCGCGCCGAGCGTGCCGTACAACTTCGTGAGCACCGCCTTCGCGCCGTCGTAGCCGCAGTTGGCGATGTAGGGCGACGCGCTGCTGCCGCAGCTGTTGTTGCCGGCGGCGTCGAAGTCGGTCGGCAGCACGTGGGCGGTGCCGCTGCGCTGGACGTATTCGAGATTGGCCGCCGTGACGCCGTTGTTGAGGTATTGCGTCCTCACCGCGTTCATCGGGTTGGGCCCGACGGTCGTGTCGCTCAGGCCGACGAACAGGAAGACCTTCTGCGAAGCGACATTGCTCTTGGCGTCGATCGCCGTGCCGCTCCAGTTGTTGAGGTCGGCCTGCATCGTGTTCAGCGCGGACGACGAGATCGTCGCGTTGTACATGCAGGCGGTGTAGTTGCTGTGGCCGGCGCAGGGGTAGGGCCCGGCGGCAAAGACGCCGACGCCCTTGAACGTCGATGAATGCGCGTAGCCGAGCTGGTTGGCCATGAAGCCGCCCGACGACAGGCCCGAGACGGTGATCTGGGTCTTGTCGATGTTGAGAGAAGGCAGCGGCACGGCGGCGTGGGCACTGCCGACGAGCGCCACCGCGGCAGCGAGCGAACGGATCAGAACGGAGAACTTCATCGGAAACCTCCTTGATGTCGACGGACCTTCGGCCCTATCGCCTGTTGCGGACGGGGATGCTCATCTCCTCCGGTTTGATCTCGCGGACCAGCTCGGGCACGCCCCAGGCGAAGGCCGGATCCACCTTGATCCTGAAGTGGTACATCGACTGCATCGCCTGGTGGTCCTCGGGGCGGAAGGTCATGCGGCCCTTGGGGGTCTCGAAGCTCATGCCCTCCATGGCCTGGATGAGCCTGTTGGTGCTCGTGTCGCCGCCGGTCTTCTTGAGTGCCTCGACGACCGCGATCGCCGCGCTCATGCCGCCGGCGGTGAAGAAGTCGGGCGGCGCCTTGAACTGCTTGTAGTGGTTGGCCACCAGCCATTCATTGACCGGGTTCTTCGGGAGGCCGAAGTAGTAGTAGGTCGCGCCTTCCATGCCCGGCAGCGCCTTGTAGGCGGCCATCGCGGGCAGGATGTTGCCGCCGGTGGCGATCTCGATGCCGTAGCGCTTGAGGTCGAGGTCGGCGATCTTGAACGGGTTGCCCGCGCCGGCCCAGATGATGAAGATCACCTTGCGGCCGGGCTGATCCTTGAGCCGGTCGATGAGCCGCTGCGCGCCGGCGGTGAAATCCGTCGTGGTGGTCGGCAGGTACTCCTCGTGGACGACCTTGGCCTTCTTGATCGCATCCTTGAAGGCCTTCACACCGTCACGTCCGAAGGCGTAGTCCTGCGCCAGCGTCGCGATCACCGTGCCCGGCTTGTCGAGCGCGACCGCGTTGGAGATCGCATCCTGCGAGCTGTTGCGGCCGGTCCGGAAGATGTACCGGTTCCACTTGTCGCCGGTGATCGAATCGGCGACCGCCGGCTCGACCAGCAGGATCTTCTTGTACTCCTCAGCCACCGGCAGCAGCGCGAGCGCCACGCCCGACGACGACGGCCCCACCGCGATGTCCGCCTTGTCGTCGCCGTAGGCCGCGGCCAGCAGGCTCTTGCCGACGTCGGGCTTGCCCTGGTCGTCCTTCTCGATGACGACGAGCTTGCGGCCCGCCACGGTCATCGTGCCGCCGGTCGCATAGTCCAGGCCCATCAGGAAACCGGTCTGCGTCTGCCTGCCGTAGGCCTCCAGCGGGCCGGTGCGGCTGTAGACATGGGCGATGCGGATCTCCTTGCCTTGCGCGTGCGCCGAGGTGCCGCCGCCGACAACGGCGGACAACGCCAGGATCGCAGCCGTCGCGGCGCGGATGAAGCCGTGGGTCATGGAACTTGTCTCCTGTGGGCGGACCGGTCCTGCGCCGGCCTCGGCCGCTCACATCGCAAGGTCCGTGCCGACGGCGCCGGGCCAGGCGCGGACGCCAGAAACGGCGACGCCGCTGTCCGGATTCCAGACGGCGGCGTGCGCTAAGCAAGGACAGGGTGTCTGGAATCCGGTCAATGTCCAGACATCGGACAGCGCCTCAGGTGCGGAAGGTCGCGACGTGCTCGTTGAGCAGGCGCGCCTGCTGCTGCAGCGACTCGGCGGCGGCGGCGGTCTCCTCGACCAGCGCCGCGTTCTGCTGCGTCATGTCGTCCAGATGCTTGACGGCCTGGTTGATCTGCGCGAGGCCGTCGGACTGACCCGCGCTGGACTGGCTGATCTCGGCCACCGTGCCGCTGACCTGCTGCACCGACTGCAGGATCTGGCCCATCGCCTCGCCGGCGCGGCCGACCTGCGCGCCCCCCGCGTCGACGCGCGTGACCGAGTCGTTGATGAGCGCCTTGATCTCCTTGGCCGCGTTGGCGCTGCGCTGGGCCAGGGCGCGGACCTCGGAAGCCACGACCGCGAAGCCTCGCCCCTGCTCACCCGCACGGGCCGCCTCGACCGCCGCGTTCAAGGCCAGGATGTTGGTCTGGAAAGCCACGCCGTCGATGACGGAGATGATGTCGGCGATCTTGCGGCTGGCGCCGGCGATGCCGTCCATGGTCTGAACGACCTCGCCCATCACGTCCGCGCCCAGCCTGGCCCGATCGGCCGCCCCGATGGCCAGCTGATTCGTCTGGTGCGCGGCCTGCGCGGAGTGCGTGACCTGCTGCGTCAGCTCGTGCATGGACGCCGCCGTCTGCTGCAGGCTGGAAGCCGCCTGCTCGCTGCGCTGCGACAGGTCCTGGCTGCCCATCGCGACCTCGCGCGACGCATGCTGGATGGAGTCGGTGGCGTCGCGGATCGCGCGGACCAGATCGCTGAGCCGGCCCTGCATCGCGGCGACCTGCGTGAGCACCTGGCCGATCTCGTCATTGCCCATGCCCTGTCCGCCGGCGGCCTGCGCGCGCAGGTCGCCGTTGGCCACGGCCTGGACCACCTCGCGCATCTGGTTCAGCCGCCGCTTCAAGCCCCGGGCGAACCACTCGACGGCCACCAGCGCGGCAACGCCGAAGGCGATCACCAGCACGAGGGCGATCGTCGCGTCGCGGCGGGCGATGCCGGACACGTCGTCGATGTAGACGCCCGAGCCGATCACCCACCCCCAGGGCTTGAAGCCGGCGACGTAGGAGCGCTTGGGCTCCGGATCCTTGGCGCCGGGCTTGGGCCACAGGTAGTCGACGAAGCCGCTGCCCTGCGCCTTGACCGTGTCGACGAAGGCGACGAACAGCTTCAGGCCGTTCGGATCCTTGTTGCCGGACAGGTCCTTGTCGTTGAGTTCCGGCTTGATCGGGTGCATGACCATCTTGGGCGTCATGTCGTTGATCCAGATGTACTCGTTGCCGGAGTAGCGGATCCTGCCGATCTCCGCGGCGGCCTGCTTCTTCGCGTCGGCTTCGGTGAGGCCGCCGGCGCCGATGCGGTCGAAGTGGCGCTTGGCGATCTGCTCGGCGTTCTTCACCTGCTCGACCGTCGTGATCATCTTGACGTCCAGCAGGCTCATGGCGGAGCGGTGGCTCAGCCACATCACCAGCACGACGAAACCGACCACCGCGGCCAGCACGGCCACGCGCAGCTTGGTGGCGAGCGTCCAGGCACGGGGGCCCGAATCCTTCGCCGGGGACCTGGCGCCGGCAGGCGCCTCCGCATGAAAACCGGTCGCGGTCGAGGTGAGCGTGTTCATGAAGTCTCCTGGGCGGGCCGGTCCATCCGGTCCTCATCGTCTGCCCTGACCTCGAATATGCGCATGTCGCACACCGTGCGGCAAGCCTCCGGAACCCTCGAAAAAGCCCATGAACACAGGGCAAACGTGACGATGTGGCGGGCATCCGCCCGTCATGCAGGGGCCGGGGGTTGCCGTACGCGTCAGGCAGACGCCAGCTCAGGGTATTTCGCCAGCCTCTCGTAGAGCGTCGCGCGGGAAATCGCCAGCAGCCGCGCTGCAGCAACACGGTTGCCGTTGGTGCTCTTGAGCGCCTGGGCAATGGCAGCACGCTCCAGCTCGGCCTTGCGGGCAGGCAAGGTCGCCGTTGCCGTTGCACCGAGCACACGTTGCGGGGGCCGGTACCCCTCCTCGCTCCCACTCCTGCGCATGCTCGGAAGGTCGCTCGGAGGGGCACCGGCCCCCGCAACGTCCGAATCGCTCGTGGTGATCGATTCGATCGACGCGGCTGCGGCTGCGACTGCGACAGCAGCTCCAGCTCCCGCTCCGGCGGCGGTCGTCATCGTCGACGTCGTCCCGGTCGGGGTGATCGCCGATTCATGGCGCCCGAAATGCCTCGGCAGCAGTTCGTCGTCGTCGCTCATCAGGAAGGCCTGCTCCAGCGCGTTGCGCAGCTCGCGCACGTTGCCGGGCCAGGTCTTGCCTTCGAGCACCTTCAGCGCCGCGGCACTCAGGGTCTTGGGCGCGAGACCGCTTCGTCGCGCAATGTCGCCCAGCAGCGCATCGACGAGCGTCCCGATGTCCTCGCTGCGCTCGCGCAGCGCGGGCAGCCGGATCGGCAGGACGTTCAGGCGGTAGAAGAGGTCGGCGCGGAACTCACCGCGCCGCACCATCGCGGCGAGGTCCCGGCTGGTGGCCGCGATCACGCGGACGTCGACCTTCATGACCTCGTTGCTGCCCAGCGGCTCCAGTTCCTGCTCCTGCAGCACGCGCAGCAGCTTGGCCTGCAGGGCCGGCGGCATGTCGCCGATCTCGTCGAGGAAGAGCGTGCCGCCGTCGGCCAGCTTGAACTTGCCGTCGCGGCCTTTGCGATCCGCGCCGGTGTAGGCCCCGGGCGCGACGCCGAAGAACTCGGCCTCCAGCAGGGTCTCCGGCACGGCGGCGATGTTCACCGACACGAGCGGCCTGGCCGCGCGCCGCGAGGCCGCATGGATGGCATGCGCCAGCAGCTCCTTGCCGGTGCCGGTCTCGCCGAGCAGCAGCACCGTGGCCTCGGTCTGCGCGACGCGGCGCGCGTGGCGCTTGACCTCGACGGCGGCGGGGCTGCCGCCGATGAAGTCGATGATGCGGTGCTTGGCGCGCCGGTTGCGGGACTGCTCGGCGGCGAGCTGGCGGCGCGTGTCGTCGAGCTCGGCCTGCAGGCAGGCGAACTTGTTCATCAAGGGCTGCATCGTCGTCTCGGGATGGTCCAGCAGGACCATGCCCATCGCGCCGATGACGTCGCCGCCGGGGCCGCGCAAGGGCAGCCGGCTGACGAGGAAGGTCCCCGCCTTGTTGGTCAGCAGGTCCACGAGGATGGGCTGCCCGGTGTCGATGACCTGCGCCATCAGGGTGTTGGGGACGACCTCCTCGACGCGGCGACCGACGAACTCGGATTCGTCCCGGAAGCCGAGCGCGGGCAGGAAGCGCTTGTAGCCTTCGCTGATCCAGACGACGCGGTGCTCGCGGTTCACCACCATGGCGCCCTGCGCGGTGCTGGCCAGCACGTCGAACATCGACTGCGCCGCCAGCCGCAGCACCGCCTCGGCATCCTGGGGAATGTCGTTCATGCCTTGTCTCCTTGGCATTCTTCCTGGGCATGCGTCCCGGACGAGCGTCCCGGGCCCGCCGCCTTGCGGAAGGGGGTCCGGGGTCGGCCTGCCGCCGCGCGGCGCCGCCTCGGATCTGATGCGGACCAATGTAGCAGCCGCCTCCGCGGTGCGAAGGCCGTTCCGCCACACGAACGCCCTGGGGAATCCCCGAGGCGCCCACTGAGCCACGCGGGAGGCGATCCGGCTATAAACCGCCGCATCACTCCGGTTTCCCCTTGCTCACCGACACCGCGGCCCGCAGAGGCCCACAGGAGACACGCATGACCCAGAGTTCCACGACCCGTCGCCGCCTGCTGGGCGCCGCCGCCCTGGCCTCCCTGTCCGCCGCGGGCGCGGGGATGGCGCCGTCGGCCTTCGCGCAGGCCGCGTGGCCGAGCCGGCCGGTGGTCATCGTCGTGCCCTTCCCCGCCGGCGGCGGCACCGACGCCTTCGCGCGGCCGCTGACCGCCGTGCTGACCAAGCAGACCGGCAAGCAGTTCATCATCGACAACAAGGGCGGCGCCGGCGGTACCGTGGGCGCGACGATCGCCTCCAAGGCCGCGCCGGACGGCTACACCTTCTTCATGGGCGCGGTGCACCACGCGATCGCGCCGGCGATGTACCCGAAGCTCGACTACAAGCTGGAGGAGGACTTCATCCCGGTCGCCCTGGTCTCCAGCGTGCCGCAGGTGATCGTCGTCAACCCGCAGAAGGTGCCCGTCACCGACGTCAAGGGCCTGCTGGACCTGCTCAAGAAGAACCCCGGCAAGCTGAACTACGGCTCGGCGGGCAACGGCACCTCGCACCACCTGGCGGGCGAGCTCTTCAAGCTGCAGACGCAGACCTTCATCACCCACATCCCCTACCGCGGCGCCGGCCCGGCGCTGCAGGACCTGATGGCGGGCCAGGTGGACCTGATGTTCGACGGCCTGGGCTCGTCGGCCGCGCACATCCGCGGCGGCCGCATCAAGGCGCTGGCGGTGGCGTCCTCCAAGCGCGCGCCGGGCTTCCCGGACATCCCGAGCGCGGTGGAAGCCGGCATCCCGCAGTACCAGGTCGCCACCTGGTACGGCCTGTGGGCGCCCAAGGGCACGCCCAGGGAAGTGATCGCCGCGATGCAGGCCGAGTTGCGCAAGGCCTACGCGACGGAGGAACTGAAGACCATCTGGACCGGTCTGGGCACCGACATGCCGACCCTGTACGGCGACGCCTTCGGCAAGTTCGTGCACGGCGAGGTCCTGCGCTGGGCCGACGTGGTCAAGCGCAGCGGTGCGAAACTGGATTGATGAACACGCCCTTGAAAGCCACCCCGAACGCGAACCTGTTCGCCGCGCTGCGCGCGAATTTCTCCGACGACCTGGACGCCTGCGCGATCGAGCTGGCCGACGGCCCCGACGCCGGCCAGCGCTACAGCTGGCGCGACATCGACCGCGCGACGGCGATGATCGCCAACCTGCTGGACTCGCTGGACCTGCCCGCGGGCAGCCGCGTGGCGGTGCAGACGGAGAAGAGCGTCGAGGCGCTGCTGCTGTACCTCGCGGTGCTGCGCGCCGGCTACGTCTACCTGCCGCTGAACACGGCCTACCAGGCCGCCGAACTCGGGTACTTCATCGGCAACGCGGAGCCGGCCGTGGTCGTCTGCGCGGGGAAGCATTTCGGCTGGATCAGCAAGCTGGCGTTCCAGGCCAAGGTGCCCTGGGTGTTCACGCTGAACGAGGACCGCAGCGGCACGCTGCTGGACCGCGCGGTGCAGATGCCCGACACGCACCAGGTGGCCGAGAAGCAAGCCGATGACCTGGCCGCGATCCTCTACACGAGCGGCACGACGGGTCGCAGCAAGGGCGCGATGCTGAGCCACGGCAACCTGCTGTCCAACGCGGAGGTGCTGAAGCACGCCTGGGGTTGGAAGGCGGACGACGTGCTGATCCACGCGCTGCCGATCTTCCATGTGCACGGGCTGTTCGTGGCCTCGCACGGGGCGCTGCTGGCCGGGGCGAAGATGCTGTGGTTCAACCGCTTCGATCCGCGCGCGGTGATCGCGCGGCTGCCCGACGCGACGCTGTTCATGGGCGTGCCGACGCTGTACGTGCGGCTGCTCGAGCAGGCCACGCTGACGAAGGACGCGTGCGCGCGGATGCGGCTGTTCATCAGCGGTTCCGCACCGCTGCTGATCGAGACCTTCCACGAGTGGCAGCGCCGCACCGGGTTCACCATCCTGGAACGCTACGGCATGAGCGAGACGGTGATGCTGACCTCGAATCCGTACCGGGCCGAGGACGGCGAGCGCCGCGGCGGCACGGTCGGCCGTCCGCTGCCCGGCGTGGGCCTGCGCATCGTCGACGACGCGGGCGCGCCCTGCCCCAGCACCGGCGACGGCGAGATCGGCCACATCCAGGTGAGCGGGCCCAACGTGTTCTCGGGCTACTGGCGCATGCCGGAGAAGACCCGGGAGGAGTTCACCGCCGACGGCTGGTTCAAGACCGGCGACGTGGGCCGGCGCGACGACCGGGGCTACGTGACCATCGTGGGCCGGAGCAAGGACCTGATCATCACCGGCGGCTACAACGTGTACCCGGCGGAGATCGAGGGCTGGCTCAACGAGCTGCCCGGGGTGGCGGAGTCGGCCGTCGTGGGCGTGCCGCACCCGGACTTCGGCGAGGGCGTGATCGCCGTGGTGGTGCCGCGCGCCGGCGCCGCGCTCGACGGCGGGACCTTGGTCGCGGCGCTGAAGGACCGCATCGCCGGCTTCAAGGTGCCCAAGCAGGTCTTCGTCGAGACCGAGCTGCCGCGCAACGCGATGGGCAAGGTGCAGAAGAACCTGCTGCGCGAGCGGCATCGGAGCCTGTTCGGCTGAGCATCGCCGACAATCGGCGTCATGAGCACGCCGACGCCGCTCCCCGCCAGCACGACCGATACGACCGACACGACCGACATGAGCGGCACGATCGGCTCGACCGGTTCGACCGGCTCGACCGGCTCGACCGACCCGGTCGACGCCCTCGACACCGCCTGCCCGCGCTGCGGCGGCGGTTTCCACTGCGGCGTGAACGAGGGCTGGTGCGCCTGCTTCGGCACCCGGCTGGGCGAAGGCCTGCGGCGGGAGCTCGCCGCGCGCTGGCCGGATCGATGCCTGTGCCTGCGCTGCCTGGGCGAGCTGGCCCGCGGCGATCCGGACAGCCACGTGCCGGACGCGCCGAACAACCCGCCCGAGCCCCCGCTGTTGGGCCTTTGAAGGCGTACGCGGCACGGCCACAATCCCACCGATGCCCGCCTCCCCCTTCAGCCAGTCCGTCGCGGAGCGCCTCCAGGTCAGGCGCCTGCTGGTCTTCGGCCCCTTCCTGGCGCTGGGACTGGTGCTGGTGGTGCTGTGGGGGCTGGTGCTGTGGTTCGCGCTGCTCTATCCGAAGTCGCTGGTCGAGGACCTGCAGGACGACCTGCACAGCATCGCCCTGAACGCGGCCCAGGACACCGAACAGCTGCTGCGCGAGACCGAAGGCAGCCTGCGCACCCTCGACCTGCTGCTGCTCACCCGCAAGAACGAGCGACAGGACCTCGACGCCACCGTGTCCCTGCTGGCCGACTCGCTGCGCGACAACTCGCGCGGGATCACCGACGTGATGCTCGCCAGCGCGGACGGCCGCCTGTGGCGCATCCCGTCGGTCACCGGCGAACCCTATGTGGACCTCGGCCCGACGAGCTTCCTGTCGGAGCTGGGCCGGCCGGGCGGACCGAGCGTCATCCTCGGCGCGCCGATCCGGCTGCGGCCGGGCGCCCACTTCGTCCTGCCGGTGGCCACGCGGCTGAGCGCGCCGACCGGCCCGTTCACCGCGACGGTCGGCTTCATCGACCTCGACGCGCTGCTGCGCGTGTACCGGACGCGCTCGATGCGTTCGGGCATGGCCGTGCTGCTGGAACGCGACGACGGCGTCGCGATGGCGCGGTGGCCGGAGGTGCCAGGTCTTGTCGGCACCAACCTGCGGCAGGTGCCCGGCGGCGACCTGCTGCCGCCGAGCCCGCCGGCCAGCGGCCAGTTCATCGTGTCGCGAAGCCCCGCCGACGGGCTCGACCGCATCGTCTCCTACCGCGTGCTGCAGGACTATCCGCTGCGCCTGTTCGTGTCCTTCGAGCGCGAACGCATCCTCGCCGGCTACCTGCAGCAACGCCGCGCGGTGCTGGGTTTCTCGCTGCTGGTCACCGTGATCGCGGTCGGCCTGATGGCCTGGTTCACCCGGCTGCAGCAAAGCGCCCGGCTGCGCGAGGCGGAGCGTGAAGCCACCGCCGACGCCTCGCCGATGGGCCTGTTCCGCTGCGACCTGCTGGGCCGCACCGTCTACGCCAACGAGACCTACCTGCGCCTGCTGGAGGTGGACCCCAAGGATCTGGCCTGGGGCTGGCTGGACCGCCTGCCCGCGTCGGAACGCGAGTTGACGCGCGAGCAGTGGGCCGCGCTGGTCGCGGTGGGCGAACCGGTGGACCGCGTGCGGCAGCTGGCGCGCCGCGACGGCACGGAGCTGCTGGTCCGGCTGCGGATGCGGCCGATGCGGCTGGGCGGACGCATCGTGGCGCACGCGGGCACGGTCGCCGACATCACCCCCGAACTCGCCGCCCGCCGCGAGCGCGAGCGCAACCAGGCCGTGATGGGCGCCATGGCGCAGAGCGTCAACGTCATGATGCTGGCGGTCGACACCGATGAACGCGTGCTCTTCTGCAACAAGGCCTTCGAACGCCGCTTCGACATCCCGGAGAACTCCTGGCAAGGCCGCCACGCGTCCGATGTCTTCGACGGGCTCTACCCCGCCGTGCATCCGCTGATCCTGCGCGCCTTCGCGGGCGAGACCAGCGTCGTCGAGATGCGCGACGACGACGACGGCGTCAGCCGCCCGATGCCGCTGGACGGCGACGACCGCGGCGAGACCCGCTACGTCGAACTCACCTACGCGCCCTTGGTCACCGACGACGGCACGATCATCGGCGCCTACGGCGTCGCGCGCGACGTCACCGACGTCAAGCAGGAACAGATGCGATTGCTGCGGGCCTCCAACACGGACCCGCTCACCGAACTGCTCAACCGCGCGGGCTTCGCGTCGCAGGTCAACGCCGCGCTCGGCCGCGCCACCGACCGCGACGAGCTGGTGGCGCTGCTGTACCTCGACCTCGACCGCTTCAAGCCGGTGAACGACGAGTACGGCCATCCCGTGGGCGATGCGCTGCTCAAGGCCGTCGCCGGCCGGCTGCGGCATGCGCTGCGGCCGCAGGACCTGGTGGCCCGCATCGGCGGCGACGAGTTCGCGGTGTTCCTCGGCCATGTCGCCAAGCCGGTCGATGCGCAGGTCGTCGCCGACAAACTGGTGCACGCGCTGACGATGCCGTTCCGCATCGGTGCGCTCGAACTCCACATCGGCACCAGCGTCGGGTTCTGCGTCCAGTGGGCCCGGCTGGCCGACATCGACGACCTCGTCACGCAGGCGGATGAGCAGCTCTATCGGGCGAAGCGGGCAGGTCGGGGACGATCGAGCGGCAGCCTCTGCGCGGAGCGGAAGACGCCGGCGAAGTAGCGCTGCGCTGCGCTGCGGTGCGGCGGTGCGGTGCGCGGTCAGCCGCAGTTGCCGAAGTCGCCAGGGCTGCGGCCATCCAGGGACGCGGTCGGCGTCAAGGGCCCATGCTTCAGGCGCATCAGCGTCATCTGCAGGACCTTGGCATCGGCGCTGGCGCGGTGACGCCGCAGCTGGGCCTCGGCACGGACCTCCTGCTGCACCGCGTTCCAGCGCTGGGCCTCGTCTTCGCTGAGCAGGCGGCGCAGGTCCTCGATCCGGAAAAGCGGCAGGCGGCCGACGCTGTCGAACAGCTTGCTCATCCACGGATAGTCGTGACCCCAACTGTCGGAGTAGACCGTCTGACCCGCCAGGCGCTTGTTGAGTTCATCGACGACCCACTCGCGCGGGCGTCCGTGACGCAGCAGCAGCTCGCGCGTGATGCCGTGCAGGGCCTCGGCCTGCTGGTCCCAGTGCTCCCACTCGGGCGCAGGCTGGATCAGCGAGCAGAACGGCAGGCCGCCCGCCTCGACGAAACCGATCTCGATCGGGTAGCTGCCCCGCCCGAAACCGGAAGCCTCCAGATCGAGGATGGTCGGCGCAAGGACCGGAGTGGCGGCAGGCAGGACGGCGACGCTCATGGGCGCCAGTATGCAAGCGCCGGGCCAGCCGCAGGGGCCGCCCCTCCTCAGATCAGGGGACGGCAGGCGTCGCCGACTGCATGACGGGAGGCGACGAGGGGGACGCGGCCGGCGCTGCCTTGGACGACCGTCCCGCCGCATCGCCGTCGCCGCTGTCGCCCCGGTCCCGACCCTGGCGACGCTGGAGTTCGTGCCAGCCGTCCAGGCCGCCGTCCAGCGCCAGCACCCGGGGGTGACCGCGCTTGAGGAGTTCGTGCGCGCCCTGGATGGCGGAAACCTCGTTCGGGCAGTTGCAGTAGAGCACCAGCAGGCGATCGTCGGGCAGTTGCGCCGCGTACTCCGGCAGGCGGGTCAGCGGGATGTTGAGCGCGCCCGGCAGCGTGCGCGGGTCGGCGGCGCGGCCGGGGTCGCTGCGCACATCGATGAAGATCGGCGCCATGTCCTGCTCGCAGAGCGCGGCGGCGTCCTCGACGCTGATGCGCTCGACTTCGCCCTGCAGCTTCGCCATCTGGCGGCGACGCCGCCAGCGGTTGCCGACCAGGAGCGCCAGCACCGCGACGATCGCGGCCACCGCGAACATGCCGGCGTTGGAGAGGAAGTCCAGCACGTCCTGGATCTGGTCGCTGAAGACCAGTCCGAGACCGAGGAAACACGCCGTCCAGACCAGTCCCGCGACGGCGTCGTAGGCGATGAAGCGCCGCCAGCCCATGCCGAGCGCGCCGGCCATGGGCGCCGCGACGACCGAGATGCCGGGCAGGAATTTCGCGGCCAGCAGCGAGCTGCCGCCCCATCGGGCGATGAGGCTTTCGCTCTGGCGCACGCAGACGTCGGGCGAGAGCGAGACGCGGCACAGGAGGCGCAGCACCCGGTGGCCGTAGCTGCGGCCGGCGATGAACCAGATCGCGTCGCCCAGGACGTTGGCGAGCACCGCCGCCACGACCAGCGACACCGCCGACAGCCGCCCGGCGGCGGCCAGTCCGCCCGCCACCACCAGCAGCGGCGCCGCGGGCACGGGCGCACCGATGCGCGCGGCCAGCGTCACGAGGAAGACGAGCAGGAAGTCGTGTTGGATCAGCAGGTCGATCAGGGCGCGCATGCGGCGCATTGTCGCGGCTGCGGAGGACACCCGTCGGCGGTGGGGCGATTCTTTCCGCCGTCCCGGACCGCCGTCCCGGACCGCTGTCAGGACACCAGCCGGGGCGCCTTGGGCCGGGCGACGAAGGCGAACTGCACCCACTTCGTCTCCTCGAGCCGCCGCCCGAGGAGCCGGAAGGCCAGCCGGCGTTTGAGCGAGGCGGTGTACCACTGCTCGTTGATGCCCTGGACGCTGAGCACCTCGTAGCCGCACTCGTCGAACATGCGCAGCGCGCTGGTGCGGGTGAAGAAGCGCAGGTGCGTCCGGTCGCGGACGCCGCAGGGCTCGTAGCGGAAGTCGCGGTCGTGGACCAGCGGCCAGATCGTGTCGATGTGCAGCAGGTTGGGCAGCGAGGCCACCACGACGCCGCCCGGCGCCAGCAGCGGCGCGGCGTGGATGAGCGCCTCCCAGGGGTCGGGCATGTGCTCGAGCACGTCGTTGAAGGAGACGACGTCGAAGTGCGCCTCGGGCAGCGTCAGGCCGGGGCCGAAGAAACCCTGCTTGACCTGGTCCAGGTGGGCGGTGGCGCGCGCCGCGGCGCCGGCGTCGGGCTCGACGCCCCAGACCTCCGTGCCGGGATAGGCCTGTTTGACGGCTTCTCCGAAGGCGCCGGTGTTGCAGCCGACGTCCAGCAGGCGTTGGCAGTGCCCCGGCAGGAAGGCCAGCATCTCGCGGCGAGCGGTGTGCGGGTAGTCGAATCGGGCCAGGGGACTGGCGGTACGGAGAGCCGGCATGGATACCTCCTCGGCACCCGCCACGAGCACCGCGACGGTGCGCGAAGCATAGTCAGATGCGGGCCCGCTCGACATCCTTTTCTTGCGGGACAGGGTAGTCCCGACCGCCCGGGTTCAAAAGGCAGGATGCGCCGCGCGCCGGGGCATGCGCCCGCAGGAGACCGCGACGCCGCCCTGCGAGGCGTGACGCGCGGCGGCTGCCTCCGCAGAGCCGTCATCGACGTCATCGACGTCATCGACGTCATCGACGTCATGGCCGTCATGGCCGCGATGGCCGCGATGGCCGGTGCGGAAGACCGCGACCGCAGCGACCATCTCGGCGGCCTGCTGCCGCATGCTATCGGCGGCCGCGGCGCTTTCCTCGACCAGGGCGGCGTTCTGCTGCGTGGCGCGGTCCATCTGGGTGATGGCCTCGCCGACCTGCGTGACGCCGGCGCTCTGCTCGGCGCTGGCGACGCTGATCTCGCCGACGATGTCGGAGACGCGGCGGATCGCGCCGACGACCTCGGTCATCGTCGCGCCGGCCTGGTCGACCAGACCCGTGCCCTGCTCGACGCGGGCGACGCTGTCGCCGATGAGCTGCTTGATCTCCTTGGCCGCGCCGGCGGACCGGCTGGCCAGGCTGCGCACTTCCGACGCCACGACCGCGAAGCCGCGGCCCTGCTCGCCGGCCCGCGCGGCCTCGACCGCCGCGTTCAGCGCCAGGATGTTGGTCTGGAAGGCGATGCCGTCGATGACGCCGATGATGTCGGCGATGCGGCGGCTGCTGTCGTTGATGCCGCGCATCGTCTCCACGACCTGGCCCACCACCTCGCCGCCACGGACGGCGACCTCGCTGGCGTTGCGCGCCAGCTGGTTGGCCTGCTGGGCGTTGTCGGCGTTCTGGCGCACGGTGGCGCTGAGCTGCTCCATCGAGGCGGCGGTCTCCTCGATCGCCGAGGCCTGCTCCTCGGTGCGCGCGGACAGGTCGTTGTTGCCCTGGGCGATCTGGGTGCTGGCGATCGCGATCTGGTCGGCGGCGCCGCGCACCTGGCCGATCAACGCGACCAGTTGCGACTGCATCGTCCCCATCGACGCGAGCACGCTGTTCGCCGGGGCCTGCGCGGCGCCTTCGACCGCACGCAGGTCGCCTTCGGCGATGCGGTGGGCGGCAGCGGCGAGTCGGGCCGGCTCGGTGCCGAGCGCCATCGCCAGCCGGCGCGTGATCAACCCGCCCAGGCCCCCGGCGACGGCGACGGCGCTCAGGCTGATCAGCGACATCCACCAGCGCTGTGACAGGTATTGCGCGGTGGACGCGGCCGCCACCTCGTCACCGGCCTGGAGGGCGTAGTCGTTGTACGCCCGCACCGACGTGAGCAGCTTCGCCAGCAGGGGCCGGCAGTCCCGGGTCATGGCCGCCATCGCCTCGTCGCGCCTGCCCGCGGCGGCCAGTTCGACGATATGGGCAGCCACCGGGCCGTAGCGGTCCTCGACCTCGACGATGCGATCCAGCAGTTCCCGCTCGCGGGGCGTGGCGTCAGGCGCCGCGGCAACCGCATCGCGCAGCTGACGCAGGTGCAGACCGAGCGCCGCATGCGCGTCGAGCGCCATCTTTTTCGAGGCCACGAGGTCGTCCGCGTCTTTCACGATGACCATGTCGCGCACGCCGATGGCGCGGCGGTTGGCATCGATGCGGATATCCACCGCCATCGACTCGCGCGCATCGATGCCGTGGACGAAGCCGTTGAAGCGCGCATCCGCGCCCGCCAGGTTCAGCAGCGAGAAGACGCTGACCAGCACGACGGCTGCCACGAGGGTGGCAAACGCAAGCGTCAATTGATTCTTGATCGAAAGACCGTTCATGGTCTGCCTCACGCGTGGATGGAAAGGAGGCGCCTGCTCTTGAAAGCAGCGCATGGCCTTCCTCAGTCATCGACGCCGGCAAACCGGTGCGAGAAGAATTGCCGCAAAACCGCATCGGATGACCCGTGCCGGTCAGCACGCGTCCGATCGGCGCCCGCCATCGCAGGGGGCGTCGCGGTGGGGGGACGGCGTCGGCCGCCCCGCCGGGTCAGAAAGAAGTCAGAGAAGTCAGAGAAGTCAGAACGAGGTCCAGTCGTCGTCGCCCGCCAGCGCGGGGGCGGCGACGGCCATCGCGAGTGCGGCGGACGCGGCGGGCGGCCGGACCACCTGCAGCTCCGGCGTCGGCGCTGACCGCCGCTGTGGCGCGGACGTGGCCGCGACGACGCGAACCTTCGGGCGCGCGCTGGCCGACGCGGGCGCAGAGGCCGCGCCGGACGGCGCTGCCGCCACCGGAGCGCTGCTCGCAGGCGCTCCGTGCTGGCGCGTGGACACGCGCGCCACGGACTGCGCATCGGCGCGAACCGGGGCTCGCGCCGGCGTCGCCGGCGCCGGCATGTCGTCGCCGGTCCGGAAGACCGCCACGGCGCCCACCATGTCGCTGGCCTGCTGCTTCATGCTGTCGGCGGCCGCGGCGCTTTCCTCGACCAGGGCGGCGTTCTGCTGCGTGGCGCGATCCATCTGGGTGATGGCCTCGCCGACCTGCGTGACGCCGGCGCTCTGTTCGACGCTGGCGGCGCTGATCTCGCCGACGATGTCGGAGACGCGGCGGATCGCGCCGACGACTTCGGTCATCGTCGCGCCGGCCTGGTCGACCAGACCCGTGCCCTGCTCGACGCGGGCGACGCTGTCGCCGATGAGCTGCTTGATCTCCTTGGCCGCGCCGGCGGACCGGCTGGCCAGGCTGCGCACTTCCGACGCCACGACCGCGAAGCCGCGGCCCTGCTCGCCGGCCCGCGCGGCCTCGACCGCCGCGTTCAGCGCCAGGATGTTGGTCTGGAAGGCGATGCCGTCGATGACGCCGATGATGTCGGCGATGCGGCGGCTGCTGTCGTTGATGCCGCGCATCGTCTCCACGACCTGGCCCACCACCTCGCCGCCACGGACGGCGACCTCGCTGGCGTTGCGCGCCAGCTGGTTGGCCTGCTGGGCGTTGTCGGCGTTCTGGCGCACGGTGGCGCTGAGCTGCTCCATCGAGGCGGCGGTCTCCTCGATCGCCGAGGCCTGCTCCTCGGTGCGCGCGGACAGGTCGTTGTTGCCCTGGGCGATCTGGGCGCTGGCCATCGCGATCTGGTCGGCCGATCCCCGCACCTGGCCGATCAGCGCGACCAGCTGCGACTGCATCAGGCCCATGGAGGCGAGCACGCTGTCGGCGGGCGCCGACGCGGCGCCCTCGACCGGGCGCAGGTCGCCGTCGGCGATGCGGTGGGCGGCGTCGGCGAGCTTCGCGGGCTCGGTGCCCAGCGCCTTCATGAGGCGACG
Organism: uncultured Burkholderiales bacterium; assembly: GCA_966211105.1. Classification (GTDB taxonomy): domain Bacteria; phylum Pseudomonadota; class Gammaproteobacteria; order Burkholderiales; family Burkholderiaceae_C; genus Roseateles. The sequence continues at coordinate 45,005 of CBIHMU010000026.1, forward strand.
GATGATCAGCCAGCCCAGGCCGATCGCCAGGCCCACGGCGGCCAGGCTGATCAAGGACATCCACCAGCGCTGGGCCTGGTACTGGGCGGTCGAAGCCGCCGCCATGTCGTCGCCGGCCTTGGCGGTGTACTCCATGTACTCGCGCGCGGCCTGGAGCAAGGCCGCCAGCAACGGTCGGCAATCCTTGGTCATGGCGGCCATCGCCTCGTCCCGCTGGCCGGCGGCGGCCATGTCGACGATGTGCGCGGCCACGGGGCCATACTGGGATTCGACCTGCACGATGCGCGACAACAGCTCCCGCTCACGCGGCGTGGCATCCGGCGCGGCGGCGACCGCGTCGCTCAGCCGCTTCAAGTGCGCGCCAAGCGCGACGTGCGCGTCGAGCGCCATCTTCTTCGCCGCCTCGACATCGGCGGCGTCCTTCACGATGACCATGTCGCGCACGCCGATGGCGCGGCGGTTGGCCTGGATGCGCATGTCGACGGCGATCGACTCGCGGTCATTGATGCCGTGCACGAACCCGTTGAAGCGCGCATCCGCGCCGGCGAGGTTGCGCAAGGCGACCACGCTGACCAGTACCACCGCCGCGACCAGTGCCGCGAAGGCGAACATCAGCTGTTTCTTGACCGAGAGAGCATTCATGACCTGTTCCTGAAGAGGCGTCGAAACGGCCGAAATGCTACTTTTGAAACTCGCCACCTGAATATGTCACTCCCGCCGCGACGTGACGCAGTGCGGGATCGGTTTCCCACTCCCCCGCATTCACGGGGAGGCATGCCGTGACGGCCATCACGGGCGGCGGGTTCCCCCGATGGAGCCTGGGGTCTTTGTGTTCCATCGCTCCGTGACAGGCGTGTGTCAAGACCGCGTCCGGCGGCACCCTGCTCGGGCGGTGCCGCGCAGGCCGCAGCCCTCCTAGCATCGCGTGAATTTTTCACACGAGACACACTGCGCCATGGTCCATCTCCCGTTCTGCCGCGCCGCCTCGGCCTTCCATCGCGCACCGGCGTTCCGACTGAGCGGCCTGGCGCTCGCCGCCCTGCTCCTGCAGGCCGGTGCGGCCGACGCCGCGTCCTTCGACCTCTGCGGCGCGTTCACGTCGGCGCAGACGCTGGGCAGCGGCAGCGGCCAGACCGGCGCGCTGTGCGCGACCGGCACCCTGACGGTGGGCGGCTCCACGGTCGCGGTGACGGTCAGCGGCAACAACGCGACGCTCAACAACCTCGGCAGCATCGTGCAGACGGGCACGGGCCGCGTGATCCGCGACAACACCGGCGTGCAGAACCTGGTCATCGTCAACGGCAGCGCGACCAACAGCACCGCGCTGATGCGGGCCCAGGACGCGGACCTGATCCAGATGAACAAGTCCCCGGCCAGCGTCACGCTGACCAACTGGGGCCGCATGATCTCGACGAACGCGTCCGGCGGCGGCAACCAGGTCGTCGACTTCAACGCGATCGGTTCGGGCGGCAACCTCGTGAACAACCAGGCCGGCGCGTTGATGCTGGCCTATGAAGCGGACGCGATCCGACCCGGCGTCAACGGCGTCGTCAACAACGCCGGCACCATCCGCTCCATCACGACGACAGGCGCCAGCAGCGACGGCGTCGACTTCCAGGCCAACAGCGGCATCACCTTCAACAACCTGTCGGGCGGCCTGCTCGAAGGCGGCCGTCACGGCGTGACCGGCGGCCCGGAGACGGCGATCGCCTGGACCGGCGCCATCAACAACGCCGCCGGCGCGACGATCCGCGGCATGAACGGCGCTGGCCTGAACTTCGACGGCTTCAACGCACTGCAGGGGATCACGGTCCGCAACGCGGGACTGATCACCGGCAACGGCGTGAGCGGCGATGGCGACGGCGTCGACGTCGACGGCCCGCTGGACCTGACCAACAGCGGCACGATCCGCTCGATCAACGCGTTCTCGCCGCTGGGCAGCGGGCCGGCGTTCAGCGAAGGCATCTCGGCGGGCGGCGGCACGATCCGCAACACCGGACTGATCGAAGGCCTGGTCGCGGCCGGCAACACCAACGCGGCGGGCCGGGGGATCTCGCTGGTCGGCAACGACATCACCAACGGCCCGAACGCCGGTCAGCGCGAGGCGCTCTACGCGAACGCCACGCTGATCAACGGCGCCGGCGGCGTGATCCGCGGATCCAGCGATTCGGCGATCTACATCGGCGGCCTGGGCGGCAGCGGCAGGCTGGTCCGCATCGACAACCAGGTCGGCGGCACCGTCGTCGGCGGCGGCACGGCGGCCGCCATCCGCTCGGCCTCGGACTACGACACGACGGTGGTCAACGCCGGACGCATCGACGGCAGCGCGAGCGGCGTGGCGATCGACCTGGGCGCGGGCCGCAGCACGCTGGTGGTCAGCGGCGGTCAGGCGGTGATCCTCGGCGACGTCCGCGGCGCCAGCGGCGCGGGCTCGGCGACGGTGCGCTTCGAGGTCGGCAGCGGCAACCAGTTCAGCTACGCGGGCGCGTTCAGCCACGTCGACCACTTGCAGGTCGAGAGCGGCCGCGTCGTGCTCACGGGACAGAGCCGGGACATCGGCACCGTGGCGCTGGACGGCGGCATTCTGGAACTGCAAGGCGACCAGCGCCTGGGCGACGCCGGCGCGCTCGAGCTGAACGGGGGCACGCTGAAGCTGACCGGCGGTCACCAGAGCTTCGCGAGCCTGGCACTGCGGGGCAACGGCGCGCTCGAGCTCGACGGCGCGGGTCTGGACTTCGCCTCGCTCGGCAGCACCGCGGCGGGCGGCGCGCTGACGGTGACCCAGGTCGGCGCCGGCTACGCGCTGCGCTTCGCGGGCGACCTCTCGCACGACGCGAGTTTCCTCCACCTCGTCGCCGCGACGAAGATCAACGGGCTGGCCGCGACCTACAGCTTCAGCAACGGCTTCACCACGCTGGGCGCGGTCCCGGAGCCGTCGACCTACGCGCTGCTGCTCGCCGGCATCGCGATGCTGGGATGGCGCCTGCGCCAGCGCGGCGCGACCGCCTGAGCACGCCACGACGGAAGACTCCCTCTCCCGCTTGCTGGAGAGGGTGGGGGTCAGGGCCAGCGGCGGTGGCAGTCAGCAAGTTGTTGCGCACCGGGCCGGCCCGGCAGTGGCCCCTCAGCGCATCGCCACCGGCGCCCAGAAGATGTAATCCGCCTGGTACTCGACGACCTGCTTCTGCCCGACGCCGGCGGCGTCGCAAGGCGTCTGCGGCGCGACGCCGCCCTTGGTGGCCACGCGCTGGATGTAGCTCACGCCCTGCATGGCGCCCATGCCGACGGCCGGATTCGCCTTCACCAGCTGCAGCGGGATGCTGCCCGCCGCCGCCGGCGACACCGCGACCTGCGTGCCGGTGACCTTGGAACCGTCGCGGGCTTCCCAGGTCGCGGGCGGACCGTAGTACTTGCCCACCATCGTGCCACGCCTGTCGTTCAGGGCGGCGTCGGGTCCGACGAAGACCCATTCGAACTGTCCCGCCATGTCCTTCTTCGCGCGGCACTCGTAGGTGATCTTGCCGACGCCGACGGTCTCCAGGGCCACCTTGTGGCCGTCCGGCACCTGCACGGCGGCCGGCATTCCGGCCTGGGAGAACACCGGCGCGGTCGAGCCCGACGGACCGGTCATGGCACAGGCGCCAAGCAGCGCCACCGGCGCCAGCAGGGCCAGGACGGTCGTCGTGCGGGAATTCCGGGCATTCAGGGGGGTCATCGCAGCTCCTCGTAGGTTGGCGGCGAGGCCGAAATGCCCCACCGATGACGCTGTACGCAAACGCCTTCTTAACGGATTCGTTTTTCGCAAAAAAGCTTGGCGCGCGGTCTGCGCTACGATCAGCCGATAGACCGTGAGCCTGTCATCCCGAAGTCTTCGCTTCGTCTCTCCTGTCGGAAGCCGTGCAAGTCCTCGCCTTGATTGCCTGGCGAATCTGTTCGCACCGCATGTCGCGGAGCGAGATCGGAGGAGGAGCACCATGCCTGTCCCACAAACCCTCGACGAGCTCCGTGCTTCGTTGCGGCAGAGTGTCGATGCGCTCCAGCGGCGTCAAGCCAATGAGATTCCGGAAAAGCTGATCGACCGTCTGGTCGACCTGGACTGGCTGGAATGGCATGGCGGCGGCCTTCGATTGACCACCACCGGGACCAACGTCCATCGCCAGGAACTGGCCCGGCTTCGCGCAATGGCGGAAACGTCAGGCTCATCGATCACCCCCAACCTATCGGAGGCCGATATCGCTACCCCCAACTACTCTTACGAAAAACGCCAACGCGAGCTGGCCAAGAAAAAGAAGAAGGAAGAAAAGGCCCACCGCAAGGCCAGCGGCGCAGGCTCCGACGCGCCGCCGGACGAGGTGAACAACGCCGCCGGCACCGTCGGCGAAGCCGCCCCGGCGGAGGACAAGGCCCCCGGTCAGGCCTGACCAGCCGGCCCCGGCCCCGGCGGGGCCGTCACCCGCACTGCCCCACGAAGCCGCACGCGGTGCAGAACTCGCACCCGTCGCGGTGGATGAGCGTGGCGTTGCCGCACTCGGGACACGGCTTGCCGGCCATCGCCACGATGCCGCCGGCCTCCGAGGCGGCGCGCGCCGTCCCTGCGGCCGCTCCCGCAGCCTTCAGCGGCGCCTGCTGCATCAGCCCCATGTCGACGAGCGGATAGCCGCTCTCGTCCAGCACCCCCAGCATCGCGTAGCGGTGGATGACCAGACGCGCGACATACGCGACCGTCGACGGCCACACCTGCTGCCGTCTTTCCCCCGACAGCGTCGGCACCGGCGCCATGAAATGGCCCAGCGGCTCGCCCACGTTGAGCAGCTTGCGCAGCTTCATGCCGATCCAGCCCGGATCGAGCACCCGCATGTCCAGCGACAGCAGCCGCGCCAACCCGTCCAGCGCCTTCGGATAGTTGCCTGAGAAGCCCATCGCACAGGGTCGCGTGACGCTGGCGCCGTCGGGCGTGGGCAGGCTGACTTCCTTGAGCGTCAGGGTGAACAGCTCGCCGGTGGCGGGGTTGTCCACGTCGACGGCCCACGCCAGCGTCCCGGCCGTGCCGGTGCGCGGCTCCTCGCGGGAGAACATGGCGTCCAGCACCGGCGTCGGTCCGCCCTCCTGCAGCGCGCCGAGCTGCTCGCAGCGCCAGCGGATCACCGCCGCGGTCGCCGCGACCACGCCCGGGAACAGCCGCGGCTCGCCCAGCGGCGGCATCGGCATCTCGAAGGCGCGCTCCTCGGCGACGGTCGCCAGCGCGTCGAGCTTCAGCCGCAGCCAGGCCGCGTCGTTGGCGCGCAGGTCCATCGACAGCGTCTTCGCCAGCGCGCCCAGGCCGCGCGGCTGCTCGGCGCCGTTGACCCAGACCTCGAAGGGCAGCGTGCGGCCGAAGAGGCCCGCATCCGGGCCCTCCGCCGGCAGTTCGCCGACGAAGAGCGCGAAGTCGCCATGCGGGTGGCGGATCATCGTGGACCAGGCCGGATTGCCGCCGGGCATCTCCGGCCGGCTCGGCCAGCGCAGCGAGGCGAGCACCGGCTTGGGCAGGCGCTCGACGCGCAGCCGCTGGTTGGGACCGATGTCGGCCTTCAGCGGCTCCGGCCTGGCGATCGGCTCGACGCTGAGCACCGCGCCGAGCACGCTGTTCGGGCGGTAGGTCGCGAGGCCCTTGAGCCCGCTCTTCCAGGCCAGGCGGTAGAGGTCCTGGAAATCGCCGTAGGGGTAGTCGGCCGGGACGTTGACGGTCTTGGAGATCGAGGTGTCGATGCAGGGCGCGACCGCCGCGACCATCGCCTCGTGGTCCGAGGCCTGCAACTCGAGCGCGGTGACGAAGGCGTCGGTCAGCGGCGCATCGGCGCCGAACAGGTGGCGGTAGAGCCGCCAGGCGTGGTCCTCGACGGCGTATTCCTTGAACGAGTTGTCGGGCATCCGCTTCCTGCGGGTATAGCTCCAAGAGAACGCAGGCTCGATGCCGTTGCTGGCGTTGTCGGCGAAGGCCAGCGAGATCGTGCCGGTCGGCGCGATCGACAGCAGGTGCGAGTTGCGCAGACCCTGCGCGCGGATCTTGTCCTTGAGCCACGGCGGCAGCCGAGAGGCGAAGTTGCCGCCCGACAGGTAGAGATCGGCGTTGAAGAGCGGGAAGGCGCCGCGTTCAAGCGCGAGGTCGGCGGAGGCCTCATAGGCGGCGTCGCGCATGATCTCGCTGATGCGGCGCGCCATCGTGCGGGCGGGCTCGCCGTCGTAGCGCAGGCCGAGCATCACCAGCGTGTCGCCCAGGCCCGTGAAGCCCAGCCCCACGCGCCGCTTGTTGGCGGCCTCGCGCGCCTGCTGCGGCAGCGGCCACGGCGTCACGTCCAGCACGTTGTCCAGCATGCGGATGGCGGTCTTGCAGATGTCGGCGAACTCGGCCTCGTCGAACGAGGCCTTGGCCACGAACGCGTCCTTGACGAAGACCGTCAGGTCGATCGAGCCGAGGCAGCAGCAGCCGTAGGCGGGGAGCGGCTGCTCGGCGCACGGATTCGTCGCGCTGATCGACTCGCAGTAATGCAGGTTGTTGTCTGCGTTGATCCGGTCCAGGAACAGCACCCCCGGCTCCGCGTGGTCGTAGGTGGACCGCATGACCTGGTCCCAGAGCTTGCGGGCCCGCATCCGGCGGTAGACCCACAGCCCGTCCGCCCGCTGCGTGGCACCGGCGGCACGCTGCTTGTCGCCCGGCGCCGCCTTGTGCACGAGCTCGATGTCCGCGTCCGCTTCCACCGCTTCCATGAACGCGTCCGTCACGCCCACCGAGATGTTGAAGTTCTTCAGGTCGCCCTGGTCCTTGGCATGGATGAACGCCTCGATGTCCGGATGGTCGCAGCGCAGCACGCCCATCTGCGCGCCACGCCGCGAGCCGGCCGATTCCACCGTCTCGCAGCTGCGGTCGAACACCCGCATGTAGCTCACCGGGCCCGACGCGCTGGACTGCGTCGACTTCACGTAGGCGCCCTGGGGGCGGATCCGGGAGAAGTCATAACCGACGCCGCCGCCGCGCCGCATCGTCTCCGCCGCCTCGGTCAGCGCCGTGTAGATGCCGGGATGGCCGTCCTCCTCCTCCGCGATCGCGTCGCCCACCGGCTGCACGAAGCAGTTGATCAAGGTCGCCGACAGCCCCGTCCCCGCTGCCGAGGCAATCCGTCCCGCCGGCACGAAACCGCGCCGCTGCGCCGCCAGGAACTTCGCCTCCCAATGGGCGCGCTGCTCCGGCGACTCCGCCGCCGCCAGCGCCCGCGCCACCCGCGCCCTCACCTCCTCGAGGCTGCGTTCGCCGCCCTTGGCGTATTTCTCCAACAGCACCTCGGCGCTGATGTCCTGCGGCGGCAGCGTCTCGGCGGTGGCCTGCAGCGGCCGTGGCGTCGTGGCTGCGGGAAGGGTCTTCTCGGTCATGCGCGGATCTCCGTCAACGGGGCTCGGACCATCCTAGTCCCGGCCTTCCCCGGCCCCTGTCCCCAATCCACGAAACCGTCATGGCCTCGGCAGGCGCAGCGCCGGCGATCCACCCTTCGCCCCGGCCGTCCCACCGTCACCGCTGCCTCATCCGCGCGTCACCAACCTGGCGTTGGCGTGACGACCGGTAAGCACGTACTTGCGCCCCGCACACCAATTGATGCGAGTGCAACGGCGTTTCCCCGGGTTGGTCCCATGGTTTGGTCGTATAGCGGACGCTATTCTTTTCCGTTATGACTGTAGACAAGGTCTTGCGCGCCAGCCCCGGTACCCTGGGCGATCTGGAACAAGGCTGCGCCGAAGCCCGCCGTCTCATCCTCGACGGCCAACTCGACGCAGCCCGCTCGCGTCTGGACGAGTTGCGCAAGACCCACGGCGACGACCACGCGCCGATGCAGGAAACCTTCAGCGCGCTGGCCGAGGCGCACGGCGACTACAACGTCGCCCTCGCCCACTTCAAGCGCTTCCATGTGCTGGCCATCGAGTCCGGCGCCTCGTCGCCGCTGGCCTCACGCGACCAGCTGCTCGCGCGGCTGGTCGAGCGCCAGCAGCACAACTCCCCGGACATGGCCTGGTGCCTGGTTGCGCTGGGCGCGGCGCGGGCGCCCGCCGGCGCGCTCCCGCACATGCTGCGCCAGCAATGCCGCGCGCAGGACGTGCTCGCCCTCGGGCAGGGCGAGGCCATGCTCATGCTGCTGCACGACGTCGACCTGCCCACCGGCCGCAAGGTCTGCGAGCGCTTCCGCGCGGTGTGGATGCAGCAGCAGCCGACCGCCGGCCCGCTCAGCATGGGGCTCACCGCCTGGCGCGGTCCGGGCGATACCGGCAGCGGCCTGCTCGGCCGCGCTGAACAGGCACTCGCGCGCAGCCAGCGCGAAGGCGCGCCGCTGCGCACCGGCTGAAGCGGCTGACGCGGCTGGACCAGCTGAACGCCGGCCGAGCCTGCTGGGACGCCGCCGTCGGCAGCCTTCCGCGACCCCGGCTCAGAACGGATTGATCGACTTCTCGCGCCGGTAGTGCACGTAGCCGACGCTCGCGCCCGCGCGCAGCCCCACGCCCAGCCGGATCGGCGCCAGCGTGATGCCGTCGGCGCGCTGGTAGTTCACGCCCGCGCCGCCGATGTAGTACAGGCTGCCGTCCACGCCGGGGAAGCGGCGGTAGATCGCGCTCGCCTTGGGCAGCTTGTAGACCAGCGTGAACACCTTCGAGGCGTTGCCGCCGACGTCGAAGCCCACCGACGGTCCCGCCCAGTAGACGTTGCTGCCGCCGCCGCGCTTCATGATCAGCGAGCCTTCGCCGTAGCGCAGGCCCACCGTCAGCGCGCCGCTGGCTTCCTGGCCCTTGATGTAGGCGTTCGGGCGGCCCTGGTCCTTGAAGGCCTTCTCGATCACCTTGGCCAGGCCCTCGGTCGTCTCGCCGAAGAAATCGGTCGCCGCCTTCAGCACCGAATCCTCGTCGTAGGTGTCGTCCTCGTTGTCGGCGGCCAACGCCGGCAGCGCGGCCAATCCGGGCGGCAGCACCAGCCCGGCGGCGGCATAGCGGCCCAGCCGCCCCAGCGCGTCGCGTCGCGCCCGCAGCGTCGGCGCCTCGCTGAGATCGATCAGCCCCTCGGTCATGATGTCTTGACGATCCATGTGAATCTCCGGGTAAGTCGGGATGGCGTCGAGCAACGGGAGGGCTCGACCCGGACGGGGTCCGGCAGGCAAATGGAATGCCCGCTCTCCGAACCGATGGATGCTACCTGTCGTCGTGACAAACGGTGTGCGCAGCGTCGCGGCACGCCGATACACTCCCCTTCACGCCGTCAAAAGGGAACCGGTTTCCAGAACAAGGAGCGGCGATGCATGCAAAACGCAGTCGTGACAAGAGTGCATCAAGGAGGACATGCAGTGAGCAGTGACCTGCCCCGTCTGGCGCGAGCGCTGGAGTACCTGGACATGGCGTCGGCGCTTTACGTGGCCGGCGGCGCGGACCACTCCGCGCAGTTGCTGGCCGCCGCCGGCGAGCGGCTGCTCGGCGACCTGGCGCGCCTGATCCAGTCCCCCGAGCACGGCCATGAGGTCCAGCAGCTGCTGGGCCGGCTCACCCAGGCCCATGTGCCGTCGCAGGTGCCGGAGGTGCCCAGTCACCACCAGTCCCGCCAGCTCCAGGCGATGCTGTCGCGCTCGGAGTCGCCCGAATCGACCGAGCTCCGGCAGGCCACGTCCGCGCTGCTGCGCGCCTCGTGGTACCTGCTGGAGACGATGGGCCTGGAACCGCTGGCGCCGTCGCGCCTGCACCAGGCGATCGAGAAGAGCACGATCTACGCCGAGCTGTGAAGCCCGGTCCACGCCCGACGACACCATGAGCGCCGAACGCCGCCATTTCTCCCGCATCGCCTTCGCCGGTCAGGCGCAGCTGGTGACGGTCGAGCAACGCCTGCCGGTGCAGGTGCTGGACCTGTCCCTCAAGGGCGCGCTGCTGCTGTTGCCGCCCGGCTCGGTCGTCGAGCCCGGCGCGCTGTGCCTGCTGGACCTGCCGCTGGCACCGCACGACGGCCGCATCACGATGGCGGCGCAGCTGGCGCATGGAGAAGGCGATCGCGTCGGGCTGCTCTGCCTGGGCATCGACATCGAGAGCATCACCCACCTGCGCCGCGTCATCGAGTTGAACCTCGGCGACGTCTCGCTGGTCGAGCGCGATCTCAAGGCGCTCGTGGCGTCCTGACGCACGAAGCCATCAGCGGTCCTTCACAGGCCGCTGGCCCTCTCCCCGCCCTCTCCCCGCCCTCTCCCGCGAGCAGGAGAGGGCGTGAAACCAGGTCCGCCCACGATCCACTCGGTGATCATTCGGCGATGAACTTCTTCAGCACCGCGAAGGCCGCGACCGGATCGTCGCGCCACGCGCCGTGGCCGACGCCGGGGAAGCGCGCCAGCTGACGCCACTGCGCCGGCAGCGCATCGTGGATCTCCAGCGCGTCCTCGAGCGGGCAGACCGGGTCGTCCTCGCCGACCATCACCAGCACCGGGCACTGCGCCTTCTCCAGCCCCTTCAGGAGGCCGAGGTCCTGCTTCTCGCCGCTGACGAAGTGCAGCAGGATGTCCAGGTTCACCAGCGTGCGACCGCCCGCCTCGGGATCGGCCGCCGGCTGCGTGTTGTAGAGGTGGCGCACGCCGGCCCAGTAGGCCTCGAAGGTCTCCCGCGTCGGGCGGCTCCAGAAGGCCTCGGCCAGCGCGCGGGCCTCGGGTCCGCCGCGCCGCTCGAAGGCATCCAGCTTGCGCGCCAGCCCCATGTGGTGCGAGGTGCTGGACAGGATCACCTTCGACGCATGGCCCGGATGCCGCGCGAGGTAGCGCTGCGCGACGAACCCGCCGAAGGACTGGCCCAGCACGATCGGCTTGTCGATGCCCAGCGCGTCGCTGAGGCGCACGATGTCGTCGGCCCACATGTCCAGCGTCCATTCGGACGGCGGACGCGGATCGCTGCGGCCGTGGCCGCGGTGGTCGTAGTAGACGATCTGCGCGAGGTCCGCCAACTCGCTGAACGCCGGCTTGAACGCCGCATGGTCGAAGCCCGGCCCGCCATGCATGCAGATCAGCGTCGGCTTCTCCCGCATCCGTGGCCCGTCCGGCACCAGGCCGGGTCCCTCGACGTCCACGAACAGGCGGACGCCGTTTCCGATATGGATCTTCATGGGCGGGAAGTATGCCGCCTCCGACCGCGGCACTTCGGTCCGGCGAAGGGCGGACTCGTCCCGCCCTGTCCGGCTTCGTCGCACGCGCTGGCAAGGCGTGCGTGAGGCGGACAGAATCCCGCCCATGTCCGCAGCACCCCCCGCCACGCCCGCAGGCGTCCCTTCCGAACCCCGCCGCTCGGCGCGGGACGCCGCGCTGCAGCTCTTCAACCTGCGCATGATCGCGGCCTGCTTCTACTTCTGCCTCGCGATGGCGGGCGCGCGGTCGCTGAGCTGGCTGACGCAGGACGACAGCATCACCGGCTGGCTCATGGAGTGGCTGCGCTTCACCCGCCAGACCCTGCTGACGGCGCTGAGCGTGCTGGCCGCGCTGGCGCTGGCGGAAGCCCTGCTCGCGCGGCGCACGCTGCGCTGGCCCCTGGCCGTGCGCGCGGTCGCGGTGGCCGTCGGCGCCACGGTCGGCACGCTGCTGCGCTACAAGGTCGCGAACCTGGGCGATCCGGAGGCACCGCTGCATTGGGACTGGCTGGCCTCGACGATGGCCTTGTGGCTGGTGCTGGGCGGCTTCTTCGCCGCGCTGCTGCACGGCGTGCGCGAGGAACGCAACGCCCGGGCCCGGCTCGCGGAACTGGCGCGCCAGCACGACCGCCTCCAGGCGCAGCAGATGGAAGCCCAGTTCTCCGCGCTGAACGCGCAGATCGAACCCCATTTCCTCTTCAACACGCTGGCCAACGTCAAGCGCCTCTACGAGACCGCGCCCGAGCGCGGCCGCGACATGATGGGCAGCCTGATCGCCTACCTGCGCGCCGCGCTGCCGAGCATGCGCCAAGGCATGTCCACGCTCGGCCAGGAACTCGAGCTGGCGCGCAGCTACCTGACCATCCTGCAGATGCGCATGGGCGAGCGGCTGCGCTTCGAGATCGAGGCCGACGCCGCGCTCTTCGCGACGCCGCTGCCCCCGATGGTGCTGCCGACGCTGGTCGAGAACGCGATCAAGCACGGCCTGTCCCCGCTGCCCGAGGGCGGCCGCATCGACATCAGCGCACGACGCGACCCCGACGGCGGCGCGCTGCTGCTGGAGGTGCGCGACACCGGCCAGGGTTTCGCGGCGAGCGGCGGCAGCGGCGTGGGCCTGGCCAACACCCGCGCGCGGCTGATGGCGATGTTCGGGCGCCAGGCGTGGCTGGAGCTGGAGGCGGCGGAACCGCGCGGCGTCGTCGCGCGGGTGCGCGTGCCCCTTGCGGGCGGTACGGGACGCGGCGCGGACAACGGTGCGGGCGGTGCGGGCGGTGCGGGCGGTGCGGGCGGTGCGCCGGGCGACGCCGCCGCGGCGGCGCTGGCGCCAGCGACCGCGGCCGCGACCGGCACGGCCGCAGCCCCCGGATCCGCCGGAGCCGTCGCATGACCGTGCGCGAACCCGTCGCCCACCTCTGGCACTCCTGGCGCTCCTTGCGCGTGGAGGAGTTGTCCTGGTTCCTGCTGATCGGCGTGTTCTACGGGCTGGTGGATGCGCCGTCGATCTTCTACGTGATGGACGACGCGCGCTGGCCGGCGGCGCTCGCCAACCAGATGCTGACGCCGCTCATGGTGTCGCTGGTGCTGCTGCTGACCTGGCTGCCGGCCTCGCGCAGCGCGCCCGAGAACCGGTGGCGCGTCGCGCGGCTGACCACGGCGGTGCTGCTCGGATCGGTGCTGGCCAAGCTGATGTACGACCAGCTGATGCCGATGCTCGGGCTGCCCTCCATCGCCGAACTCGCGCGCGCCCGCAAGTGCGACATGCCGTGCCAGCCGGTGGGCTGGGTCAACTTCATCGGCGACTGCCTGTCGGTCTGCGTCACCGCCAGCCTGTCGGTGGCCTGGTACGAGATGGCGATGCGCCGCCGCCGCACCCGCGCCAAGGTGGAGGCGCTGCTGCGCGAGCAGAGCGCGATGCAGCGCGATGCGGTCGCCGCGCGGCTGGCGGCGCTGCAGGCGCAGGTGGAGCCGCAGTTCCTGTTCGACACCCTGGTGGACATCGAACGCGCCTACGAGCGCGCCGACCGCGAAGCCCCCGAGCAGATGGAACGGCTGATCCGGCATCTGCGCGTGGCCCTGCCCCGGCTGCGCGACAGCGGCGTGACGCTGGCGTCCGAGGCGGTGCTGCTGGACAGCTACCTCGCCGTGGTCGCGGGACGCCATCGCCGTCTGCTGAGCCTGTCGACCGAGTGGTCGGCGTGGCTGGCCACGCGGCCGCTGCCGCCGATGCTGCTGCTGCCGCTGGCGCAGCTGATGCTGCGCGACCCCGCGCGCCTGCCGTCCCTGGCCCGCCTGAGCGCGCAGGAGCTGCCCGGCGGCGGGCTGCGGGTGAGCCTGTCGTTCGACCGCGGCGGGCTGGGCGGCGAGGAAGCGGCGTTGCACGCGCTCGGTGAGCGGCTGGAACGCCTCGAACGCGCCCCCGGCGCCCCGGCGCCGCGACTGCAGTGCCGCAGCAATGCCGAGGACACCGAATTCACCTTGGAGCTGCCCGCATGAACTTCCATTCCGCTGCCGCGACGGCCGTCGTCGCCGAGGACGAAGCGACGCTGCGCCACGAACTGATCGAACGGCTGGAACAGCTCTGGCCCGAACTGACGATCGTCGGCGAGGCGGCCGACGGCGTGCAGGCGCTGCGCCTGCTGCACGAGGTCAAGCCGGACGTGCTGTTCCTGGACATCGAGATGCCGGGCGCCACCGGCCTGGACGTGGCGCGGCAGGTGCAGGGGCGATCGCACGTCGTGTTCGTCACCGCCTACGACCAGTACGCCGTCGCCGCCTTCGACGAGGGCGCGGTGGACTACCTGCTCAAGCCGCTCGAGCCGGCGCGGCTGTTCACGGCGATCCAGCGCATCAAGCAGCGCCTGGCGGGTCCGCCCGCCGACCTGAGCGCGGTGCTGAGCCAGCTCGGCGCGCAGGCGGGCGCGACCACGAAGCGCCAGTACCTGCGCTGGATCAACGCGTCGGTGGGGCAGACCCTCAAGCTGATCACCGTCGACGAGGTGCTGTACTTCCAGTCGGACACCAAGTACACCCGCGTCGCCACGCGCCAGGGCGAGGCGCTGATCCGCAAGCCGCTCAAGGAACTGGTCGAGGAACTCGATCCGCAGCAGTTCTGGCAGATCCACCGCTCCACGCTGGTCAACGCGGCGGCGGTTGCCGGCGTGTCGCGCGACTTCCGCGGCCGCATGCAGGTCAAGCTCAAGGAGAGCGAGGACGCGCTCATCGTGGCGGAGAGCTACACGCATCTGTTCCGGCAGATGTAGCCGGCGTCGGCGCGCCTGTCGCCTACATGACCTCGCGGGCACACAGCGGCTCCCACAATCGTCCGCAAACGACGGGAGACAGCCATGGCCATCGCCGCCACCGCCACCACCATTGAACACACGCACACCCGGATCTGCCCGCTGTGCGAAGCCTGCTGCGGCCTCGAGATCCGCACCCGCACGTCCGCCGAAGGCACGGCGATCGTGTCCATCCGCGGCGACGAGGCGGACCCGTTCAGCCACGGCTACCTCTGCCCCAAGGGCGTCGCGCTCAAGGACCTGCATGAGGATCCCGACCGCCTGCGCCAGCCGGTGCGCCGACGCGCCGACCGCTCCGGCTTCGACCCCATCGGCTGGGACGAGGCCTTCGAGGAGATCGCCCGCCGCCTGCCGCCCTTGCGCGAGCAGTTCGGCGCCGACGCCGTCGCGCTGACGATCGGCAATCCGGCGTCGCACAAGATCGGCCTGTTCAGCTACTTCCCGCACCTGGCGCGCGCGCTGGGGACGCGCAACCTGTTCTCCGCCTCGACGCTGGACCAGATGCCCAAGCAGCTCGCCTGCGGGCTGATGTACGGCCACTGGCTCAGCGTCCCGGTGCCGGACCTGCCGCGCACCGACCTGTTCATCTGCCTGGGCGCGAATCCGATGGTCAGCAACGGCAGCCTGTGGACCAGCCCCGACTACCGCGGCAAGGCCAAGGCGATGCGCGCGCGGGGCGGGCGCATCATCGTCATCGATCCGCGCCGCACCGAGACCGCGCAGGCCGCCGACGAACACCTCGCGATCCGCCCCGGCGGCGACGTCTTCCTGCTGCTGGGCCTGCTGCACACGGTGTTCGAGGAGGGACTCGTCCAGCTCGGCAGGATGGCCGATCACGTCGAGGGCCTGGACGCGCTGCGCGCCGCCGTCGCCGACTTCCCGCCCGAACGCGGCGCCGCGCACTGCGGCATCCCCGCGGACGCGCAACGGCGGCTCGCGCGCGAATTCGCCACGACGCCCAAGGCGGTGCTCTACGGCCGCTTCGGCACCTGCACGCAGCGCTTCGGTTCGCTGAACAGTTGGCTGATCGACGCGCTCAACATCGTCACCGGCCACTTCGACACCGAGGGCGGCCTGATGTTCCCGAAGGCCGCGGCCTTCGCCGCCAACACCATGGGCCGGCCCGGCCAGGGCAAGGGCGTGGCGACCGGCCGCCGCCACAGCCGCGTCGGCAAGGCGCCCGAGGTGATGGGCGAGTTCCCCCTCAGTGGCCTGGCCGAGGAGATCGAGACGCCCGGCGACGGCCAGGTCCACGCGCTGATCACCGTGGCCTGCAACCCGGTGCTCTCTTCGCCGAACGGCGCGCGGCTCGCGCGGGCGCTCGACAGTCTGGACTTCATGGTCAGCCTGGACCCGTACATCAACGAGACCAGCCGGCACGCCGACCTGATCCTGCCGCCGCCGTCCCCGCTGGAGGACTGGCACTACGACATGGTGTTCGCGCAGCTGTCCTGGCGCAATCACGCGCGCTGGTCCGGCCCGGTGATGCCGACCGACGCCGACGCAGGCACCGACGCGGACGCCTCGTCCGACACGTCGACCAGCAGGCCGTCCTCCGGGGCGTCCACGGGGGCGTCCACCAAACCCTCGGCAGCGCCGCGCCCCGAGTGGCAGACCCTGCTGCGACTGGCCGCGATCGTCGCCGGCCAACCCGCCGACGCGGACCTGCAGGCCGTCGACGACGCGGCCCTGCGCGCCGAGCTCAAGCGCCAGACCGGCGATCACGCCGAAGCCGTCTTCGCGATGCTGGACGGCGGCGCCGGCCCGGCGCGCTGGCTCGACCTGGCGCTGCGCTCCGGCCCGTACGGCGACGGCTTCGGCGCCAGGCCGGACGGCCTGACGCTGAAGCAGGTGCGCGCCGCCCCGCACGGCATCGACCTCGGCGAGCTGCAGCCTCGCATCCCCGAGGTCCTGCGCACCCCCTCGGGCCGCATCGAACTGGCGCCGCCCGCGCTGCTGGCGGACCTCGTGCACGCGGATGCCGCGCTGCGCCATCCGACCGGCGACGAGCTGCTGCTGATCGGCCGCCGCGAGACCCGCAGCAACAACAGCTGGATGCACAACCTGCCGGTGCTGGCGAAGGGCCGGGACCGCTGCACGCTGCTGGTCCATCCCGACGACGCCGCGCGCGCGGGCCTGGCGGACGGCCAGTCCGCCCGCCTGAGCAACGCGCGCGGCAGCCTCATCGCGCCGATCACCGTCAGCGCCGACATGCGGCCGGGCGTGGTGAGCCTGCCGCACGGCTGGGGGCATGACCTCACGGGCAGCCGGCTCTCGGTCGCGGCCCGGCATCCGGGCGTGAACATGAACCTGCTGCTCGACGACGAGGCGCGCGACCCGCTCTCCGGCACCTCGGTGCTCAGCGGAATTCCCGTGCGCCTGAGCGCGGCGGCATCGTGAGCAGACTGTCCGGCACGCCGGCCGCCGGCCGGGTCGGGAACCGTCCCGCCAGCACGCCGCTGACCAGCTCGAGGTGGTGCATGAGTTCCCACTGCTTGCTCAGCGCCCGCGTCGGCACGGTGCCCTCGATCAGGCCGGCGAGGTAACGCCGCACCGCCTCCGTCGGGCCGAAAGACACGTCGGTCCGGTCCAGCGCGGCATGGAAGGCCAGCAGCGACTGGCGGAAGCGGGCGTCCGCGCCGCCCTCCTCGACACCGGAACGTCCGCCCATGAAGTGCTCGATCCAGAACTCGCCCGTGGCGGGCGCGGTGCGCAGGCAGCTGAGGCGGAAGGCCGCGAGCCTCGACGACAGTTCCGGCGCCTCCGGGCGCGACGGCAGCGTCGTGTAGTCCGAGAACCCGGCCAGCCCGTCACGGACGAAGGTCACGGCGCGATCGGTGAACAGGTGCCGCTCGCTGACCCGCAGCTCCGGGTTCTCCGGCAGGCGCCGGTCCTCGACCCAGACGCATCCCGCCGCGCCCGCCGCCGCGCGCGCCGACGGCGTCGGTTCGATGTCCTTGAAGAAGACCATCCGCACCTGGGCGCCGCCGAGCAGCGCCATCACCTCATGCAAGGGCGGCGCGTCGGGCCCGACGACGATGCCCAGCGGCCTCGATCCGAACAGCTGCACGAAGCGCCGCAGCACGGCCGGTGTCATGGACGGGCCGAGCATCAGGGTCGGATGGATCCATTGCCGCCTGGGCAGGGACGTGAACAGCTGGCGACCCCATTCCAGCGACTGCGCCGGCGGCAGCAGGTCGAAGTCCTGCCGCACCGGATTGATCACCAGCCAGACCTGGAGCCGATGCGTCTCGCAGGCCTCGAGCGTGTGGCGCACCGAGGTCGTCGCCTGGCGCACCGGCTCCAGCACCGGCTGCAGGTGGCCTTCCGATCCGAGCACCGCCGCGAGGTGCCGCAAGGCCAGCACCTCCTTCTGTTTGCCATGGAGATAGGGAAAGTACATCGGCTCGGCCTCCGCTTTGCTCATTGAGGGAGGCGCGATGATGGGGAGCGCTGGCTGATCCGTCAGCAGCGATTGCCTCCATGTGTGAGCCAAGTCAAAGGACTTGCAAAAATGCTCGAAAGCGACGAGTTCAGATCGCACCGCCCACGGGGGAGCCGACACTGATGCGCCCCTTTTTCCGGGGCAGGCGTCGCGGCAAGAAAAAAGGACCGCCGCGGCGGTCCTTTCGAGGAGAGCGAAGTCCGGCCAGGACCGGTGAGGAGGCTCAGGGGCTGTCCTTGGCCTTGGACTGCGACTGGCCCATCGCGGCCAGGTCGGCCTCGCTGATGATCTCCATCGCACGCACCACCTTCTGGACGCCGCGCACGCCGCGCGCGATCTCGGTGGCGCGATTGGCTTCGCGCTCGGTCACGCGACCCATGAGGTAGACGTTGCCGCGTTCGACCACCACATAGAACGCGTTCGAGATCAGATCCTTCGCATCGACCAGGCTGGCCTTGACCTTGGCCGCGATGGCGACGTCGTTGGCGCGGCTGGACAGCGAACTCAGCATGCCGACGCCCACTTCATTGAGCACGCTGCTGACGTTCTCGACGCCCTGCGCGATGCGCTCGACGGCGGCCTTGTCCTCGTCGTTGCGGGTCTCGCCGGTCAGCAGCACCATGCGGTTGTAGCTGTTGACGCTGATGTGCACGCGATCGCCGAGCTGCTCGCGGATGCGGTTGGAGGTCTTGAGCTCGATGCCCTGGTCCTCGAGCTGGGTGCCGGAGGTGCGGCGGTCGGTCGCCACGAGCGCGCCGCTCACCGCGGCGCCGCCCACGATCAGCGGCACGCAGGCGGTCTGCAGCAGGCCGCCGCCGAGCGCGGCGGCAAGGATCAGGCGGCGGGTCCAACGGGTCTGGGTCATCGGGAGGTCCTTCGAGGTCGGGAGGGAGGTCGTCGGCATCGCCGTCGGGTTCAAGGTCATTCGCCCGCGCCGAGCAGCTGCAGGTCGATCGCGTCGCTGAGGCAGTGGGAGAGCAGCCGGTGCGCCTCCGCCACCCGAGCGAAGCGGCTGTGCGGCACGCGCAGCTGCACGTCGGTGTCGAGCAGCGTGCCGCGCCACTCGTCGTCCTGGGTGCCGCTGAGCACGATCACGCTCATCTCCTGACCGTGCGCCACCTGCAGCAGCGCGGCGGCGGCGCCGCTGGCCTGGGCTTCGAAGAGCAGCAGCAGATCGCCCGGGTGGCCGAAGGTCTGGATCTGGCGCATCAGCGCCGACGCCGGATCGGCGTAGCCCTGAGCCTGCGCGTCCAGCGCCAGCGCGGCCAGGCCGGGGCGCTCCTGCTCGAAGCGGCCGGACAGCAGCGAGGCCATGTAGGTCGCGTCCGCGGCCGAGATGCCCAGGCCCGCGCTCAGCACGCGGCCGCCGCCCGTCAGCGCGTCCACCATCATCTGCGCCGCGACCGCCAGCGGGCGCGACAGGCCCTCGGCGATCTGGTACAGCAGGTCCGCGCTTTCGAAGAATTGTTGTTGTATGCGTTGTTCCAACATAGGTGCGGGGATGATAAAGGCGTCTCAATGCTCCGCCGGCACATCGAACGCGCCGCGCAGCCACTCGATGCGGTCGCCGTCGATGGCCACCACGTCGAAGCGGCAGGGCGGCAGCACCGCCTGCGTCCGCAGGAAACATTGCGCAGCGAAGATCACACGCCGTTGCTTGGCCCGCGTCACGCTGGCGGCCGCGCCGCCGTGCGCATCGCCTTCCCGGGCGCGGACCTCGACGAACACCAGCGTGCCGTCGCGGTCGCGCAGGATCAGGTCGACCTCGCCGCCGCGCGCGGACGGTCCGCGCGCCACCCGATAATTGCGCGTCACCAGCCGCAGGCCCTGGCGCCGCAGATGATCGAGGGCGCGCTGTTCGGCCTCGGCGCCGCGCGCCTGCTTGTCCACGGCCTCCGTGGTGCCCGTGCTTCCCCTGGAGAATTTCTTGAACATGTCGACGTCCCCGTCCGCTTCGCTGATCGCCGCCGCCGCCGCCGCGGCCGGTCATCAGCAACACCCGGCCGGCACGCTCTACGTCGTCGCGACCCCGATCGGCAACCTCGCCGATCTCAGCCTGCGCGCGATCCACGTGCTCGGTCTGGTCGACGCGGTCGCCTGCGAGGACACGCGCGTCAGCGCTCAGTTGCTGCGCTGGCTCGGATTGCACAAGCCGCTGGTGGCGCTGCACCAGCACAACGAGCAGCAGGCGGCGCAGGGCCTGGTCGCGCGGCTGCTCGCGGGCGAACGCATCGCGTATGTGAGCGATGCCGGCACGCCGGCGATCTCCGACCCGGGCGCGGTGCTGGTGGCCGCCGCGGCGGAGGCCGGCGTACGCGTCGTGCCGCTGCCCGGCGCCAGCAGCGCGGCGGCGGCGCTCAGCGTCGCCGGCGACGCGCGGGCGCAGGGTTTCCGCTTCGTCGGTTTCCTGCCGACCAAGGCGGCGGAGCGCCGCGCCGCGCTGCAGGCGCTGACCGGCGCGCCGCACAGCCAGGTGCTGTTCGAGGCGCCGCATCGCATCCAGGAATTGATCGCGCTGCTGGCCGAGCTCGCGCCCGCGCAGACGCTGACGGTGTGCCGCGAGGTCACCAAGCAGTTCGAGACCATCCACACCGCGCCCTGCGCGACGCTGCCCGCCTGGCTGGCCGAGGACAAGCTGCGCGAGCGCGGCGAGTTCGTGCTGGTGCTGCATGCGGCGCCGACGGTCGCCAGCGATGACGGCCTGCCCGCCGAGGCGCTGCGCACGCTGCGCGTGCTCGTGCGCGACCTGCCGCTGAAGCAGGCGGCGGCGCTGGCCGCGGAGCTCACCGGCGAGTCGCGCAAGGCGCTGTACCAGCAGGCGCTGGAATGGAAGCAGGACGCCGCGGGCGACGATGAAGCGGACGCCGACGAGGCGCGCTGACTTCATCTTCCTGCGGAGACCCCGGCCCTCACCCCGCCCTCTCGGCTCCACTCGCGGCGCTGGCTCCTCTTGCGCCCTCTCCCGCTTGCGGGAGAAGGCCGGGGTGAGGGCCAGCGGCCTCGGCAGTCAGGTCGGGATCACTTGCCCGCGGTCTTGTTGTTGTGCTTCGCGCGGCGGATGTCGGCACTGGCGACGTCCTGCTTGCGCTGCAGCTGGCGACGTTCCTTCGCGGTGACGACGCCGTCGGACTTGGCCTTCGCTTCGGCGTTGTCGACGCGGGCCTGCTGCTTCTCCAGATGCTGCGTTTCCTTCGCGGTCAACTGACCGGACGCGGCGCCGTTGGCGATGCGCTGCTGCTGGTTCGCTTCACGCTGGTCGACGCGCGGCGTGGCGGTCGACGCCGGCGCGGCGGTCTGGGCGAACGCCGAAGCGGCGAGCAGGCTGGACACGAGGGCGATCGACAGGGACATGCGCTTCATCGAGGTTCTCCTTGGGAGGGTTGGCTGCGGTTTTCGTTGCCGCTGGGGAGACAACGAACCTCCACGCGGACACGGTGACGGGGTCGCCGTAAAGTTCGGTGAAGCGATTGCTACCGATCGCTACCACCTTTCCAGCGGCGCCCGCCCCTTCCCTGGCCGTCATGGTCAGGCGCCTGCCGCCCGCCAGGGTCACCATCCGCCCCGCAGGGTCGGCCGCGCCTGCTGCCGGGCGGGCGTCCCGGGCGATGCCTACAATCGGACGATGATTTCGCGCGAACCCACCCTCGCCCGCCTGGTCACCGCCCGTGCCCAGCTGCTCGAACCCTTCGGCCTGACCGATGCGTCGCTCTCGCAGGCCCTGCGCCTGATCACCGAGCACCGCGTCGACGACGCCGACCTCTACTTCCAGACCACCCGCTCGGAGGGCTGGAGCCTGGAGGAAGGCATCGTCAAGAGCGGCAGCTTCTCGATCGACCAGGGCGTGGGCGTGCGCGCCGTCGCCGGCGAGAAGACGGCGTTCGCCTACTCCGACGACATCTCCGAAGCCGCGCTGCTCGACGCCGCCCGCACCGTGCGCGCGATCGCGTCGGCCGGCCAGAGCCGCCGCGTCAAGGTGCCGACCGAACCGATCGTCTCCGGCAGCCGCGCGCTCTACGGCGACGCGGACCCGATCGCCAGCCTGGACAGCGCGCAGAAGGTCGCCCTGCTGGAGCGCACCGAGCGCCTGGCCCGCGCCAAGGATCCACGCATCGCGCAGGTGATGGCCGGCCTGGCCGCCGAGCACGAGGTCGTGCTGATCGCGCGCGCCGACGGCACGCTGGCCGCCGACGTGCGGCCGCTGGTGCGCCTGTCCGTCACCGTCATCGCCGAGAGCAACGGCCGCCGCGAAGTGGGTTCGGGCGGCGGCGGCGGGCGCTTCGGCCTGGCCTACTTCACCGACGAGATGATCGCCTCCTATGTCGAACAGGCGGTGAGCGCGGCGCTGACCAACCTGGAATCGCGCCCGGCCCCGGCCGGCGAGATGACCGTCGTCCTCGGCCCGGGCTGGCCCGGCGTGCTGCTGCACGAGGCGGTCGGCCACGGCCTGGAAGGCGACTTCAACCGCAAGGGC
>CBIHMU010000027.1:0-65784 GCA_966211105.1 uncultured Burkholderiales bacterium
GTTCGACTGCCCGGCTGACGCCCTCCAGGCGGCGCCGGGCGAACCGGGCCGGGGTCAAAGCCGGCTTTTTGCCTTCCGGTGATGGCCGTCTGATAACGGGATGTCACTTGGGGGCTTGACTTCACGCATTACAATCCCGGGCTTTGCCAAGCCCAAGATTTTCAAGGAAAAAGACATGGCCATCGAACGCACCCTCTCCATCATCAAGCCCGATGCCGTGGCCAAGAACGTCATCGGCCAGATCTACAGCCGCTTCGAAGGCGCCGGTCTGAAGATCATCGCCTCCAAGCAGAAGCAGCTGTCGCGCGCCGAAGCCGAAGCGTTCTACGCCGTGCACAAGGCCCGCCCGTTCTTCAACGACCTGGTGACCTTCATGATCTCCGGCCCGGTGCAGATCCAGGTGCTGGAAGGCGAAGGCGCCATCCTGAAGAACCGTGACCTGATGGGCGCGACCGATCCGAAGAAGGCCGAGAAGGGCACCATCCGCGCCGACTTCGCCGACAGCATCGACGCCAACGCCGTGCACGGCTCGGACGCCGCCGAGACCGCCGCCGTGGAAGTGGCCTTCTTCTTCTCCGGCCTGGAAATCAACGCCCGCTGAATCGGGCAAGGCCTCTGACCTCCGGGCCATGAGGCCCAGAGAATGAGGAACGCATGATGGACACGGTCAACCTGCTCGGATTCGATCTGCAAGGCCTGGCCGCGTACTGCGAGCAGCTGGGGGAGAAGCGCTTCCGCGCGACCCAGCTGTTCCGCTGGATCCATCAGAAGGGCGCGTCGGACTTCGCCCAGATGTCCGACCTGGCCAAGTCGCTGCGCGACAAGCTGGCCGGGCGCGCCCACATCACCGCGCTGCCGGTGATCTCCGAACACGTCTCCGCCGACGGCACCATCAAGTGGTTGTTCGACGTCGGCCAGGGCAACGCCGTCGAGGCGGTCTATATCCCCGAGGACGACCGGGCCACGCTGTGCATCTCCAGCCAGGCCGGTTGCGCCGTGGGTTGCCGCTTCTGCTCGACCGGCCATCAAGGTTTCAGCCGCAACCTCGAGACCTGGGAGATCGTCGCCCAGCTCTGGTACGCCGAGCATTCGCTGCGGCAACGCCTGGGCAAGGACGAACGCATCATCTCCAACGTCGTGATGATGGGCATGGGCGAGCCGCTGCAGAACTACGGCGCGCTGGTCCCCGCGCTGCGCATGATGCTGGACGACCACGGCTACGGCCTGTCGCGCCGCCGCGTGACGGTGTCGACCTCGGGCGTGGTCCCGATGATCGACCGCCTGCGCGAGGACGCGCCGGTGGCCCTGGCCGTCTCGCTGCACGCCCCCAGTGACCCGCTGCGCGACCAGCTGGTGCCGCTCAACCGCAAGTACCCGATCGCGGAACTGCTGGCGAGCTGCAAGGCCTACCTGGACAAGGCGCCCCGCGACTTCATCACCTTCGAGTACTGCATGCTGCAGGAGGTGAACGATTCTCCGGAGCAGGCCCGCGAGCTGATCGCGCTGCTCAAGGGCAAGGTGCCCTGCAAGATCAACCTGATCCCGTTCAACCCGTTCCCCGCGTCGGGCCTGAAGCGCAGCACGAACGAGCGCGTGAAGGCGTTCGCCGATCTGCTGATCCAGGCCGGCATCGTCACGACCGTGCGCAAGACGCGCGGCGACGACATCGACGCCGCCTGCGGCCAACTGGCCGGGGAGGTGCAGGACCGGACGCGGGTCCATCTGCGCATGGTGCGCGCGCCCGTGGTGGTACAGCGCGGCGCGACATCGAGCACGGCTTCCGCCGGGCCTTCCGGCGCCTCCTCGGGCGCCGTGCCCGGGTCGGCCACGCCTTCGACCCCCGTCACTCCCACAGGCACACGTCCATGACCCCTTCGTCGCCCGGCTCCCTCCTTCCGCGTCGTTCCGCCCGGACCCTGTCCGTCGTGCTGTTGATCGCCGCGGCCCTGGCCGGGTGCGCGAGCGGTTCGCAGCAGCAACAGCAGCCGCGCACCGAGAGCGACAAGACCGACAACGACCGCCGCGCGCAGGTGCGGCTCGAGCTCGCCAGCGGCTACTTCGCGCGCGGCCAGTACGAGACGGCGCTGGACGAGGTGAAGCTGGCCATGGCCGCGAAGCCCGACCTGCCCGAAGCGATCAACCTGCGCAACCTGATCTACGCCGCGATGGGCGAGTTCGGCCTGGCCGAAGAGGGCTTCAAGCAGTTGATCGCCCGCGACCGCAACAACGGCGACACGCTGCACAACTACGGCTGGTTCCTGTGCCAGCGCCAGCGCTACGCCGAGGCCTACCAGCAGTTCGAGGCGGCGGTGGCGATCCCGACCTATCGCACGCCGTCGCGCACGCTGCTCGCCTGGGGCGCCTGCGAGGCGCGCGAGGGCCGGCTGGTGCCGGCGCAAGTCCACCTGACCAAGGCCTTCGAGGCCGAACCGGGCAATCCGACGATCGCGCTGAACCTGGGCGAAGTGCTGTACCGCCAGGGGGAGTACGAACGGGCGCGGTTCTACGTGCGCCGCGTCAATACCAACGTGGAACAGGCCAGTGCCGCCAGCCTCTGGCTGGAGCTGCGCATCGAGCGCCGCCTGGGCAACTCGTCCAACATGGACGACCTCGGTCAGCAGATGCGGCGCAAGTATCCGCAGGCGGCCGAGACGCAAGCATTGAACAACGGTCGATTCGATGAATGAGGGACATCGCATGACTCCGACGGCCACCGACGAGGCGTCGCTCGCAGCCGATTTCGCTGCCTCCATGTCCGCGCCCAGCTCGGCCGGTGCCGTGCTGCGCCGCGCGCGCGAGGCCAGGGGCTTGCATATCGCCGCGCTCGCGGCGACGCTGAAGGTGCCGCAGTCGAAGCTGGAGGCCCTGGAGGCCGATCGCTACCAGGACCTGCCCGACGCGACCTTTGCCCGGGCGCTGGCGCGTTCGGTGTGTCGCGTCATGAAACTCGACGCCGCGCAGGTGTTGATCCTGTTGCCCAGCGGCAGCGGCGAAGCCTCGCTGGACCGTGTGACGCCGGGCTTGAACCAGCCGTTCCGCGCGCGGTCGGTGACTCAGGATCCGGCGCTGTCGACCGCCTTGCTCAAGCGGCCCGCGGTGTTGGGCGTCGGCGTGCTGCTGGTCGCGGCGCTGGCGGTCTATGTGATCCCGTCGAGCTGGATCGACCAGCTCACGGCGCGTTTGCGGGGGACCGAGTCCTCCGTCGCGACGGCGCCCGGCCCGGGCAACGTCGCGGGCACGCCCCCGGCTGCGACCGACACGCCGCCGACGAGTGTCGAGGCGCCGGGAATGAGTTCCTCCGACGCGGCTCCGCTGACGCCGCAAACCGCGCAGACACAGCCGTCGCAGCCGTCGGCGCAGGCTCCGGCCACGACCTCGCCGGTCCCGTCCAGCACCGCTCCCGCCGCGACGGCCGCCGTCGTCACGCCATCGACGAGCGCTCAGACCCCGTCGACCGCCTCGACCGTCGCGCAGCCCGGTCAACCGGTTCAGGCCGGCGCCCCCGCGCCCGGCACCTCGCCCCTGAAGGTCCGCGCCACCGCGGAGTCGTGGGTGGAGGTCGTCGACGCCAAGGGCCAGGTCTTGTTGTCCCGCCTGCTCAGATCCGGCGATCTGGTCGACGTGAACGGCGTCGCGCCTTTGAAGCTGCGCGTGGGCAACGTGTCCGGCACGGAACTGGTGTTCCGCGGCCAGCCGGTGGACCTCGCCGCCCGGTCGCGCGACAACGTCGCCCGACTCGAGCTGAACTGACCGGATCGACCTCCAGCCGACCCCGAGCCGACGGGCGCCGCACCCAGCCGTAACCCCTTCGCAAGAGCGCCGCAAGATGGACAAGCCAGCCACTCCCGATACCGCCGACCTCAGCGCTGACATCGACGCCGAAGCCCACGATCTGTCCGCCCTGATCGCGGCCGCCGCGCCGTCCGCGCGCCGCTCGCGCCAGGCGCAGGTGCGCTGGGGCAGCCGCGTGGTGACGATCGGCGGCGACGCGCCGGTGCGCGTGCAGTCGATGACCAACACCGACACCGTCGACGTCATCGAGACCGCGATCCAGGTCAAGGAACTGGCGCAGGCCGGGTCGGAGCTGGTGCGCATCACCGTCAACAACGCCGAGGCCGCCGACGCCGTGCCGCACATCCGCGAGCAGCTCGACCGCATGGGCGTCGACGTGCCGCTGGTTGGCGACTTCCACTACAACGGCCACCGCCTGTTGACCGAGCATCCCGCCATGGCGCGGGCACTGTCGAAGTACCGGATCAATCCGGGCAACGTCGGCAAGGGCGACAAGAAGGACCGCCAGTTCGCCCAGATGATCGAGGCCGCGATGCAGTACGACAAGGTCGTGCGCATCGGCGTCAACTGGGGCAGCCTGGACCAGGAACTGCTCGCCCAGATGATGGACGAGAACGCGAAGCGCGCCGCGCCCTGGGACGCCAAGCAGGTCATGTACCAGGCGCTGATCCAGTCCGCGCTGTCGTCGGCGTCGTACGCCCGCGAGCTGGGCATGAATCCCGACAACATCATCATCAGCTGCAAGGTCAGCGGCGTGCAGGACCTGATCTCGGTCTACCGCGCGCTGAGCCGGCGCTGCGACTACGCGCTGCACCTGGGCCTGACCGAGGCCGGCATGGGCACCAAGGGCACGGTGGCCTCGGCCACGGCGCTGGCGGTGCTGCTGCAGGAAGGCATCGGCGACACGATCCGCGTCTCGCTGACGCCGCAGCCCGGCGAGTCGCGCACCCAGGAAGTGGTGGTCGCGCTGGAGATCCTGCAGTCGCTGGGCCTGCGTGCGTTCAACCCGAGCGTCACCGCCTGCCCCGGCTGCGGCCGCACGACCAGCACGACCTTCCAGGAACTGGCCAAGCAGATCGACGACTTCCTGCGCGCGCAGATGCCGGTCTGGCGCGAGAAGTACCCCGGCGTCGAGACCATGAAGGTTGCGGTGATGGGCTGCATCGTCAACGGCCCCGGCGAGAGCAAGCACGCCGACATCGGCATCAGCCTGCCGGGCAACGGCGAGGCGCCGGCGGCGCCCGTCTTCATCGACGGCGAGAAGGCACTGACCCTGCGCGGCGACAACATCGCCGGCGAGTTCCACGCCCTGGTCGAGAATTACATTGAAAAGCGCTTCGGCGCGAGCACCACCACCGCATGAGCAAGAACATCCAGGCCGTCAAGGGGATGAACGACATCCTCCCGGCCAGCGTCGACCGCAAGGACAAGCTGCCGAGCAGCCAGCTGTGGAGCTGGTTCGAGACCACGCTGCGCGGCGTGCTGCAGCGCTACGGCTACCAGTACATGCTGACCCCGATCGTCGAGCCGACCGCGCTGTTCGTGCGCGGCCTGGGCGAGGTCACCGACATCGTCGAGAAGGAGATGTACTCCTTCACCGACAGCATGAACGGCGACAAGCTGACGCTGCGCCCGGAAGCCACCGCCGGCATCGTCCGCGCGATGGTCGAGCACAACGCGCTGTACAACGGCCCGCTGCGCCTGTGGACGCTGGGCCCGATGTTCCGGCACGAGCGCCCGCAGAAGGGCCGCTACCGCCAGTTCAACCAGTTGGACGTCGAGGCCCTGGGCTTCGCCGGGCCGGACGTGGACGCCGAGATCATCCTGATGGTCCGCCGCCTCTGGCAGGAACTCGGTCTGGTCGTCGGCGAGCATGTGCGCCTGGAGCTGAATTCGCTCGGGCAGCCCGAGGAACGCGCCGCGCATCGCGCCGCGCTGATCGCCCACTTCGAGGCGCACGCCGACAAGCTCGATGAGGACGGCAAGCGCCGCCTGCACACCAATCCGCTGCGCATCCTGGACACCAAGAACCCGGCCATGCAGGCGGTCGTCGAGGCGGCGCCGCACCTGATGGATTTCCTCGGAGAGGACAGCCTGGCGCACTTCAATGCCGTGCGCGCGATCCTCGACGCCGCCGGCGTCGAGTACCGCATCAACACGCGCCTGGTGCGCGGCATGGACTACTACAACCTGACCGTCTTCGAATGGGTGACCGACCAGCTCGGCTCCCAGGGCACGGTCTGCGGCGGCGGTCGCTACGACGGCCTGTTCGAGCAGCTCGGCGGGAAGCCGACGCCGGCGGTGGGCTTCGGCCTCGGCATTGAGCGCCTGCTGCTGCTGATCGACGAACTGGGCCTGCCGGTGCCGTCCTCGGCCCCGGACGTCTATGCGATCCTGCCGGACGCGGCCGTGCTGCCCCAGGCGGTCCCCGTGCTGGAGGCGCTGCGCGCCGAGGGCGTCGCAGTGCAGATGCACGCCGGCGGCGGCTCGTTCAAGGCGCAGTTCAAGAAGGCCGACGCCTCGGGTGCCCGCTTCGCGCTGGTGTTCGGCCCGGACGAACTCGCCCGCGGCGAGGTGGCCCTCAAGCCCTTGCGCGGCGGCGGCGAACAGGTGACACGTCCGCTTAACACGGTCGCTGCGTGGGCAGCCGACCTGCGCACCGCATAATCGCGACCTCGAATTTCAACCCGGACCCTCATTCGCACATGGCGTCTCATCTCGATCTCGAAGAACAGGAACAGCTGGAGCAGCTCAAGGCGTTCTGGAAGCGCTGGGGCAATGCGATCACCTGGCTGCTGACGCTGGTGCTGGTCGCCTACGCCGGCTGGACCGGCTGGAACTACTGGCAGCGCAACGAGGCCGCCAAGGCCGCCGCGATGTTCGGCGAGCTGCAGCGCGCGGCGCAGGCCGCCGATCTGGGCAAGAGCGTGGCGGTCTTCGGCACCCTGAAGCAGGACTACGCCGGCACGGGTTACGCCGCGCAGGCCGCGCTGGTGACCGCCCGGCTGCAACTGGACAAGGACAAGGCCGACGACGCCCGCGCCACGCTGGCCTGGGCCGCCGCCAACGCGAAGGGCGATGCCTACCGCGACCTGGCGCGCCTGCGTCTGGCCGCGCTGCAGATGGACGCCAAGCAGTTCGATGAGGCCGGCAAGACGCTGGATGCCGTGAAGAGCCCGGACTTCGCGGCCCTGGTGGCCGATCGCCGCGGCGACCTGGCGCTGCTGCAGAACAAGCCCGACGTCGCCAAGACCGAATTCAAGAAGGCCTACGACGGTCTGGACAAGCAGCTCGACTATCGTCGCCTGCTCGAAGTGAAGCTGGCCAGCCTCGGCGTGGCGGTTGGCGGCGACGAGCCCGCCGCAGGAGCATCCCAATGAACGCCGGCCTGACCGTGGGTCGGGTGGCGCGCGCGCTGCTGCTGGGCGGCGTCGTCGCGACGCTGGGCGCCTGCTCGCTGTTCAGCAGCTCGACAGCCCCCAAGCCGGCGCCGCTGGAGAACATCACGCCGTCGCTGCAGGCCCGCGTGGCCTGGGAGGCGCGGGTCGACAGCGTCAAGTTCCCGCTGACGATCACGGCGGTCAACGACCGCTTCGTCGTCGGCGGTTCGGACGGTGTCATCAGCGCGATCTCCGCCGCCGACGGCACCACGCTGTGGCGCGCCGACATCGGCAAGGGCCTGACCGCCGGCGTCGGCAGCGATGGCCGCTTCGCCGCGGCGGTGACCCGCGACAACGAGCTGGTCGTCACCGAGGGCGACAAGATCCTGTGGCGCAAGGCGATGACGACACCCGTCGTGACGTCGCCGTTCGTCGCCGGTGAGCGCGTGTTCGTGCTGACGCTGGACCGTGCGGTGCTCGCCTTCGACGCGGCCGACGGCCGCCGGCTGTGGGAGCTGCGCCGTCCGGGCGAGCCCCTGACGCTGCAGCAGTCCGGCGTGATCGGCGCCTACCAGAACACACTGCTGGTCGGGCAGGGCTCGCGCCTGGCGGGCATCGATCCCAACCGTGGCCTGCTCATGTGGGAGGCGACCGTCGCCAACCCGCGCGGCACCAACGAGGTCGAACGCCTCGCCGACCTGGTCGGTCCGCTGGCCCGTGACAACGACGTCTTCTGCGCCCGCGCGTTCCAGTCGGCTGTCGCCTGCGTCAATGGCGAACGCGGCAACACGATCTGGACCCGCAACAATGCCGGCCTGCGCGGCGTCGGCGCCGATTCGACCATCGTCGTCGGCGGCGACGCGTCCGACCGCCTGACCGCCTGGGGCACCCGCACCGGCGACGTCGTGTGGACGGCCGACCAGTTCCAGAACCGCAAGCTCAGCGCGCCGCTGGTGACCGACAAGTCGGTCATCGTCGGCGACAGCGAGGGCTACGTGCACTTCCTGTCCAAGGACAAGGGTCTGACCGTGCAGCGCCTGCAGACCGACAGCTCCGGCCTTGCCGCGGCGCCGGTGCAGCTCGGCGGCACGGTGCTGATCGCCACCCGCAGCGGACGCCTGTTCGCGCTGCGCCAAGACTGATATGAAACCTGTGATCGCCCTGGTGGGCCGCCCAAACGTGGGCAAGTCCACGCTGTTCAACCGGATGACGAAGAGCCGCGACGCCATCGTCGCGGACTTCGCCGGCCTCACGCGCGACCGCCATTACGGCGACGGTCGCCTGGGCGATCGCGAGTTCATCGTCATCGACACCGGCGGCTTCGAGCCGGACAGCACCACCGGCATCGTCAAGGAGATGGCCAAGCAGACCCGCCAGGCCGTGGCCGAGGCGGATGCCGTCATCTTCGTGCTGGACGTCCGCACCGGCCTGGCCGGCCAGGACCAGGACATCGGCCGCTACCTGCGCCAGTGCAACAAGCGCGTCTTCATCGCCGTCAACAAGGCCGAGGGCATGAGCGACAGCCCGCTGCTGGCCGAGTTCCATGAACTCGGCATGGGCGAGCCGCATCCGGTGTCCGCCGCGCACGGGCAGGGCATCCGCTCGCTGCTCGAGGCGGTGCTGGACAGCTTCGAGGCGCCGGCCGAGGACGAAGAGTTCGCCGAGGGCGCCGGTCCCGACGATGAACGCGCCATCCGCCTGGCGGTGGCCGGCCGTCCCAACGTCGGCAAGAGCACGCTGATCAACACCTGGCTCGGCGAGGAGCGGCTGGTCGCCTTCGACATGCCCGGCACGACGCGCGACGCCATCAGCGTCGACTTCGAGCACAACGGCCAGAAGTTCAAGCTGATCGACACCGCCGGCCTGCGCCGCAAGGGCAAGGTCTTCGAGGCGATCGAGAAGTTCTCGGTGGTCAAGACGCTGCAGGCGATCGCCGACGCGAACGTCGTGCTGCTGCTGATCGACGCGACGCAGGGCGTCACCGACCAGGACGCGCACATTGCCGGCTACGCGCTGGACAGCGGCCGGGCGGTGGTCATCGCGATCAACAAGTGGGACGCGATCGACAGCTACCAGCGCGAAACCATCGAGCGCCAGATCCAGACGCGCCTCGGCTTCCTGCGCTTCGCGCCCATCCTGAAGATCTCCGCGCTGAAGCGGCAGGGCCTGGGCCCGCTGTGGAAAGCGCTGGCGGACGCCTATTCATCGGCCTATCGCAAGATGACGACGCCGGTGCTGACGCGCCTCATCCAGGAAGCGGTGCAGCATCAACAGCCGCAGCGCTCGGGCATCTCGCGTCCGAAGCTGCGCTACGCGCACCAGGGCGGCATGAATCCCCCGATCGTCGTCATCCACGGGAATGCGCTCGAAGGCGTCAGCGACGTCTACAAGCGCTATCTCGAAGGGCGCATCCGCGACCACTACAAGCTGGTGGGCACGCCCATGAAGATCGAACTCCGATCCTCGAAGAACCCGTTCGCCGAAACCTGAAGACAGCGCGGTCCGGGGAAACCCGGTGCTGTGATAAGGTGTGGCATTCCAACACCTCACTTCCAACACGGAGCATATCGTGAGCAACAAAGGACAACTCTTGCAAGACCCTTTCCTGAACCTGCTGCGCAAGGAGCATGTTCCTGTGAGCATCTACCTCGTGAACGGCATCAAACTGCAAGGCCACATCGAGTCCTTTGACCAGTACGTGGTGCTGCTGCGCAATACGGTCACGCAGATGGTCTACAAGCACGCCATCTCCACGGTGGTTCCGGGCCGTGCGGTGAACTTCCACACCGGCGAGAGCAACGACGCCAGCTGAAGCTGATTGACCACACAAGACCCCACCCATTCGACGCCGCCCCCCGAGGCGGCGCGCGCCATTCTGGTGGGGGTCGATCTGGGCCGCGGCGAGGCCTTCGACCCCACCCTCGACGAACTCGCGCTGCTGGCCGAATCGGCCGGTGACACCCCGGTCGCCCGGGTCGTCGCCCGGCGCAAGGCCCCCGACGCGGCGCTGTTCATCGGTTCCGGAAAAGCCGACGAGATCAAGCTGATGGTGCAGGCGCTCGGCGCCCACACCGTGCTGTTCGACCAGGCCATCTCTCCCGCCCAGCAACGCAACCTGGAACGCCACCTCGGCGTGCCCGTGGCCGACCGCACCGCGCTGATCCTGGAGATCTTCGCCGCCCGCGCGCAGAGCTTCGAGGGCAAGCTGCAGGTGGAACTCGCGCGGCTGCAGTACCTGTCCACGCGCCTCGTGCGCCGCTGGAGCCATCTGGAGCGCCAGAGCGGCGGCATCGGCATGCGCGGCGGCCCCGGCGAGCGCCAGATCGAGCTGGACCGCCGGATGATCGACGACCGCATCAAGTCGATCAAGGAGCGCCTCAAGAAGGTCCAGAAGCAACGCGCCACGCAGCGCCGCGCCCGCGCGCGCAACGGTGTGTTCCGCGTCTCGCTGGTGGGCTACACCAACGCCGGCAAGAGCACGCTGTTCAATGCGCTGACCAAGGCGAAGGCCTACGCCGCGAACCAGCTGTTCGCGACGCTCGACACGACCACCCGTTCGCTCTACCTCGAGGAGGCGGGCACCAGCGTGTCGCTGTCCGACACGGTCGGCTTCATCCGCGACCTGCCGCACAAGCTCGTGGAGGCGTTCAAGGCCACGCTGCAGGAAGCGGCCGATGCCGATCTGCTGCTGCAGGTCGTGGACGCCGCCAGCCCGGTGCTGACCGAGCAGATGGAGGAGGTGGAGCGGGTGCTCGCCGAGATCGGCGCGCAGCACATCCCGCAGATCCTCGTCTACAACAAGCTCGACCTGCTGGAGGACAACCAGCGGCCGCGCCAGTTGCAGGACTGGCTCACGCGGGTCGGCGGCGAGCACGGCGGCCAGCGCCTGCCGCGGATCTTCGTCAGCGCGGCGCAGGGTGAAGGCCTGGACGAGCTGCGCGCGATGGTCGCGTCGCTGATGCAGGCCGCGCCGGTGCCCGAGTACGCCGGCCAGGAGCCGGATCTCGCGACGGCGGCTGGCACGTCGGATGCCGGGGACGACGCCGAAGATGCCGAAGATGCCGAAGATGCCGACGGCGCCGACGACTCGGAACAGGCAAGCGGGCTCGATGTCGACGAGGTCGACTTGAACCCGCAAGACCCGCCCCAAGATCGGTCGAACCCGCAGGATCATCCGCAGGGACGCACAGGTTGAGGCCGTTCGCCAATGCCCGATACTTGCAACAAGACTTCCTCATCAGGATGCGTATGAATCAAGACGATCGCATGTCCGTCGCCGGTGGCGGACGTGACCCGCGGGGTGGAGCCGGCAGCCTGCGCCGCCGGTTGGGGCTCTGGATGAGCAATGGCCGCAATGAAGGTCCGCCGGATCTGGACGAGCTGTGGCGCGACTTCAACCGCAAGCTGTCCCGCCTGTTCGGCGGCGGCCGAGGCGGCAGTGACGGCAACGGCCCGGCCGGCAATGGCGGCGGCAACCTGCAGCCCGACATGCGTGGCGCCGGCATCGGCGTGGCGCTGGTCATCGGCGTGGTCCTGCTGGGTTGGCTGGCCAGCGGCGTGTTCATCGTGCAGGAAGGTCAGCGCGGCGTGATCACCTCGTTCGGCAAGTACAGCCGCACGGTGGATGCCGGCATCCAGTACCGCCTGCCGTATCCGTTCCAGGCGCACGAGGTCGTCTCGTTCACGCAGCTGCAGACCGTCGAGATCGGCCGCAATTCGGTCGGCCAGGCGACGGGTCTGCGCGATTCGTCGATGCTGACGCAGGACGAGAACATCATCGACGTCCGTTTCACGGTGCAGTACCGGTTGAAGGACGCGCGCGACTACCTGTTCGAGAACTTCAACACCGACGAGGCGGTCAGCCAGGCGTCCGAATCGGCCGTGCGCGAGATCGTCGGCCGCAGCAACACGGATGCGGTGCTGTACGAGCAGCGGGACGCGATCGCCAACGACCTCGTGAAGTCGATCCAGACGCAGCTCGACCGCCTGAAGACCGGCATCGAGGTCGTCAACGTCAACCTCAGCAGCGTGCAGCCGCCCGAGCAGGTGCAGGCCGCCTTCGACGACGCGTTCCGCGCGACCGCCGACCGCGAGCGCCTGAAGAATGAAGGCGAGGCCTACGCCAACGACGTGATCCCGCGCGCCCAGGGCCAGGCGGCCCGCCTGCGCGAGGACGCCGAGGCCTACCGCGCCCGCGTTGTCTCGTTCGCCGACGGTGACGCGCAGCGTTTCAAGTCGGTGCTGGCCGAGTACCAGAAGGCGCCGGCCGTCACCCGCGACCGTCTCTACATCGACACGATGCAACAGGTCTATTCGCGGGTCACCAAGGTGATGGTGGATGCCAAGAGCGGCTCCAACCTGTTGTACCTGCCGCTGGACAAGCTGATGCAACAGACATCGGGCACGGTCACCACGACCGCGCCGACGCCGGTGGTGCCCACGGAGACGACGCCGACCGGCGCCTCGTCCTTGAGCACCGATCCGCGTTCGCGCGACGCCATGCGCAGCCGTGATCGCGACGGCCGCTGATCGAGGGAGCCCACAACAATGAATCGCATCGTCTCCGTCGTCGTCGGTCTGCTGATCCTGTTCGTGATCGCCAGTTCGACTTTGTTCGTCGTCGACCAGCGCCAGTTCGCGGTCGTGTATTCGCTGGGCGAGATCAAGGAAGTGATCACCGAGCCCGGCTTGAAGTTCAAGCTGCCTCCGCCGCTGCAGAACGTGGTCTTCCTGGACCGCAGAGTGCAGACGCTGGACGCCGCCGATCCGCGTCCGATCTTCACCGCTGAGAAGAAGAGCCTGGTCATCGACTGGCTGGTGAAGTGGCGCATCGTCGATTCGCGCCAGTACATCCGCAACAGCGGCACGCAGTTGCGCAGCCTGGAAACGCGCCTCAGCCCGATCGTGCAGAACGCGCTGAACGAGGAAGTGACCAAGCGGACCGTCCGTGCGGTGCTGGCCACCGAGCGCGAGAAGGTCATGCAGGATGTGCGCAAGCGCCTCGAGGAAGAAGCCAAGCAGTTCGGCATCGAGATCGTCGACGTTCGCGTCAAGCGTGTGGACTTCGCCGCCAACATCACCGAAGCGGTCTACAACCGGATGAAGTCGGAGCGCGCCCGCGTTGCCAACGAGCTGCGCTCCACCGGCGCGGCCGAGGGCGAGAAGATCAAGGCCGATGCCGACAAGCAGCGCGAAGTCATCACCGCCGAGGCCTACCGCGACGCGCAGAAGATCATGGGCGAGGGCGATGCCAAGGCGTCCATCCTGTACTCCGAAGCCTTCGGTCGTGACCCGCAGTTCGCCCAGTTCTACCGCTCGCTGGATGCCTACCAGCGGTCGTTCAAGAACAAGGGCGACGTGATGGTGCTCGACCCGTCGAGCCCCTTCTTCAACGCGATGCGCAACGGCGGCCCCGGCGCGCCGGCGGCTCCGGCATCGAAGAAGTGATTCCGGGAGGGGCCGGGCCAAGCGACCTCCGGGTCCACCGGCTCTCGTCATCGGGCTGACCGGCGGCAGCCGGGGAGGGCGGCCTCATCATGGGTGGCGACAAGTGGCTGGCAGCGCTGGCGCTGCTGCTGATCATGGAGGGGCTGATGCCCTTCCTGAACCCCGGCGCCTGGCGCCAGCTCTTCGCCAGGCTGTTGGCGATGAGCGACGGCCAGTTGCGATTCCTCGGCCTCTCGAGCCTGGTCTGCGGCGGTGTGCTGCTGATGCTGCTCTGAGCAGCCTGTCACGAAGCCTCGCTGAATCGTTGGCGAACCCGCGCCGAACCCTCGGCTGAGGGTTCCGGCGGTCGAGGTGCGTCGCGACCCCGGTACAATGCCGTTTTTAACCCCTCCCTGAACGTCCATGGCCTCTGCTTGGCTGCTGCCCGAGCACATTGCTGACGTCCTCCCCTCCCAGGCTCGCCGCATCGAAGAACTTCGACGCGAACTGCTGGACATGGCGCGGACCTACGGTTGCGAGTTGGTGATGCCTCCCCTGCTGGAGCATCTCGACTCGCTGCTTTCCGGTACCGGTCAGGCGCTGGACCTCAAGACCTTCAAGCTCGTCGACCAACTGTCAGGTCGCAGCCTGGGCCTGCGCGCGGACACGACGCCGCAGGTGGCCCGCATCGACGCCCACCTGCTGAACCGTGCCGGCGTGACGCGGCTGTGCTACTGCGGTCCGGTGCTGCATACGCGCGCCGAAGGGTTGACCGCGACGCGCGAGCCGCTGCAGTTCGGTGTCGAGATCTACGGCCATGCCGGCCTCGAAGCCGATCTTGAAGCGCAGGAACTCGCCATCGACGCGATGCAGCGCGCCGGCGTCACGCGGCTGGTGCTGGACCTGGGCGACGCACGCCTGGTGCGCGGCGTGCTCGGCGAGCACGCGCTGGGCGAGGACCGTCTGAATGCCCTGGTGGCTGCGATGGCCGCCAAGGACGCGGCCGGCGTGGCCGCGTTCTCGAACGAACTGCCGGTTGCCGTCGTCGCTGCGCTTCAGACCTTGCTGCGCCTGTACGGCGGCGTCGAGGTGCTGGCCGACGCGCGCCGTGCGTTGCCGGCCAACGCGTTGGTGACGGCTGCGCTCGACGACCTCGAGTGGCTGATCCGCCACCTGGGCGCGGCGTATCCCGACGTGCGCATCGGCGTCGACCTGGCGGATCTGCCGGGCTTCGGCTACTACAGCGGCGTGCGCTTCGCGCTGTACGCGGAAGGCGGCAGCGATGCAGTCCTGCGCGGCGGCCGTTACGACGAGGTCGGCGCGGTCTTCGGCCGGCGTCGCCCCGCCGTCGGCTTCAGCCTGGACCTGAAGACGCTGGTGGGCCTGATCCCCGCCACGTCGCTGCGCGCCGCGGTGCGCGCTCCGTGGGGCGAGGATCCCGACCTGCGCGCGGCGGTCCGCCGTCTGCGCGAACAGGGCGAAACCGTGGTCTGCGTCCTGCCGGGCCACGAGCAAGAGAACGACGAATTCGAATGCGACCGCGAGCTGGTGCAGTCCGGCGGTCAATGGGTGCTGCGGTCGCTGTGAGCGACGCGATTCGCCCCTCCACCCTCAACCTCCAAATCATCGGATGAACGACATGCAAAGCAGTGAGATCGCGCGCGGGCGCAACGTGGTGGTCGTCGGCACCCAATGGGGCGACGAAGGCAAGGGCAAGGTCGTCGACTGGCTGACTCCCCATGCGCAAGGCGTGGTCCGTTTCCAGGGCGGCCACAACGCCGGCCACACGCTGGTCATCAAGGGCGTGAAGACGGCGCTGCAACTGATCCCGTCCGGCATCATGCGCGACGGCGTCGCCTGCTACATCGGCAACGGCGTGGTGCTGGACCCGACCCATCTGCTGTCGGAGATCGAGCGCCTGGAGAAGGCCGGCGTGGAGGTCCGTTCGCGCCTGTACATCAGCGAGTCCTGCCCGCTGATCATGCCGTTCCACGTCGAGGTCGACCGCGCCCGCGAAGCGCTGCGCGAAAGCAGCGGCAGCGGCAAGATCGGCACGACCGGCAAGGGCATCGGCCCGGCCTATGAGGACAAGGTCGCCCGCCGCGCGCTGCGCGTGCAGGACCTGAAGCATCCGGACCGCTTCGCGAAGAAGCTCCGGGAACTGATCGACCTGCACAACGCCGCGCTGACCGGCTACCTGAACGGCAAGGCGCTCGAGTTCCAGCCGATCTTCGACCACGCGATGTCGCTGGCCGACCAGATCAGGCCGATGATGGCCGACGTCGGCTACATGCTGCACAAGGCGCATCAGGCCGGCCAGAACATCCTGTTCGAAGGCGCGCAGGGCACGCTGCTGGACATCGACCACGGCACCTATCCCTACGTGACCTCGAGCAACTGCGTGGCCGGCAACGCCGCCGCCGGCGCCGGCGTGGGTCCGCAGATGCTGCATTACATGCTGGGCATAACCAAGGCCTACGCGACGCGCGTCGGCTCGGGTCCGTTCCCGACCGAACTGGACTGGGAGACCCCGGGCACGGTCGGCCACCACCTGTCGACGGTGGGCCAGGAGCGCGGCACCGTGACCGGTCGCGCCCGTCGCTGCGGCTGGCTCGACGCCGCCGCGCTGAAGCGCTCGATGATCATCAACGGCATCTCCGGCCTGTGCCTGACCAAGCTGGACGTGCTGGACGGCCTGGCCGAGATCAACATCTGCGTGGGCTATGAGCTCGACGGCAAGCAGATCGACATCCTGCCGCTGGACGCTGACGAGATCGTCGCCTGCAAGCCGGTCTACGAAGTCTTCCCCGGGTGGACCGAATCGACCTTCGGCATCACCGACTGGGACCAACTGCCGGCCAATGCGCGCTCCTACCTGAAGCGCGTGGAGGAAGTGGTCGGCGCGCCGATCGCCATGGTGTCCACCGGTCCCGACCGCGAGCACACCATCCTGCTGCAGCATCCGTTCCAGGCTTGAGCGACCGCTCGGGCCCTGTCGTTTCCCGTCTTATCCAGACCTGACCCCATCCATCGCTGAGGAGCCTCCCCCATGTTGACCGACGACGGCAAACATCTGTACGTGTCGTGGGATGAATACCACCTGTTGATCGAACGCCTCGCCCTGAAGGTGCATGCCTCCGGCTGGGAGTTCGATCAGATCCTGTGCCTGGCGCGTGGCGGGATGCGTCCCGGAGACGTGCTGTCGCGCGTGTTCGACAAGCCGCTGGGCATCATGTCGACGAGCTCGTACCGCGCGGAAGCCGGCACGATCCAGGGGCGTCTGGACATCGCCAAGTACATCACCATGCCCAAGGGCGAGCTCGCCGGACGCGTGCTGCTGGTGGACGATCTGGCGGACTCCGGTGTGACGCTGAAGGCGGTGGTGGAGCGGCTGCGCGGCATGCCGTCGATCAGCGAGCTGCGCTCGGCCGTGATCTGGACGAAGAGCGTCTCGGAATACACCCCGGACTACTACGTCGAGATGCTGGAAACCAGCCCGTGGATCCATCAGCCGTTCGAAGACTACGATTCGCTGCGGCCCGATGCGCTGGCGAAGAAGTTCGCGATCTGATGAAGGAAGGGCTGACGACTGTCAGCCCTTTTTGTTTGTGCGGCTCGCTGATTCGTGCGGCTCGCTGTCATCGCAGGAGAGGACTCGGTCACGCAAGCGCGACCCCGGTCGGGACCAACGGTCCCAACCATTCGAGCCCTCCCGTGATGTCCCCCGGACATCACTTCCTGGGCGTCAGAATGAGAAAAGCCGGCTGGAAGCCGGCTTTTCGAATATGGTGCCCAGGAGAGGACTCGAACCTCCACGGAGTTACCCGCTAGTACCTGAAACTAGTGCGTCTACCAATTCCGCCACCTGGGCAAGGTCAGAAGCCAGCATCCCGGGAAACCAGCTCAAGCCACTTCTTGAAGTATTCTTGAGCCCTCGGTTTCTCGACACGCAAAACAGCTTCTGCGTTTCAGGAAAGACAAGGATTCTACTATCAAAAACTTCAAGAATGCAAGCTCCCCGAGCGCCCAGAGCGCTCAGCTGATGGGGGAGATCGAAGGCACGGTGCAGGGCCACCGCGACGGGCACGGTTTCCTGATGCCCGACGATGGTCAACCGGACGTTTATCTGTCCTCGCAGGAGATGCACGCCGTCATGCACGGCGACCGCCTGCGGGTGCGCATCGTGCGCCACGACAAGCGCAACCGTCCCGAAGGTCGCGTGCTCGAGATCCTCGAGCGTCGCAAGAAGCCGATCATCGGCCGGCTGCTGCTCGAGTCCGGCATCTGGCTCGTCGCCCCTGAAGACAAGCGCTACGGCCAGGACATCCTGGTCCCGAAGAACGCGATCGCCAATGCGACTGCGGGACAGATCGTCGCCGTCGAGCTCACCGAACCGCCCTCGCTGTATTCGCAGCCGGTCGGTCGCGTGACCGAGGTGCTGGGCGAGATCGACGACCCCGGCATGGAGATCGAGATCGCCGTGCGCAAGTACGAGGTCCCGCACGCCTTCAGCGCCGACACGCTGGCGCAGGCGGCCAAGCTGCCCGACAAGGTCCGCGCGGTCGACATGAAGCACCGCATCGACCTGCGCGACGTGGCGCTGGTGACGATCGACGGCGAGGATGCCCGCGACTTCGACGATGCCGTCTACTGCGAACCGCACAAGCAGGGGCGGGGCAAGACGGCGTTCCAGGGCTGGCGCCTGCTGGTCGCGATCGCCGACGTCAGCCACTACGTGAAGCCCGGTGAGGCGCTCGATCGCGACGCCTACGAACGCGCCACCTCGGTCTACTTCCCCAGACGCGTCATCCCGATGCTGCCGGAGAAGCTGTCCAACGGCTTGTGCTCGCTGAACCCGGAGCAGGACCGCCTGTCCATGGTCTGCGACATGCTGGTCAGCGAGGCCGGCGAGGTGCATGCCTACCAGTTCTATCCGGCGGTGATCAACTCGCATGCGCGCTTCACCTACACCGAAGTGGCGGCGATTCTCGGCAATACGCATGGTCCCGAGGCGCACAAGCGCAAGACGCTGGTGCCGCACCTGCTGCATCTGCACGAGGTCTACCGCGCGCTGCTGTCGCAACGCGCGAAGCGCGGCGCGATCGACTTCGAAACCACCGAGACCCAGATCGTCTGCGACGACAACGGCCGCATCGAGAAGATCGTGCCGCGCACCCGCAACGAGGCGCACCGCCTGATCGAGGAGGCGATGCTCGCCGCCAACGTCTGCGCGGCGGACTTCATCGCGGGCGGCAAGCATGCGTCGCTGTACCGCGTCCACGAGGGCCCGACGCCCGAGAAGCGCGGCACGCTGCAGGCCTACCTGCGCGCGCTGGGCATCGGCATGGGCATCAGCGACGATCCGTCGCCGGGCGAGTTCCAGGCGATCGCGCAGGCCACCAAGGACCGGCCCGACGCGCAGCAGATCCACACCATGCTGCTGCGCTCGATGCAGCAGGCGATCTACACGCCGGCCAACGCGGGGCACTTCGGGCTTGCGTACCAGGCCTACACGCACTTCACCAGCCCGATCCGGCGCTACCCGGACCTGTTGGTGCACCGCGTGATCAAGGCGCTGCTCGGCTCGAAGAAGTACGCGCTCGACGCGCACAAGATGACGGCGGCGAATCCGATGCCCAAGCGGCCGGGCAAGCCGGCGTCGAAGGCGCCGAGCCCGGCCTCCGCCTCGACCGAGGCGGAGCGCTGGGAAGTCGTCGGCGCGCACTGCAGCGCGAACGAGCGCCGCGCCGACGAAGCCTCACGCGACGTCGAGGCCTGGCTGAAGTGCCGCTTCATGCGCGACCACCTGGGCGAGGAATTCGCCGGCACGGTGAGCGCGGTGACGAGCTTCGGTCTGTTCGTGCAGCTGGACGCGCTGTATGTCGAGGGCCTGATCCACATCACCGAGCTGGGCGGCGAGTACTTCCGTTTCGACGAGGTCCGCCAGGAGCTCCGCGGCGAGCGCACCGGCATCCGTTACGCCACCGGCGCGCGCGTTCAGGTGCAGGTCAGCCGTGTCGACCTGGACGGCCGCAAGATCGATTTCCGGATGGTGCGGGAAGGGGACGAGCAGCGCCTGCTGCGTGGCGCCCATCGCGACAAGTTCGGCGATCGGCGCGGCGGCGACGGCAAGGGCGCCGCGAGGAAGCAGGACAAGCGCGCCGAGCAGCGTGCGCGCCGCGAGGCCGCCGCCGCCCCGGCGGCGACGGTCGAGCCGATGCCGCACCCGCAGCCCGATCCGCCGACGGCGGTCGACGCGCTCGAACGCATCGAGCAGGCCGACCGCGTGCTGAAGGCTGAGCGTCGCAAGTCGGAGCGGGCGACGAAGGGCACGGCGACGCATCCCGTCCAGGCGGCCAAGCGCACGGCGCGCAGCGCGGCGAAGTCCGTGGCGGCGAAGGGCAGCGGCGCACCCGCAGCCAAGACGACGCGACGCAAGCGCGGCGCATGAACGCTGCCTGACGGACTCGATCGCTGCCGATCGAGCCTCCGATGACGAAGGGTCTGGCCATGCCAGGCCCTTCGTCTTTCTGGCGAGTGCGGTCGCCGCTGTTCAGGCGGAAGGGCTGTGCAGCGCGGCCATTGCGTTGATCAGGTCGGCGGCGAGCAGCGGGCCGGCATGGCCCTCGGCCGCCGTGCCGTGCCAGGCCACGGCGGCACAGGCGAGCTCGTGAGCGGCAATGCCGGGCGATTGCGCCCAGAGTCCGCCGATCCAGCCGGCCAGCACGTCGCCGGTGCCGGCGGTCGCCAGCGCCGACGAGCCGGTGCCGCTGATCGACAGGTGTCGATCGGGGGTCGCCACGATGCTGCCCGACCCCTTGAGCACGACGGTTGCCGCGAAGCGCGTCGCCAACTGCGTCGCGGCAGCCAGGCGATCGGTCTGCACGGCCGCGGCGGAGGGCAGCCCCAGCAGCCGCGCCGCTTCCAGCGGATGCGGCGTGAGGATCGTCGGCCAGCCGCGCGCGGCGCGCCGACGCAGCGCGCGTTGCAGCGTCTCGTCGGTGGCGACGAGGTTCAAGGCGTCGGCATCGAGCACCACGCGCGTCGCGCCGTGCAACACCGTGGACAAGGCCAGCGCGATCGCCGTCCCGCCGCCGCAGCCGCACACGGCGACGACGTCTCTCCAGGTGTCGGGTGACGCGCTCCAGCGCGCGGCGGGCCAATGCATCAGCTCCGGCCGGGCCGGCCACGGCTGACCGTCGTCGTCGGGCAGCGCCGCGTACACCCGACCCGCGCCGGCGGCGAGTGCCGACGCCGCGGCGAGCCAGGCGGCACCGCGCATCGTCGGCGCGCCGCCGATCACGACGACGTCGCCGTGGCGGCCCTTGTGGCTCGATGCCGAGCGCGCGAACGTGCGCTGCCAGTGTTCGATGCGGCTGGTGCCGAAGAGCAGTCCGACGCGGTCGCCATCGTCGCCGTCGTTGGCCTCATCGGCGTCGTCGTCGGCGTCATCGGCCCGCGCGCCGAGATCGTCGAACCAGACGCGTCCCGCGAGCGCGCGTCCTTCGCCGGTAAATAGGCCTGCCTTCAGCGTCAGGAAGGTCAAGGTGTGATCGGCCCGGACCACGTCGGCGCCCCATGGCTGGCCGGTGCGCACGTCGATGCCGCTGGGGATGTCGACGGCCAGCACGGTGGCGCCGGCATGGCGCAGCCCGTCGATGGCCTGGATGGCCGAGGCCAACGCACCTTCGGGTGCCCGGCTGGCGCCGAGGCCGAGGAGGGCGTCGATGACCAGGTCGGGTCGCCGGGGCATGTGCTGCAGGTCGGCACGCAAGCGCAGGCCCGCCTGCCTGGCGGCATCCAGCGCATGCGCGGCGTCGCTGCCTGGCCGGGGTTCCGATCCAACCAGGAGCACATCGACCGCCCATCCCCGTGCGGCGAGGTGGCGCGCGGCGATGAGGCCGTCCCCGCCATTGTTGCCAGGGCCGGCGAACACGGCCACGTGGCCGCCGAAGGGATGGAGCGCCAGCGCGAGTCGGGTGACCGCCAGACCCGCGCGCTCGATCAGCGCATGCGGTGGATGTTGTGAGAGCGCGGCCGACTCGATGCGCCGGCTCGACGGCGCGTCATGCAGGGAGCGATCGTGGGAGGTGGGCAGC
Organism: uncultured Burkholderiales bacterium; assembly: GCA_966211105.1. GTDB lineage: Bacteria > Pseudomonadota > Gammaproteobacteria > Burkholderiales > Burkholderiaceae_C > Roseateles. The sequence goes on from CBIHMU010000027.1 coordinate 21,698, forward strand.
ACCGGCAGCATGCCACCGACTCTATCCCGGTCGTGGGTCGTGGGTCGTGGGTAGCAGGTTGCAGGTTGCAGGTTGCAGGTTGCAGGTTGCAGGACTCAGTTCACTTGAGTCGCCCCGGCTCCAGCAGCGCGGCGTCGATGCCGGGATCCTGCTTCGCCAGCCGAGCGGCGAGCAGTTGTGCCGCGGCGCCGGCCATGGTCCAGCCGTGCTCGCCATGACCGATGTTCAGCCACACGCCGGGCAGGCCGGATTCGCCGATCAGCGGCAACTCGTCGGGCAGCATCAGGCGCGAGGTCTTCCAGCGCTGCTGACCGCCGGCGAGCAGCGCGCCCGGGAACCAGTCGTGCGCGGCCTGGTGCAGCGCGCCCATCGACTGGCCGTCCGGCTGCGACGACGAGCCCCCCAACTCATTCGCGCCGCCGACGCGCACGCGCTGGCCGAGTCGCGTGAGGCTGACGCCCAGACCCATGTCGATGACGGTCGCGCGCGGCCCCAGGTCCGGGTGCGCTTCCAGCATGCGCAGCGGCGCGGTCAGCGTGTGGGTGTGGATCGTGCCCCACGGCAGCCTCAGCCCCTGCGCGGCAAGCAGCGGCGCGGCGCCCTTGCCGGCGCAGACGAGCACCGCATCGACGCGCAGCGGCTCGCTGGCCGCCCCATGGACGGCCGGCTGGTTGCCGGGCTCGATGCGGAGCACGTCGGTGTTGAAGTTCCACCGGACGCCCAGCCGTTGCGCTTCCAGCTTCAGCGCCTGGCTGAACTGGCGCGCGTTGGCCGCTTCGTCCTGCGGCAGCAGGATCCCGCCGTGCAGCGCGGTCTCGGCGTTGAGTCCGGGTTCCTGGGCGCGACAGCCTTGGGCGTCGAGCTCCCGGTGCGGAACCTGCCGCTCCTGCAGCCGTGCCAGCAGCGGGGCCGCGGCCTTGTAGTCCTTGGCGGTCCGCCACAGCAGCAGCACGCCGGCTTCGCGCTCGACGTCCATCTTCAACTCGCGCCGCCACACCGCCATCACGGCTTGCCCGCGTTGCGCCAGCGCATGCAGCGCTTCCGGCATCGCCTGCGGGCCGCGTGCGCGACCGGCGCGCCAATGCGCGAACTTCCAGCCGAGCTGGCCCGGCTTGCCGCGCCAAGCCAGCGGCGCGTCCGGCCGCGCGGCCATCAGGCCTGGCGCGATCAGGCCGGGCGGCGCGAAGCTCGCGCCGGTGGCGACGCTGGTATCGCGTTCGAAGACATGGACCTCGTGGCCCCGCAGCGCAAGTTCGTACGCGCTGGTGACGCCGGCCAGACCGGCTCCGATGATGGCGACCCGCATCTCAGAGGGTCCCCGCGGCGGGCGCCGCCGTGAGCCTGGGCTTGAGGGCCGCCTCGACGCGCGACGCGGCGCTCAGCACGGCGCGATCGCGCCCTGCGGGCGCCCAGAGCATCAGGCCGACCGGCAGCTCGCCGGGGGGTTCGCACGGGATCGAGATCGCGCAGCCGTCGAGCAGGTTCACGACGGCGGTGTTGCGCAGCAGGCGCGCGTTGGTGGCAAAGAACAGGTCGTCGCTGGTCAGCAAGGGGGCGATCTCCGGAGCTTGGAGGGGAACGGTGGGGCTGAGGAAGGCGTCGATGTCGGACATCTCCGCCGCCATGTCGTGGATCCAGCGCTGGCGGGCGTCGCGCAGCGCCTCATAGGCGGCAGGGCGGATGGCCTCGCCGCGGCGGATGCGCAGCGCGACGCGCGGGTCGTAGCGGTCGGCGCGTTCGGCGAGGCGCGCATGGTGCCACGCCCACGCTTCGGCCGCGGTGAGGCCGCCTTGCGTTTGCAGTTCCGCCACACGGGGGAGGGCGGGCAGCGCGCGGACGTCGATGCGTGCGCCGGCGGCGCGCAGGGTCGCGAGGGCGCGCTCGAAGGCGTCCGCCACCGCCGGTTCGAGGTCGTCCTGCATGAAGGTCGGCGTGATCGCGAAGCGCCAGGCCGACAGCGGCCGTCCATCGAGTTCGACGGCGTCGCCGCTCAGCACCGCATGCAGCAACGCGGCGTCCCGCACCGAGCGCGTGATCGCGCCGGCCGTGTCCAGCGAGGGCGCCAAGGGCAGGCAGCCCTCGAGCGGCACCGACCGTGCTGTGCCCTTGAAGCCGACCAGCCCCTGCAGCGCGGCGGGAATGCGCAGCGACCCGCCGGTGTCCGAGCCGAGCGCCGCCCAGGCGGCGCCGGTTGCGACGCTGACCGCGCCGCCGGAGGTGGATCCGCCGGGAATGCGGTCCCGACCGTCGATGGCGTGTGTCGCCGGATTCCGGGGCGTGCCGTGATGCGGATTGATGCCGACGCCGGAGAAGGCGAATTCGCTGAGGTTCGTATGGCCGATCAGCGCGGCGCCGGCGGCGCGCAGCCGGGCGACGGCGGGGGCGTCTCGCCCGGCGGGGCGAGCATCGTCCATCGCGGCGGAGGCGGCCGTCGTCGGATGCCCGGCGACATCGAAGAGGTCCTTCACGGACACCGCCAGACCGCCCAGCGGAGGGCGCGGCTCGCCGCGATCGGCCGCGGCATCCGAGGCCTCTGCGGCCCGGCGCGCCTCGTCATCGAAGCGCCGCAGGAAGACGTGCGCACACGCGGCGCTGTCGGCCTGCGCCAGGTTGTCGTTCAGCAGGGCGCGCGCCGAATGGCGGCCCAGGCGCAGCGAGGCGAGCGCCTCGGTCAGGTCGGTCGGCATGCAAAAACGGGTTATACTCGATGGGTTTTCCCGGATGCACCAGCCGTTGGGGCTGGAGTCCGGTGGGAACGCGGTGTGCAGCAGGGCCGGCCATGGGTCGTGCCTCTGTCGCTCATCGCAAATTCGCGGATCCGGCGAATCGAGGTGTTGCAACGTCTTTCAGACGTGGCAATTCGTGCCGGATTCTAGAACCAACCTTCGGAGTTACTTATGTCCGTCACGATGCGTGAGATGCTGGAAGCCGGCGTCCATTTCGGTCACCAAACCCGCTTCTGGAATCCCAAGATGGCCCCGTATATCTACGGCCATCGCAACAAGATCCACATCATCAACCTCGAGAAGACGCTGCCCGCGTTCGAGGAAGCCCTGAAGTTCGTGCGCCAGCTGTCTGCCAAGCGCGGCACGATCCTGATGGTCGGCACCAAGCGCCAGGCCCGCGACATCGTCGCCGCCGAAGCTGAGCGCGCCGGCGTCCCGAGCGTCAACCAGCGTTGGCTGGGCGGCACGCTGACCAACTTCAAGACGGTCAAGACTTCGCTGAAGAAGCTCAAGGACATGCAGGCCCAGATCGACGCCGGCACCCAGCCCGCGATCAAGAAGGAAGCCCTGATGTTCACGCGCGACATCAACAAGCTGGACAAGAACATCGGCGGCATCCAGGACATGGTCGCGCTGCCGGACGCCCTGTTCGTCATCGACGTCGGCTACCACAAGATTGCCGTGCAGGAAGCCAAGAAGCTGGGCATCCCGGTCATCGGCGTCGTGGACACGAACCACTCGCCCATCGGCATCGATTACGTCATTCCCGGCAACGACGACTCGGCCAAGGCTGTCGCCCTGTACGCCAAGGCGGTCGCCGACGCTGTCCTGGAAGGCCGCGCCAACTCGTCGAACGAAGTCGTCACGGCCGTCGCCGCTGAAGGCGACGAGTTCGTCGAAGTGAACGAAGGCGCCTGATCCAGGCCCTGACCCGCGACGGGTTCTGACAAGGGGGCTGATTCAGCCCCCTTCGTCCAAGTAAAGTCCAAGCAGATTCAGATTTCAGCGGTGCCGGAGCGTTCCGGGCCGCGACATACGGAGATTGAAATGGCAGCAATTACCGCAAGCATGGTCGCCGAGCTGCGCGCCCGCACCGACTCCCCGATGATGGAGTGCAAGAAGGCGCTGACCGAAGCCGACGGCGACATGACCCGCGCCGAAGAGATCCTGCGCGTCAAGCTGGGCAGCAAGGCCGGCAAGGCCGCCTCGCGCGTCACCGCCGAAGGCGTCGTCGCCGCGGCCGTGAAGGGCAACGCCGGCGCGCTGATCGAAGTCAACTGCGAAACCGACTTCGTGTCCAAGAACGATGCCTTCCTGGCCTTCGTGAACGCGCTGGCCGGCCTGATCGTCGACAGCAACCCCGCCGACATCGCCGCCCTGTCCGCCCTGCCGCTGTCGCAGGAAGGCTTCGGCCCGACGGTCGAGGACGTGCGCGCCGGCCTGATCGGCAAGATCGGCGAGAACATGACGATCCGCCGCTTCAAGCGCTATGAAGGCGCCAAGCTGGCCTCGTACCTGCACGGCACCCGCATCGGCGTGATGGTCGAGTTCGACGGTGACGAAGTCGCCGCCAAGGACGTCGCGATGCACGTCGCCGCGATGAAGCCGGCCGCGCTGTCGTCCGCCGAAGTGCCGGCCGAGCTGGTCGAGAAGGAACGCAAGATCGCCGCCGAGAAGGCCGCCGAGTCCGGCAAGCCGGCCGAAATCGTCGCCAAGATGGTCGAAGGCTCGGTGCAGAAGTTCCTGAAGGAAGTCTCGCTGCAGGACCAGGTCTTCGTGAAGGCCGCCGATGGCAAGCAGACCGTCGCGCAGATGCTCAAGGACAAGGCCACCGCGGTGAAGTCCTTCACCCTGTACGTGGTGGGCGAAGGCATCGAGAAGAAGGTCGACGACTTTGCCGCCGAAGTGGCTGCCCAGGTGGCGGCTGCAAGCAAGCAGCAATAAGCGTCGCGACTCAAAAAGGGCGCCTCTGGCGCCCTTTACACTTGTGCGCTTGCGCATGCAGGCGCACGCACGACACTCCCTCCATCGGCTGTACTGACGAGGTAACAATGCCCGCCCACAAACGCATCCTGCTCAAGCTTTCCGGTGAAGCCCTGATGGGCGACGACTCCTACGGCATCAATCGCGCCACCATCGTGCGCATGGTGCAAGAGATCCAGGAAGTGACGAAGCTCGGCGTCGAGGTCGCGGTCGTCATCGGCGGCGGCAACATCTTCCGCGGCGTGGCGGGCGGCGCGGTCGGCATGGACCGCGCGACGGCCGACTACATGGGCATGCTGGCGACGGTGATGAACTCGCTGGCCCTGGCCGACACGATGCGCCAGGAGGGCATGACCGCGCGCGTCATGTCGGCCATCGCGATCGAGCAGGTCGTCGAGCCCTACGTGCGTCCCAAGGCGCTGCAGTACCTGGAAGAGGGCAAGGTCGTCGTCTTCGCCGCCGGCACCGGCAACCCCTTCTTCACGACCGACACGGCCGCCGCGCTGCGCGGTGCCGAGATCGGCGCCGAGATCGTGCTGAAGGCGACCAAGGTCGACGGCGTCTATACCGCCGACCCCAAGAAGGATCCGACGGCCACGCGCTACTCGCGCATCAGCTTCGACGAGGCCATCGGCAAGAATCTGCAGGTGCTGGACGCGACCGCCTTCGCGCTGTGCCGCGACCAGAAGCTGCCGATCCGGGTGTTCTCGATCTTCAAGCCGGGCGCGCTCAAGCGCGTCGTGCTGGGTGAGGACGAGGGCACGCTGGTGCACGTCTGACCGGACTGGCGCGTTAGAGACCACGCCGTCCCCCTGATCGAGGAAAAGAACATGAGCATCGCCGACATCAAGAAGAACGTCGAAGCCAAGATGGCCAAGTCCGTTGAGGCCTTCAAGAACGAACTGCAGAAGATCCGCACCGGTCGCGCCCACCCGGGGCTGCTGGACCAGGTGCACGTGGACTATTACGGCTCGATGGTCCCCATCTCGCAGGTGGCCAACGTCACGCTGCTGGACGCCCGCACGGTCAGCGTGCAGCCCTGGGAAAAGGGCATGAGCCAGAAGATCGAGAAGGCCATCCGCGAATCGGACCTGGGCCTGAACCCGTCGTCCATGGGCGACCTGATCCGCGTGCCGATGCCGCCGCTGTCGGAAGAACGCCGCCGCGACCTGGTCAAGGTCTCCAAGGGTGCCGCCGAAGACGCCAAGGTGGCCGTGCGCAACCTGCGCCGCGACGCCAACGAGCAGGCGAAGAAGGCGGCCAAGGACAAGGTCATCACCGAGGACGACGAGCGTCGCAGCCAGGAAGAGATCCAGAAGCTGACCGACCGCGTCGTCTCGGACATCGACAAGCTGCTCTCGGCCAAGGAAGCCGAGATCATGGCCGTCTGATCGTCGCATCCTCGTGAGCGCCGACAGCAAGGCGGGAGTGCCCCGCCATGTGGCCATCGTCATGGATGGCAACGGTCGTTGGGCGAAGAAGCGCTTCCTCCCGCGTTTCTTCGGCCACAAGCAGGGCGTCGACGCCCTGGTGCGGGTGGTCCAGGCCTGCATCGATCGCGAGATCGAGTACCTCACCGTCTTCGCCTTCTCCAGCGAGAACTGGAAACGTCCCAGCGACGAGGTGTCCGGCCTGATGGGCCTGGTGCTGGCGGCCGTGTCGCGCTACCTGGCCCGCATGGGCGCGATGGGCGTGCGCATCCGCATCGTCGGCGACCGCGAGGCGGTGTCCGACAAGCTCCGGGCCGCCTGGGCCGAGGCCGAAGGCTCCACCGCCCACAACACCAAGCTGACGCTGAACGTCGCCTTCAACTACGGCGGCCGCTGGGACATCGTCCAGGCCTGCCGCAAGGCGATGGAGGCGGGGGTGCCGCCTGCCGAGCTGACCGAGGCGCGGCTGTCCGAGTTCATGGCGATGAGCTATGCCCCCGACCCCGACCTGTTCATCCGCACCGGCGGCGAACTGCGCATCAGCAACTTCATGCTGTGGCAGACCGCGTACACCGAGTTCGTGTTCTCCGACTGCCTGTGGCCGGAGTTCGGCGAGGCGCAACTGGACGAGGCGATCGCCGCGTTCCGGGTGCGCGATCGCCGCTTCGGCGGGGTGAACGTTCCGGGCGTCGCCCAGGAGGCTTGAGATGCTGATTCAGCGCGTGATCACGGCCCTGGTGCTGTTGGCCATCCTGCTGCCGGCGCTGTTCGCGTCGAATCCCATCTGGTTCGCGCTGCTGACGCTGGTGATGATCGCGGCGGCCGGTTGGGAGTGGTCGCGGCTGAACGGCCGGCCGGGCGCCCCGGCGCTGGCCTTCGGCGCCGTGCTCGCGGCCGCGTGCGCGGCCACCTTCTACCTGGTCGGTTTCAACGTGCCGGCCTGGTGCTGGTGGCTCGCCGGCGGCATCTGGGTGCTCGGCGGCGTGCGCGCACTCGCGGCCGGTGTGGCCGGCTGGCCGAAGCTGTCGCCGGTGCTGAGGCTGGTGCTCGGCGCCGTGCTGCTGTGGGCCGCGTGGCTCGCGCTGATCGTCGCGCGCCAGCGCGGCATCAACTTCCTGCTGTCGGCGATGTGCCTGGTCTGGATGGCCGACATCGCGGCGTACTTCGCCGGCAAGGCCTTCGGCAAGCGCAAGCTCGCACCGGCGATCAGTCCCGGCAAGAGCTGGGAGGGCGCAATCGGCGGCCTCGTCGGCGTGATCGTGCTGGGCTTCGTCTGGGTCCACGTCATCGACGTGCGTGTCCCCGTGGACTCGGCCTCGCTGTACACGGTGCTGGTGAAGCGCCTCGGCGTCGTGTCGCTGCTGGCCCTGGTCTTCCTGTCGGCGATGAGCGTCGTCGGCGATCTGTTCGAATCCCTGGTCAAACGGGCCGCGGGCGCCAAGGACAGCAGCCAGCTGCTGCCCGGCCATGGCGGCGTCCTGGACCGCGTCGACGCGCTGCTGCCGGTGCTGCCGCTGGCGCTGGCGCTGACCTCCCTCTGAGTCTCCGGATCCCCTCGCGATGACCGATCACCTCCACCGCCCGCAGCAGGTCTGCGTGCTGGGTTCCACCGGATCCATCGGCACCAACACGCTGGACGTGATCGCGCGCCATCCGGACCGCTACCGGGTCTTCGCCCTGTCGGCGATGAGCCGCGTCGACGAGCTGGCCGCGCAGTGCGTGCAATTCCAGCCGCGCTTCGCCGTGCTGCCCGACGCCGCGCTCGCCGCGCAGCTGCGCACGAAGCTGCGCGCGGCGGGCTCCCGCACCGAGGTGCTCGACAGCATGGCCGCGTTGAGCGAGGTTGCCGCGCATCCGGACGTCGACGCGGTGATGGCCGCGATCGTCGGCGCCGCCGGTCTGCCGCCGGCGATGGCCGCGGCGCGCGCGGGCAAGCGCCTGCTGCTCGCGAACAAGGAGGCCATCGTGCTCGGCGGCGCGCTGTTCATGCGCGCGGTCAAGGAAGGCGGCGCGACGCTGCTGCCGGTGGACTCGGAGCACTCGGCGATCTTCCAGTGCCTGCCCGAGGACCGCTCGACCTGGCCGCAGCGCATCGATCACATCGTGCTGACCGCGTCCGGCGGCCCGTTCCGGCAACGCGATCCGGCCTCGCTCGCCGACGTGACGCCGGAGCAGGCCTGCGCCCATCCGAACTGGGTGATGGGTCGCAAGATCTCGGTCGACTCGGCGACGATGATGAACAAGGCGCTCGAGGTCATCGAGGCGCGCTGGCTCTTCGACCTGAAGCCCGAACAGATCAAGGTGCTGATCCACCCGCAGAGCATCGTGCACTCGATGGTCGTGTGCCGTGACCACTCGGTGCTGGCCCAGTTGGGCACGCCCGACATGCGCGTGCCCATCGCTTACGCGCTGGCTTTCCCCGAGCGCATCGTGTCCGGCGCGGGCGTGCTGGACCTGCTGAAGACACCGAGCCTCGCCTTCGAGGAGGCCGACGAGCGCCGCTTCCCCGGCCTGCACCTGTCGTGGCAGGCGCTGCGCGCGGCCGAGGGCAGCACTGCGGTGCTGAACGCGGCGAACGAGGAGGCGGTCGCTGCCTTCCTCGATCACCGATTGCGCTTCGATCACATCTGCCGTGTCAACCGCGAGGTGCTCGAATCCGTGAATCCCGAAGCCGGCGAGGTCGACAGCGTCGAGGGCCTGCTGGTGCTCGACGAGCGCGCCCGCCGGCGCGCGCGACAGCAGATCGCGGCGCTTGCCGCGGCGGTCTGATCCTCCGGTCGACGACCGCCGCCCCGCCCCAGCCTTCGATCCAGGACGTCCGCGATGCTTTCCCAGGTCCTCTACTTCCTCGTCACGCTGGGCATCCTGATCGTGATCCACGAATGGGGTCACTACCGGGTCGCGCGCGCCTGCGGCGTCAAGGTGCTGCGTTTCTCGGTCGGCTTCGGCCGGGTGCTGCTGCGCCGGCGCAAGACGCCGGACAGCACCGAGTTCACGCTCAGCGCGATCCCGCTCGGCGGCTATGTCCGCATGCTCGACGAGAGCGACGGCCCGGTGGCGCCCGACCAGCAATCGCAGGCCTTCAACCGCAAGACGCTGTGGCAGCGCGCGGCCATCGTCGCCGCGGGGCCGGCCGCCAACCTGATCCTGGCCGTGGTGCTGTTCGCGGTCGTGGGCTGGATCGGTCGAGAGGAGCCGAAGGCGCTGCTCGGTTCGCCGGCGGCGGGCGGACTGGCCGAACGCGCGGGCTTGCGCGCCGGCGACTGGGTGCAAGCCTGGTCGCACGACGGCCAGGACTGGGAAGACGTCCGCTCGATGCCCGACTTCGGCTGGCAACTGGCGCAGGCCGTTGCGGACAGGCAGCCGCTGCTGATCAGCGTCAGCGACGCCGGCGGTCATGGCCGCCGCACGGTGCGCCTGGGGACCGACACGCTGGAGAGCCGCGACTTCGACGAGAGGACGATGGGCCTCATCGGGCTGGGCGGCGTGTTCGTCGAGCCGGTGCTGGGTCGCATGGTCGACGGCGAGCCCGCGCAGGCGGCGGGACTGCTGCCCGGCGATCGGGTGCTGCGCGTCAACGACGAGCCGGTGCCGGACGTCGCCTGGTTCATCCAGCGCGTGCGTCGCGCCATCGTCGATGGACAGCCGGAGCCGCTGCGCGTGGTCGTGCGTCGCGACGGCCAGCCCCTGGAGCGCGTGGTCACGCCGCGCGTCGAGATCAACGGCGACCAGCGCGTGGCCCGCATCGGCGCGGGCTTCGACGCCCGGCCGGCCAGCGTCATGGTGCACTACGGCCCCGTCGAATCGGTGCGGCAAGGCCTGACCCGCACCTGGGAGCTCAGCGCGCTGACCGTGAAGACGCTCGGGCGCATGTTGATCGGTGAAGCCTCGGTAAAGAACCTCAGCGGACCCATCACGATCGCCAAGGCGGCGGACCAGTCGGCGAGCCTCGGACTGACGGCGTTCCTGAGCTTCCTCGCCGCCGTCAGCGTGAGCCTCGGGGTGCTGAACCTGCTGCCGCTGCCGATGCTCGATGGCGGACACCTGATGTATTATCTTTTCGAGGGTTTGAGCGGCCGCCCTGTCTCTGAGTGGTGGCACAAGCAGCTGCAACGCGCAGGCATTGCCGTCGTGCTGCTGATGATGAGCCTGGCCCTTTTCAACGATCTGACCCGCACGCTGGGTCTGCACTGAAGCTTCCGCATGCCCCGATTCCTGCCCGACGCCCTGCGCCCCCACGTGATTCAACTGGCGGTGCTGGCCACCGCGCTGCAAGCCGGTTCCGCCTGGGCCGCCGAACCGTTCGTACTCAAGGACATCCGCGTCGAAGGCCTGCAACGGACCGACCCGGGCACGGTGTTCGCGGCGCTGCCGTTCCGCATCGGCGACACCTACAACGATGAGAAGGGCGCCGCCGCGCTGCGCGCGCTGTTCGCGACCGGCCTGTTCAAGGACGTCCGCATCAACCTCGACACCGATGCCGTCGTCATCGTGATCGAGGAACGTCCGATCATCGCCAACGTCGGTTTCGTCGGGCTCAAGGAATTCGACACCGAGGCGCTGACCAAATCGCTGAAGGACGTCGGCATCGGCGAAGGCAAGCCCTTCGACAAGGCCCTGGCCGACCGCGCCGAGCAGGAACTGAAGCGTCAATACCTGACCCGCTCGCTGTACGGCGCCGAGGTCACGACGACCATCACCCCGATCGAACGCAACCGCGTCAACGTCAGCTTCTCGGTGACCGAAGGCGAGCCGGCGAAGATCGCGGAGATCCGCATCCTGGGCAACAAGGTCTTCAGCGAAAGCACGCTGACGGGCCTGCTCGAACAGACCACGTCCGGCTGGCTGACCTGGTACACGAAGACCGACCGCTACTCGCGTGCCAAGCTGAATGCGGACCTGGAAACGATCCGCTCGTACTACCTGAACCGCGGCTACCTCGAGTTCAACGTCGAGTCCACGCAGGTCACGATCTCGCCGGACAAGCAGAGCATCAGCATCGCGATCACGATCAACGAAGGTCAGCCCTACACGGTCAACGGGATCAAGCTCGAAGGCGACTTCATGGGTCGCGACGAGGAGTTCAAGCGCCTGGTCGCGCTCAAGCCCGGCCAGCCGTACAACGGCGAGGCGGTGGCGCAGACCACGCGCAATTTCCAGGACCTCTACGGCACCTTCGGCTACGCCTTCGCGCGTGTCGAGAGCCGCCCGGAAATCGACCGCGCCACCGGCCAGGTGACGGTGACGCTGGTCGGCGAGCCGCAGCGCCGCGTCTACGTGCGCCGCGTGCTGATCTCGGGCAACACCCGCACGCGGGACGAAGTCATCCGCCGCGAGTTCCGCCAGTTCGAATCCTCCTGGTACGACGGCGCCCGCATCAAGGCCTCGCGCGACCGCGTCGAGCGCCTGGGCTACTTCAAGGACGTCACCATCGACACGACCGAGGTGCCGGGTTCGCCCGACCAGGTCGACGTCACGCTGACGGTGACCGAGCGTCCGACCGGCAACATCCAGATCGGCGCCGGCTACTCGAGCGCCAGCAAGCTGTCCCTGTCGGGCTCGATCTCGCAGGAGAACGTGTTCGGCTCGGGCAACTACCTGGGCATCCAGGTGAACACCGCCAGTACCGGGCGCTCGCTGGGCGTCACGACGGTGGACCCGTACTTCACCGTCGACGGCGTGTCCCGCGCGATCGACGTGTTCTACCGGACGGTCAAGCCGATCAACAACCTGGGCGAGGAATACGAGTTCGCCTCGTACGGCGGCTCGGTCAAGTTCGGCGTGCCGTTCTCCGAGGACGACACCGTCTTCTTCGGCATCGGCTACGAAACCACGCGCATCACGACGCGGACCGGCCTGCCCAACAGCTACTGGCTGTTCCGCGAGCAGTTCGGCTCGTCGGCGATGTCGATCCCGCTGACGATCGGCTGGAAGAAGGACAACCGCGACTCCGTCATCACGCCGACCGCCGGCGCGATGAAGCGCGTGAACCTGGAACTGAGCCCGGTCGGCGATTCGCGTTACACGATCGCCAACCTGCAGTACCAGGAGTTCTTCCCGCTGGGCCGCAAGTTCTCGCTGATGGTCAACGGCGAATTCGCCTACGGCAAGGGCCTGAGCGGCCGGCCGTATCCGATCTTCAAGAACTTCTACGGCGGTGGCCTGGGCTCGGTGCGGGTGTTCGAGCCCGGCACGCTGGGCCCGGTCGACGTGACCGGTTCGTACACGGGCGGCAACCGCAAGTTCAACCTGAATACCGAGTTCTACGTGCCGGTGCCGGGTTCGGGCAACGACAAGAGCTTCCGTCTGTTCGCGTTCCTGGACGCGGGCAACGTGTGGGGCCAGGACGAGAAGCTCGCGTTCAAGGACGTGCGCGCCTCGGCGGGCGCGGGGATCAGCTGGCTGTCGCCGATGGGTCCGCTGCGGCTCAGCTACGGTTCGCCGATCCGCAAGAAGCCCACGGATAGAATCGAGCGATTCCAATTCCAGATCGGGACTGCATTCTGATGAAGAGCAAGCTGTCGCAGATCGTCGCCACCGTCCTCCTGGCGGGCGCGGCGAGCCTGGGCGCGCAAGCCCAGGAAGTCAAGATCGGCTACGTCAACAGCGAGCGGATCCTGCGCGAAACCAATTTGGCCAAGGCGGCGGAAACCAAGCTGCAGGCCGAGTTCAGCCGGCGCGAGAAGGCGCTGGTGGAACTGGAGACCAAGCTGCGCGGCGCGGCCGAGAAGCTCGACAAGGACAGCCCGGCCCTGAGCGAGGCCGAGCGCGGTCGCCGCCAGCGCGAACTCATCGAGCAGGACCGCGACCTGCAGCGCAAGCGCCGCGAGTTCAACGAGGACGTCGCCCAGCGCAAGAACGAGGAACTCTCCGCCGTGATCGAGAAGGCCAACAAGGTCATCAAGCAGATCTTCGAGCAGGAGAAGTACGATCTGATCGTTCAGGACGCGATTCATGCCAGCCCCCGCGTGGACATCACGAAGAAGGTGATCGACGCGCTCAACGGTCAGAAGTGACTTCAGCAGTGACGCCCGAAGTGACCAAGAAGCAGGTTCTGGTCTCCGATCTGATCGCCGCCTTGGGCGGCGATCTTCTTGGTGCGTCCGGGACGGCGATCCGTGCGATCGCGCCGCTGGAAGATGCCGGCGCGGACGCGATCTCCTTCCTCTCGAATCCCAAGTACGAGGCGCAGCTGGCGACGACGCAGGCGGCCTGCGTGATCGTGTCGCCCAAGCTGGCGGACGCCGCCGCGGCCCGGCAGGGCGCCGGCACGGTCGCGTGCTGCATCGTGGCCCCGGATCCCTATCTCTACTTCGCGCGCCTCACCCAGTGGTGGGCCGCGAACATGCGCAAGCCGCGCGCCACGCCGGCCATCCATCCGACGGCCACGGTCGCGGCGGACGCGGTGATCGGCCGGGACGTCGAGGTCGGCCCGCATGCGGTGATCGAATCCGGCGCGGTGCTGGGCGACGGCGTGCGCATCGGCGCGCACACGATCGTCGAGCAGGACGCCCGCATCGGCGCGCACACGCGGTTGGCGCCGCACGTGGTGTTCGGCCATGACTGCGTGATCGGCGAGCGTTCCATGCTGCACAGCGGCGTGGTCATCGGAGCGGATGGTTTCGGCTTCGCGCCGACGAAGCGGTCCGACGGCGCGCCCGGCGTCGAGTGGGTCAAGATCGAGCAGCTCGGCGCGGTGCGCATCGGCGACGGCGTCGAGATCGGCGCCAACACCTGCGTGGACCGCGGCGCGCTGGGCGACACGGTGATCGCCGACGGCGTCATCATCGACAACCTGGTCCAGATCGCGCACAACGTGAAGATCGGCAAGGGCACGGCGATCGCCGGCGCGACGGCGATCGCCGGCAGCGCCGAGATCGGCGCCAACTGCATCGTGGCCGGCGCGGCGCGGATCAACGGACACATCCGGATCACTGACGGCGTGCAGATCGGCCCGACGGCCAACATCAGCAACAGCATCGACAAGCCCGGCGCCTACGCCGGCATGTGGCCCTTCGAGGACGCCGCATCGTGGCAGAAGAACGCCGCCGCCCTGCGCGGGCTCTATGAGCTGCGCCAGCGCGTGCGTGCCCTGGAAAAGAAGACGACATGACTGAGACCCGCATCGACATCCACGGCATCCTCGAGAAGCTGCCGCACCGCTACCCCATCCTGCTGGTCGACCGCGTCCTGGAAGTGGAGAAGGGCGTGCGCATCCGCGCGATCAAGAACGTCAGCATCAACGAGCCGTTCTTCCAGGGCCACTTCCCGCACCGTCCGGTGATGCCGGGCGTCCTGATCCTGGAAGCGCTGGCGCAGGCCGCGACGCTGCTGGCGGTCGAGAGCTACGACTTCACGCTCGACGAGAACCACGTCGTGTACTTCGCCGGCATCGACGGCGCGCGCTTCAAGCGTCCGGTCGAGCCGGGCGACCAGTTGATCCTCGAGGTCACGCTGGACCGCGCCAAGGCCGGCATCTACAAGTTCGGCGCCAAGGCGCTGGTCGGCACCGACATCGTGGCCGAGGCCGGCCTGATGTGCACCATGCGCAAGCTCGACTGCTGAGCCCGCACCGAGTCTTCCGCTGAACAGCCGCTGAATCCGGACGCCCATGGCCCAGATCCATCCCACCGCCCTCATCGACCCGCGGGCGCAGCTCGACGACTCCGTCCAGGTCGGCCCGTACGCGGTGATCGGCCCCGAGGTGCGCATCGGCGCGGGGACACGCGTCGGTCCGCACACCGTGATCGAGGGCAAGACCACGATCGGTCGCGACAACGTCATCTACCAGTTCGCGTCCATCGGCGCGATGCCGCAGGACATGAGCCATGGCGGCGAGGTGACGGAGCTCGTCATCGGCGACCGCAACACGATCCGCGAGTTCTGCACCTTCAACACCGGTACGTTCAAGGAGCAGGGCGTCACGCGCGTCGGCTCCGACAACTGGATCATGGCCTACGTGCACCTGGCGCACGACGTGATCGTCGGCGACCACTGCGTGCTGGCCAACAACGCGACGCTGGCCGGGCACGTGCATGTCGGCGACTGGGCCACGATCGGCGGCCTGACCGGTGTCCATCAGTTCGTGCATGTCGGCGCCCACGCGATGATCGGTTTCCAGGGCCATGTGGCGCAGGACGTCGCGCCCTACATGACGGTCGACGGCAACCCGCTGGGCGTGCGCGCGGTCAACCTGACCGGTCTGCGCCGCCGCGGCTTCAGCAACGACCGCATCGGCGTGATCCGTCAGCTGCACAAGCTGCTGTTCCGCGACGGTACGACGCTGGAGCAGTCCGTCGCCAACATCGAAGCGCTCAAGCAGGGCCAGGACGCGGAGTCGATCCGCGACATCCAGGCGATGCTGGACTTCCTGGCAGGCGCCAAGCGCGGCCTTGTCCGCTGATCGGCCCGGACGACCGACATGAGTTCCACGGATCCTCGACTGGGCCTGGTGGCCGGCGAGGCCTCCGGCGATCTGCTCGCCAGCCTGCTGCTGCAGGGCCTGAAGGCGCGCTGGCCTGACTTGAGCTCGGCCGGCATCGGCGGCCCGAAGATGCAGACCCAGGGTTTCGACGCCTGGTGGCCCAGCCACAAGCTGTCGATCTTCGGCTACTGGGATGCCATCAAGAACCTCCGCGAACTGCTGGCGATCCGCCGCCAGCTCGGCGATCGCCTGATCGCCGAGCGGCCGTCGGTCTTCGTCGGCGTCGACGCGCCCGACTTCAACTTCGGTCTGGAGCACCGGCTGCGCGAGGCCGGCATCAAGACGGTCCACTTCGTCTGCCCGTCGATCTGGGCCTGGCGCGCGGACCGCGTGCAGACGATCAAGCGCAGCGCGGATCACGTGCTGTGCCTGTTCCCGTTCGAGCCCGCGATCCTGGAGAAGGCGGGCATCCCGTCGACCTACGTCGGTCACCCGCTGGCGGACCAGATCCCGTTCGAGCCGCCGCGCGAGGACGCGCGCCGCGACCTGGGCTTCGGGGAGGGCGACACCCTCGTCGCCCTCCTGCCCGGCAGCCGTCGCAGTGAACTGGACTACATCGGTCCGCCGCTGCTGGAGGCGGCCCGCCGCATGCACCAGGCGCGGCCGGCGCTGCGTTTCGTCATCCCGATCGCGCCGGGGCTGCGTCCCATGGTCGAAGCGCTGATGGCGCAGCACGGCCAGGGCCTGCCGATGACGCTGGTCGACGGCCGCGCGCAGGACGCGCTGGCCGCCTGCGACCTGACGCTGGTCGCCAGCGGCACCGCGACGCTGGAAGCGGCGCTGCTCAAGCGGCCGATGGTGATCGCCTACAAGCTGCACTGGTTCAACGCGTGGCGGATGAAGGGCAAGGCGTTGCTCCCCTGGGTGGGCCTGCCCAATGTGCTCGCGCGCGAGACGCTGGTGCCCGAGTGCCTGCAGGACGAGTGCACCGGCGAGCGCATCGCCCGCGAGGGCCTGGCCTGGCTGGACGACGCGCCGCGCCGGGCCCGGCTGCGCGAACGCTTCCTCGAGATCCACCAACAGTTGCGCTGCAACACCGCGCAAAGGGCCGGCGATGCGATCGCGAAAATCCTCGGCGCTTGAGCCGCCGACGCAACTGGGACTCGAATGGGTCCGCGAGGGCCTGCTCTGCGGTGTGGACGAAGCGGGCCGCGGTCCCTTGGCCGGCCCGGTGGTCGCCGCGGCGGTGATCCTCGACGACCAGAATCCGATCAAGGGATTGAACGACTCGAAGGTGCTCAGCGAGAAGAAGCGCGAGCAACTCTTCGACGAGATCCGCGCCAAGGCCCTGTGCTTTTGCATCGCGGAGGCGACGGTCGAGGAGATCGACCGCATCAACATCCTGCAGGCGACGATGCTGGCGATGCGCCGCGCGGTCGAGGGCCTGCGGCTCAAGCCCGCGCACGTGCAGGTCGACGGCAACCGGCTGCCGGTGCTGCGCATTCCGGCCGAGGCCATCGTCAAGGGCGACGCGCTCGTGCCGGCGATCTCGGCCGCGTCCATCCTGGCCAAGGTGCATCGCGACCGCTTCTGCCTGCAGATGCACGCGCAGCATCCTGAGTACGGCTTCGACAGCCACAAGGGGTACGGCACGCGCGAGCACCTGGACGCGCTGCGCGTGCATGGGGCGACCGTGTGGCATCGCCAGAGCTTCGCGCCGGTGCGGACGCTGGACCTGGGCGATCCGGGTCTGGCGAACATCGCGCCCGTGTTGAAGGCCGAGCCCGCGCTGAACGAGGAAATGAGGCCCGGATGAGCTGGCAGTCGATCACCGCGCGCGACAACCCGACCCTGCAGCGCCTGCGCAAGCTGGCGCAGGACGGCGGCGCCTATCGGAAGCTGGGCGGCGTCTGGCTCGAAGGGGACCACCTCGTGCGCGCCGCGGTGCAGCGTGGCGTGAAGCCGTCGCTGGCGCTGATCACGGACGTGGCCGCGGCGGACGAGGCGCTGCATGCGCTCGCCGACGTCGCGCCCAAGGTGCTCGTCGTGTCGCCGGAATTGTTCAAGACGGTGTCGGGCCTGGAATCGCCGGCGCAGATCGGTATCGAACTGCCGCTGCCGACGCAGCCGCGCATCGAGGCGAAGGCTGATTCCGTCGTGCTGGACCGCCTGCAGGATGCGGGCAACGTCGGCACGATCCTGCGCAGCGCCGCGGCGCTGGGCTTCCGTCAGGTGCTGGCGCTGAAGGGCACGGCGGCGCTGTGGTCGCCGAAGGTGCTGCGCGCCGGCATGGGCGCGCACTTCGGGCTGCATCTGGTGGAAGGACTGAGCGTCGACGATCTCGATGCGCTCCAGGTCCCGCTGCTGGCGACGAGCTCGCACGCCGATGCGATGCTGCACCAGGCCGACCTGCCGAACCCCTGCGCCTGGGTCATGGGCCACGAAGGGCAGGGCGTTGCGGAGGCGCTGATGCAGCGCTGCGCGCTGCGTGTCGGCATCCCGCAGCCCGGCGGGGAAGAGTCCTTGAACGTGGCCAGCGCGGCCTCGATCTGCCTGTACGAATCTGCCAGACGTCGTTGGGTCTGACGCGGTCGCAGGGCTGGATGGCTCTGGATTTCGCGCATACTGACCTTACCGCTTCGCGCGGTCATCTGAACTCTGTCCGCCATGCCTGAACTCGACTGGATCAGCGTCAAAGGTTTCAAGAGCATCGCTTCGATCGAGAAGCTGAAGCTCGGGGCCATCAACGTCGTCATCGGCGCGAACGGCTCGGGCAAGTCAAATTTCATCGGGGTGTTCTCGTTCCTGCACGAGTTGAAGGCGGGACATCTGGAGACATATACGGTCAAGGCGGGTGGGGCGAATCGAGTCCTGCACTTCGGCGCAAAAAAGACGCCAGCGCTGTCGATCCACGTGTCGTTTGCAGACGAACGCAACCAGTACAGCCTGTCGCTGATGTCGACGAGTGCCGATGAACTCGCACCGTTGGGTGAGACGGTCTACTTCTGGGACAAGAGCCGGGGATTCGATCGACCCTACAGCGAGCCGGTCCCGCGCGTTGGTCATGAGGCGGGCATCAGTTCAGAGAAGTGCACGCAGATCGGCGCTTACGTGCGGGAGCACTTCGATCGATGGCGCGTCTACCACTTCCATGACACGAGCAGCACGTCGCCGATGAAGCAGACGGCCGATCTGAACGACAACGTGTACTTGCGTCCCGACGGATCGAACCTGCCCGCCTTCCTGTACTTCCTCAAAGAGAAGCACAACGAGTCGTACGAGTTGATCCGCAAGAGCGTGAGGCGCGTGGCGCCGTTCTTCGAAGATTTCCAACTGGGGCCGCAGAAGCTGAATCCAGACAAGATCAGACTCGAATGGCGACACGTCGGTACCGACGACTACTTTGACGCGTCAAGTCTGTCAGACGGGACGATCCGCTTCATCGCGCTGGCCACACTGTTTCTGCAACCGGTCTCCTTGCGCCCTTCCGTGATCCTGGTGGATGAGCCAGAACTCGGCCTGCATCCATTCGCCGTGTCGATGCTCGCGTCGCTGGTGAAGCAGTCGGCGACAGGCACGCAGGTGATCCTGTCGACGCAGTCCCCGTTGCTGTTGGATCATTTCGATCCGGCCGATGTGTTGGTCGCTGATCGGGTGGACGGTGGAACGCAACTCCGCCGGCTGGATGTCGACACGCTCGATGGCTGGCTCGAGGACTACAGCCTGGGCCAGCTTTGGGAAAAGAACGAACTAGGGGGCCGTCCCTCGTCGGAACAAAAATAGGAACGGACCGATGTCGCGACTGCTCATCCACGTCGAGGGCGAGACGGAAGAGACCTTCGTCAACGAGCTCATCGCGCCCCATCTCTATGAACACGGATTCACGCTGGTGTCGGCGCGCCTGATCGGTAACGCGCGACAGCGGAATCGACGTGGCGGGATCCGGGCCTGGCAGGCGGTGAAGAAGGACATCGTGCGTCACTTGCAGCAGGACGCAGGTGCGGCGTCCGCCACGTTCGTTGACTTTTATGCGCTGCCTGCGACCGGCTCAGGCGCATGGCCAGGTCGGGAGCAGGCCAACGAGGCCTCGTTCGTCTTCAAATCGTCCATGGTCGAGAAGGCCCTCCTCGGTGAGGTGGACGCCGAGTTGGGGGTCAATGCCACGAAGGGGCGCTTCATCCCGTTCGTCGTCATGCATGAATTCGAAGGTCTGCTGTTCAGCAGTCCGACCGACTTTGGGCGGGGCATCAGCCGACCGGACCTCATCCCTCATTTCCAGGGCATCCGGGATCAATTCGGATCGCCTGAAGAGATCAACGACTCGCCGCAGACGGCGCCATCGAAGCGTATCGAAGCACTCGTCCCTGGGTATCAGAAGCCCTTGTACGGCACGCTGGCGGCGTTGGAGATTGGCTTGACGCCGATGCGCTCGGAGTGCCCGCTCTTCGACGCTTGGATGAAGAAGCTGGAAGCCTGGGGCCAGGCGTGACACGTTTCCGATTCAACGCGCCATCGCGAGCGCCCCGACGCCCAGCGCAATGAACGCCGCGCCGGCGATGCGCCATCCGCGCTCGCCTTCACCGAGCAACTGACCGCCGATCAGCGCGGCGAACAGCATCGACAGCTCCCGCGCCGGCGCGACGCGCGACAGCGGCGCCAGCTTCATCGCATACAGCACCAGGATGTAGGCCGTTGGCGCGCCGACGGCCACCACCAGCGCATGCCGCCATTGCTTGCGCAGGGCGGGGCCGAAACCGGCGCGATCCCGCAGCACGGCGGGCAGGCTGACCGGTACGCGCAGCAGGTTGCAGAGGTAGTCGTACAGGATCGGCGACAGCGCCAGCACCTTCACCGCATAGCCGTCGATGACGCTGTAGGCGGCGATCGTCGCGCCGGTGAGCGCGCCCCAGGCGATGCCCAGCTTGCGCTTGCGGTGCAGGTCCGGATCGTGATTCGCGCCTTGAGAGAAGAACGTCGGTCCCGCCGCCATCAGCAGGATGCCGCCGACGACACCCGCCAGGCCAAGGCCGCCGCCCAGCCCGAGGTGCTCGCCCAGCAGCAGCACGGCGACCAGCGACGAGAGCAAGGGGCCGCTGCCTCGCGCGACGGGGTAGACGACGGTCATGTCCGCCGCCCGGTAACCCGCGAGCAGTGCGTTGAAATAGGCCAGGTGCACGATCGCGCTGACGATGGTGGCGGTCCATGCCTGCCAGCCCCAGTCCGGCAGTTCGTCGAAGCCGACGACCACGACCACGGGCAGCCACAGCAGGCTGACGCCCAGGGCGGTCATGCAGGCGAAATGATGATTGCCCTGCGCCTTCTTGGCGGCGAAGTTCCACAGCGCATGGATCAGCGCGGCCGCGACGACCAGGGCGAGCGCGCTCGCTGGCATCGGTCGCGGGGGGCCTCAATACATCAGACGATCAGGACGGATGTCGCGCAGGATCGTCGTGGCGATTTCCTCGATCGACTTGTGCGTCGACGACAGCCAGTTGATGCCGGCCTTCTTCATCATCGTCTCGGCTTCGCGGACCTCGTAATGGCAGTTCATGAGGTCGGCGTACTTGCTGCCCGGGCGGCGCTCGTTGCGCACCTGCGCCAGGCGCTCCGGATCGATCGTCAGGCCGAAGCACTTCTTCTTGTGCGGGATCAGCAGCGAGGGCAGGTGGCCGCGGTCGAAGTCCTCGGGGATCAGCGGGTAGTTGGCCGCCTTGATGCCGTGCTGCATCGCCAGGTAGAGCGAGGTCGGCGTCTTGCCGCAACGACTGACCCCCACCAGGATCACGTCGGCCGAATCGAGGTTGCGCGCCGACTGTCCGTCGTCGTGCGCCAGCGAGAAGTTGATCGCCTCGATCCGGTCGTGGTACTCCTGGCTCTTCGCGACGTCGGAGAAACGGCCGACGCGGTGGCTGGACTTGATCCGGAACTCGTCCTCCAGCGGCGCGATGAAGGTGCCGAACATGTCCATCACCAGGCCTTGACACTCCTGGCGCACCACGTTGAGCACCTCGCGGTTCACCAGCGTGGCGAACACGATGGGACGCACGCCTTCGCGCTCGCCGGTCTCGTTGATCTCCTGCACCAGTTGACGGGCCTTCTCGCCGCTGTCGATGAACGGGCGGCGCACGTGCCGGGCCTTCACCGAGAACTGCGCCAGGATGGAGTTACCGAAGGTTTCGGCGGTGATGCCGGTGCCATCCGAGACGAAGTAGACGGTGTGCTGGGTCATGTCGGGCCTTTGGTTCGTGCCGGTCTTGGGGGCCGGGAGCTTTCGCCGGACCGGGCATGCCGCATGCCGATGCGGGAAGTCCGGCGATCGTCGGGTCTCGGTCCGACCCTGAACGGGGGCTTACATCATAGATCCGCGACCCACTAGAATCGTCCGCAACTTGCCCCTGCCCATCGCATGAACGACGCATGACCGTCGCAATGACTGTCACATCACGACGCCCACAAACATCGACAACATCTGTCGTGCGCCGCGTCATGCCTGTCTCCCTCGAAGCCGCCGACGCGCTCGGCCTGCTCGGGAGCGCGCGGGGAGCCCCGGTTTCTCAACATCACGGAGTTTTCCCATGTCTGATGCACGCTTCGAGGCGACCGCCCTGGTCGTACCCTTCGAGAAACTGAGGATGACCGACGTCGAGTCGGTGGGCGGCAAGAACGCCTCGCTCGGCGAAATGATCTCGCAGCTGGCCGAAACCGGCGTGCGCGTGCCCGGCGGCTTCGCCACCACGGCGCACGCCTTCCGCGACTTCCTCAAGCATGAAGGCCTGGATGTCCGCATCCAGAAGCGCCTGGCCGACCTCAACACCGACGACGTGCGCGCCCTGGCCGCGGCGGGCGCCGAGATCCGCGGCTGGCTGGAAGCCCAGCCGTTCCCGGCCGAACTGGAAGCGGCGATCCGCGCCTCGTTCGCCGCGCTGACGGCGGACAACCCGGACGCCTCCTTCGCCGTCCGTTCGTCCGCCACTGCGGAAGACCTGCCCGACGCCTCCTTCGCCGGCCAGCAGGAGACCTTCCTGAACGTCGTCGGCATCGAGGACGTGCTGCACAAGATGAAGGAAGTGTTCGCGTCGCTCTACAACGACCGCGCGATCAGCTACCGCGTGCACAAGGGCTTCGCGCACAGCGACGTGGCCCTGTCGGCGGGCGTGCAGCGCATGGTGCGTTCCGACCTCGGCGCCGCCGGCGTCATGTTCACCATCGACACCGAGTCCGGCTTCAAGGACGTCGTCTTCATCACCTCCAGCTACGGCCTCGGAGAGACGGTGGTGCAGGGCGCCGTGAACCCGGACGAGTTCTACGTCCACAAGCCCGCGCTGCAGCGCGGCAAATTCGCGCTGATCCGTCGCAACCTGGGCTCCAAGCTGATCCAGATGACCTTCTCGACGCCCGAGGAGAAGGCGGCGAGCGGCAAGCTGGTCAAGACCGTCGATGTCGAGGTCGAGCAGCGCAACCGCTACTCGCTGACCGACGAGGACGTCGTGCAGCTGGCCAAGTACGCGGTGATCATCGAGCAGCATTACGGCCGTCCGATGGACATCGAATGGGGCAAGGACGGCAACGACGGCCAGCTCTACATCCTGCAGGCGCGTCCGGAAACGGTGAAGAGCCAGGCCGAAGGCCAGGTCGAGCAGCGCTTCAAGCTCAAGGGCACCGGCACGGTGGTCGTCGAGGGCCGCGCGATCGGGCAGAAGATCGGCACGGGCCCGGTGCGCCTGGTCGACAGCGTGGCCGAGATGGAGCGCGTGCAGCCCGGCGACGTCCTGGTCACCGACATGACCGACCCCAACTGGGAGCCAGTCATGAAGCGCGCCAGCGCGATCGTGACCAACCGCGGCGGCCGGACCTGCCACGCGGCCATCATCGCGCGCGAACTGGGCATTCCGGCGGTGGTCGGCTGCGGCGACGCGACCGACAAGCTCAACGACGGCCAACTGGTGACGGTGGTCTGCTCCGAGGGCGACACCGGCTTCATCTACGACGGTCTGCTCGAGACCGAGGTCAGCGAAGTCCACCGCGGCGAGATGCCTTACAGCCCGGTGAAGATCATGATGAACGTCGGCAATCCGCAGCTGGCGTTCAACTTCGCGCAGATGCCCAACAGCGGTGTCGGCCTGGCCCGTCTCGAGTTCATCATCAACAACAACATCGGCGTCCACCCGAAGGCGATCCTCGACTATCCGAACATCGACAACGACCTGAAGAAGGCGGTCGAGTCGGTGGCCCGGGGTCATGCCTCGCCGCGCGCCTTCTACGTCGACAAGCTGGCCGAGGGCATCGCGACCATCGCCGCGGCCTTCTGGCCGCAGCCGGTCATCGTGCGTCTGTCCGACTTCAAGAGCAACGAGTACCGCAAGCTGATCGGCGGCTCGCGCTACGAGCCGGACGAAGAGAACCCGATGCTGGGCTTCCGCGGCGCGTCGCGCTACATCTCGGGCGAATTCCAGGACGCGTTCGCGATGGAATGCGAGGCGCTCAAGCGCGTGCGCAACGACATGGGCCTGACCAACGTCGAGATCATGGTGCCCTTCGTGCGCACGGTGAAGCAGGCGCAGAAGGTCGTGGAGATGCTGGCGGAACGCGGCCTGAAGCGCGCGGCGAACGGCGGCCAGGACGGGCTGCGCGTCATCATGATGTGCGAGGTCCCGAGCAACGCCATCCTGGCCGAGCAGTTCCTGGAGCATTTCGACGGCATGTCGATCGGCTCGAACGACCTGACCCAGCTGACGCTGGGCCTGGACCGCGACTCCGGTCTGGAGCTGCTGTCGGGCGACTTCGATGAACGTGACCCGGCGGTCAAGGCCTTGATCTCGCGCGCGATCGCGGCCTGCCGCGCCACGGGCAAGTACATCGGCATCTGCGGCCAGGGCCCCAGCGACCATGCGGACTTCGCCGAATGGCTGGCTGCCGAGGGCATTGCCTCCCTGTCCCTGAACCCCGACACGGTGATCGAGACCTGGCAGCGTCTTGCCAAGCGCTGATCGACCTCAGTGACCCCCAGGACGGCGCCTTCGGCGCCGTTTCTGCTTTTGGGGAAGCTGTGGATGGGCGGCGGTCATCGAAAGGGCGATGATCCGCCCCCATGTCCACTCCTCCGCCAGACGCCGCGTTCCGTCGCCGGCTTCACCGCATCTACGGGGCCTACACGGTCGGTTTCATCCTGCTGGTGGGGCTCCTGGGCGTGCTGGAGCGGATGGGGATGCCCAAGCAGTGGCTGGGCTTCTCGTTCCTGCTGCTGACGGTGCTGATCTATGCCGGCATCGGCGTGTTCAGCCGCACCACCGACCCGGTCGAGTATTACGTCGCCGGCCGCCGCGTCCCGGCGTTCTACAACGGCATGGCCGCCGGCGCCGACTGGATGAGTGCGGCGAGCTTCCTGGGCATGGCCGGCAGCCTGTACCTGGCGGGTTACGGCGGGCTGGCGTTCGTGCTGGGCTGGACCGGCGGCTTCTGCCTCGTGGCGCTGCTGCTGGCGCCCTACCTGCGCCGCTTCGGCGGTTTCACGGTGCCGGACTTCCTTGGCGCACGTTTCGAGAGCCGCGGACTGCGCGTGATGGGGGCCGCCGCCGCGGTGCTGGTGTCCTTCATCTACCTGGTGGCGCAGATCTACGCGATCGGCCTGATCACGACGCGCCTGACGGGACTGACTTTCGAGATCGGCCTGTTCGTCGGGCTGGGCGGCGTGCTGGTGTGTTCCTTCCTCGGCGGCATGCGCGCCGTCACCTGGACCCAGGTGGCGCAGTACATCATCATGATCGTGGCCTATGTGGTGCCGGTGATGTGGCTGTCGACGATGCAGACGGGGTCGCCCTTGCCGCAGTTCACCGCCGGCACCGAGGTCCGCGAGATCAGCGTCCGCGAACAGCAGTTGCTGCACGACCCGAAGGAACTGCAGGTGCGCGGGCTCTACGAGCAGCGCGCCAGGGACTTCGAGCATCTCGTCGCGGGACTGCCGCATTCGCTCGACGAGGAACGCCAGCGCGTCTCGCAGGTGATCGCGCAGCTGAAGTTCGAGGAGGCGCCGCTCGCGCAGATCCAGGCGGCGGAGAAGGTCCGGGCCGCGCTGCCGCGCACCGAGGCGGAGGCGCGCGATCTGTGGCAACGCGCCGCCGCGGCGAATCGCCAGCGCGCCGAGCCGCTCGCCGGCATGCCGCTGCATGCGCGGCCCTTCGCCGGCGATCCCGACGGCACGCCGGCCGAGCAGGAGGCCTACACGCTGGCGCGCCGCAACTTCCTGGCGCTCGTGCTCGTGCTGATGGTCGGCACCGCCGGACTGCCGCACATCCTCACCCGCTACTACACGGTGCCCACGGTGGCGGAGGCCCGCCGCTCGGTCGCGTGGACGCTGTTCTTCATCGCGCTGCTCTACCTGTTCGCCCCGGCGCTGGCGGTGATGCTCAAGCACGAAGTCCTGCATCACCTGGTCGGCTCGCCCATCGCGGAATTGCCGGGATGGATGAAGCAGTGGATGCGCGTCGATCCTGGTCTGCTGAACATCCAGGACATCAACCAGGACGGCATCCTGCAGCTGGGCGAACTGCGCCTGGGCGGCGACATCGTCATGCTGATGACGCCGGAACTCGCGGGCCTGCCGTACGTGCTCTCCGCGATGGTGGCCGCCGGCGCGCTGGCGGCGGCGCTGTCGACGGCGGACGGGCTGCTGCTGACGATCTCCAGCGCGCTCTCGCACGACGTCTACTACCGGGTCATGAACCCGCGCGCGTCGATGACGCAGCGGGTGACGATCTCCAAGGCGCTGCTGCTGGCGACCGCGCTCACGGCCGCGGCCGTGGCCGCGCAGAAGCCGGCCGACATCCTGCTGCTGGTGTCGTCGGCGTTCTCGCTGTCGGGCTCGACCCTGGTGCCGGCGCTGGTCGCTGGCATCTTCTGGCAACGCGCCAACAAGCAGGGCGCCGCCGCCGGCATGCTCGCCGGGCTCGGCATGACGCTGTACTACATGGTGAACGCGCATGCGGGCCTGCGCCAGGCGCTCGGCGTCGGGGGCGACCCGCAACTGTGGTGGGGCATCCAGCCGATGGCGGCGGCACTGTTCGGACTGCCGGCGGGCATTGCGGCGCTGGTGGTCGTGAGCCTGCTGACCCCGCCGCCCTCGGCCACGGCGCGCGCCTTGCAGGCCCGCGTCACCGGCGCCGCGCCCTGAGGCTGACGCCTTCCGGTACTCATCCGGACGGAGGAAGGACGCCTGGTGGACGGGGAGGGCCAAAGTCGTCTAGAATCCGCGATTCCCCTTGCCGGGCCCAGGAGTAGACGCTGGGGTCCGGCTTTCAGGCCAAGGGCAGGACATCACCCGATGTCGGTGCCGGCGGTCGTTGAAACCCACAAGGAGTACACATGCGTCACTATGAGATCGTTCTGCTGATCCATCCGGATCAAAGCGAACAAGTTCCGGCGATGCTGGAACGCTACAAGGGCCTGGTCACCAACGGTGGTGGCAAGGTTCATCGCGTGGAAGACTGGGGCCGCCGTCAGCTGGCCTACATGATCCAGAAGCTGGCCAAGGCGCATTACCTGTGCCTGAACATCGAGTGCAGCAAGGAAATCCTGGCTGAAATCGAGACCGGCTTCCGCTTCAACGACGCCGTGCTGCGTCACCTGACCGTCGTCAAGGACAAGGCCGAGACGAACCCGTCGGTGATGATGAAGGCCGTCGAGCGCGAAGAAGCCCGCAAGGCCCCGCAAGAAGCGTCCGCCTGAGCTGACAAGCGCGACAACTGACGTTCCGACATTCTGATCCGTTGAGTCGATCCGCTCCGCACGCATGAACCGATTGGTATTGCAGGCGCAGATCCTCGAAACCGCGGCGATCCGATACACCCCCGCCGGGCTCCCGGCCCTGGACCTGATGCTCAAGCATGAGTCCATGGTCGACGAAGCCGGTTCTCCGCGCAAAGTCGCGCTGGAGATCAAGGCGGTGGCGATCGGTGATGTCGTGAAACGGGTCCAGGCGCTGGGCCTGACGGAGAAGACGGTGTTCACCGGATTTCTCTCGGCACAGCGGCAGGGGCGGGGCACGGTGTTTCACATCACCGGCTTCGCGGACTGAACGGGACGAACCCGGTCGCGCAGATCGTTTACATCTGGATAGATAGCAGGAGTTCACTATGCCCCCGCCACGTGGTAAAGGTCGGTTCTCTAAGGACCGCAAGCCCAAGCGCAATCAACAATCGCTGCTGTTCCGCCGCAAGCGTTTCTGCCGCTTCACCGTCGCCGGTGTCGAGCAGATCGACTACAAGGACGTCGACGTCCTGCGCGACTTCATCGGTGAAAACGGCAAGATCGTGCCCGCCCGCCTGACCGGCACGCGCGCCTTCTTCCAGCGTCAGCTGTCGGTGTGCATCAAGCGCGCCCGCTTCCTGGCCCTGCTGCCGTACAGCGACCAGCACAAGGTCTAAGGAGTCCACCCATGCAAGTCATCCTGCTGGAAAAAGTGGCCAACCTGGGTAACCTCGGCGACGTCGTCAAGGTCAAGGACGGCTACGCCCGCAACTTCCTGATCCCGACCCGCCAGGCGCGCCGCGCCACGGAATCGGCGATCAAGGAATTCGAAGCCAAGCGCGCCGAACTCGAGAAGGTCGCCGCCGAGAAGTTTGCCGCCGCGCAAGCCCTGGGCGAGAAGATCAACGGCATCACCGTGACGATCGCGCAGAAGGCCGGCGTCGACGGTCGCCTGTTCGGTTCCGTGACCAACGCCGACATCGCTGACGCGCTGACCAAGGCCGGCACGGCCATCGTCAAGTCGCAGGTGCGTCTGCCCAACGGTCCGCTGAAGACCGTCGGCGAGTTCCCGATCAGTGTCGCTCCGCACACCGACGTGGTGGTGGAAGTGACCGTGAAGGTCATCGCCGAAGTCGAGTAATCGCTCGACACACCCGGTGGGCGCTTCGCGCGCCCTTCGGGCATGCCCCGACTTGCGAAGGCCGATGGGTCCAGCAAAGATCGGGGCAGAACAAGAGAAAGCCGACAGCTGAGAAGCCGTCGGCTTTCTGCTTTTCCGGGGGTTGAGTTATCCCGCTCGCTCCACAAGCTATCAAAAGCTCATCCACAGGCTTGTCCACAATGTCCGCGATCTTCACCACGCCCGGATCCAGTGCCAGCGACAGCGAGATCGCGCGACTGCGCGTGCCGCCCAATTCGGTGGAAGCCGAGCAGAGCGTGCTCGGCGGCCTGTTGATCGACAACACCGCCTGGGACAAGGCGGCGGACACGCTCAGCGACTCGGACTTCTACCGCTACGAGCACAAGCAGGTCTACGCCGCGATCGGCAAGCTGATCAACGGCGGCAAGCCGGCGGACGTGGTGACGGTGTTCGAGGAACTGACCTCGGTCGGCAAGGCCGACGAGTGCGGCGGGCTGGCCTACCTGAACGCGTTGGCGCAGGGCGTGCCGAGCGCCGCCAACCTGCGCCGCTACGCCGAGATCGTTCGCGAGCGCGCGATCCTGCGCAAGCTGGTCGCGACCTCGGACGAGATCGCGACGGCGGCGCTGAATCCCGCCGGCCGCGCGGTCAACGAGATCCTGGACGAGGCCGAAGGCAAGATCTTCCGCATCAACGAGGAAGGCTCGCGCGGCGGCACCGGCTTCCAGAGCATGGACCGCCTGATGGTCGAGCTGATGGACCGCGTCAACGAGCTGGCGGAGCAGGGCGCCGAGGACGTCACCGGCGTGCGCACCGGCTTCTACGACCTGGACCGCATGACGGCGGGCCTGCAGCGCGGCGACCTGATCATCCTGGCGGCGCGGCCGTCCATGGGCAAGACTGCGTTCGCGATCAACATCGGCGAAGCCGTGGCGATCAACGAGGGCCTGCCGGTCATCATCTACTCGATGGAAATGGGCGCCGCGCAGCTGGCCTTGCGGATGGTCGGTTCGATCGGCCGCATCGACCAGAGCAACCTGCGCACCGGCCGCCTGAAGGACGACGAATGGGGCCGCCTGGCCGAGGCCGTCGACAAGCTCGGCAACGCGCCGATCTACATCGACGAGAGCCCGGGCCTGTCGCCCAGCGAAGTGCGCTCCAGAGCCCGGCGCCAGGCGCGCATCTCGGGCCAGATCGGCCTGATCATCATCGACTACCTGCAGCTGATGAGCGGCAACGGCGGCGGCAGCGAGGAGAACCGCGCGACCGTGGTCGGCGAAATCTCGCGGGGCCTGAAGGCGCTGGCCAAGGAACTGCGTTGCCCGGTGATCGCGTTGTCGCAGCTGAACCGCTCGGTGGAAACGCGGCCGGACAAGCGGCCGATGATGTCCGACCTGCGCGAGTCGGGCGCCATCGAGCAGGACGCGGACATCATCATGTTCATCTACCGCGACGAGTACTACACCAAGGACGAGTGCAAGGAGCCGGGTGTGGCGGAGATCATCATCGCCAAGCAGCGGAACGGCCCGGTGGGCACGGTGAAGCTGGCCTTCGCGCGTCAGAACACGAAGTTCGAGAACCTGGCGCCCGGCTACGTCAGCCCCGGCGGCGACGAGTACTGATCACTGCGCGTTGAGCCGGACAGGTCGCTCTCGACCGGAACGATCGCGGCCCGGCCCGGCCTGGCCCCGCCCGTTGGGAGGGCATGCCGCCGCTACTTGGCTGGAACGGGTCTCACGCAGGCGCTGGGACTGGCCGCCACGCAGCGACCCGCGCAGGCGGGAACGCCATACAGATCCGAAGAAGCCGCGCCGCGCACCGTGTTCGAGCAGAACACCTCCCCGCGCGAGTCCTTCGTGCAGTAGCCGGGTCCGCAGAGCGGCAGGCCATAACGGTCCACCTCGATGCCGCCGCCGGGCGTCGAGCACACCACCGCGCCATTGCGGTCATTGATGCAGGTGGAGTCCGGCGCGGGACACACGAGTTTCCCGTCGCGTCCTGCGGCACAGCCCTTGTCCTGTGCGACGGCAAGGCATGAGCCGGCCACCAGGAGCAGCCCGATCACGAGTCGATGAAGGGTCAATGGCATGGCGAGGGTCGATGTGGGGGTGTGACAAGCGCATTAGACATCGGCACGATCCCCCCTGTTTTCGTACGGACCCCAAGGCCCAGGTCACTGCCGCCTGGTCATCTTTCGGGACCGGAAGCCATCGGACGGACGTCAACCCCGGCGCGGCGTCAGGCGGGCTCGGTGATGCCGGCGTTCAGGCGCCGTGGGCCTGGGGGGCCGGCAAGGCGTCGGGCGGCAGGCCCGCCACGGCGCGCGCCCACATGCGCTCATAGAGCGTCTCCAGGTCGCGCGCGAAGGCCGGTGAATCGATCCAGGCGGGAACCGCCGGCTTCGCTCCTCCCGCCAGATCGGACCGGCCGGCGAGCGCGCAGACCTGGTCGACGTAGGCCAGCGGCGTCTCGCAGACAAGGGCGGACAGGCCCGCCTGCACGAGCAGGCTTTCCGCCACGCGCGACGCGAAGCCGTCGCCGCGCAGCGTCACCACCGGCACGCCCGCGGCAAGCGCATCGCTGGTCGTCGTGTGCCCGTTGCACGGCCAGGTGTCGAGCGCGACGTCCGCCGCCGCCAGCCGGTTCCAGTGTTCGGCCATCCCCACCGGCGGCATGAAGACGAGCCGCTCCGGCGCGATGCCGCGCGCGGCGGCCTCGGCGCGCAGTCGCGCATCGGCCTGCTCGCCGCCGCTGAGCTGCCACAGCAGCGCTTGCGGCAGGCGGTGCAGGATCGCCATCCACGCGTCGAAGACCGTGGGGGTGATCTTCAGCACCACGTTCGCCGAAAGCAGCACGATCGCATCGTCGGGCAGGCCGAGTTCCGCGCGCGACGTCGCGTCGATGCGCCGCGTCGCGTCGCCGGGCTGGTAGGCGCGCGGCAACTGGGCGATGCGCTCGGCATAGCACGGCGCATCACCGAGCGGCGTCACGATCGCGTCGCCGATGACGTAGTCGATGAAGTCCGCGCCACAGGTGCCGGGGAAACCGAGCCACGCGACCTGCACCGGCGCTGGACGCGCGGCCAGCGCGGTGAATCGGCTGCCGGCGGTGTGGCCCTTCAGGTCGACGGCGATGTCGATGCCCTCCGCGCGCATGCGCGCGGCGATGCCGGCGGGATCGAGGTCGCCGACGTCGATGAAGCGCTCGCAGGCCGCGCGGATCCGCTGCTGCAGCGCGGAACCATCATCCGGCCCGTGCGAGAACAGCAGCACCTCGAAGCGCTCACGATCGCGGTGCTCGAGGACTTCGACCATCAGTGCGGCGGTCGCATGGGCGTGGAAGTCCGACGACAGGTAGCCGATGCGCAACTTCGGCTTGGCGACGGCCTTCGCCGGCGGCAGGGGCGCGATGCCGCGGCTCAGGAAACGCGTGCTCAGTCGCGCGACCTTCAGGAGGTCTTGCGCCGTGTGCGGGAGCGTGGCCAGCGCGAAGGGCACGCCGAATTCATCGGCGGCGTCGTCGGGCTTGGCGCGGATCACGGCATGCAGTGATCGCAGGTTCTCGTCGAAGTCCGACCAGCGCGCGCACTGCTGATCGCCATGGGCCTGGTAGGCCTGGGCCATCACGCTGTCGGGCCGCAGCGCAGCGACCGTGCGGAAGCATTCCGCCGCCTCGGCCTTCATCTGCAGCGACTGCAACGCGAAGGCCAGCTGCAGATAGGCATCGACGTCGTCGATCTTCAGCGCGAGCGCCTGCATCAGCGGACCGATCGCATCCTGCATCCGTCCGCTGCGCCGCAGCGATTCACCGAGGTAGCGTTGCAGCTCGTTCGACGCGACCTGCGCATGCGGCTCCAGCAGCGCGACCGCCGCGGCGTAGCGGCCGCGGCCCATCTCGTGGAGGGCGTTGCGCAGCAGGTCGTTGAGGGCATCCATGGGGACGATTATGGAAGCTCAGGCCGTCGATCCCGGCGTCGCGCACAGCGTGATGCAGAACGCCATGAAAGCTTCCACCGAGGCCGGCGGCAATCGCCGCGACGGCCGCACGATGTGGAGCGGGAAGGTCTCGCCGGGCCAGTCGGGAAACAGCTCGACCAGCGTGCCGTCCGCGATCAGGTGCTCGACGCTCAGCGCCAGCACCTGCGCCACGCCCGCTCCCGCGACGCAGGCCTGCACCATCGCGTCGGCATCGGTCATCGTCAGCGAGCCCGATGTGGCCACCGTCAGCTGGTCCTTCGCGCGTCCCTTGCCGCGCACGAAGATCCATTCGAAGGGCCGGCCGCGCTGCGGATCGATGTACTGGAGGCAGTCGTGCTTCGCCAGCTCGGCGGGCTTGCGCGGACGCCCGCGCCGGTCGAGGTAGGACGGTGCCGCCACCGTCAGCACGCGGTTCTCCAGGAGCTTGCGCGAGGTCATCGTCGACGCCGGCTGCGGCCCGAAACGCACGGCGACATCGACGCCTTCCGCGACCAGGTCCCCGCTGCCGGGGAACTGCACCATCGTCAGCGTCAGGTCCGGATACAGCGCCTGCAGCCGGGGCAGGGCGGGCGCGAGCACGTAGCGCGCGAACAGCGGATTCAGGCACACCCGCAATGCCCCGCGCACGCTGACCGCCGCGCCGGAGACGACGTTCGCCGCCTCCTCGATGCCTTCCAGGTGCGGCACCGCATGCTCGTACAGGCGCGCGCCTTCGCCGGTGAGGTGCAGCGAGCGCGTCGTGCGGTCGAGCAGGCGCACGCCCAGTCGCTCCTCCAGCCGTGACACCGCCCGGCTCACGCCCGAGGCCGACATCCCCAGCACCTCGCCGGCCTTGCTGAAGCTGCCCGACTCCACCACCGCGGCCAGCACGCTCATGCCGGCGAGCAGCCGTCCGTCGACGCTCATGTCCGATCCCTCATTGCCCGCCCTTCATCGCCCGCCCTTCATCGTCCGTTCTTCATGGACCGTCCTCCGTTGTGCCGCCGTCATTGCAGCCGCGGCTCATTTTTGAATTTCAGCAAAGATCATTTGAGCGACTCTACCTTTATCAAAGATCGTCCGGTTCGCATCATTCGCCCCGTTGCCTCAATCCCGAATCGATTCCCGATTCCCGATGCCCGATGCCCCCAACGAATCGTCCAACGATTCCTCCAACGGAGCTTCCCATGACCGATCGCGACATCCTCTTCAAGGCCGGCACCGTCATCACGATGGATCCCGCGCTGCCCAACCTGGCCGTCGGCGACGTGCTGGTGCGCGACGGCCGCATCGCCGCCGTCGGCGCCGCCCTGCCGGCCGGCGACGCCGAGGTCATCGACGCCGCCGGCAGCATCGTGATGCCCGGCCTGGTCGACGCCCACCACCACGCCTGGCTGGGCGTGATGCGCCGGCTGATGCCCGACGTCGACGATCTCTTCGCCTACATCGACGTGGTCGCCAACAAGCTCGGCGCGCACGTGCGCCCGCGGGACCTGTTCATCAGCACGAGACTGACGGCGGCCGCCTCGCTGGACGCCGGCATCACGACCCTCGTCGACGCCTGCCACAGCGCGCGCAGCCCCGAGCACACCGATGCGGCGCTCGACGCGCTGGACCTCTCAGGCATCCGCGCGCTGCACATGGTGGGTCCGGCGATGGACCCGGGCGCGTCGTCGGCGCATCTGCCGGCCGACCTGGCCCGGCTGGCGGCCCGTTGGAACGCCAGCGACAGCCGCGTGAAGGTCGGCCTCTTCGGTCAGTTGAAGCTGGACTGGTGGGAGGTCGCGCGGGGCCTGGACATGCGCATCCTGACCGAGTTCATCGGCGACCTCGCGCAGCTCGGTCCCGAGTTCGCGAAGCCCGGCGTGCTCGGCCCGCACAACCTCTTCAACCACTGCACGCGTGTTCCTGCGGCGACATGGCGGCTGTTCGCCGAGGCCGGCGTGAACATCACCGTGAATCCGCGCTCGGACGCGCTGTTCGGTTTCGACGACGAGACCTTCGCCTACCAGGTGGCCGTCGATCACGGTCTGACGCCGGCGCTGGGCATCGATCTCGACACCGCCTTCGGCAGCGATCTGTTCGGCGAGATGCACGCGCTGTTCCACCAGCAGCGCGCCGCGATGCGCTACCGCCGGTTCCGCGGCGAGGCCGGCGTGCCCGCGCCGATCGGCGTCGAGGCGGTGCTGCGCGCCGCCACCGTCAACGGCGCGCGGGCCGCGGGTCTGGAGGACCGCGTGGGATCGTTGACGCCGGGCAAGGCCGCCGACCTGATCATGGTCCGCACGCAGGGCGCGGCGGTGTTCCCGGTGACGAACGCGATCGCCACCATCGTGCAGGCGGTGGAGCGCGCCGATGTGGACACGGTCGTGGTCGGCGGCCATTTCCGCAAGCGCGGCGGGCGGCTGATCGACGTCGATCTGGCGAAGCTGGCCGCCGATGCGGCCGCCTCGCGCGACTTCCTGCTCGACGCCAGCGGGCATCGCGTCGACCTGTTCAAGACGGCGGCCTGATCGGCCCTTCCAACTCGGGAGCTCCCATGTCCGCCATCGCTTCGCCCACACCCACGTCCCCACCCACGTCCACACCCACGTCCACGTCCTCGTCCACGTCCACGTCCGCGCGGAAGCGTCCCGCCCCCGGCGTCATCGCGGCGCTGTTCTGCGGTTACCTCGCCGTCGGCCTGCCGCTGCCGGTGCTCCCGCTCTTCATCCATGAGCGGCTCGGCTTCGACGCGCTGACCGTCGGGCTGGTCATCGGCCTGCAGTTCGTCGCCACGGTGCTGACGCGCGGCTATGCCGGGCGCCTCGTCGACGGGCAGGGCGGGCGGCGCTCGGCGTTGCAGGGCGCGCTCGGCTGCGCCGTCGCGGGCCTGCTGTACCTGGTCGCCGCGCTGCCCGGGTGGTCGTCCGCGACGGCCTTGGCCCTCGTCGTCGCCGGGCGGCTGGTGGCCGGTGTCGGCGAGAGCCAGTTCGTGACCGGCTGCGTGTCGTGGTCCATCGCGTCCGTGGGGCCGCAGCGCGCGGGCCTGTCGATGTCGTGGACCGGCATCGCGATGTTCGGTGCCCTCGCCATCGGTGCGCCGGTGGGGATGTGGCTCTACCGCGGCCAAGGCCCGGGCGCTGTGATGCTTGCGTGCATGGCCGCGCCGCTGGCCGCCTGGGCGGTCGCGCTGGCGACGCCGACCTACCGCATGGCGGGTGGCCCGCGACTGCCACTCCGGCGCGTGGTGGGGCAGATCTGGCGACAGGGACTCGGGCTGACGCTGCAGGGCGTCGGGCTGGCCGGACTGACCGCGTTCGCGTCGCTGTACTTCGCGGCGCGCGGGTGGTCGCATGCCGGCATCGTGATGAGCTGCTTCGGCGTCGGCTTCACCGCGGTGAGGCTGCTGCTCGGGCACCTGCCCGACAGGATCGGCGGCCGGCGCGTGGCGCTGTGGTCCTTGACCGTGGAGGCGATCGGGCTGGGCCTGGTCTGGGCGGCGCCGGGGGAGGGCGTCGCGCTGGCGGGGGCCTTCGTGACCGGCCTGGGTTGCGCGCTGATCTATCCGGCGCTCGGCGTCGAGGCGCTCAAGCGCGTGCCGCCGGCCAGCCGTGGCAGCGCGATCGGCGCATTCGCGGCGTTCCTCGACATCGCCTATGGCCTGGCCGGTCCGACGGCGGGCCTGGTGGCGGGTCGCTTCGGCTTCGCTGCCGTGTACGTGCTGGGCGCGGTGGCGGCGCTGCTCGGCGTGATGCTGATCGTCACCGGCCCGACAGGCAGTTTGACGCCGGCGCGCCTGGCGTCGGAATGAGAGCGGCGCGGCGCCGGGAGGTGTGGGCGTGGGCGTGGGCGTGAGTGCGGGTGCGGGTGCGGGTGCCCGGGATGTCCATGGGCACTGGCATTCTGTGGCAATGCTGTATAAATTGACAGTATGCCGCAAGACACCAAGATCGCTGCTCCACCGCTGTACCTCCAGGCCGATGCGCTGAAGGGGCGGGGCAGCGCCTGGGCGATGCCGCACCGCTTCGAGTCGCGCGAGCGCGAGCAGTACGACGACGGCTGGGGCACGCTGGACCAGGAGGCGCTGGAGGAACACGTCGCCCCGAAGACCGAGATCATCGAGGAGCACGCGAAGAAGATCGTCAGCGGCAACCAGTCGCCCGACATCGGCTTCGACCTGTCGATCAATCCGTACCGGGGTTGCGAGCACGGCTGCATCTACTGCTTCGCGCGGCCGACGCACAGCTACCTGAACCTGTCGCCGGGCCTGGACTTCGAGACCAAGATCATCGCCAAGGTCAACGCCGCCGCTCGGCTGCGGGAGACGCTGGCATCGACCGCGTACAAGCCCGCGCCGCTGGTGCTGGGCACCGCCACCGACGCCTACCAGCCGATCGAGCGCAAGCTGGGCATCACGCGCGCCGTCGTGGAGGTGCTGACGGAGGCGCGGCATCCGTTCTCGGTGGTGACCAAGTCCAGCGGCATCGAGCGCGACCTGGACCTGATCGTGCCGATGGCGCTGCGGCGGCAGGTCTCGGTCTACCTGTCGGTGACCTCGCTGGATCCGGCGCTGTCGCGGATCCTGGAGCCGCGCGCCGCCTCGCCGCAGCGGCGGCTGCAGACGATCAGGGCGCTGGCGGAGGCGGGCGTGCCGGTGGGGGTGAGCGTGTCGCCGGTGATCCCGTTCCTCAACGAACCGGAACTGGAGCGCATCCTCGAAGCCGCCGCCGAGGCCGGTGCGACCAAGGCCTTCAGCATTCCCTTGCGGCTGCCCTGGGAGGTGGCGCCGCTGTTCCACGACTGGCTGCGGCTGCATCAGCCGGACAAGGCGGCACGCATCATGGCGCGGCTTCGCGAGATGCGCGGCGGCAAGGACAACGATCCGCGCTTCGGCACGCGCTTCACCGGGGAGGGGATCTGGGCCGAGCTGCTGCAGCAGCGCTTGCGCAAGGCTTCGAAGCGGCTGGGCCTGGGCCGCGAGCGGCACCAGTTCGACTTCAGCGAGTTCCGCCCGCCGTCCAAGGTGGTGGGGCAGCAGTCGCTGTTCTGAAGGGAGGCAAGACCTGACCCTGGCCGATCCTTGGCCAGCGGATGTGGTCAGCTCGTCACCAGGACCTGAGGGCGGCCGGCATCAGGAATCATCCACGCCGGCAAGCACCCACCCAGTCCCACTCCTTGCGATAGACCGAGGTCTTCACGCCGCTGAGGCTGAGCACCGTGTGATACAGCCCGTCATGCGACATCGGCGTATCGCGACGCTGCGTCAGGCACGCGCTGTCGAGTTTCTGTGATTGCCGCGTCTGTTCCGGCAGCCACAGGATCAGCGGCACGTGCTTCTGCTGCTTGGGCGCCAGCGCGTAGGGCATGCCGTGCAGGAACAGGTTGTTCTCGCCCAGCGACTCGCCGTGGTCCGACACGTACAGCAGGCTCGGGTCGAAGCGCTGCTCCTGCGTGCCCAGCCAGTCGATCGCCTTCGCCAGCACGTGATCGGTGTAGGCGATCGTGTTGTCGTAGGCGTTGCGGACCTGGTCCAGCTCGCACTGCTGCAGCGCGTTGCTGCGGCACTCGGGCTGGAAAGGCTTGCGGTCGTCCGGCGTGCGCAGGTAATAGGCGGGACCGTGGCTGCCCATCTGGTGCAGCACCAGCACGACGCCGCGCGCCACGCGTTGCGGATCCAGCGCGGCGATGCGCGCGTCCAGGTCGTGCAGCATCACCTCGTCGAGGCACTCGCCGTCCGCGCGGCACAGGCCCGCGGGAATCGGGTGATCCGGCCGGGCGGGATTGATCGCCTGCGCATTCGGCACGCGGTCGCAGATCCCCTTGCAACCCGACTGGTTGTCCAGCCACAGCACCGCCAGGCCGGCGCGCTGCAGCACGTCCAGCAAGGTCTGCTGGTTGCCGGGATGATCGACGTACGCCTCGCGGCCGAGCTGCGAGAACATGCACGGCAGCGAAGCCGCCGTCGACGTGCCGCAGGAGGCGACCTCGCGATAGCTGAGCACCGGCTGGGTCGACAGCTCGGGATTGGTCGGTCTGCCGTAGCCGTTGAGCTGGAAGTTCTCGGAGCGCGCCGTCTCGCCGACCACCAGCAGCACCAGCGGCGGCCGGGCGCCCGCGGCGCGCGGCGTGAGCTTCGCATCGGCGGCGACGACCTCCAGCGGCCCCTTGGGCTTCTTCTGCTTCTGCGCGGCCAGCGCGGCACTTGCCCAGATCGCGTTGATCGGACTGACCATCTTGGTCAGCGCCTTGTTGTTGCGCAGCGTGGAGGCCAGGTCCGCCGTCCGCGTCGCCGCGAGACCGACGCCCAGCGCCAGCGCCACGGCCACGCTCGCGAGGTTCCATCCCAGGCGCTTGAACCAGCGCTTGTCCGTCAGGCGCTGGCGCCAGATCCAGACCAGCGGGATCAGCGCGATCACCAGCACATGGGCCGCCAGCCCCCAACCGATCAGGTCGCGCGTTTCGCGCACGTCGGTCTGCAGCGCGTTGGTGATCATCGTGCTGTCGATGATCACGCCGTAGCTGCCGATGAAGTAGGCCAGCGGCGCTGTCATCAGGAGGATCAGCGTCAGCAGCGGCTTCACCGCCACGCGCCAGGCCAGCAGGCTGAAGACGGCGGCCAGCACCATGATCACGATGCCGGCGAAGACGATGACGAACAGCTTGCCCGACGCGCCGGCGTAGTCCGGCATGCCCCACATCCGCTGCCACAGCGGCCAGTTGCCCAGGACACCGACCCACAGGGCGGTCAGCCACGTCAATGCCAGCGGTGAACGCGCTTGCAAGGCGCCGACCTCGCGGGTCCGCGCGGTCGAAGAATCGGAAAACGGCATCTTGTTGTGTCAGGCCGGCAGAAGCAAACCCGCCCTTTTAGTTGTCGTACCTGAAGCTCCCCTGAAGGCCCACTGAAGCCTCCCTCCGGGGCATTCCCGAGCCTCGCGCCTGCTCGGCACGGGCGCTGCCTTCATCCTCGCAAGGCCATGCCGCCGCCCCGGGCGGCCTTCAGTCCCTGGCCACTGGCCTGCACGAAGCGGCGCTGCAGGTCCTCGATCCGGGGTTCCAGCGCGCCGGGATCGCTCATGCGGTCCCGGTAACGCTTGAGCACCAGCGCCGCCATGTCGATCAGCTTGGCGTTCAGCGTCTGCGTGCCTTGCTCGACCAGCAGCTGCACGCCGGTCTGCGCGTCGCCGCGCATGGCATGGCGCATCGCCGTCTCCGAGATCGCGAACACCCGCGCATTCGCGTCGCGCAGGCGCTGCGTGCTGGGTTCGTGGCCTTCGGCCATGCTGATCAGGACTTCGGTCGCCGATTTGGAGCTGCAGAAGCGCAGACCGAGCTGGCTCATGAGCGTCTCCATCTCGCTGAGTTCGATGTCCTGTCGCGCCATGCGCACCCACAGCGCGACCAGCAGGCTGGCGGCCTCGAGGTCGAAGTCCTCGTCGGTGGCGCGCCGCGCGAACCTGCGCGCCAGCAGCAGCGCATCCGCCAGTTTGCGTTCCATCAACAGGCGCAGGCCCTGCATCAACACGTCGAAGCCCTGCAGGCGCTGGTCGCGCGGCGCGCGCTCCATGGCCTGCATCAGCGCATCCGTCGCGTACTTGAGGCCCTTGCTGTCCTTCGCGTCGAAGCGCATCAGCGCGATCAGCGCCAGGCTGTGCGCATCGAACAGCTTCGAGCGCAAGCCCTGCGCCACGCTGCGCTCGAGCATCTTGAGCGCCTCGTCGCGCTGCCCCGCGTAGAAGGCCAGCGTGCCGCAATGCTGCTGCCGCAGCAGGCAGCCGGGCGTCAGCGTCGCGGCGGTGCGGTAGGTCGCGAGCGCGGCGCCGATCTCGCCTTGCTCCATCTGCACGCGCCCCATGAGGTCGTAGCTGTCGGCCTGGTCGGGCATGTCGCCGATCAGCGTCTCCAGCGTGCGGCGCGCGGCGCTCAGGTTGCCGCTGGCGACCTCGGTCCGCGCCACGCCCAACCGCGCCCAAGGCACGGTGCGCGCGGCGATGATGGCCTCGTAGAGCTCACGCGCTTCGGTGTGGCGCTCCAGGCGCAGCAGCAGCTCCGCGCCGATCCGGGCGGCGTACAGCCAGTACGTGGCCTTGCGCTGGAAACGCTCCAGGCACAGGTCCGCGGCGCGGTCGAAATCCTTCGCGTCGATGGCGTCGAAGATGCCCTTGAGCTCCAGCTTGCGGTGCCGCGCGTTGGCCAGCCGGTCGGCAAGCGCCGCGCTGGTGTAGGGCTTGACGAGGTAGGCGTCCAGCGCGGCCTCGGCGGCTTCCGCCACCTTCGCGTAGGAGGCCTCGCCCGTCACCATCACGAAGACGGTGGAGTAGGGCAGCAGCTGCTCGCGCCGGAGCTCGTCCAGCAGGTCCTGGCCCGACAGCTCGGAGCCGTCGAAGTAGTAGTCGCACAGGACGATGTCGTAGGGCTGCGTCTCCAGGATCACGCGGGCATCGCGCACGCGGGTGGCCTGTCGCACATGGCCGACGCCGAGCTCGCGCAACTGCGCGGTCATCAGGCTGCGCGAGTTCGCATTGCTGTCGATCACCAGCGCCTGCGTTTTCCCGAGCGTGCCGAGCGTGCCGGCGAGCGTCATGGCCGAAGCGCGGCAACGCCGCGCGCGCAAGTGAAAAGGCCCGCCTCCGAAGAGAGCGGGCCGGCAGCATCCCAAGGATTTGTGCGAATGTCGTCAACCACGGACCGATTGTCCGTCCGGCGACTGCCGCCCATCCCCCGGGTTTGCGTGGGTGAGCGGCCCGATTCGCGAATCGTGGCGAGGGGTTGCGTGTCGCTGTTGGCGATTTACTTGAAGAGGTCCTTGACCCGATCGGTCCAGCTCTTCGCGTTCGGCGAGTGGCGCTCACCGCCGTCGCGCAGGCTCTTGTCGAGGTCCTTCAGCAGCTTGCGCTGGTGCTCGGTGAGCTTGACCGGCGTCTCGATGCTGATGTGGCAGTAGAGGTCGCCCGGATAACTCGAGCGCACGCCCTTGATGCCCTTGCCGCGCAGGCGGAAGGTCTTGCCGTGCTGCGTGCCCTCGGGCAGTTCGATCTCGGCCTTGCCGCCCAGGGTCGGCACCTCGATCGAGCCGCCCAGCGCCGCGGTCGTGATCGACACCGGCATCGTGCAGTGCAGGTCGTCGCCGTCGCGCTCGAAGATGTCGTGCTGCTTGATCCGGATCTCGATGTAGAGATCGCCCGACG
The DNA here is from genome assembly GCA_966211105.1 of uncultured Burkholderiales bacterium. Taxonomy (GTDB): domain Bacteria; phylum Pseudomonadota; class Gammaproteobacteria; order Burkholderiales; family Burkholderiaceae_C; genus Roseateles. The sequence continues at coordinate 63,270 of CBIHMU010000027.1, forward strand.
GACCGCCGTTCACGCCCGGTTCGCCGTTGCCGGCCGAGCGGATGCGCATGCCTTCGTTGATGCCGGCCGGGATCTTGACTTCCAGCGTCTTGGTCTTCTTGATCTTGCCGGCGCCGTTGCAGGTGGTGCAGGGCTCGGGAATGATCTTGCCGGTGCCGTGGCAGTGCGGGCAGGTCTGCTGGATGCTGAAGAAGCCCTGGCGCATGTGCACCGTGCCGCTGCCGCCGCAGGAGCCGCAGGTCTTGGCGCTGGTGCCGGGTTTTGCGCCGCTGCCGTGGCAGGTCTCGCAGCCTTCCCAGGACGGGATGCGGATCTGCGTCTCCTTGCCGCGCGCGGCTTCCTCCAGCGTGATCTCCATCGCGTAGCTGAGGTCGCTGCCGCGGTAGACCTGCTGGCCGCCGCCCTGGCGACGGCCGCCGCCGCCCTGCTGCCCGAACAGGTCGCCGAAGATGTCGCCGAAGGCCTCCGCGAAGCCGCCGAAGCCTTCCGCGCCGGGACCGCCGCGGAAGCCCTGGTTCGGGTCCACGCCCGCGTGGCCGTACTGGTCGTAGGCGGCCCGCTTCTGGCCGTCCGACAGCATCTCGTAGGCTTCCTTGGTTTCCTTGAACTTGTCCTCGGCCTCCTTGGCGCCTTCGCCCTGATTGCGGTCAGGGTGGTACTTCATCGCAAGCTTGCGATACGCCTTCTTGATGTCCTCTTCGCTGGCGTTCTTGGCGACGCCCAGGACTTCGTAATAGTCACGCTTTGCCATGGATCTTCCTGCAGGCCTCAAACCGGAACGCCGCGCGGGGCTGGCGGCCCCGCGCGGCGGCTGTCAATCGACAGCGGTTGCCGTCATCCCTGCCGACGGGGGTCGGCAGGGTCGGCTCACTTGGAGTCCTTGACTTCCTTGAACTCCGCGTCCACGACGTTGTCGTCGGCCGGCTTGGCGGAGGCTTGCGCGCCCGCGGCGTCCGCTTGCTGGGCCCCAGCCGCGCCCGCCCCGCCACCGGCCGCACCGGCCGCGGCCTGGGCTGCCTGCGCCTCGGCGTAGACCTTCTCGCCCAGCTTCTGGCTGGCGGTCATCAGCGCTTCGGTCTTGGCCTCGATGTCGGCCTTGTCCTCGCCCTTGATGGCTTCTTCCAGGTCCTTGATCGCGGTCTCGATCTTTTCCTTCTCGCCGGCGTCCAGCTTGTCGCCGTGCTCGCCCAGCGACTTCTGCACCGAGTGGACCAGGCCGTCGGCCTGGTTCTTGGCCTGCACCAGATCGACCTTCTTCTTGTCCTCGGCGGCGTTGGCCTCGGCGTCCTTCACCATCTTCTCGATCTCGGCCTCGGACAGGCCCGAGTTCGCCTTGATCGTGATCTTGTTTTCCTTGCCGGTGCCCTTGTCCTTGGCGCCGACGTGCAGGATGCCGTTGGCGTCGATGTCGAAGCTCACCTCGATCTGCGGCGTGCCGCGCGGCGCCGGCGGGATGCCTTCGAGGTTGAACTCGCCCAGGCTCTTGTTGGCCTGCGCCAGTTCGCGCTCGCCCTGGTAGACCTTGATGGTCACGGCGGGCTGGCTGTCCTCGGCGGTCGAGAAGGTCTGGCTGAACTTGGTCGGGATGGTCGTGTTCTTCTTGATCATCTTCGTCATCACGCCGCCCAGGGTCTCGATGCCCAGGCTCAGCGGGGTGACGTCCAGCAGCAGCACGTCGGTGCGTTCGCCGCCCAGGACCTGGCCCTGGATCGCGGCGCCGACGGCCACGGCCTCATCGGGGTTCACGTCCTTGCGCGGTTCCTTGCCGAAGAACTCCTTGACCTTCTCCTGCACCTTGGGCATGCGCGACATGCCGCCGACCAGGATGACGTCGTCGATCTCGCCGACCGAGACGCCCGCGTCCTTGATCGCGGTGCGGCAGGGGGCGATCGTGCGCTCGATCAGCTCGTCCACCAGCGACTCCAGCTTGGCGCGGGTCAGCTTGATGTTCAGATGCTTCGGACCGGTGGCGTCGGCCGTGATGTACGGCAGGTTCACGTCGGTCTGCGACGAGTTCGACAGCTCGATCTTGGCCTTCTCGGCGGCTTCCTTCAGGCGCTGCAGGGCCAGCACGTCCTTGGTCAGGTCGACGCCCTGTTCCTTTTTGAACTCCGCGATGATGTAGTCGATGATGCGCTGGTCGAAGTCCTCGCCGCCCAGGAAGGTGTCGCCGTTGGTCGACAGCACTTCGAACTGCTTCTCGCCGTCCACGTCCGCGATCTCGATGATCGAGATGTCGAAGGTGCCGCCGCCCAGGTCGAAGACCGCGATCTTGCGGTCGCCGGCGCCGTGCTTGTCCAGGCCGAAGGCCAGGGCCGCGGCGGTGGGCTCGTTGATGATGCGCTTGACGTCCAGGCCGGCGATGCGGCCGGCGTCCTTGGTCGCCTGGCGCTGGTCGTCGTTGAAGTACGCGGGGACGGTGATGACCGCGCTGTCGACCGTCTCGCCGAGGTAGGCCTCGGCGTCGGCCTTCAGCTTCTGCAGGATCATCGCGCTGACCTCGGGCGGGCTGTAC
>CBIHMU010000028.1:0-64618 GCA_966211105.1 uncultured Burkholderiales bacterium
GGGATGGGGTGGGCGTGAAACGATAAAAAAGTTGGGCGCGTTCCTTGCCGAGGCCTCTTGCAAATTGGGGACACAGTCCTACTTGAGTTCGCAACGGAGGTATTTCACCCATGCGAGTCGACAAGCTCACCACCCGGTTCCAAGAAGCGCTGGCCGAGGCCCAAAGCCTGGCGGTGACGCGCGACAACCCCTACATCGAACCCGTCCACGTGCTGGCCGCGATGCTCGCGCAGGACGACGGCCCGAAGGCGCTGCTCGAGCGCGCCGGCGTCAAGGTCCCCGCCCTCAAGGGCGCGCTGGACGGCATCCTCGGCGGCCTGCCGCAGGTGCAGGGCGAAGGCCAGCAGGTCCAGCCCAGCCGCGACCTGGTCAGCCTGCTCCAGAACGCCGAGAAGGAAGCCTCCAAGCGGGGCGACCACTTCATCGCCAGCGAGATGTTCCTGCTGTCGCTCGCCGACGCGAAGACCGACCTGGCCGGCGTCGCGCGCGGCCACGGCCTGACCCGCAAGGCGCTGGAGACGGCGGTCGAAGCCGTGCGCGGCGGCCAGAAGGTCGACAGCCAGGAATCCGAAGGCCAGCGCGAGGCGCTGAAGAAGTACACGCTCGACCTGACCGAACGCGCCCGCGCCGGCAAGCTCGACCCCGTGATCGGCCGCGACGACGAGATCCGCCGCGCCATCCAGGTGCTGCAGCGCCGCACGAAGAACAACCCCGTGCTGATCGGCGAACCCGGCGTCGGCAAGACCGCCATCGTCGAAGGCCTGGCGCAGCGCATCGTCAACGAGGAAGTGCCCGAAAGCCTGAAGGGCAAGCGGGTGCTGTCCCTGGACATGGCCGGCCTGCTGGCCGGCGCCAAGTTCCGCGGCGAATTCGAGGAACGCCTGAAGTCCGTGCTCAAGGAAGTCGCCGCCGACGAAGGCCGCATCATCCTGTTCATCGACGAGATCCACACCATGGTCGGCGCCGGCAAGGCCGAGGGCGCCATCGACGCCGGCAACATGCTCAAGCCCGCGCTCGCGCGCGGCGAGCTGCACTGCATCGGCGCGACCACGCTGGAGGAGTACCGCAAGTACGTCGAGAAGGACGCCGCGCTGGAGCGCCGCTTCCAGAAGGTGCTGGTCGACGAACCCACCGTCGAGGCCACGATCGCCATCCTGCGCGGCCTGCAGGAGAAGTACGAGGTCCACCACGGCGTCGAGATCACCGACCCGGCCATCGTCGCCGCGGCCGAACTCTCGCACCGCTACATCACCGACCGTTTCCTGCCCGACAAGGCCATCGACCTGATCGACGAGGCCGCGGCCAAGATCAAGATCGAGATCGACTCCAAACCCGAGGCGATGGACCGGCTCGACCGCCGCATGATCCAGCTCAAGATCGAGCGCGAGGCCGTGCGCAAGGAAACCGACGAGGGCTCCCAGCGCCGCTTCGCCCTGATCGAGGACGAGCTGCTCAAGCTCCAGCGCGAGTACAACGACCTGGAAGAGATCTGGACCTCGGAGAAGGCCCAGGCCCAGGGCTCCGCGCACGTCAAGGAAGAGATCGACCGCATCAAGTTCCAGATCGAGGAACTCAAGCGCAAGGGCGACTTCAACAAGGTCGCCGAGCTGCAGTACGGCAAGCTGCCCGACCTGGAGAAGCGCCTGAACGAGGCGCAGGCCAAGGAGATGGGCAAGGCCAAGGACAAGAGCCAGCCGCAGCTGCTGCGCACCATGGTCGGCGCCGAGGAGATCGCCGAGGTGGTGGCGCGCGCCACCGGCATCCCCGTGGCCAAGCTGATGCAGGGCGAGCGCGACAAGCTGCTGCAGATGGAAGACAAGCTGCATGAGCGCGTCGTCGGCCAGGACGAGGCCATCGTCGCGGTCGCGGATGCGATCCGGCGCTCGCGCGCCGGCCTGTCCGATCCGGACAAGCCGCTGGGCAGCTTCCTGTTCCTGGGCCCGACCGGCGTCGGCAAGACCGAGCTGTGCAAGGCGCTGGCGGGCTTCCTGTTCGACAGCGAGGACCACATGATCCGCATCGACATGAGCGAGTTCATGGAGAAGCACTCGGTGAGCCGGCTGATCGGCGCGCCTCCGGGCTATGTCGGCTATGACGAGGGCGGCTACCTGACCGAGGCGGTGCGCCGCAAGCCCTACAGCGTGCTGCTGCTGGACGAGGTCGAGAAGGCGCACCCGGACGTGTTCAACGTGCTGCTGCAGGTGCTGGACGACGGCCGCCTGACCGACGGCCAGGGCCGCACGGTCGACTTCAAGAACTGCGTGATCGTGATGACGTCCAACCTGGGCTCGCAGCACATCATGGCGCTGCAGGGCGAGTCCGACGAGGTGATCCGCGACGCGGTGTGGGGCGAGGTCAAGGCGCACTTCCGGCCCGAATTCCTCAACCGCATCGACGAGACGGTGATCTTCCATGCGCTGGGCGCGGACCACATCAAGTCGATCGCGAAGATCCAGCTGCGCCAGCTCGAACAGCGGCTGGACAAGCTGGAGATGAAGCTCGACGTCAGCGACGAGGCCTTGGCCGAACTGGCCAAGGTCGGCTTCGATCCGGTCTTCGGGGCGCGGCCGCTCAAGCGCGCGATCCAGCAGCGGATCGAGAACCCGCTGTCCAAGCTGATCCTGCAGGGCCGCTTTGGTCCGAAGGACGTGATCCCGGTCAGCGTGGAGACCTCAGCCGGCGGAGAACCCGGCGAGTTCAGCTTCGGACGCGTGGTGCATTGACGCCGCGGGGCGCCGGTGCCGGGTCTTGCCCGGCTCGGCGCCTCAACGCAGTTTTTCGAGCACTTCCGATCTGAACTCCCGCTGGTACAGCACGTACAGCACGCCGGCCGTGGACAGGGCCAGCGCCCAGGGCGAGAAGAACCAGGCCACGACGGGGAACGCGAGGTAGTAGCCGCGCAAGCCGTCGTTGAAGGCCTCGGCCGCCATGCCGACGACCGCGCCGGCGCGGTCGGCGAATTCCTCGCGCGCTTCTTTCGCCTCCGGTCCCAGCTGCGCGAACTGGCCCGCCTCGGGCGCCGACGCCACCAGCAGCGCGCCGAAGGTGTACTGCCGCATGCTCCAGGTGAAGCGGAAGAAGGCGTACACGAAGATGCCGGTCAGCAGCGCGAGCTTGATGTCGAACACCAGCGTGCTCGTCTTCACCGCGAACGGCAGCCCCAGCACCAGCGCGCTGGTCTGCTCGCTCGCCCCCAGCGCGGCCAGCAGGCCGCCGATGATCAGGATGGTCGTGGAGGCGAAGAACGACGGGCTCGACAACAGCGCCTGGCTGACCGCGCCGTCCAGCACCCGCATCTCGCGGTAGGTCAGCTGCAGCATCCACTGGCGCCGCACGCGGTTGGTGATGGCCAGCAGCGAGCCGCGACCATCCGCATGGCGCTTGGAGAACTGGGCGTAGCCGATCCAGGCCACGAAGAACAGGCCCAGCGAGGCCCAGTCGAGCAGCGGCAACGCGGCCAGGAGTTGTCGGAGCGATTGCATCGCGTCAGTGTAGAGGCGCGCCGCCGCGCGCGAGGCGAGCACGAGCACGAGCATCGGCACCGGCACCGGCACCGGCACCGGCACCGGCACCGGCACCGGCACCGGCACCGGCACGAGTACGGGCACGGGCACGGGCACGGGCACGGGCACGGGCGCAGGGAGCGCCGTCGAGCGCGCAGCGTCCAAGGCCGGACTCAGACGGCGGGCTTGCGCCGAACCCCGCGAACCGCGGCGGACGGCGCCGCGATGCCGTCGTGGTCCTTGGGGGCGCCGTTGCCGTTGTCGTTGTCGTTGTCGTTGCCGTCGCCGTCGCCGTCGCCGTTGTCGTTGCCGTTGCCGTTGCCGTTGCCGTTGCCGCGGGCCGGCCCCGTGGCTTCGGCAGGCGGCAAGCCATGCGGCCAGATCTCCAGCAGCGCAAGAGCGCCCTGCAGCAGCGCCGTCGCCGCCGCGGCGGTCAGGCCGCGCACCACCGCGCGGACGAAGCCGCCGTCCGACTCACCCTGGACCGAAGGCGGCAGGTCGACGCCCGCCGACTGGCAGTTGGTGCACTCGTAGCGACCGGTCGAGGGATCGAACAGGATCTCGATCACGTGCCGCGAGGTGGCGACGCGGCAGGCGGTGAGCGACGTTTGTCGGCCGGCGCGCCGCACGCGGATCCCATGGTCCTTGGGCCATTCGCTCAGGTCCATCAGCAGGTCGATCAGCGACGGCAAGGAGGACGGCACGGCGGACGGCATCGCGGAGGGCGAGGACCAGCCGCCGGGGCCGGCGTCGACGACGAGCGGTGGAGCGGGGAAGGTCAAGCGGGCGGACTTCATGCGCAATCTCCATCCGGCGGCGGCCCGCCGCGGCATGCGGCGGGTCCGTCCCGGAGTGAAGCGGCGAAGTGCAGGACCTGCGCGGGCGGGTTCAGGCCATCCCGGAGCCGACACCGGTCCGACACCGGGCCGACACCTGGCCGCCCGGCAGTCCGGCAGCCCGGTCGGCCACTCAGCCCGGCAGCCCAGTCCCGCAGCTCAGACGGGCAGGTCGAACACCAGCACCTCGGCGTCCTGGCCGGCCTCGATCGAGACGCCGGCCTCCTTGGCCAGCTGGAGCGCGTCCCCGGTGCCCAAGGCTTCCCCGTTCACGGTCGCCTGACCGCGCACGACATGCACGTAGGCGATCCGGTCCGCCGCGAGCGGCAGCTCGGCGCGTTCATCGCCGTTGAACAGTCCGGCGTACAGGCGCGCATCCTGGTGGATGGACACCGAGCCCGCCGCGCCGTCCGGCGAGGCCACCAGCCGCAGCTGGCCGCGCTTCTCGGCGTCGGTGAAGTGCTTCTGCTCGTAGCCCGGCTCGACCCCCTGGCGGTCCGGCATGATCCAGATCTGCAGGAAGTGGGTCTGGCCGTCCTTCGAGTGGTTGAACTCGCTGTGCCGCACGCCGGTGCCGGCGCTCATCCGCTGCACGTCGCCCGGACGGATCACGCCCGCGTTGGCGCCGCCCGGCGTGCCGTTGCCCATGCTGTCCTGGTGCGCCAGCTCGCCGCTGAGGACGTAGCTGATGATCTCCATGTCGCGGTGGCCGTGCGTGCCGAAACCCGTGCCGCCGGCGATGCGGTCCTCGTTGATCACGCGCAGCGGGCCGAAGCCCATCCGGCGCGGGTTGTGATAGTCCGCGAACGAGAAGCTGTGGAAGCTCTTCAGCCAGCCGTGGTCGGCGTAGCCGCGATCCGAGGACTTGATGACTTCACGCATGTCGATGCTCCTGGTGGGGCCCCTCCGGGTGGGGTGGAGAGGGCCTGCTTGTTGGCGATGGACCCACTGTAGGGACGCGGGCCTCTGCCGAGGGGGAGGGGGCTTGAAGCCAGCATTCAAATAAGATGAAGGGATGGCTCAACAAGACAAACGACGGGTCCTGACGCCGGAAGCGCTGGCCATGATGGACAGCATCGCGCGCAGCGGCAGCTTCGCCGCGGCGGCCCGGGAGATGGGGAAGGTGCCCTCGGCGCTGACCTACTCGGTGCGGCAGCTCGAGGACGCGCTGGACGTGCTGCTGTTCGACCGCAGTTCGCGCCAGGCCGTGCTGACCGCCGCGGGGCACGAGTTGCTCACCGAAGGCCGGCGCCTGCTGCAGGAGATGGACGCGGTCGCGAACCGCGTCAAGCGCGTCGCCACCGGGTGGGAGAGCGAACTCACCATCGCGTTCGACGATGCGATCGCGCGGCGCGCGATCTTCGACCTGATGGAGGCCTTCTACCAGCAGGCCGAAGACGGCAAGCCGCCGCCGACGCGCCTGAAACTGCGCACGGAGGTGTTGTCGGGCACCTGGGAGGCGTTGATCTCCGGCCAGGCCGATCTCGCGATCGGCACCAGCGCGCAACCGCCGGGCAGTTCGGTCGTCTGCGAGGTGCTCGGGCCGATGGAGATGGTGTTCTGCGTTGCGCCGCACCACCCGTTGGCGGGATTCGACGGGGTGCTGACCTCGGCCGAGATCGCGCGGCACCGCATCGTCGCGGTGGCGGACACGGCGCGCAGCCTCGCGCCCATGACCGTCGGCGTGGTGCCCGGACAGGAAGTGCTGACGGTGCCGTCGATGGCGATCAAGCTCGAGGCGCTGCTGCGCGGCCTGGGCGTCGGGTCGCTGCCGACGCCGATGGTGCGGCGGCACGTGGACGCGGGGCGGCTCGTGCAGAAGGAAACCTTCCAGGGGAAGCGGATCTCGCCGATGCATTACGCGTGGCGCAACAGCAGCCAGCGCCCGGCCAAGGCGCTGGCCTGGTGGCTGGAGCGGCTGCGGAGCGAGACGACGCGGCGCTCGCTCATCGAGCAGCACGAGGGGTTGCTGCTGTGACCCAGGCGGGACGGGGCTACGTCGGCCGTTTTGCGCCGTCGCCCACGGGGCCCTTGCATGAGGGGTCGCTGGTCGCCGCGCTGGCGAGCTGGCTCGATGCGCGTGCGCAGGGCGGCCGCTGGCTGATCCGGATCGAGGACGTCGACCGGCCGCGCTGCCCGGCCGGCATGGACGCGGTGGTGCTGTCGCAGCTCGCCCAGGTGAGGCTGCTGCCGGACGAGCCGCCGGTCTGGCAATCGACAAGGGATGCGGCCTACCAGGCCGCGTTGGATCGGCTCAAGGCCACGGGGTGGGCCTACCCCTGCGGCTGCTCGCGCAAGGACATCGCCGAAGCCATGGCCGCCCGGGGCGGTCAGCGGGCGCGGCATGGGGAACTCGTCTACCCGGGGACCTGCCGGCACGGGCTCCACGGCAAGCCCGCGCGGGCCTGGCGGCTGCGCAGCACGGCGACGGTGGACGGCGACGAGCCGCTGCGCATCGTGTGGCGGGATCGCCGGCTCGGCCCGCAGTCGCAGGACCTGACCGACGAGGTCGGCGACTTCGTCCTGCTGCGCGCGGACGGGCTCTGGGCCTATCAACTCGCGGTCGTCGTCGACGACGGCTGGCAGGGCATCACCGACGTGGTCCGCGGCGAGGACCTCGCCGACAACACGCCCCGGCAGATCCGGCTGCAGGAATTGCTCGGCCTGCCCCGTCCGCGCCATCTGCACACGCCGCTGGTGCTCGGCGACAACGGCGAGAAGCTCTCCAAGCAGAACGGCGCCCAGGCCCTCGACCTGGGCAACCCGCTTGCCGCTTTGCAGCGCGCCGGCGCCCGCCTCGGGCTGCCGGCGCTGCAGGCGCGGACGATGCCCGAGTGGCTCGCCGGCGCCGTCGCAGCGTGGTCTGTACGGCAGCGCGCGGCGTAGGGACGCTCAGCGGCTGGCATGATCACGCCTTTGCTCCTGTTTCTGTTTCTCGGGACGCGGTCCGGCGTCCCCCTTTCAAGGAAAACTCGATGAAGACGACCGACAGCGGCCTGCAATACGACGACACCATCGCCGGTACCGGCGCGACCGCCCGCGCCGGCCAGGACGTGAAGGTGCACTACACCGGCTGGCTGTTCAAGGACGGCGAGAAGGGCACGAAGTTCGACTCCAGCAAGGACCGTGGCGAACCGTTCGAGTTCGAGCTCGACGGCGGCATGGTCATCAAGGGCTGGGATGAAGGCGTCAAGGGCATGCAGGTCGGCGGCACCCGCGTGCTCGTCATCCCGCCCCAGCTCGGCTACGGCGCGCGCGGTGCCGGCGGGGTCATTCCGCCGAATGCGACGCTGATGTTCGAAGTCGAGCTGCTGGGTGTGTCCGGCGGCGCGGAAGCCATCGAGCTGAACCAGTTGGCCACCACCGCCAGCGGGCTCCAGTTCGAGGACGTGAAGGAAGGCGACGGCGCCACCGCGGAAGCCGGCAAGCGCGTCACCGTCCACTACACCGGGTGGCTCTACAAGGACGGGCAGCGCGGGCGCAAGTTCGACTCGTCCAAGGACCGGCGCGATCCGTTCCGATTCCACCTCGGCGCGGGGGAGGTCATCAAGGGATGGGATGAAGGCGTCCAGGGCATGAAGGTCGGGGGGACGCGATTCCTCGTCATTCCGTCGGAACTCGGCTATGGCGCGTACGGCGCCGGCGGCGTCATTCCGCCGCATGCGACGCTGCTGTTTGAAGTGGAACTGCTGGCGGTTTGAGCCGGGTTTCTCTTCTGCTCTCTGCAGCCCGCCGGGTCTCGGCCCGGCGGGCTCTCACGCGGTGAGCCCATCCCACGGCAGCGCGGCCAGCGCGATGAGTTCCTGGGCGGCTCTGCTGGTTTCCCCCGCGCTGCCGTCCCTCATCGTGACCCGAGGCGCGCTGACAAGTTTCGGGAAGTGGTTGGTGAGCGAGCGTTCATAGCCGGGGTCGTAGTGATCCCGCATCAGCTCCCCGAACACTTCCGCCCAATGCCCACCGAGGGCCAGGTCTTGCCACCGTCCGACGCGTTCCCGGCCGCGGAGGGCGACCAGCCCGCCGATCAGCGCGTTGAAGGTTTCCGGCCTGTCCTTGAAGTGCGCATAGTCCTCGAGCAGCAACTGCACGCGCCCGGCGTCGGTCATGTCGATCCAGACGCAGCGCCCGTGCTGCCGCAATCGCAGGTGAAGCGACTCGGGCAGCTGCACGCCGCCGATCTTGCGGCTTTCGCTTTCGACAAAGACCGGCAGGGACGGATCGAGTCCGACCATCGCCTGCCAGAGCGCGGTGTCGAAGGCCTTCTGACTGGGTTGCGGCTGATCGGGCAGGGCGCCCAGCACGGAGCCTCGATGCCGCGCCAGCGCCTCGAGGTCGAGCACCTGCGCGCCTGCCGCGGCGAGCGCCTGCAGCAGCCGCGTCTTGCCTGACCCGGTGCGTCCGCACAGCACGACGAAGTCGAACCGCGCCGGCTGCTCCGCGAGGGTCTTGATGACCTCGCCGCGGAAGGCCTTGTACCCCCCCACCAGTTGCAGCGACTTGAACCCGATCTGGTTCAGGAACCAGTTCATCGCCCCGGACCGCTGCCCGCCGCGCCAGCAGTAGACCAGCGGCTGCCAGTGCTTGCGCATCAGCGGCCGGTTGGCGTCGAGGTGGTTGGCGATGTTGCGCGCCACGATCGCCGCGCCCAGCTTGCGCGCTTCCAGCGGATCCTGCCGGTAGAGCGTGCCGACGACGCGTCGTTCCTCGTTGTCCAGCACCGGCCAGTTCAGGGCGCCGGGCAGGTGGTCTTCCTCGAACTCCCCGGGCGACCGCACGTCGATCACGCTGCTGAACCCCTCGAGCCGGGCGAAGGCCTCGGCGGACGGGATCACGTGGTACTGGCTCATCGCCTCACTGCACCGACAGGGCGTCCAGCAGTTCCGTCTCGATCTGGAGCTGCATGCGGCTCTGCTGCAGCGCCACGCCGTCGAGCAGGAACGTATCTTCCACGCGCTCGCCGAGGGTCGAGACCTTCGCGAGCTGCAGGTTGATCCCATGCCGCGCCAGCACGCGGGCGATCGCGTACAGCAGCCCCGCGCGGTCGGTCGCGCTGACGGAGAGGAGCCAGCGTTGCGCGCGCTCATCGGGCCGCAGTGCGATGCGGGGCGTGAAGGGGAAGCTCTTCACGCGCCGCGAGAGGCGGCCTTTGCGGGGCTCGGGCAGCGGCCCCTGCGCGACCAGCGCCTGGCTGAGCTTGGACTCGACCAGCGCCGTGAGGTCGCGGTGGTGGAGGTCGAGCTCGGGCGCGATCACCTGGAAGGTGTCGAGCGCGTACCCGCTGCGGGTCGTGTGGACCTTGGCGTCGAGGATGTTGAAGCCCGCGCCGTCGAAGTAGCCGCAGATGCGCGCGAACAGGTCCTGCAGGTCCTTCGCGTACACCAGCACCTGCAGGCCTTCCCCGACGGGTGAGGGCCGCGAACGCACGACGGGTTCGACGCTGTCGACGTGTCGCCACAAGGCCCGGGCGTGCCAGGCGAGGTCGGGGGCGTCATGCCGCGCGAAGTAGCTGAGGTCCAGCGTCTTCCACAGCGCGTCCTCGGTGCCGGGCAACTGCGCCTTCAGCGCGAGTTCCTGCCGCGCTTCCTGCTTGCGCGCCTCGATCTCCGCGGCCATGTTGAGCTTGGCGCCGCCCAGCGCGCGCAGCGTCAGCCGGTAGAGGTCCTCGAGCAGCTTGCCCTTCCACGCGTTCCAGACCTTGGGTCCGGTGCCCCGGATGTCGGCCACGGTCAGCAGGTACAGCGCCGTCAGCGTGCGCTCGTCCTTGACCAGCTGGGCGAAGTGCTGGATGACCTCGGGATCCGAGAGGTCCTCCTTCTGCGCGACGCGCGACATCGTCAGGTGGTGCTCGACCAGGAACACGACCAGCGCCGCGTCCGCCTTCGGCAGCCCGTGCGCGCGGCAGAAGCGCCTGGCCTCGGCCGCGCCCAGGTCGGAATGGTCCCCGCCGCGTCCCTTGGCGATGTCGTGGAACAGCGCCGCGACGTAGAGCGAGGACGGCCGGTCGAACTGCGCCGCCAGCTGCGAGCAGAACGGGTACTCGTGCGTGTGTTCGGGGATGAAGAAGCGACGGATGTTGCGCAGCACCATCAGGATGTGCTGGTCCACCGTGTAGACGTGGAACAGGTCGTGCTGCATCTGCCCGACGATGCGCCGGAACACCCACAGGTAGCGCCCCAGGACCGAGGTCTGGTTCATCAGCCTGAATGCGTGGGTCTGTCCCTGCGGCTCCTCCAGGATGCGCATGAACATCGCGCGGTTGGCCGGGTCGCGCCGGAACGCGCTGTTCATCAGCCCGCGGGCGTTGTACAGCGCGCGCAGCGTCTTGGCCGACAGTCCCTTGATGCCGGGCGTCTGCTGGTAGATCAGGAAGGTCTCGAGGATCGCGTGCGGCTCGCGTTCGTAGAGGTCGTCGGTGGCGATCTCCAGCATGCCGCTGCGCTCCAGGAAGCGCGCGTCCACCGGCCGCAGCTCGTTGCCGACGGTGCCGTTGATCTGTTCTTCGAGGTTGAGCAGCGTGATCTGGTTGAGCTGCGTGACCGCCTTGGCCGCCCAGTAGTAACGGCGCATCAGCTTCTCGGACGCCCGCAGCGAGCGGGTCGACGCGTAGCCGAAGCGCTCGGCCACCGAGGTCTGCAGGTCGAAGACCAGCCGATCCTCGCGCCGCCGCGCCGCCAGATGCAGCTGGCAGCGGATGCTCTTGAGCACGCCCTCGTTGCGCTGCAGCTGGCGCGCCTCGAAAGGCGTGATCAGCCCCCGGGCCGCCAGCTGGGGCCAGGTCTTGCCCAGACCGGCGCCGCGCGCGATCCAGATCAGCACCTGCAGGTCGCGCAGACCGCCGGGGCTTTCCTTGATGTTGGGTTCGAGCGCGTAGGGCGTCTCTTCGTATTTCGTGTGGCGCTGGCGCATCTCCAGCGTCTTGGCGCGCATGAAGGCGCGCGGATCCATCGCCGCGCGGAAGGCCTGGTCGAAGCGCTTCACCAGCGGCCGGGCGCCCGCCAGCCAGCGGGATTCCAGCAGCGCGGTCTGGATGGTGACGTCGCCGTCGGCCTCGTCCAGGCATTCCTTGACCGAGCGCACCGACGAGCCGATCTCCAGCCCGATGTCCCAGCAGGCGGTGATGAAAGCCTCGATCGCGTGCTTGAGCGGACCGGGCTGGTCCGGGTGGATCGGCGTCGGACCGTCCTGCAGCGAGTCGGGCAGCAGCAGCAGGACGTCGACGTCCGAGTGCGGGAACAGTTCACCACGCCCGTAGCCGCCGACCGCGACCAGCGCCGCCTCGGGCGCCGCCGCGGCGATGCCCGATTGCGCCCACAAGGCCTGCAGCGTGCCGTCGACGTGCCTGGCCAGCAGCCGCATCAGCCGCGCCGCCGCAGACACGCTGGCCTTGGCGGACGCGAAATCGTCCAGCAGCACTTGCTTGCCGGCCTTGAAGTGCTGGCGCAGCTCGGCGACCGACAGGGTCGCGGCGGGCGCCATGGGAAGCTTGGGCACGGTGGGGGCGTTGAGCACGTTCGGTGTGACCTTGACACCCACGCCGACGTCGCCGGGCGTCCTGGCGTTCATGGGCGGCCCGCGCGGATCAGGCCGGAACGGCCTGGGGCAGGGCGAAGGCGGGCGGCGGCGGCGTCCCGGCCGACTGCGTGAGGATCTCGAAGCCGGTCTCGGTGACCAGCACCGTGTGCTCCCACTGCGCCGACAGCGAGCGGTCCTTGGTGACGATGGTCCACCCGTCGCCCATCTCGCGGATCTCGCGCCGGCCGGCGTTGATCATCGGCTCGATCGTGAAGACCATGCCGGGCACCAACTCCTCGAGCGTGCCGGGACGGCCGTAATGCAGCACCTGCGGCTCCTCATGGAACTTCTGCCCGATGCCGTGGCCGCAGAACTCGCGCACGACGCTGAAGCCGGCGTTCTCCGCGAAGGTCTGGATCGAATGGCCGATGTCGCCCAGGCGCGCGCCCGGCTTGACCTTCTGGATGCCTTTCCACATCGCCTCGTAGGTGAAGGCGCACAGCCGCTTGGCCGCGATCGAGCCCTCGCCGACGACGAACATGCGGCTCGTGTCGCCGTGCCAGCCGTCCTTGATGACGGTGACGTCGATGTTGACGATGTCGCCGTTCTTCAGCGGCCGGTCGTTGGGGATGCCGTGGCAGACCTGGTGGTTGATCGAGGTGCAGATCGACTTGGGGTAGGGTGTGTAGCCTGGGGGCTGGTAGTTCAGCGGGGCGGGGATGCCCTGCTGGACGTTCACGATGTAGTCGTGGGCCAGCTTGTCGAGGTGGTCGGTCGTGACGCCCGGCTTGACGTGCGGGGTCAGCATGTCCAGCACCTCGGACGCCAGACGGCCGGCGATGCGCATGGCGTCGATGTCGGCGCCGGTCTTGATCGTGATGGTCATGGACTCGATTTTAGCTGCCGCCAGTCGTGAACGCCTGGCCGTCGGCGAGGGCCCCGACGGCGGCCGACTTTTCAAGCAGGGCCCGGCGATCTGGCCTTGGCAGGCGCACGGGCCCGTCCCCTGGGGGGCGGCGTAGCCGGTAAGGGGGAAAGCTTAGTCAGCCCAGACGATCACGCCGGTGTAGGCGGTGACGAGCACCACGATGCCGAAGGCGATGCGGTACCAGGCGAAAGGCACGAAGCTGTGGCTGGCGATGTACTTCAGCAGCCAGCGCACGCAGATCCACGCGCTGACGAAGGAGAAGAACAGTCCCACCGCGAACAGCGGGATGTCGCCCGTCGAGAGCACCGAGCGCTCCTTGTACAGGCTGTACAGGCCGGCGCCGATCAGGGTCGGGATCGCCAGGAAGAAGCTGAAATCGGTGGCCGCCTTGCGCGACAGGCCCAGCAGCATGCCGCCGATGATGGTCGCGCCGGAGCGGCTGGTGCCCGGCACCATCGCCAGGCACTGGACGAAACCGACCTTCAGCGCGTCCATGGGCGACATCTGGTCGACGTCCTGGATGCGCACGGCGGTCTGCTGGCGGCGTTCCGCCCACAGGATGATGAAGCCGCCGATGATGAAGGTGCTGGCCACCACGATGGGGGTGAACAGGTGTTCCTTGATGACCTTGCCGAACAGCAGGCCGAGGATGACCGCCGGCAGGAAGCCGATCGCCACGTTCAGCACGAAGCGGCGGGCGCGCGCGTCGCTGCCGAGGCCGGCGGCGGTCTCGCGCAGGCGCTGCCAGTACACGATGATCACGGCCAGGATGGCGCCGGTCTGGATGGCGATGTCGAAGACCTTGCCCCGGGCATCCTCGAAGCCACCCAGCAGCGAGCCCGCCAGGATCAGGTGGCCGGTCGACGAGATCGGCAGGAATTCGGTCAGGCCTTCGACGATCCCCATGATCGCGGCCTTGATCAGCAGCACAGTGTCCAAAACGACGACTCCAGAATGCCGCCTCGCTCGGGGTGGAGGCGGGTCGGCGGGGATCATAGCCGTGGCTCGAACCCGGTTTGCCGCAGTGCAGCACCCGGATGGGCGGTACCGGCGTAAGGGGCATGTGATGGGGGCGTGAAGGGGGAGATGAAGGGGGAGGTGAAGGGCGTCAGTCCCTCTTGAAGGTTGCCGTGCCGGGGGAGCGCTTGACCCGGTCGAAAGCTGCCCGCTACATTACTGACCGGTTAGTCAGTTATTGACTGCGCAGACCCCGCGCGCTGTGCGCGCCCCTCACCCCCACCCTCTCCCGCAAGCGGGAGAGGGAGCAAGAAGTCCCGTTCCTTCAACATGCCTCGCGCTTCCGCCAAGACGGCCGCTCCAGCGCCGTCGCCCGCCGCTCCGGCGCCGTCGTCCGCTCGACAGCGGCGCAAGGAGGCGCGGCCGCAGGAGCTGCTCGAGGCCGCGCTGTCGCTGTTCGTGGAGAAGGGCTTTGCCGCCACCCGCTCGGAGGAGGTCGCCGCCCGGGCGGGGGTGTCCAAGGGGACGCTCTACCTGTACTACCCGTCGAAGGAGGAACTCTTCAAGGCGGTGGTGCGCGAGGCCATCGGCACCAAGATCGCCGAGGGCGTCTCGGAGCTGGGCAAGCACCAGGGCTCGATGGCGGAGCTGTTGACCTGGATGCTGTGGAGCTGGTGGGAGCGCATGGGACTGACGCCCGCCGGCGGCATCCACAAGATCATGATGAGCGAGGCCGGCAACTTCCCGCAGCTGGCCGCCTTCTACAACGACGAGGTCATCGAGCCCAGCTGCGCGCTGCTGGCCGAGGTCGTGCGCCGTGGCATCGCCTCGGGCGAATTCCGCGACGTGGACCCCGACGTCTGCGTGATGGTGCTGATCGGGCCGGTGCTGCATCTGGTGCTGCATCAGCACTCGATCGGCGCCGCGGGCGTGGTGCACGACCACAAGCCGGCGCCCGAAGCCGTGCTCAGGCTGCAGCTCGACCTGATGTTCGAGGGACTCCTCAACCGCCCGCGTCCCCCATCGGGGCCGGCCACGCCGCAGCCGACCGCCTAGAATCCGCCCGCATTGACGCCCCCGCTTCCTGACCGCTTCCTGACCGCATTTGGCGCGCCGTGCGGCGCCAGAGGATCAAAGAACATGAACTTCGAACAAGCCCGCTTCAACATGATCGAACAGCAGATCCGCCCCTGGGATGTGCTGGACACCTCGGTGCTGGCCCTGCTGGCCGTGGTCAAGCGCGAGGACTTCGTGCCCGCCGCCTACCGCAACGTGGCGTTCACCGACGTCGAACTGCCGCTGGCCCACGGCCGCAAGATGCTGCCGCCCCGGGTCGAGGCCCGCTGGATGCAGGAGCTGCAGATCGAGCGCCACGAGAAGGTGCTGGAGATCGGCACCGGCGCGGGCTACATGGCCGCGCTGCTGGGCCACAAGGCGCAGCAGGTCTTCAGCGTGGAACCGGATGCGGAGCTGGCCGGCGCCGCCCGCGACGCGCTGCGCCGCAACGGCGTGCTGAACGTGACGGTGGTCGAGGGCGACGGCGTCCAGGGCCTGCCCGGCGAGGCGCCCTTCGACGTGATCCTGCTGTCGGGCTCGGTGGCGCAGGCGCCGCAGGCGCTGCTGGACCAGCTCAAGGTCGGCGGCCGCATGGGCGTGATCGTCGGCGAGGAGCCCGCGATGACGGCGCGCATCATCACTCGGACCGGCGAACGCGCGTTCACGACGAAGAACCTGTTCGAGACGGTGGTCCAGCGCCTGGACGGTTTCGACACCGGTTCGCACTTCACCTTCTGAAGAAGGCCGCGGCGGGGCTTGCAGCCCGTCGCGCGGAATTGCCGTCAGGCGGTGCGAAGACTGCAAGTCGTCGCATTTCTTTCGAGACAGGCGGGGGAGGTGATCTATAACCTCGCCCGCGGCACCCGGGTCGGATCGGAGGCGATCGATCCGGCGGTGCCGAGGTACTGAATCCCGGTCGCGGACCCTCCGCGGCCGGTCCGCAGTTGGATCGATCCGAAGAACATCACATCGACACGAGGATGCCTCATGGCCGCTGAACGCCGTCCGTCTCCCATCTCCCGCCTGCCGCGGGTCTCGCTCCTGGCCGCGGCGCTCGCCCTGGCGGCGGGCGCGGCCCAGGCGCAGAGCCTGCAAGAGCTGTACGACGCGGCGCGTGTCTACGACGCCACCTACCTGGCGGCGCGCGCCACGGCCGACTCGGCGCAGTACCGCTACGGCCAGGCGCAGGCGCTGGCCCGTCCGAGCGTGGGCCTGGGCGTCGGCGCGACGCGCAATGAGGTCGACCTGCCGGCGATCGCCGACGGGCGGGGCGGCACGGTCAACTCCGGCTGGCAGGGCAACACGGTCAGCACGGCCGGACTGAACGCCAGGTACGCGATCTTCAACCGTCCGAACATCGGCAGCATCGAGCAGGCCCGCCTGGGCGTCGACGTCGCCCAGTCCGACCTGGACACGGCCGAGCAGGACCTGATCGTGCGCGTGGCGCAGGCCTACTTCGACGTGCTGGGCGCCAAGGACACGCTGTCGACCTCCAGCGCGAACAAGGCCGCGATCGCGGAGCAGCTGGCCTCGGCCAAACGCAACTTCGAGGTCGGCACCGCCACCATCACCGACACCCGCGAAGCGCAGGCCCGCTATGACCTGGCGACCGCGCAGGAACTGGCCGCCGACAACGACCTGCGCGTCAAGCGCGTGACGCTGGACCAGCTGGTCGGCCGCGTCGGCGTCGAGCCGCGTCCGCTGGCCGTGCCAGTGGCGCTGCCGCCGGTGGTGCCGTCGACGGTCGACCCCTGGGTCAGCGTGGCCGAGGGTGCCCATCCGGCCATCCGCAAGGCCCAGCTGGGCCTGGACATCGCCAAGATCGAGATCGAACGCGCCCAGGGGGCCCGTTGGCCCACGGTCGACCTGAACGCCTCGCTGGGCGTGCAGCGCCAGACCGGCGAGGGCGTCAGCTACACCGGCAACACCAAGCAGGGGTCGCTGGGCGTGTCGGTGAACCTGCCCGTGTACACCGGCGGCCAGATCACCAATCGCATCAAGGAGACGATGTCGCTGGAGGAGAAGTCCCGCAACGACCTCAACTTCGCCCGCCGCAGCGTCGAGGAAGGCACCAAGCGCGCGTTCTTCGGCGTGCAGTCGCTGCAGGCGCAGGTGAAGGCGTACGAGGCGGCCGAATCGTCCACCAAGCTGGCGCTGGAAGCGACGCAGCTGGGCTACAAGGTCGGCGTGCGCGTCAACCTGGACGTGCTCAATGCCCAGACGCAGCTCTACACGACCCAGCGCGACCTGGCCAAGGCGCGCTACGACGTGCTGGTCAACAGCCTCAAGCTGCGTCAGGCGTCCGGCCAGCTGCGCCCCGAGGACGTGACGGCGATCAACACGCTGCTCGCGAAGTAAGTCGGCGTCCCCTGAAGAAAGCCGCCTGCGGGCGGCTTTCGTCCATCCGGGGGGCAGGTGACAGGTCTTGCGCATCGGACGCGCGACAATCCGGTCCATGCTTTTCGTGATCTCCCCCGCGAAGTCCCTGGACTACGACACCCCGACCCCCGAGGCCGTCGCCGCGCTGGCCAGCCGTCCGCAGTTCGTGCCGCAGTCGGCCGAACTGATCGGGATCCTCAAGACCCGCTCCCCGGCCGACATCGGCGGTCTGATGGACATCTCCGAGGCCCTGGCGACCTTGAACGTGGCGCGCTATCACGCGTGGTCGACCCGCTTCACCGACAGGAACAGCAAACCCGCGGTGCTCGCCTTCAACGGCGACGTGTACGACGGCCTGCAGGCCGCGACGCTGTCGCTGGACGACCTGCAGTGGGCGCAGCGCCACCTGGCGATCCTCTCGGGCCTGTACGGCGTGCTGCGGCCGCTGGACCGGCTCCAGCCCTACCGGCTGGAGATGGGCACGGCGCTGGAGAACGACCGGGGCGGCAACCTCTACGCCTACTGGGGCGACACGATCGCCGAGCACCTCAACGCACGGAGCGCGCAACTCGCCTCGCCGGTGATCGTGAACCTGGCGTCGCAGGAGTATTTCAAGGCCGCGGCCCGCAAGGTGCTGAAGCCGCGCGTCATCGAATGCCAGTTCGAGGACTGGAAGAACGGCCGCTACAAGATCATCAGCTTCTTCGCCAAGCGTGCGCGCGGCCTGATGGCGCGCCATGCGATCCAGCATCGCATCGGCACGCCGTCCGGATTGCAGGACTTCGCCGCCGACGGCTACGCCTATGCGCCCGAGGCGAGCGAGCCGGACCGCCTGGTGTTCCGCCGCCGGATCGCCGGGTGATCCGCGATGAATGAGCGGCCAAGCGTCAGCAGGACCTGCTTCCGGGCACACCGGGATACAGGCACAGACCCATCAGTTTGATACCGTTGCGGATATGAGTAACTCGCAATACCTCACGCCCGAACTGCGCGACTGGGTGGCCACGCAACTGCGCAATGGCATCACCCGCGAGGCGCTGTACCAGGCCATGCTGACCAGCGGCTGGCAGCCCGACATGGCGCAGCAGGCGCTGGCCGAGCACCGGCCGTTCGAGGCACCGATCGAACCCTTGCGGCTGCCGGAGCTCCCGGAGCCCGCGATCGCGGCCGGCTCCCTGCCTGAACCCGACCTCAGCGAGCAGCGCAGCGTGCTGCTGCCGGACGGCCACCGGGTCGAGATCCTGATGGCGCTGCAGCGGCCCCGGGTGATCGTGTTCGGGAACCTGCTGTCCGAGCAGGAGTGCGACGCGATCGTCACCAACGCCGGGCAACGCCTGGCGCGTTCGGAAACGGTCGCGGCGCAGCGCGAGGGCAGCGAGGTCAACGCCGCCCGCACCAGCGAAGGCATGTTCTTCGAGCGCGGCGAGAACGAGGTCGTGGCCCGCATCGAACGCCGCATCGCGACGCTGCTGAACTGGCCGGTGCGCAACGGCGAGGGCCTGCAGGTGCTGCGCTACCGCGCCGGTGCCGAGTACCAGCCGCACTACGACTACTTCGACCCGCGTCACGCCAGCAGCAAGGCGATCCTGGAGCGCGGCGGCCAGCGGGTCGCCACCATCGTGATGTACCTGAACACGCCGACGCGCGGCGGCGCGACGGTGTTCCCGGACATCAAGCTCGACGTGATGGCGCAGAAGGGTAACGCGGTGTTCTTCAGCTACGACCGGCCCGACCCCGCGACGCTGACGCTGCACGGCGGCGCGCCGGTGGTCGACGGCGAGAAGTGGGTCGCCACCAAGTGGTTGCGTCAGGGCGAGTTCGTTTGATGCGCTTTGATGCGATTTGACGCGGCCTTCACCGGCCGCCCGCTAGACTCGTGTCCATCGCCACGAGCGCCGGCCTCCGGTCGGCGCGTCCCGAAGAAGAAGGAAATCCCCATGAAGTCGTTGATCGCCGCCCTGAGCACCGCCTTGCTGGCCACCGTCGCGCAGGCGCAGGTCCAGCCGCAGGCGCAACCGGCGCCTCCCGCGACGGCGCCGATCCCGGCCGCGCGTGCCGAGATGGCGGCCCCGGCCGCGCCCATGGCCAAGCCGGCCGAGGACACGCACGGCGCCGGCAAGCACAAGGCCGCCGGCAAGACGGCGAAGCAGGGCGCAAAGCAGGGTGCGAAGCAAGGCGCCAAACAAGGCGCAAAGCAGGGCGGCAAGCACGCTGCCGCCAAGAAGTCCGGCGCCAAGAAGAAGCCTGCGCAGCACGCCTCGTCGGGCAAGTCGGGCTCGAACAAGGTCGCCAACGCCAAGCCGAAGAAGAGCAAGCAGCGCCACGCTGCGGCTTGATGCCGGTTGAGGATCACCTGAGCGTCGTGGGCGCCGCTCCCTGACGGGAGCCGGGTCGGAGATCGCGGATCCCGGACAGAAAAAAACAGCCCGCGGGCTGCTTTTTTCGTGGGGCGCCGGGCCGTTCAGGCGCTGGCGCGGTGCCGTCGACTCAGACGCGCTTGCGGTACTCGTGCGTGCGCGTGTCGATTTCGATGTTGTCGCCTTGCGCCACGAAGATGGGCACGGGGATCTCGAAACCGGTGGCGATCTTGGCGGGCTTCAGGACCTTGCCCGAGGTGTCGCCCTTGACGGCCGGCTCGGTCCAGGTCACTTCACGCACGACGCTGGTCGGCAGTTCCACGGAGATGGCCTTGCCGTCGTAGAACACCACTTCCACTTCCATGCTGTCCTGCAGGTAGTTGATGGCGTCGCCCATGTTCTCGGCTTCCACCTCGAACTGGTTGTACTCGGAGTCCATGAACACGTACATCGGATCGGCGAAGTACGTGTAGGTGCACTCCTTCTTCTCCAGGATGATCTGGTCCATCTTGTCGTCGGCCTTGAAGACGACTTCGGTGCCCGAGTTGTTCAGCAGGCTCTTGAGCTTCATGCGCACGGTGGCGGCATTGCGGCCACCGCGGCTGTATTCGGTCTTCAGCACGACCATGGGGTCCTTGCCGTGCATGATCACGTTGCCGGCGCGAATTTCTTGTGCGATCTTCATGATGATTCCGGGAGAAAGAGTCCGAAAGCCGCGCAATCAGAACGCGGAAAAGCCGCGCATTCTAGCTCGAAAGCCCCCTCAAGCGCCAACCGGCGGCTCGGCGAAGTGCCGCAGGCGGGCGGTCAGGGCCGGTCTGGCGGCCAAGCCCGCGCGCCACGCACGGGCGTGCGCCGTGGCGGCGCCCAGGTCGCGCAGGGCCTGCGCAGCGTCCGGCGTCCACGGCGCCAGGCCGTTCCAGGCACGGGAGAGCGCGCCCCAGTGCGTCCGCCACGGCGCCGGCGCGCCGGCCAGCGATTGCGCGAGGAAGGCCTCCAGCTTCGGGCCGTGGGCGCCGTCGTCCTGGAAGTAGATCTGCCAGAGCATCGGCCGCCCGGCCCACTGCGCGCGGACGAAGGAGTCCTCGCCGCGCACGAGGTTCAGGTCGCAGGACCACAGCAGGCGGTCGTAGTCGGCCTGGCTGAGGTGAGGCAGGGCGATCGCGCGCTGCCCGGTCCGCAGCAGCGGTGGAAGCTCCACCTGCGGTGCGCCCGGGCACAGCAGCAACAGCCATCCCGGGCCGAGCGCGTCGAGGAACGCCGCCAGCGGCGCGTGCGGGTACGCGAACAGGCTGAGCACCCGTTCACCGGGCGCCGCTGCCCAGCCGCGCTCCCGCAGCCAGGACGCGCCGTCATGCGCGTCGACGGCCTCGATCAGGCCCGGCTCCCGCAGCAGCCCGCCGGTGCGGTCGGTGAAGCCGGGGTAGAAGAAGCGCTTCTCCAAGCCGGCGCCCGGCCCGGAGAACTGCGGCGAGCTGAGGCCGTGGCTGCGCTCGACATAGCTTTCGGCGCTGAGGTATTCGAGGTTGATCCACGCCGGCTTCCGCGCGCGGGCGGCCATCGCCGCGACGAAGGACGCCGGCAGTTCGCAGCCGAAGGTCTCGACGACGACATCGCCCGGCTCGGCCTGCGCGCTGCCGGACCAGGGCAGGCAGCTCAGGCCGTCGACCGCGTCGGGCTGCATCCACGCCAGCGGCGACAGATCGTCGCTCCACAGCCGCACCCGCGAGCCGCCTCGCGCGAGCTCGCGCGCCAGACGCAGGCACACGCCGAGATCCCCGTAGTTGTCGATGACGCGGCAGAAGATGTCCCAGCGCCGTCCGTCAGGCATCTGCACGTCGGGCGAGGATTCGGCGGGGGTGTCGGGCATGGTCGGATTATCCGGCGGCACAATCGCGACCCATGAGCACGACCCCCGCCGGCGCCAGCGAAGTGCCGGAACCGATCCCCGATCCTTCTGCCACGCCCGCCACGCCCGCCGCGCCCGCCGCGCCCGCTGCCGCTGCCGCGCCTGCGGCGTCCCATGCCGACGAGTGGAACGCGCAGTCCGCCGCCATCGAGGCGGCCGAGTCGCGCCGCGTCGCCGACATGGAGCGCGCCGCGCGCGAAGGCCGCGACCGCCTGCTGGCCGAGGTGCTGGCGCTGCCGGCGCTGCCCGGCGTCTACCGCTACTTCGACGCGCAGGACCACGTGCTCTACGTCGGCAAGGCGAAGAACCTGAAGCGGCGCGTCTCGAGCTACTTCCAGAAGGACCACGGCGGCACGCGCATCGGCATGATGATCGCGCGCATCGCGCGGCTGGAGACCACGGTGGTGCGCACCGAGGCCGAGGCGCTGCTGCTCGAGAACAACCTGATCAAGGCGCTCAATCCGCGGTTCAACATCCTGTTCCGCGACGACAAGAGCTATCCCTACATGCGGCTGTCCGGCCATGCCTGGCCGCGCATCAGCTACTACCGCGGCGCGGTCGACCGGCGGCACCGCTACTTCGGCCCGTTCCCGAGCGCCTGGGCGGTGAAGGAATCGATCCAGCTGATCCAGAAGGTCTTCCAGCTGCGGACCTGCGAGGACACCGTCTTCAACAACCGCAGCCGGCCCTGCCTGCTGCACCAGATCCATCGCTGCACCGCGCCCTGCGTGCCGGAAGGCCAGAACGACGACTACCGCCGCAACGTCAGCAACGCGGAGCGCTTCCTGCTCGGCGAGACGCAGGAAGTGATGGACGCGCTGCAGGCGCAGATGATGACGCACGCCGAACGCTTCGAGTACGAGCAGGCGGCGGGCATCCGCAACCAGATCACCGCGCTGTCCAAGGTGCTGCAGCAGCAGGCCGTCGACGAGAACAGCGCGACCGGCCGCGACCGCGACGTCGACATCCTGGCCGTGAAGCTGCAGGGCGGACGCGCCTGCGTGAACCTGGCGATGGTGCGCGGCGGCCGGCACCTGGGCGATCGCGCCTACTTCCCCAAGCACGTCGACGAGGCGACCGCCGTCCAGCTGCTGGACGACGACGAGCTGGTGCCCGTGGAAGTGGCAGGCGAAGGCGAGGGCGGCGGTGAGGGCAATGTCGAGGGCAACGTCGACGACGGCGGCACCCGCCGCACCCGCGTGGAGCCGCCCAGCCCCGAGCGCCTGGTGCTGGAAGCCTTCATCGCGCAGCACTACCTGGAGATGGCGGTGCCGTCGCTGCTGGTGCTGTCGGAGGCGGTCGATCCGGCGCTGGCCGAGGCGCTGAGCGTGCAGGCGGGCTACCGCGTGACGACGCAGGCCCAGCCGCGCGGACAGCGCCGCATCTGGCAGGAGATGTGCGTCAAGGGCGCGGAGATCGCGCTGGCGAGACTGCTGTCGGAAGAGGGCTCGCAGCAGGCGCGCACGCGCGCGCTGATCGACGCGCTGGACCTCAGCGTCACCGAGCTCGACAAGTTCCGCATCGAGTGCTTCGACATCAGCCACACGGCCGGCGAGGCGACGCAGGCGTCCTGCGTGGTCTTCGAGGGCCACCAGATGCAGAGCGCCCAGTACCGCCGCTTCAACATCGAAGGCATCACCGGCGGCGACGACTACGCCGCGATGCGCCAGGTCCTGACACGCCGTTACAGCAAGATGGCCGAGGCCGCCCAGAATGGCACCGGCCGGATGCCGGACCTGGTGCTGGTGGACGGCGGCAAGGGTCAGGTGTCGATGGCGCGCGAGGTCTTCGAGGAACTCGGCGTCGACCTGGGCCTGATCGTCGGCGTTGAAAAGGGCGAGGGGCGCAAGGTCGGTCTCGAGGAGCTGGTCTTCGCCGACGGCCGCGAGAAGGTGTATCTGGGACGCGACTCGGCGGCGTTGATGCTGGTCGCGCAGATCCGCGACGAGGCCCACCGCTTCGCGATCACCGGCATGCGGGCCAAGCGCGCATCCATCCGCACCGGCGGCTCGCGGCTGGAGGACGTGCCTGGCGTCGGGCCGAAGAAGCGCGCGCAGCTGCTGCAGCGTTTCGGCGGCGTGCGCGGCGTGGCCGGCGCGAGCGTCGAGGAGCTCTGCAGCGTCAAGGGCATCTCGCGGGAGCTCGCGGAAGAAATCTATCGCGCGCTGCATTGAACGGCGCGCCGCTTGTTGGGAACAGACATGACATCGATCGATCGAACTTCCGGGCGCCGTTCCTGGCTGCGTGCGGCGCGCTGGAGCGGCAAGCTGGCGCTCGCGCTGTCGCTGGCGGCCTGCGGCTCGCCGACGCAGCGCCCGCCGGAGCGCTCGCCCGCGCAGGAGGCGCCTCGCACGCCGGCCGCCACCCCGATGGCCACCCCCATCGCGCCGGGCGGGCCGGTGCCGACCTCGCCGGCGGTGCGCCGCGGCCTGCCGCTGCCGGCACCGCACGCGGTCAGCTCGCATGAGGACCTGCGCCGCCAGGCCGCGCAGCGCCTGGTCGCCGCCAATCCGGAGGGCACCTACATGGGCGAGGTGCCGGCGGAGCTGCTGGCCATTCCGGTGCTGGAGGTCGAACTGAACCAGGACGGCTCGATCAGGCACATCCGCGTGCTGCGCAAGCCGACCCAGGCCGAGGACACCATCGAGGTCGCCATCGCGGCGGTGCGCCGCGCCGCGCCCTTCGGCGACGTGAGCCGCCTGCCCAAGCCCTGGAAGTTCGTCGAGGTCTTCCTGTTCGACGACGACCGGCGCTTCAAGCCGCGCACGCTGGACGATTGAGGCGCGACGATCGAGGCTCGACGATTAGGCGTCGACCGACGGTTCCTCGCCTGGAAACGTGGGCACAATGCCGCCCATGTTCTGGACGCTGCCAACCTTGCTGACCTGGGCCCGCATCGTGGCCATCCCGCTGATCGTCGGGGTGTTCCACCTGCAGATCTCGCCCGCCCATCAAAACCTGCTGGCCACCGTCCTGTTCATCACGGTGGCCTTGACCGACTGGGCGGACGGCTACCTGGCGCGCAGGCTCAACCAGACCTCGTCCTTCGGCGCGTTCCTGGATCCGGTGGCCGACAAGTTCCTGGTCTGCGCGGCGCTGCTGGTGCTGCTGGAGCAGCAGCGCGTCGATGCGCTGGTCGCGCTGGTCATCGTCGGGCGCGAGATCGCGATCTCCGCGCTGCGCGAGTGGATGGCGCAGATCGGCGCCTCGCGCTCGGTGGCGGTGCACGTGCTGGGCAAGCTCAAGACGACCGTGCAGATGGTGGCCATCCCCTTCCTGCTGTTCGACGGCAAGGTGTTCGAGATCATCAACACCCGGATCTGGGGCACCTGGCTGATCTACCTGGCCGCGGTGCTGACCATCTGGTCGATGGTCTATTACCTGCAGAAGGCGCTGCCCGAGATCCGGGCCAAGGCGCGCTGAATCACCGGCATCGGTGGTCATGCGGCCGTGCACGGTGGAGTGCACCTTGAAGCCCACGTTGCAGCGCACGTCGCAGTGCACGTTGCAACAGCGTGTGAAGTGTGCGTTCGGATGCGCGATTTCAAGCCGACCGCTGTCCCCTGGGGGACGGTCGGACACCCCCCTTGTATCGGGACTTCCCCCTTGTCTGAGCCGCGGGTCAATGCGTCTAGAATCCGCTTCCCGCGCCGTTCGGGCGGCCTGGCAAACCAATGAGGGGGTACCTTCGTGAACAAGTCCGAATTGATCGAGCACATCGCCAAGCAG
Organism: uncultured Burkholderiales bacterium; assembly: GCA_966211105.1. GTDB lineage: Bacteria > Pseudomonadota > Gammaproteobacteria > Burkholderiales > Burkholderiaceae_C > Roseateles. Next base: position 25,164 of record CBIHMU010000028.1, read on the forward strand.
GCGGACATTTCCAAGGCGGCCGCGGGGCGCGCACTGGAAGCCGTCATCGGCGGCGTGAAGACCACGCTCAAGAAGAACGGGACGGTGTCGCTGGTGGGCTTCGGCACCTTCAGCGTCACGAAGAGAGCGGCCCGCACCGGCCGCAACCCGCGCACGAACGAGGCGATCAAGATCAAGTCGGCGAAGGTGCCGAAGTTCCGTCCGGGCAAGGCCCTCAAGGACGCCGTGAACTGACCAGTTTCCGGGCGCTTAGCTCAGTTGGTAGAGCACCTCCCTTACACGGAGATTGTCGGCGGTTCGAGCCCGTCAGCGCCCACCAGAAAACCGAGGCCGGTCCCCGTGAACCGTGGACTAGAATGCCGCGGCCCAAAGGCGAACCCCGGTTCGCCTTTGTCGTATGTGACGTGCCATTGAAACGTGTCCTGGAAACAAGGCGCGCTTAAGACCTGAGGTTGTTGATGTTCGATTTCGTACGCAAGCACACGCGGCTGTTCCAGTTCCTGCTGCTGATCCTGATCGTGCCGTCCTTCGTGCTGGTCGGCGTGGAGGGCTACAGCCGCTTCATGGAAGGCGGGAACACGGCGGTCGCCTCCGTCGACGGCCACAAGATCACGCAGGCGGAGTGGGACCAGGCGCAGAAGACGCAGGTCGAGCGCATGCGCATGGAAGCGCCGACGGCGGACCCCAAGGTCTTCGACTCGCCGGAAGTGCGCAAGGACGTGCTGGAGAACCTGCTGCGCGAACGCGTGCTCGCCGCCGTCGTGGCCGACGAACATCGCACCATCAGCAACGACCAGTTGCTGGAGCTGATCCGCACCGATCCGCAGCTCGCGCCGCTGCGCGACGTGGAGACGGCCAAGCGCATCGCCGCGCAGCAGGGCCTGACGGTCGACGGCCTGCTGCAGAACGTGCGCCAGAGCCTGCAGATCAACGGCGTGCTGGCCCCGATCGCGCAGAGCGCGCTGCCCACGCAGGCGAGCGCCGGCCTGGCCTTCGACGCGCTGCTGCAGCAGCGTGAGCTGCAGTTCCAGACCTTCGCCGCGAAGGACTTCGCCGCGACGCTCACGCCGAAGGACGCGGACCTCGAGGCCTACTACAAGGACCCGAAGGTCGCCGCGAAGTTCCAGCTGCCGGAAAGCGCCGACATCGAGTACGTCGTGCTGGACGCAGCCGCGCTGCAGGCCGGCGTGACCGTCAATGCGGACGACGTGCAGAAGTACTACGACGAGAACAAGGCGCGCTTCACGAGCGACGAGGAACGTCGCGCCAGCCACATCCTGATCAAGGCCGGCGGCGACATGCCGGCCGCCGACAAGGCCAAGGCGAAGGCCAAGGCCGACGAGCTGCTGGCCGAGGCGCGCAAGAACCCGGCCGGCTTCGCCGAGCTGGCGAAGAAGAACTCCGAGGACCCGGGCTCGGCCGCGAACGGCGGCGACCTGGACTTCTTCGGCAAGGGCGCGATGGTCAAGCCCTTTGAGGACGCGGTCTACGCGCTGAAGAAGGGCGAGATCAGCAACGTGGTCCAGTCCGACTTCGGTTACCACATCATCATGCTGACCGACGTGCGCGGCGGTCAGGTGCGTCCGTTCGAGACGGTCAAGGCCGGCATCGAAGCCGACCTGCGCCGTCAGCTGGCGCAGAAGCGCTACACCGAGCAGGCCGACAGCTTCAGCGACACGGTCTACAGCGACGCGGATTCGCTGAAGCCGGCGGCGGACAAGTTCAAGCTGACGATCCAGAAGGCGACCGTGCAGCGCAAGGCCGCGCCGGACGCGACCGGTGTGCTGGCGTCGCCGAAGCTGCTGGAGGCGGTGTTCGCGGCGGATTCGTTGAAGGACAAGCACAACACGGCCGCGGTCGAGGCGGGCGGCAACCAGCTGGTGTCCGCGCGCGTCATCGCCTACAAGCCGGCGCGCGTGCCGCCGCTGGCGGAGGTCAAGCCGATGCTGACGATGGCCTGGGTGGCGGATCACGCCGCGCAAGCCGCGAAGAAGGCGGGCGAGGCGCGTCTGGCCGAACTGCAGAAGGGCGGGGACGCCAAGGGCCTGGGCGAGGCGCTGACCGTGTCGCGCGCCAAGCCGGGCGTGCTGCCGCAGAAGGCGCTGGACCAGGTCCTGCGCGCGGAGGCCTCGAAGCTGCCGGCGTATGTCGGCGTGGACGCCGGCAACGGCGACTTCCTGGTGGTGAAGATCGCCAAGATCCTGCCGCGGGATCCGGCGCTGATCGATGCCAAGCGCGCGGCGGACCAGTACGCACGGGCCTGGAGCGCGGTCGAGATGGCCGGCTACTACAACGTGCTCAAGGCCGACTACAAGGCCGCGATCAAGCCGGCGGTGCTGAAGGCGGCGGCCGCCTCGGCGCCGGCGAACTGATCGTTCGCCTGACAAGGCGAAGGGCGGCACTCGCGCGATTCGAAGGGATTCTCAAAAGAATCGCAGAAAGTGCTTCCCACAGAGGAGAAAAGTGGCCATAATCTAAGGCTTCTCCAGTGGTGGCTATAGCTCAGTTGGTAGAGTCCCAGATTGTGATTCTGGTTGTCGTGGGTTCGAGTCCCATTAGCCACCCCACCAAATGAAGAACGCCCGCAAGACGCAAGTCCTGCGGGCGTTTTGCATTGCGGCGACGGGGTCGGGCATCACCGCTCGGGCATCATCGATCGGGGCTTCATCGATCCGGGACAGGCGACGCCATCAGCAGCCGGTTGTATTCGTTCTTCACGACCGCGTAGCACTCGCAGGTGCGCAGCTCCAACCCGGGGCGGTCCAGCACGATGATGTGGCCGCGCCGGTACCGGATGAGTCCCGCGTCCTGCAGGTTGCCCGCGGCTTCCGTGACCCCTTCGCGGCGCACGCCCAGCATGTTGGCGATCAGCTCCTGGGTCATGACCAGATCGTCGCCGTGCAGCCGGTCCAGGCTCAGCAGCAGCCAGCGGCACAGCTGCTGATCCAGCGAATGGTGCCGGTTGCACACCGCCGTCTGCGACATCTGCGTCAGCAGGGCCTGCGTGTAGCGCAGCAGCAGCTGCATCACCTTGCCGGCGCGGTTGAACTCCTTGAGCATCAGGTCCGCGCGCAGTCGTAGCAACTGGCCGGCGCTCTGCACGACGCCGCGGCTCGGCGTGGTCTGGCCGCCCATGAAGAGCGCCACCCCCAGCACGCCTTCGTAGCCCACGACGGAGATCTCGGCGGAGCCGCCGTCCTCGAGCACGTAGAGCAGGGACACGATGCAGGTCGTGGGGAAGTAGACATGCGTCAGTTGTCCGCCCGACTCGTAGAGCACCTGGCCCAGCGAAGCCTCCACCGCTTCCAGGTCCGGCAACCACCGGGCCAGTTCGTCGTCCGACAGCGCCGCGAGGAGCCGGTTCCCGCGTGCCAACTGCATGCTCACCATCAGCGCTCCTTCCGGCCGGGGGCCGTCGATCGAGTATAGGGGGAGGGGGTGGGGCCTCCGGAGCGGAGAGCCGGCGTCCGCGGCCCGGCCTGGGTACGGTGGCGCACCGACCCGGCGGGCGCATCGGCGCAGGCTGTGGGCTGATCGTTGTTTTCCCCCCCACCGCCCAGGAGCACGCATGTCCAAACGTCAACACGGCAACAAGGAAGCGAAGAAGCCCAAGCAGGCGAAGCCGCCCACGCCGACCCCCGCCATGCCGGTCCCCGCGGCCCTCCCGGTGGCGCCGCCGCGCGTCGGCCGCCGGTAGATGGCCTTGTCCAGCCCCGGCCGCCTGAACAGCCTGAGCCTGCTGCACCGCTGCAAGGTCACGGGCAACGACGGCGACATCGGACAGGTGCGTCTCGCGCTCTTCGACACGACGGCCTGGCGCATCCACTTCCTGGTGCTCGAATCCAGCCCCTGGCTGTTCGGCCGATGGGTGCTGATCCTGCCCGCCTTGCTGCAGCAGCCGATCGAGCGCGGCAGCATGCACATGGACGTCAGCCGGCGCACCGTCAGGACCAGTCCGACGCTGCATCCGCTGCAGGGCATTTCCGCCGAGCAGGCGCGGGACGCGCTGCGCCACTATGCGCAACCGGAAACCGCCGCCACCGCGGTCCCGCTCCTGACCGAAGCGTCGTTGCTGGACTGCGCGCTGTCCTCGGGCGACGCGGACCTCGGCAAGGTGGTCGACCTGGTCTACGACGACGAGGACTGGACGCTGCGTTACCTGCTCGTCGACCCCGGTGCGTGGTGGCCGGGCGGACCTCGCCTGCTGATCGGCGTGCACTGGCTCGACGCGATCGACGTCGAGGCCAGGCAGCTCCGCGTCGCCGTCGACCGTGCGTCGCTGCGCAACAGTCCGCGCTTCCAGGACATCGCCTCGATCGACCGCGACTACGAGACCGCGCTGCATCTCAGCCAGGGCCGCGAGCGCTACTGGATCGAGCCGCCGGTGGCCGCGTGAGCGCGGGCGGCCCGCCATCGGAGACCGTCGGGTGAGCTTCCCCGCATGGATGCTGTTCCTGGGCGTCCTGCTCCTGGGCATGGTGCTCGTCGGGACGCTCTTCCCGATGCCCGGTCTGACGACGCGGACGTTGACGGACTGGCACGACGGCAAGGACGGCAAGGACGGCAAAGACGGCAAAGACGGCGGAGGCCGAGGCGCCCCCGCCGGCGGACCGGTCACTCCTCGGCGGCCTCGCGGTTCACGGCCGCTTCGGCGAGTTCGGACATCAGTTCATCCGCGTCGTACATGTCGTCGACGGCGTCCTTCAACTGGCGGCTGTCGTCGTCCAGCTGGAGCGCCTTGGCGAACGCCGCCACCGTGCCGAAACCGGTGATGCCGTAATGGGTCATGCGCTGGTACTGCGCAATGATCGCCGCGTCCAGCACCGGGCCGTCTTCAGGCGGATCCTCGACAACGTGCTTGAGCGCCTCCTTCACGAGACCCTCCATGCCCTTGCAGTGCTCCTTGGAGACCTCCTCGCCCTGATTGGCGATCAGCGCCTTCAGGAGGTCGGTGTGGTCGGCGATGCCGGCCTGCGCCTCCTCGAGCATCTGCGTCAGCTTGTCGTTCGTGGCCAGCGGCGCGATCGTCTTGAGCGCGCGCGCCATCTGGTCGTTGGCGGACCAGAGGTCCTTCAGTTCGTCGATGTACAGGTCGGAGAGATTGGAAATCTTGGCCATGGTGGCGCTCCTGGAAGAGGTCGGGGGAGGGGACTCATGCGTCGCCGAGGCGAGGATGGGCGGAGAAGAAACAGATCATCTGGCTGGCCGCGTCCGGCCCTTGCCAGTCGGCATGGGAGCCGCGCCGGTCGCCGCCGGACCAGGCGTGGCCGGCGCCGTCGATGAGCCAGAGCTCGGCCAGCGTGCGGCCGTCGGTGGCGACGCAGGTCTTGCGCGTGTAGGCCCGTCCGCCTTCGCGGCCGTTCTCGACGCGCTCGCTGCCCTGGAGGCCGGTGATCGCGTCCGCGAAGACATGCTCGCCGTTGAGCGGGTGGACGGTCATGTCCCGGGTGCCGTGGAAGACGATCGTCGGGATCGGCACGGGCGGCGAGGCGGTCATGCGCGAGACGCTGCGCGTGTCCTGCCCGGTCCGCATCATCGCGAGCGCTTCGGGCGCGCTGGCGACGGCGCCGCTGGGCAGTCCCGAATGCACGCCGACGGAAGCGAAGAGCTCGGGATGGGTCTGCCCCAGCACTGCCGCCATCGCGCCCCCGGCCGACAGGCCGGCGACGTGCACGCGACGCGCATCGACGCGATGCGTGGCCATCACGTGATGCGTCAGCGCCGCCAGCAGCGCCGGCTCGCCGCGACCCCGCGCCTGGTGGCTGGTCTTGAACCAGCTCCAGCAGCCCTGCGGATTGACCTGGGTGGATTGCTCCGGATAGAGCACCAGCCAGCCGTTGCGTTTCGCCACCTCGTTCATGCGGGTGCCGAGGGCGAAGTCGTCGGGGTTCTGCGTGCAGCCGTGCAGCATGAGCAGCAGGGGCCGAGGCACCGACGGATCGCCGGGCGGCACGTAGAGCTTGTAATCGATGGACACGCGGCCATGCGCGAAGGTGGCGGCAAGGAAGCGCTCCTCGTCCCGCACCGGCGTGCGGGCTTCACGAGGCGGCTCGCGATGTTCTCGGACCGCGGGCCGCGACCGGAGCTCGTCCGCGACGTCGATCTCGACGGGGCGGGTCACGATCACGCGGGCTTCGACATCGATGACGTCGCCGTCCTGCGCCTGTGCGCCGGATTCCGTCGCCGCTTCCGCGCCGGCCTGGGCCGGCCCGGCCAGCGCCTCCTGGATGGAGCGGGTGGCCGCCATCAGGTCACCGCCGCGCGTCTGCAGGGCAGCGCGCGACATCATTCGTTGAAAGTCGGGATTCATCAGGGTTCTTTCTTGACGCAGGGACAGCGGGCGAACCCGGCGGCGGCCGCGGGGGCCGCGGCAGTTGCGCAGGACGCGAGACGGGCGCGGCGCATCACCGGGCCACGTTCTGGCCGTTGGCGGCCGTCCAGCTGCGTTCGAAGTGCTCCGCGTCCTCGTCGTTCTTCGCGCGCAGGCCCATCAGGATGCCGCCGTTGCGCACACCCTCCTCGTATTGCTTGACGCGCTCCTCCGGCATGTTCCAGCCGATGAGCGCGCCGATCAGGCCGCCGCCCGCCGCACCCGCGCCCGCACCCGCCGCGGCGGCCGCGAGCGGACCCGCGATGACCAGGCCCAGGCCCGGCAGCGCGATGCTGGTGCCGATCGCCGCGATGGCCGCGGCGATGGCGCCCACGGTGCCGCCGATGGCGCCGCCGATGCCCGCGCCTTCAGCGGCCTTGTTGCCGAGTTCGGTCTCCACGCCCTTGTCGCTGAAGTGGCGCTGGCGGGTGTCGTCGGACATGACCAGGTCGATGTCCTTCGGGTCGTAGCCGCGCTCGCTGGCCGAGCCGTAGGCGGACTCCGCGCTGGCGCGATCGGGGAAGAGGCCCGTGACCAGACGGTCCTTGCCGGCGGAGGTGCCCGTCGTGAGCCCCGGGGTGGTGGTCGTGGTGTCGACGGTCCCGGTGGTGTCCGGGGTGTTGGAGGTATTGGGGGTATTGGGGGTATTGGGGGTGTTGGCGGTGTTCATGAGGAGGTCCTGGTTCGAAGGAGAGGGAAGGGTGCGTGCGGCGATCAATGGCGATCCGCGCGCGGCGGCAGGTCGCCGGGGGTCGTGGCGCCGGAGGCTGCCCTGCGGGCGGAGCCCGCAGCTAGCTGGCCGTCCGTGCCCGTCTCGCGGCTGGCGCTGGCGGCCTTGTCGGCGGCCGACGGTCCGGTGCGGACGACGGTGGCCGTGTCGCTGCGCGGGATGGCCTTCCGCAGCGCCGCGCTGGCCGCCTGCGGCGACACGCCCACGGCCTGGGGCTGTGACGTGGCGGTCATGGGCGCGGTCGGCGCGTTCGTGCCCTGGGCCGCCGCGGCGTGTGCCGCCGTCGCGAGGACCAGCGCGCTGAGCGTGGTTGACATGGGGTTCATCGTGATTCCTGGTGGTTGAAGAGGCCGACGGGGCCTGCATGCCTGGACAAGGCATACCGGGCCCCCGCCGAGCGATGCCGGTGTGCCCGGACCGTTTGCCTCTGGGCGCAGCGCACGGCGGACCCATGGCGCGCGCCTCGGCCCGGAAAGTTCTCTCTACGGTTCCTCGCTATCGGTGTCGATTACCGATCGCGTGCCAACTGGTCGACGACCCGCGGGAGGTCCGTGCACAGGCACGCATCGGCGCCGCCACGCATGACGCCTGCCACGCCGCGTCTTTTGCGTGTCGAGGACGGGGGCACGGCCCCGATCTTGCGTAGGCAAGATCACCGGACCTTCCGGACGCGTCGGGGCCTGCGCCTCATCGCCTTCCTCCCCCCTTCCTTCCCTTCCACTCATGCCAGGCAAGCCCGACGGGCTTCCCAGCCAAGGACCCACCATGCCCACCACCTCCAAGACTCCGGCCAAGACCGCCTCCGCCAAGACCGCGCCGGCCAAGTCCTCCGCCTCCGCCGCAAAGACGTCGACCAGGAGCGCCGACAAGCCCGAGACCGCCGGCCGCGCCTCCGACGGCGCCGTCGACGCGATCAAGCTGCTGACCGACGACCACAAGGAAGTGCAGGCGCTGTTCAAGGCCTACCAGAAGCTGGTCGACGACGATGGCGAGGACGATCTGCGCGAGGAACTCGCCCAGGAGATCTGCGCCAAGCTGACCGTGCACGCGACCATCGAGGAAGAGATCTTCTATCCCGCCGCGCGCGACTCGGTCGAGGACGATGAGGGCGACGACCTGCTGGACGAGGCCGAGGTCGAGCACGCCAGCGCCAAGGAACTGATCGCGCAGATCGCCGAAGGCTCCGCCGCCGACGAGCTCTATGACGCCAAGGTCAAGGTGCTCGGCGAATACATCGCCCACCACGTCAAGGAGGAAGAGAAGGAGCTGTTCCCCAAGGTGCAGCAGTCCGACCTCGACCTCGAGGCCCTCGGCGATGAACTGAGCGCCCGCAAGGCCGAGCTGCTGATCGCGCTCGAGGAAGAAGCCGCCTCCTGAGCCTGTCGCCCACAGGCATGACAACGACCGGCGCTGCCGGTCTCGACGCGCACGGCAGGAACGGTATCTGCCGCATGCCGTCGAGCTTTCCGCAGAACCCCGAGGACGACCATGCCCAAATCACCCACTCCGCCCGCTTCGCCGTCCCGCAAGGGATCGGCTGCCAGCAACGCCCCGGGCGATGCCGGCCCCAAGGCCGCCGCCCGCAACACCGACAGCGGTCCGTCGACCGCGCCTGCCGATGACAGCGGCGACGTCGCGCTGCAGAAGGCCGTCGAGACCGGTCAGCTGGCCGCGGCCTTTCCGTTCAACGCCACCAAGGCGGCCGAACATGGCTTCGAGCAGGGCGTGAATCCGCCGGCCGGCGCGACCGCCACGGCGCCGTCCCGTCTGCCCTCGGGCAGCACGCTGTCCGAACGCCAGACCAACGACAAGGTCGGCACGCAGGCGCCCGAAGGCCGCAACGCGGGCATCGCGCCGCTGGACCGCGTGCGCGTCGATTCGTCCGGCCAGATGCTCACGACCAACCAGGGCGTTCGCATCGCCGACAACCAGAACTCGCTGAAGGCCGGCCCGCGCGGCCCGGCGCTGCTGGAGGACTTCATCCTCCGCGAGAAGATCACCCACTTCGACCATGAGCGCATCCCCGAGCGCATCGTGCATGCGCGCGGCTCCGCGGCCCACGGCTTCTTCGAGTGCTACGACGCGCTGACCGACCTCACCAAGGCCGCGCCCTTCAAGGAAGCCGGCAAGCAGACGCCGGTCTTCGTGCGCTTCTCCACCGTGCAGGGCGGCGCCGCCAGCAAGGACACGGCGCGCGACGTGCGCGGCTTCGCGGTCAAGTTCTACACCGACGAAGGCAACTGGGACCTGGTCGGCAACAACATGCCGGTGTTCTTCATCCAGGACGCGATGAAGTTCCCCGACCTGGTCCATGCGGTCAAGCCCGAGCCGCATCACCACATGCCGGAGGCCGCCAGCGCCCACGACACCTTCTGGGACTTCGTCTCGCTGATGCCGGAGTCGACGCACATGCTGATGTGGGTGATGAGCGACCGCGGCATCCCGCGCTCCTACGCCACGATGCAGGGCTTCGGCGTGCACACCTTCCGCCTGGTCAACGAGGCCGGCGACAGCGTCTTCGTCAAGTTCCACTGGACGCCCAAGGCCGGCACGCATTCGCTGGTCTGGGACGAGGCGGTGAAGATCTCCGGCGCCGATCCGGACTTCCATCGCCGCGACCTGTGGGAGCGCATCGAGGCGGGGGTCTTCCCCGAGTACGAGCTCGGCGTGCAGGTCTTCACCGAGGAGCAGGCGGACCAGTTCAGCTTCGACATCCTCGATGCGACCAAGCTCATTCCCGAGGAGCTGGTGCCGGTGCGTCCAGTCGGCCGCATGGTGCTGAACCGCAACCCGGACAACTTCTTCGCCGAGACGGAACAGGTCGCGTTCTGCACGGCCCACATCATTCCCGGCATCGACTTCAGCAACGACCCGTTGCTGGCGGGGCGCATCCACTCCTACGTGGACACGCAGATCACGCGCCTGGGCGGTCCGAACTTCCACGAGATCCCCATCAACGCACCGGTCGCGCAGGTCCACAACAACCAGCGCGACGGCGCCCATCGCCAGGCGATCCCGCGCGGCCGCGTGTCCTACGAGCCCAACTCGCTCGCGGGCGGCTGTCCGTTCCAGGCGGGCGCGGCGCAGGGCTTCACCTCCGTGGCCGCGCGTCAGCGCGGATCGGACGAGCAGGCCAAGGTGCGCGCCAAGCCGGAGCTCTTCGCCGAGCATTACAACCAGGCCCGGCTCTTCTTCGAGAGCCAGTCCCCGCCGGAGCAGGCCCACATCGCGGCGGCCTTCCGCTTCGAGCTGAGCAAGGTCACGGTGCCCGCGATCCGCGAGCGCATGCTGGCATCGCTGCGCAACGCGTCGGAAGAATTGGCGGCGAAGGTCGCCGACGGCCTGAACATGCCGCTGCCGCCGGCGATGCCGCTGGCCATCGAGGAAGCGCCCGAACCCGAGGTGCGCGTGTCCCCGACGCTGTCACTGATGGCGCGTCCCGGCGACGGCTCGATCGCGGGTCGCAAGGTCGTGATCCTGGTGGCTGACGGCGTGAACGGGCAGGGCGTCACCGCCGTCCACGCCGCGCTGTTCGCGCAGGGGGCCGTGCCGCGCTTCGCGGCGCCGCGCATCGGACCGGTGAAGACGGCGGACGGCGTCGCGGTGGAAGCGGACGTGTCGCTGGAGAACGAACCCGGTTTCCTGTTCGACGCGCTCGTCGTGCCGGACGGCGAGGAAGCGATCCGCGCCCTCGGCCGCGACGCCCATGTCTACGAGTTCATCCGCGACCAGTTCCGGCACTGCAAGCCGATCCTGGCCCTGGGCGCGGGTGTCTCGCTGCTGCGCGCCGCAGGCCTCGGACCGGCCCTGGAACCGGACGTCATGACGCCGGGGCTCATCACCGGCGACTCGGCGTCGGAAGGCGCCAAGGCGCTGATCGAAGGCCTCGCGACCCACCGCCACTTCGAGCGCGAATGCGACCCGCCGAAGGTCTGACCCTCGGCACCTCCCTCCTGGCTTTGCTCCCTCTCCCGCTTGCGGGAGAGGGCAGGGGGAGCGCCAGCGGCGGTGGCAGTGCAGCAGCCTCCCGATCCCCTCTCCGCGTCCCCTCACGAGGGCGGCGCGGCGACCGGGTGCTCCGAGACGCCAAAGGTGGTCGGTTTCTCCAGCGGCATCCGCACGAGGAACTCGCTGCCCTGACCGACGCCCTCGCTCTTGGCTTCCACCGTGCCGTGGTGCAGCGAGACGATCTCCTTGACCAGCGCCAGGCCGATGCCCAGGCCATCCCCGCGATGGCTGGTCGCGCCGTCCGCCTGCGTGAACATGTCGAAGATGCGCGGTTGCAGCTCGGGCCCGATGCCGCGGCCGGTGTCCTGCACCTTCAACACGAAGTGGGACTGGTCCACGTTCAGCAGCACCGACACCTGGCCGTCGCGCGGCGTGAACTTGATGGCGTTGTTCAGCAGGTTCATCACGACCTGCTGCAAGCGGCCCGGATCCACCTCCACGACGACCGGCATCGGCGGCAGCACGCCGATGAGCACGACGCCGCGGGCGTCGGCGGCTTCGCGGCTGACATCGAGGGTGTCCTGCAGCAGCCGCTGCAGTTCCACGCGTTCGTAGAGGAGCGTCATCTTGCCCTGTCCGGCCCGCGTCATGTCGATCAGATCCTCGACCAGGCGGTCCATCAACGCGAGTTGACGGGTCAGGATCTTGACGGCCTGCTCCTGCCGCGACGGCGCCGTCGGGGGCGCCAGCAGCCGCGTCGCCAGCCGCATCGGATGCAGCGGATTGCGCAGCTCATGCGCGATGGTGGCCAGGAAGAGGTCATGCTGCCGCCGCTCGACCGCGAGGCGCTGCGACTCGTTCTCCAGCCGCAGCGTGCGCAACTGCAGATGGGTCGCGTCGCGGAACACCTTCGCGAAGCCGCGCAACTGCTCGCCGTCGTACATCGGCAGCGTGAGCCCGCTGGCCCAGAAGCGCGCGCCGTCCTTGCGCATGTGCCAGCGCTCGTCCTCGGCGGCGCCGAGGGTGCGCGCCGCATTCAGCTCGTGGCGGTCCTGACCGTGCGCCACGTCCTCCGGCACGAACAGGAGCGCGAACGGCTGTCCGAGGACGTCGTCCGCCGTGAAACCGGCGACCGTGTGCGCGCCTTCGGTCCAGCCGGTGATCGTGCCCCCCGGGTCCAGGAAGGCGATGCCGTACTGGCACGCGCGCACCGTGAGCAGCGCCAGCACGAGATCGAGGTCCGTGGACGTCCAGGCGCCGTGTTCGGTTCGATGCAGCGTCATGGCGTTGCCATGCGTTCGGTGCGTGCACCTGGGAGGTCGCCCGCCGTCGGGACTTCAAGCAGTGTGGCCATTCCCGCGCTCATCGCAATGCGGATGCCCGGCGACGTCGGTTCCGATGACCGAGAAACCCGATGGAATCGGTAATCCGAGCCGATCGGCCTGCCCGGGACCGATCATTCGACAACGCGCGGCGGCGGCATGGCGCCGGCGGACGCCGCCCCTTCCTCGTCGTGCGGCGGCGCCTCGCAGCGAGCAGCGCTTCTTTGAGAGTCGGCACTCGCCAGGCATCGGACGATCTCCCTCGGCCCCTCCGGGACGGGGCGTGGGCCCCGCTCTTGCCAAACCTGGATCCACAAGCCCTCCGTGGCGCCACCCCTCCTCGTGACGGGGCCGTCGGACAACGCGGAGGGACTTTGCCTTCGTCGCCGGAGCCCCGCGCCTGGCCACGCCCTGCACCCCGGCGCAGCCTGTCGCGCGCCAAGGGAAATTCCAATGTCACCCTTGATCGTGTTCTCGCATCTGCGATGGAGCTTCGTCTTCCAGCGCCCCCAACACCTGATGTCGCGCCTGACGGTCGACCGTCGCGTGATCTTCATCGAGGAGCCCCTGCGCGATGTGAACGGCCCGCCACGCGTCGAATCGAGATGGGAAGGCGTGAGAGGTGCGGAGGTGGAAGTGCTGGTGCCCTTCACGCCGGTGGACGCGCCGGGATTCGATGACGCCCAGCTCTCCGTGCTGCTGCCGCTGCTGGAGCGCGAGCTCGCGCGGCGCGAGATCGTCGACCCGCTGGTGTGGCTCTATACGCCGATGGCGCTGCCGCTGATCGCGAGCCTGGGCCCGAGCGCGCTGATCTACGACTGCATGGACGAGCTGTCCGCCTTCCGCTACGCCCCCGCACAACTGCGCCAGCGCGAGCGCGCGCTGATGGCGTCCGCGGATCTGGTGCTCTGTGGCGGCCCGTCGCTGTACGAGGCACGCGAGGGGCTGCACCCGAACCTGCACTGCCTGCCCAGCGCGGTCGACCCGGCCCACTTTGCGCCGCCGGCGCCGCAGGCATCGGGTGACGGCGCAAGCGCCGGCGAAGCGGGAGTCGACGGCGAGGTCCATGCCCTGGCTGCGCGTGCGATCGAGCTGCAGGGCGGCCTGGCGCCGCCGCGGCTCGGCTACTTCGGCGTCATCGATGAACGCATGGACCTCGACCTGGTCGCGGCGCTCGCGGACGCGCGTCCCGACTGGCAGATCGTCATGGTGGGCCCGGTGGTCAAGATCGACGAGGCCGCGCTGCCGCGCCGTCCCAACCTGAGTTGGCTGGGCATGCAGAGCTATGCGCAGCTGCCGAGCCTGCTGGCCGGCTGGGACCTGTGCCTGATGCCGTTCGCGCTCAACGAGTCGACGCGCTTCATCAGCCCCACGAAGACGCTGGAATACCTGGCCGGCGGCAAACCCGTGGTCAGCACGGCGATCCGCGACGTGATCAGCCTGTACGGCAGCGCCGTGCGCATCGGTCGCGACACGGCGGGCTTCATCGCCGCCTGCGATGCGGTGCTGTACGAATCGCCGCAGATGCATGCGAACTGGCAGAAGGCCGCCGCCGCCGTCGTGGCGGCGGGCACCTGGGACGTGGCGGCCGATCGGGTGCGCGGCTGGCTGGCCGCGCTCCCGGCCGCGCGGCCAAATGCGCCCGCGGCGACCGTGCCGAAGCCGGTCGTCCCGGCGACGGAGAGCGCCACCGTCACCGCGCTGCGAGCCGCCTGACCATGATCATCGACGCCCACCTGCATTGCACCGGTCGCGAGACGACCGACGACGTGCTGCGCACGCTGGACGAGGCGGGCGTCGACGTCGGCGTGCTGCTGGCGCCGTTCCTCGGCGACGGGTATTCGCTCGACGATGCCGACTCATTGCGGCGCGGCAACGCCCACCTCTCGCGGCTGGTCCGCCATCACCCGGACCGGCTGATCGGGATGGCCGTGGTCGATCCGCGCCACCCGGACGCGCCGGCGGACCTGCGCCACGCGATCGAGGACCTCGGCCTGCGCGGCGCGAAGATGGTGCCCACCGGCTGGTATCCGTACGAGCCGCGGGTGCAGCCGGTGTTCGCCGTGGCCGACGCGCTCGCACTGCCGCTGCTGTTCCACAGCGGCATCTTCATCGACGGGCGGTCCGGCCGGTTCTGCCGGCCGACCTACTTCGAGGCGCTGCGCGACCACCCCCGCACCCGGGTCGCCTTGGCCCACATGGGCTGGCCGTGGACCGACGAGGCGCTCGCCGTCGCGCTGATCGACCGCATCCACGGCGTGCCGCATGCGCAGGCCCAGTTCCGTCTGGACATTTCGTTCGGACCGCCGCCGCCGTATCGGCTGGAGGTACTGGCGCGGATGCTGTCGGTGCTCGGCGCGGGCTCGCTTCAGTTCGGCAGCGACTGCTTCCTGCCGTGCTCCGGCGCCGAGGTGCGCCAGCGGATGCATTGGGTCGCAGACCTCATGGACCAGTTGGCGCTCGGTGAGGGGGATCGCCGCCAGATCTGGAGCGGCACCGCGGCCGCGTGGCTGGCGTTGGCCCCGCCCCTGGCCGCGCCGCGCCTGTCCTTCGCTGCCCTCGTGTCCCGCGCGTCGGAAGCCCCCGATCGCTTCGAAGCCCGCGCCGGGCGCTGGCGGCCCGTGTGCTGCTGAGCGCCGCGCGCCGACCCCCCGTTACCCGACAAGACCCCCCATGGACATCGCTGCCTCCCACGCCGTCCCCGCCATGATCGACGACGGTCACCCCTCGCTGCATCCGGTGCCGGACTCGCAGGCGCCACTGCATGTGCTGGAGGTCGTCGGCAACGACATCGTCGGCGGCATGGAGCGTTGCGTGGAGCGGCTGGTGGCCCATCTGGGCCGTGAGGGCAGCTTCCGCTTCACCGCGCTGTGTCCGTCGGAGGGCGCCTTCGCCGAGCGGCTGCGCCGGGCCGGCGCCACCGTCGTCATCGTCGCGATGCCGGACGATCCGCCGTGGTCCGCCGTCCAGATGGTGGCCAGCCTGATCGCCGCGGAGCGCGTCGACCTGCTGCATGCCCATCTGCCCAACGCCCACCTGCTGGCCGGGCTCGCGGGCCGGCTCAGCGGCGTGCCGGTGATGACGACCATCCACGCGCGTCAGACGGGGTTGTCCGACCTGGAACTGCACCGTGCGACCGGCAGCTTCCTCAGCGTGGTCTGCCGCCAGAGCTACTACCACGCGCTCGGCCTCGGCGTGGAGCGCGGCCACCTGAGCCTGGAGCCCAACGGCGTCGACGTCGACACCTTCCGGCCCGGCGACCGCCCCGCGCACGGCCTTCGCGCCTCCCTGGGCATCCGGCCGGACGCCCCGCTTGCCGGCGTCGTCGGTCGGCTGTCGCCCGAGAAGGGCTCCGATGTCTTCCTGCGCGGGGCCGCCCTCGTGCGGCAGATGCTGCCCGAGGCGCACTTCGTCCTCGTCGGCGAGGGGCCGATGAGGTCGGGGCTGCGCGAGGCCATCGAGCGCCAGGGCCTGGCCTCGCACGTCCATCTCGCCGGCGGTGTCGAGGATGTCCGGCCGGTCTATCACGATCTCGACCTGCTGGTGTCGAGCTCCCACTCCGAGGCGATGCCGCTGGCGCTGATGGAGGGCATGGCCAGCGGGCTGCCGGTGGTGGCGACCCGCGTCGGCGGCGTGCCCGAGATCGTCGAGCACGGTGGCACGGGCTGGCTCGTCGCGCCGCGTGACGCCGAGGATCTGGCCGGCCGCATGCATCAGATGCTGACGCAGCCCGCGCTGCGTCAGCGCATGGGCGAGCAGGCCCGCGCGCGCATGGTCCACCATCACCGGCTCGATCGGCAGCTCGATGCGCTCGGCGAGCGCATGCGGCGCATCACGCGACCGGGGAGTGAGCTGGAGGCGGCGCGCGCCACGCGCGCCACGCACGCCACGCCGGTCACGCACGCCACGCCATCCGCGGCGCCGGCGCGCAAGCGCTGACGGCCGCGGACCGGCGGCCTCACTTCTTCTTGTCGGCGGCCTTGGTGGTGGCCTCCAGCGCCTGGGCCTCCTGCAGGTGATGCTGCAAGGTCGGCAGCGTCTTGGCGGCCCAGGCCTTCACGTCGGCGTCCTTGGCGTCCTTGGCGGCCTTCTCGAACAGCTTGACGGCGTCCTTGTGGGCCGACACCTGGTTCTCGGCGTAGGCATGGTCGAAGCCGGTCCCGTCGCGCTTCTCCAGGATCTTGGCCTTGCCCTTGGCCACCATCGTCGCCTCCGTCGGCAGCTTCACACCCTTGGAAGCGGCCAGGGTCTGCAGCTCGCCATCGGCCTTCTTGTGGTCGTCGACCATCTTCTGCGCGAACGACTTGACCTCGGCGCTGCTTCCCTTCTGCAGCGCCAGGTTGCCGGCGTCGATCTCCGCGAAGCCCGCTTCGGCGGCGTTCTTCATGAAGCTGCTGTCCGCATGCGCGGCGCGCGGCGCGGACGCGCCGGCCGGCGCAGTCGCCTGCGCGGCGACGACACCCGACGCGAGCAGGCCCGTGAGGGCGACGGACACCGCGGCGATCGCGGAGAGGGCAGGGCGGCGCGAGGTGCGGAAGATGGCCATGAGGCACTCCAGAAGTTGAAGGTGCCCCTGGCCAGCAATCGGCGGGCCTGCGTGGCCATCGGGATCGCCTTCTTCCGCGCCGCAGGGGCAGCCGAGGGGCCGTCTCAGGGCCGTCGTGCGTTGCAGAGGGCGGCCAAGGCGCGCGCGTAACGCCGCATGACGCGTCGGCCGTTCACCGCGCCGCGCGCATCCCGGGTGACGTGCCACACCCCGCTGCGATGCCAGCGCGCCGGCTCGTTCCAGTCGGGCCGGTCGAGCAGCGGATACAGGCACACGCCCAGCAGCGGCAACCCGAGTGCCGCGGCGCGTCGCACGGCGCTCGCCACGTCGTCGAGCCAGTCCGCGCGGCCCCGTCCGACGTGGCCGGTCTCGGCGACGATCATCGGCCGGCCGTAACGCCCGCACACCCGCTCCAGCAGCTCCACCAGCGGCAGGCGCCGCGGATCCTGCAGGTGCCAGTCGAGCCGGCGCCCGGTCGGCACCTCCCATTGGCTGCTGTCGTAATGGTTGACGCCGATCAGGTCGAGCGCCTCCGGGTGTCCGCCGATCTCCGGCGCGAGGCGGCCCGAGAGCATGTCCAGCGCCTGCCACTGGTAGGCGTCCATGCGAGCCGCGAGCGCGCGACAGTCGTCGGTCTCCGCCGCCGGCACGACGTGCACGACGGGCTCGATGTGCAGGAATCGCGCGTCGGGATCGACCTCGCGGATCGCGGCCATGCCGGCCAGCGCGGCGTGCGCAAGCCGCCGTTTCATCTCGAAGCCCCGGATGCCCGCGTCCTCCTGGCCGGCGTCGCCCAGCCGGCCCGCCGGCCCCATGTCGTCGGTGGCCGACGCGGCCCAGGCCAGGAAGCTGATCTCGTTGACCGGCGTGTAGATGCGCGGCGCGGGGCACAGCGGTTGCAACGCGCGCGCCGCTTCCGCCGCGAAGCGGGCGAATCGCGGGATGAAGCGATCGTCGCGCAGCGAGAGGTCGGCGGGAAGGCCGTAATGCATCAGCGTCCACAGCACCTGCAGGCCTTCCCGGCGCGCGGCGCGGGCCGTGGCGCAGGCGCGCGAGAAGTCCCAGCGGCCGGGGCCGCGCTCGCTCAGCCGCCAGCCGATGCTCTCGCGCACGCCGCGCAGGCCGAGGCGACGCGCCGCGGCATGGTCGCCGCGCAGCAGGCGGTCGTGGCCGGTGGCGCGCACCATGTCGAGGCGCTCACCCCGCGCGTTGACGTGATCGGCGCCCTCGTAGCCACCCATCCAGAACGAACGGAACGGCGAGGACGGCGAGGACGGCGAGGACGGCGAGGTCGTCGCGGTCGTCGCGGCGGTGTCGATCATGGCGAGGAGAAGGTCACGCCGTCACTGGACCAGCTCATCACTGCGTCACTCATCACTGCGTCACTTCCTCACCGCGCCGGACGTCGCAGCGTCAGGACTGCGATCGGAGCAGATGCGCCAGCTCGTCGGGATCCGCGGGCTTGGTGAGGTAGTGCGTCACGCCGGCCTCGCGGCCGCGATCGACGTCGTCCAGTTGGCCGTAGCCGCTGACTGCGATCACCAGCGTGTCCTCGTGGCCGGGCATCTCGCGCAGCTGCCGGCAGACCTCGTAGCCGTTCATCCCGGGCAGCCCGATGTCGAGCACCACGGCGTCCGGCTGGAAATCCCGCACCTGCGCCAGGGCGGAGGGTCCGTCCTCGGCGATCTGCACCTCGTGTCCGGCGAGCGTCAGCAAGGCCGCGGTGCTCTGGCTCGTGTCCTCGTTGTCGTCGACGACGAGCACCCGGCGCGGGATCTTCGCCACAGGCTTGGCCGCCGGATGGGACCGCGGCGCGGGCAGCGGCACGTCCTCCGCCGCGTAAGGCAGCCTCACGACGAAGCGGCTGCCCTGGGTCAGGCCGGCGCTGAAGCCGCTGACCTCGCCGCCGTGAAGTTCGACGAGGCGGCGCACGACCGCCAGGCCGATGCCCAGGCCGCCCATGTTCTGGCCCGCCGAGCGGTCGGCCTGCACGAACACGGTGAAGAGCTCGGCCTGGAACTCCTCCGTCATGCCGATGCCGTTGTCGGTCACGGTCAGCACCGCGCCCTCGGCGCCGCGCTGCAGCGACACGTGGATCACGCCGCCGGCCGGGGTGTACTTGATCGAGTTGCCGATCAGGTTCGTCACGATCTGCTCCAGCCGCACCGCGTCGCCGTCGACGAAGACCGGGTCCGGGGGCAGGGTTACGGTCAGCTCGTGACGGCGGGCCTCGATGGGCTGGCGCAGCGCCTCATGGGCCTGCCGGACGATCTGCACGAAGTCCAGGCGCTCCATGTGCAGCGACACCATGCCGCGGCTGATGCGCGAGACGTCCAGCAGGTCGTCCACCATGCGGACCTGGTTGCGCAGCTGCCGCTCGATGGTGGCGACGGCCTTGTGCCGGGTCGCCTCGTCGGCGCCTCCGTGCCGCCACAGGTGCATCGCATTGGTCATCGCCGCCATCGGGTTGCGCAGCTCATGCGCGAGCATCGCGAGGAATTCGTCCTTCTGCCGGTCCGCCTGCGTCAGCCGGTCGAAGGCCTTGTGCTTGGCGGTGACGTCGTCGATGGTCAGCAGGATCAGCGTGCGGTCCGGCCAGGCCACGCGGGCCGCGTTGAGCTTCACGGTGCGCGCGCCGATGTGGGGGAAGACCGCGCTGACCTCGTAGTCGCGCACCCGCGTGTGCCTGGGCACCAGCGTCTCCAGCAGCTCGCGCAACGCCGGGATGTTCCACTGGCCGTCGCCGAGCTCGTACAGGACCTTGTGCAGCGTCTCGCGCGGCGAGGTCTCGTAGCAGAGATAGAAGGCCTGGTTGGCGCGCGTGACGCGCAGCTCCGTCGTCAGCACCACCAGCGGCTGGGACATCGTCTCGATGATCGCGTCGGCGAAGTCGCGCCCCTGCGTCACCTCGTCGTGCAGGCCCTTGAGCTCGCGATTGCGGAAGCGCAGCTCGTCGTTGGTGGTGGACAGCTCCTCGTTCAGGGATTGCAGCTCCTCCTTGGCGGTCTCCAGTTCCTCGTTGGTGCTCTGGAGCTCCTCGTTGCTCGACTGCGTTTCCTCCTCCAGCGCCTTGAGCGACTCCATGGCGCGATCGTGCTCCTCGAGCATCACGCGGGTCTGCTCGCGCGTGGCGCGCAGCTCCTCGGTGAGGCGCAGGATCTCGCTGCGGTCCGCATCGCTGCGGCGCGCGCCGCCGCTGCCCAGCCGTGCGAGCACGGCGGCCCGCACCGCCTGCGTGATGCCCGCCCGGACGACGGCCTCGGGCAGCGGCGCGGACGCCTCGGCGAGGATGAAGAACACCAGGAACCAGCGCGGCTCCGTCTCGCTCGGGTACAGCGGCACGACCTCGATCGAGGCCGCGCGGGACTGGCCGGGGCCGGTCTCGACGCGCAGGCCGTCCCGGCGCACGGGCACGGCGTCCGCGCGGACGCGGCGCAGGGCGTCGCTGACCGCGCTGAACACGCCCGGCCGCGCCAGGCGCTGCAGCTGCTGCGTCGGCGCGCCCGGGGGCAGCGACAGGAAGGCGCTGGTGTCGCCGCGGAACTCGAGGACGTTGAGGTCGTCGTCGCACAGCACGCACGGGGGCGAGAAGCGCGCGATGGCGATGCGGTCGATCTCGCGCCGCAACCCGTCGCGGTCCGAGGTCGCCGACACGCCGGCCCGGCGCAGCGCCGGCAGCGGCGCGATGGGCGCCCGCACCGGCCGGCCGATGGCGGCAACGATGCGGTGCGGCACCGCGCGCTTGAGGAAGAGCTTGGTGCGCTTGCTGTCCAGCGCGCTGAACAGCTCGGAATAGGCGCCGACGCTCTCGGACAGGCCCAGCATCAGCAGGCCTTCGCGCTGCAGCGCGAAGTGGAAGGCCGGCATGACGCGCTTCTGCAGCGTCGGATCGAGGTAGATCAGCAGGTTGCGGCAGCTGATCAGGTCGATGCGGGAGAAGGGCGGGTCGTAGGCGACGTTCTGCCGGGCGAAGGTGCAGCAGTCGCGGACCGTCTTGGCGACCCGGTAGTGATCGCCATCCTGGACGAAGAACCGGGCCAGCCGCTCCGGGGTGACGTTGCGGGCGATGTTCTCGATGTAGCGGCCGTGGCGCGCGGTGGCGAGCGACTCCTCGCTGACGTCGGTGCCGAAGATCTGCACCTGCCGGTCCGGCGAGTGTTCGGCCAGGTATTCCAGCACGCAGATCGCGATGGAGTAGACCTCCTCGCCGGTGGCGCAGCCGGGCACCCAGATGCGCAGCGGTTGCGCCCCGTCGACGTGCCGCAGCAGCCGCGGCAGCGCGGTGTCCGACAGCGCGGCGAAGGCGTCGGGGTCGCGGAAGAATTCGGTGTAGCGGATCAGCAGGTCGCGGCACAGCGCCTGCGCCTCGGCCGGGTCCGACTCCAGCACCGCCAGGTAGGCCTCGAGGTGATCCAGACCGCGCAGCGCCAGGCGGCGGCCCAGACGCCGTTCGACCGTGCCGCGCTTGTAGTGGGTGAAGTCGATGTGGCAGACGGTCTGCAGCCGGCGGAACACGCGGTCCATGTGGATGCCGTCGTGCACGCCGGCGCGGTCGTCGGCGTCCAGCGACCGCACGTCGAGGAAGGGGTTGTGCACCAGCCGCAGCAGCACGGCGGCGATCTGCGCGGGGGGCAGCGTGAGGTCGACGCCGCCCAGCTCCACCGCGGCACGGGGCATGCTGGTGAAGCGCGCCGAGTCGTCGTCCTGTGCGAAGCCGATTCCGCCGCAGCCCTTGATCGCCTGCATGCCGACGGCGCCGTCCGTGCCGCTGCCGGAGAGGATGACGCCGATGGCCTTGCTGCCCTGGTCCTTGGCCAGCGAGTCCAGCATGTCGTCGATCGGCATGGGCGGGCCGAGCGTTTCGCCGCGAGGCCGCAGCGCCAGGCGGCCGTTCGACACCGTCATGCTGGTGTCGGGCGGGATGACGTAGACGTGGTTCTCCTCGATCGGCTGGCCGTCGGTTGCCTCCAGGACGGTGAGCGGCGTGCGCTGGTCGAGGATCTCGGTCAGCAGGCTGGGATGCGTGGGGTCGAGGTGCTGGACGACCAGCAGCGCCATGCCGGCGTTGTCGGGCAGATGGGCGAGCAGATCGCTCAAGGCGTCCAGTCCGCCAGCGGACGTGCCGATGCCCACGATGGGGTAGGCCTGCTGGGTCACATCGGCGCTTTCGTCATGGAGGGGGGAGCCGGACCGGGGCGGGTCGCGGAAGGACGCCGCTTGGCCCGATCGGGCACTGCGGCTGTGGTTCAGCCGGGTGCCATGCTACGCCACTTGCGATGGCATCGAGGCGCCGCCCGTCGCCGGAAGCGCCGGGACGGCATCAGGCGATGCGCCTGATGCCGTGACCAAGGCGGCGGACAGGGTCCCCGAAGGTCCGCGGAGCCGCGGACGCGCCGCTCAGGCCCGCACCCGGCGCACGCGCGCGGCGATCAGGCCCAGTCCGAGCAGGACCAGCGCCGCGCTCGTCGGCTCCGGCACCGCCGAGGCCGTCACGTCGAAGCTCAGGGTCCCGCGCAGCCATTCCCCTTCGGCGACATCCAGCGCGAAGTCCTTGTAGGCCTCGCTGAACTCCAGTCGCAGCAGCCCGTCCGCGCCGACGTTCAGGCCGAACGGGCTCAGGTCGAGCGCGCCGCTGTAGCTGCCGGCACCGCTCGCGAAGTCCGCGCCGCCCGGCGCGAACGTCACCAGATCCAGGCCGCTCGAGCCGCCGAAGCTGACCTGCATCTCCGCCAGCGCGCTGGGCGAGAAGGCATTCAGATCGAGCGACCAGGACAGCGAGTTCAGGACCGCGTTCGCCCCGACATCGACGAGCCAGACCGTGTTGCCGGCTTCGCCCTGCAGGTTGATGCTCTGGGCTCCGCCGACGTCGACGACGACGGGCGTGGCGTGCGCAGGCGCGCCCGCGAGGCTCAGGAGGGCCGAGACCGCGATGACGAGCGACGAGGCGAGCGACGTGGCGAACGACGTGACGAGCGACGTGACGGACGCGCTGCCGGACGCGGCGATGAGGTGGTGGAGTTGCTTCATGGCGTCGGCTTTCAATGGGTGGCGGGCGTGCTTGGGGTGGCGGAAGCGGCGGCGGGGAGCACGAACACGACCGCCGTGCGTGCCGGCACGCTGAAGCGGCCGGTGGCGCGGTCGAAGCTGGCCTGGCGCGCGCGCGCATCGGCGGCGCCCGCCGCCGTGTGGACGGGATGCAGCACCAGCGCATGTCCCGCCAGGGTGGGCAGCGTCAGGTCCTTGGCCGTCTTGTCGACGTTGATCAGGTAGACCAGCTCGTTGAAGTTGGCGCCTGGGTAGCCGGCGCCGTCGAGGCGTCCGACCAGCACCGTGGCCTCCTGCGACGATCCCGTGTTCAGGAAGGTCAAGCGCGCCTTGATGTCCTCGGCCGTGCGCAGGCGCAGCAGCGTCGAGCTCTTGCGCAGGCGCAGCAGGTCGCGGAAGGCGTCGCGCGTCCACGCGATGTCGGCCGCGGCGGGCTTGAGCAGCGGATTGCCGAGCAGCGGCTTCGCATACGGCCAGTTGTCCGCGTTGTCGCGCGACGGCGGCAGGCCGACGCCGAAATTGTTGTCCGCGTAGGTCCAGTCCAGCCGGTTGAACCAGTCGCCGCTGTCGTAGCTGTTGCGGTCCAGCGACTTGCTGCGCAGCGTGTCCGTGCCCGCGTGGAAGTAGGCCACGCCCTGGCTGAACGCATTGATCGCGCTGGCCAGGATCTGCACCCGGGCGCGGTCCTCGCGGCTGGTGCCGACCGGCAGCCGGAACGCGTTGTTGTCGAACAGGGTCAGGTTGTCGTGGTTCTCCACGTAGTTGACGACCTCGCCCGGTTCCAGCACCCAGCCCGCGGGGATGCCGCCGACGTCGATCTGCTCCAGCCGCAGCATGGCGTCCCAGCTCGTCTGCATCTGGAAGCTGCGGATCGAGCCCGCCAGCGCCGCGCGGATGCGGTCGGCCTGCCACATCAGCTCGCCGCGGGTCTGGCCGCCGTTGCGGCCGTTGCTGTCGTAGAAGAAGCCGTTCACGTAGCCCTGGCTGGCGAGCAGCGCCTCGCCCGTGTCGCAGCAGCCGCCGCCGCGCACCGCGTCGCGGATCAGCGGGTTGAAGCTGCCGATGCCCGAGCCGTTCAGCGACAGCATCTCCGCCTGCACGAAGCGCGCGCCGTTGGCGACCTCGCCGAAGTTCCAGCCCTCGCCGACGATCTGGACCTCGCGGCCGGCCGCCTGCTTCACGCGCGCCTTCAGCGCCTCCATGACCGCGCGCGGGTGGTGGCCCATGATGTCGAAACGCAGCGAGCTGATGCGGTAGTCGCGCGTCCAGGTGACCGCCGAATCGATCATCAGCTTGGCCATCATGAGGTTCTCGGAGGCGGTGTTCTCGCAGCAGGTCGAGCGCTCGATGCCGCCGGCGGCGTTGTAGCGGAAGTAGTAGTTGGGCACGACCTTGTCGAGCACCGAGGTGGCGTTCTGCCCCGACGACGTCGTGTGGTTGTAGACCAGGTCCATGCCGACGCGCAGGCCGGCGGCGTTCAGCGCCTGCACCATGCGGCGGAACTCGACGACGCGCGCGACCGGGT
Organism: uncultured Burkholderiales bacterium; assembly: GCA_966211105.1. Lineage (GTDB taxonomy): Bacteria > Pseudomonadota > Gammaproteobacteria > Burkholderiales > Burkholderiaceae_C > Roseateles. The sequence goes on from CBIHMU010000028.1 coordinate 49,650, forward strand.
CGTTCGCGTTGCTCGCGTAGCTGCCTTCCGGCGTCGAGAAGTGCTGCGGGTCGTAGCCCCAGTTGAAGCAGTCGGTGCCGGCCGTGGCGGCCACGGCGGCCTGCTGCGACTCGCCGTCCGGCGCGCCGGACGGCGAGGGCGTGACGCAGCCCTTCTCGTTGACGGTCGCGAAGTCGAACACCGGCAGCAGGTGCACATCGGTCAGCCCCGCGGCGGCGAGGGCGCCCAGGTGGCGCATGCCGTTGGAGCCGGACTCGGCGAAGGCCAGGTACTTGCCGCGTCGCGCCGCGGGCACGGTGGCGTCGTTGATCGAGAAGTCGCGCACATGCAGCTCGTAGATGCTCAGGTCCGACGGCGCCGACACCGTGGCGGGCGGCGCGCTGGCGTCCCAGCCCGCGGGCTTGGTCGCGGCGGACTGCAGGTCCATCACCACGCTCTGCTGGCCGCCGAGCGTCACGCCCAGCGAGTACGGATCGGCGACCAGGTTGCGCACCAGGCCCACGCCCTTCACGAAGACCTGCACCTGGTAGCGGTAGGTGGCGCCCTGCAGGCTGCCGGGCTTGGTGAGCCGCCACACGCCGGTCGCGGCGTCGCGCGCCATGGGCTCGGTGGTGGTGCGGGTGAGCGTCGAGCCCGCGATCGGCGTCGTCAGCACCAGGGCCACGTCTTGCGCGGTCGGCGCCCAGAGCTTGAAGCTGGTCGAGCCATTGGCCACGACGGCGCCCAGGTCCGGCACGTCGTTGGCGGCGGCGTAGAGGTCGTCGAGCGCGCCGGCGATCTGCGCCGTCGTCGCGTTCTGGACGCGGCCGTCCGCATCCTCCTGCACGAGCACCAGTTGCCGCTGATGCAGCGACGGCAGCCGTGCGACATCGGCCGCGCGCACCGCGAAGACCGCGCCGCTGGCCACGTACTTGAAGCGTTGCGCGTCGGCCGGCGGCACGGTGCCGGTGAACAGGTCCAGCGTGATGAAGCCGTCGGCGCCGCCCACCGGTGCGCCGGAGGCCACGCTGATCTGTCCCGTCGCCGAGTGGTACAGCCGCACGCTGCCCGAGCCGTTGCCCGATGCCCCGATGCGCGGCCACTTCACGAGCGTCCTGTTGAGCCACACGGCGCGCGCGTCGGTGCTGGACACCTGGCGCAGGTCCGGCGTCGCGGTGTAGACCGTCGCATCGCGCTCCACCAGCCACACATGGCCGACCTGGTTCTGGATCGTCAGCGCGGAGAACTCGACGCGGATGTTGTTGTCGCGGCCGTCCTTGTCGTTCTCGTTGGGCGGCATGCCGTGGACGATGAATTCAAGTCCCTTGCGGCTCGCGTCGCCTTGAGGATTGAGCACGGGGATGTCGAAGACGACCTCGTCGCTGCCGGCCGCGTAGCCCGGCATCGCGCTGAAGGCGACGGGCCGGGTCCAGTTGTCGATGGTGACGCCGACGGGCAGGGCGGCCGCATTCAGGCCGCTGCCGTTCCACAGGTGCAGGCCCCAGGCGCTGTACGCGCCGTCGAAGCGCTTGTAATGGACCCGCACCGTGGTGATGTCGGGCGTGGCCAGCTGCAGTGGATTGCCGGGGTAGTTGGTGCTGTCGCCCTGCAGGCGCCAGACCTCGTTGGCGCCGGCCTGGAGCACGAGGCTCTGGTCCGCGCCGCCGTTGTCCTTGTTGTCGCCGTTGTGGAAGAGGAAGCCCACGGTGCCGCTGGTGGCGGCGAGCGGCACGTCGTAGTAGACGCCGAAGGCGTCGCTGCCCGCGGCGTTCCAGCCCTCGTTCCAGTTGGGGCTCTGCGCGGCGTTCCAGGCATGGATCTGCCAGCCGGCGTGGTTGCCGTCGGCGCGGCGGTAGTGGACGCGCAGCGAGGTGGCTGGGGTGTCAGGGGTTGCCGCCGCGGCGATCCGCGCCCGGGTCGATGCCGACGCCGGCGTCGAGCCTGTCGGCACTTCCGCGATCAGCGCGACGCCGTTCTCGTCGACCGCCGCGGCGCTGGTGCCGGCCTTCTGGGCGGGTCCCGCCTCGCCGCCGCCACACGCCGCCAGCAGCCCGCACAGGCTGATCGCCAACGCGCCCGCCACCCGTCGCGCCGTGCGCGACCAACCGTCAGTCCATGCCTGCATGTGCCAGCCCTCCACAAAGGTGGCCGGATGCTAAGGAAGTAAAACTACATCATGTGACCGTGGAATCCCGAAGTCGGATTACATGTCGGGAGTTCATGGGACACGGAGGGGACAGGATTTACGCCGGATTCGGGTGAAAAAGCCACGGTTTCCAGATGAAGGGTGTAGTTTTGCTTCACTCCTGAGCATTCGTGCAGAACATCGGAAGTGATGCTTGAAGGCGCGTGGTCTTTGCCAGTCGCGCGAACGGGGCGGCCACCCGTGGCCTTCCAGCATCGACCCGCCGCGGCCGAACGCGAGGCGAGGTCGCGGCGACCGCCTGGGCGCTTGCCACCCATCTCGGCGGGCGTCGGCCGAGCGTCGCCGCACCCAACTGAGATACTCCGGCGTCCCCTTCGCGCCAGAAGGGCCCAGCCTCATCGCCCGCCATGACCGACGACCCGCGCCACCCGTCCGACCTCGCCGCCGCGACGGTGACTTCCGAGGCCGACGCCGACGCGCCGGCGCAGCGCGAGCCCGACGACCTCGCCCAGTTCCGGACGCTGTTCGAGCGCATGGACGAGGGCTACTGCGTCATCGAGTTCCTCGACGGCCCGCACGGCCCGCTGAGCGACTATGTGCATGTGCTCGCCAACCCGGCCTACGCCGCCAATGCCGGCATCCCGGACGTGGTGGGCCAGAAGGTCCGCGAGATGGTGCCGGACGAAGCGGATGCCTGGGTCGAGATCTACCGCAAGGTGCTCCTCAGCGGCGTGCCGGTGCGCTTCGAGCGCGAACTGGCACGGACCGGCCGCTACCTGGAGCTGTCCGCCTTCCGCATCGAGCCGGTCGAGCGCCGGCAGGTGGCCGTGCTGTTCCAGGACGTCACGCGTCGCCATCGCGCCGACCGGGCGCTGCGGGAGCTCAATGAAACGCTCGAGCGCCGCGTGCGGGAAGAGGTCGAGCAGCGCCTGCGCACCGAGGAGGCGCTGCGCCAGTCCCAGAAGATGGAGGCGGTCGGGCAGCTGACCGGCGGCATCGCGCACGACTTCAACAACATGCTGGCGGTGGTGGTCAGTTCCCTGGACCTGCTGGCGCGCAAGTTCCTGAAGGACGACCCCCTGGCGATGCGCTACGTCGACGCCGCGCGCAACGGCACGCAGCGCGCGGCGCAGCTGACGCAGCGGCTGCTCGCGTTCTCGCGCCAGCAGCCCTTGCGCCCCGAGGCGATCAACGCCAACCGGCTGGTGGCGGGCATGTCGGACCTGCTGCGCCACTCCATCGGCGGCGCCATCGCGCTGGAGGCCGTGCAGGCCGGCGGCCTGTGGCGCACGCACGCGGACCCCAACCAGCTGGAGAGCGCGATCCTCAACCTCGCGGTCAACGCGCGCGACGCGATGCCCGACGGCGGGCGTCTCACCATCGAGACCGCGAACGCCCACCTCGACGAGCGCTACGTCGCCGAGCAGATGGGCGTGCTGCCCGGCCAGTACGTGATGGTCGCGGTCAGCGACACCGGCAGCGGCATGCCGCCCGATGTCCTGGCGCGGGCCTTCGATCCCTTCTTCACGACCAAGGAAGTGGGCCGCGGCACCGGCCTGGGCCTCAGCCAGGTCTACGGCTTCGTCAAGCAGTCCGGCGGCCACGTGAAGATCTACTCCGAGCCCGGCCAGGGCACGTCGGTGAAGATCTACCTGCCGCGCCTGCTGAACGATCGCGAAGAGGAGATCGAGTCGCAGCGCGTGCCGCTCGTGTCCGCGAAGCAGGGCCAGGAGACGGTGCTGGTGGTCGAGGACGAGGCGGCGGTGCGCGCGTCCTCCGTCGACGCGCTGACGGAGCTGGGTTACCGCGTGCTCGAGGCCGACGGCGGCGAGGCGGCGCTGAAGCTGCTCGACGCGCATCCCGAGATCGCGCTGGTCTTCGCCGACGTCGTGATGCCGGGCATGAACGGACGCAAGCTCGCCGACGAGGCACGCCGGCGCCGGCCCGGCCTGCGGGTGCTGTTCACGACCGGCTACTCGCGCAACGCGGTCGTGCACAACGGCGTGCTCGATCCCGGCGTGGACCTGCTGGGCAAGCCCTTCACGCTGGACGAGCTGGCCGCGGCGGTCCGCGCGGTGCTGGACCGGCCGGATTGATCTGACTGCCGGGGCCGCTGACGCAGACGTCGGCGGCGTCGCTGGTCGTCTTGCCGATGTGCTGGCCGATCTACATCGACATGCTGGCGCCCGATGCCGTCGATCACCGTGGCCTTGCGCTCGTCGTGGTCGACCTGCGACTGCCGGTCGGTAGGCGTGGCGTTGTCGCCCGGATGCAAGTCGCACGGAGGCCACGCCGCACGGCCTCGGTCGAACTCCCTCTCCCGCACTGCGGGAGAGGGTGGGGGTGAGGGCCGGCGGCCTGGGCAGTCAGGCCAGCGCCGAATACCCCGACACGAAGCGATGCGGCGTGCCATCGGCGTCATAGGTCGAACGCTCGATGCGGCCGATGTCGCCGCCGTAGACGTGGATGCTGATCGAGACCCGACCCTCGGCCGCGTTGCGGACGCGGTGGATGTCCCCGATCCGCGGCGAGACCGCCTCCACCTGACCCGGTGACAAGCGCACCGGCGGGCCGTCCGGCACGAGCTCATGCGGCCCGGTGAAGCGGTAGCCCTGCGAGTCCTCCGCGCCGCGCAGCATGCCGATGAGCCCCCACACGGTGTGGTCGTGGAGGGGGGTCGCCTGCCCCGGTCCCCACACGAAGGACACGACCGAGAAGCGTCCCTGCGCGTCGACATGCAGCGGGTACTGCCGATAGCGATCGGCGCCCGGCTGCGCGTGGCTCGACGGCAGCCAGTCGTCGCGCGCGACGAGCTCGGCGAGCAGCGGGCGCAATGCCGCCAGCAGCTCGGACTCTCGCAAGCCTTGGCCGATCAACGCCTCGCTGGCGGCGATGAACCGTCGCAACGGCTCCGGTGGCACGGGCGGGAGAAGGGCGCTCATGCGTCGCAGTGTGGGCGTCGCCCCGGCGGCCGTGAATCCTGCAATCCGAGCATGGAAAGTCGGATTCGTTCGTTGCGGGTCGCCGCGCGGATCTCTACGGTCTGGCGCTGTCCCACCCACGCAGATCCACCACCATGAGCCTCCAATTCATCGGCATGATCCAGTCGCAGAAGACCTCCGAGATCCACCCGGCCAACGGGCCGGTCGTCGATCCGGACTACGTGAGCGCCTTCGCGCAGGCGCATGAGGCGGCGGGCTTCGACCGCATCCTGGTGCCCCACCATTCCACGGGGCCGAGCGCGCAGCTGACGATCGCCCACGCGGCGGCGCACACCTCGCGCATCGGATTCCTGCTGGCGCACCGGCCGGGCTTCGTCGCGCCGACGCTGGCCGCGCGGGAGCTCGCGACGCTGGACCAGTTCACCGGCGGCCGGCTGGCGGTGCACCTGATCTCCGGCGGCTCGGACGCCGAGCAGCGCCGCGACGGCGACTACCTCGACCACGACCAGCGCTACGAGCGCACCGACGAGTACGTCGGACTGCTGCGCCGTCTGTGGACCAGCGATCAGCCCTTCGACCACGCGGGCAAGCATTACCGCTTCGACGGCGGATTCAGCGAGGTCAAGCCGCGCCAGCAGCCGCACATCCCGGTCTTCTTCGGCGGCGCGTCCGACGCGGCCCTGCCGGTGGCCGGCAAGCATGCGGACGTCTACGCGCTGTGGGGCGAGTCGCTGGAACAGACGGCGGACCTGACGCGACGCGTGCGCGCGGAGGCAGCGCGGCATGGTCGCAGCATCGGGTTCTCGGTCTCCTTCCGACCCATCCTCGCGGACACCGAGGAAGCCGCCTGGGCGCGCGCCCAGCGCATCCTGGAGGACACGCGCCGCCTGCGCGTGGCGGCGGGCTACAGCCGCGGCGGACCGCAGCAGAGCGAGGGCGCGCGGCGCCTGCTCGCGGCGGCGGAGAAGGGCAGCCGCGTCGACAAGCGGCTGTGGACCGAGATCGCGCGCGAGACCGGCGCGCGCCACAACAGCACCGCGCTGGTCGGCACGCCGGCGCAGGTGGCCGAGGCGCTGCTCGATTACTACGACCTGGGCGTCACGACCTTCCTGATCCGCGGCTTCGATCCGCTGGAGGACGCCATCGACTACGGCCGGGAGCTGATCCCGCGCACGCGCGCGCTCGTCGCGCAGCGGCTGGCGCAGCGCCAGGCGGCTTGAACTCAGTCCGCTTCACCTTTCCGCTTCGAGGACTGCATGAGCATTGATTCCAACGACGTCGACAAGCGCCCCCTCACCGACGAGGCCACGAGCCGCCCCGAGGCTCACGACCGATCCCGCCGCCGCGTGCTGTCCGGCGGCGCCGCGCTCACGGCGCTCGCCGCCGTCCCGTACGTCCGCTCCGTGCGCGCGCAAGGCCGCGTGGTCGTGAAAGCCGGCGACCAGAAGGGCAACCTGCGTGCGCTGCTGGAAGCGGCGGATGAATTGCGCCAACTGCCCTACGACATCCAGTGGAGCGAGTTCCCCGCCGCCGCGCCGCTCGCCGAGGCGCTCAACGCGGAGGCCGTCGACTTCGGCCCCATCGGCGACGCGCCGCTGCTGTTCGCGATCGCCGCAGGCACGCGCATCAAGGCCTTCGCGGTGAATCGCTCCGATGCCTATGGCACGGCGGTCCTGGTGCGACCGGATTCGCCACTGAAAACGGCGGGCGACCTCAAGGGCAAGTCCATCGGCACCAACCGCGGATCGATCGGCCACTTCATCGCGCTGAAGGCGCTCGCGTCCGCGGGCTTGAAGCCGGACGACGCGCAGGTCCGCTTCCTGCCGCCGGCGGAGGCCAAGCTCGCGTTGACGCAAGGCTCGCTCGATGCGTGGGCAACGTGGGAGCCTTACACGGCGCTCGCGGAGACAGCCGGCCACGCACGCGTGCTGGTGAGCGGGCGAGGGCAGTGGTCGGGGCTGAGCTTCCTGGCGGCGACCGACAAGGCGCTCGAGAGCAAACGCGAAGCGCTGGCGGACCTGGCGCAGCGCGTGAAGCGCGCGCAGGCGTGGTCCTACCAGCATGGGCCCGAGTTCTCCACGACGCTGGCGCGGATCATCGGCATTCCGGTCGAGGCCGCGCGGCTGCAGTTCGAGCGCCGCGCCACGCGCTGGATCGCGCTCGACGACCAGGTGCTCGCGGACCAGCAGCGCAGCGCGGATTTCTATCTGCAGGTGGGGCTGCTGAAGCAGCGGCTGGACGTGCGGCCGACCGTCACCCGGGTGTGAGCGTCAGAATGCGGCATGCAACAAACTGCCGAACTCCCTGAGAACCTCTTGAGCGTGACCAGCGCGAGCCGCACCTGGGCGGGCGTGCACGTGATCGCGGCGGAGTTCGCCTGCGCCGGTCGGGTCCTGTACCAAGTGCCCCACCTGGAAGCGGCGCGACTCGGCATGATCTACGAGGAAGTGGGGTCGCGCCGTTCAGAGCCGCGACTGAAGCGGGAGGTGGCCTGCCCCGTCGAGTACAAGCCCCGGCAGATCAATTATGTGCCGGCGGGGATGACGATCTGGGGATTCAGCGAGGACGTCCGGCACGTGAAGGATGTCAGGCTGGCCTTCGATGTGGCCGCGCTCAGCGAGCGCTGCCATCTGACGCACACCGGCGGCCACGCACAGACCCCGCTCATCCGCTTCACCGACGAGCGGATGGCGACCTTGATGAAGCTGCTCGCCGACGCCGTGCCGGATCCTGATCCTTCCAGCCATCTGTACGGTGATGCGCTCGTGACCGCGCTCGCAGTCCGGTTCCTCGGCAGGAATGACCCGGGCGGCACCAGGTCGCGAGCGCGGCTGTCGCCGCTCCAGCTGAGGGACGCCTTGGGCTTTCTTGAAGCCCACCTGCCGAGCCGCGTCGAATTGAGCACCCTGGCGGCCCTCGCGGGCCTGTCGCCGTCGCACTACAACCGGGCGTTCAAGGCATCGACGGGGCTTGCGCCTTACCAGTGGCAATTGCAGGCGCGGATCGAACGTGCCCAGTCGCTGCTGCTGGAAAGCACCCGCTCCATGGAGGACATCGCCGAAGCCACCGGTTTCGCGGATGCGGTGCATTTCGGGCGGACCTTCCGGAAGTTGATCGGGGCAACGCCGTCGGCCTGGCGGAAACAACGACTCAACTGAGCTTCTGCGCCGACCGGCGACCCGGGGGGATGGCGAGCAATTCCAGTCGGATTCGAGCAATCGCGATCATTGTCCCGGCGGCACACGCGATCGACACTTTTCCTTTCTCGGCGGACGCGACAGCGGGTATTCCATCCGCTGCACGCCCGACCGAACCGAAGGAATGGACATGATCGACTTGAAGGGAAAGCGCGCGTTGGTGACCGGAGGATCGCGGGGCATCGGCGCCGCGATCGTCAGCGCCTTGGCGCACAGCGGTGCGGACGTCGCCTTCACCTATCGGCACTCGGAAGAGCGGGCGCGCACGCTGGTCCGGCACATCGAGCAGCAGGGACGCCGGGCCATCGCCATCCAGGCCGACGGCGCGGATCCCGAGGCGATCGCGCGCTCGGTGCGCGAGGCGGTCTCCACGTTGGGCGGCATCGACGTTCTCGTCAACAGCGCGGCCATCGGTCACAGCGGCCTGATCGCCGATCTGGACCTGGCCGACTATCAGACCTTGATGGACACCAACGTGCGCGCGCCCGTGCTGTTCTCCAAGGCCGTGATCCCGCACCTGGGCGAGGGCGGTCGCATCATCTCCATCGGATCGGGACTGGCGGAGCGGGTGCCGTTCCCGGGTGTCACGGCTTACGCGATGACCAAGGCGGCGCTGCTCGCCTTCACGCGGGGACTGTCGCGCGAACTGGGTCCGAAAGGCATCACCGTGAACATCGTTCATCCGGGATCCACCGACACGGACGCCAATCCCGCGGACGGGCCGGCCGCCGATTTCCAGCGCGGCATGACCTCGTTGGGACGCTTTGCCAGGCCGGAGGAAATCGCGAACGCGGTGGTCTTCCTGGCGAGTCCGGCGGCGAGCGTGATCACCGGCGCCTCGCTGGTCGCGGACGCCGGTGCGATCGCTTGAGTGCCCCGAGCGAGCCGGGCCGGCCGTGTCACTGAGGCGCGGGTCGCGGGGCGACCCGGAGGCGCGACCTCGAGGCGACGACGGAGAGGACGGCCGAGACGGCCAGGCTTGCCGCGATGCACAGCATGGCGATCATCAACGCCCTGGCCATGGACGTCGCGTCGGGCGACGGGCCTGCGACGCTGAAGAACACGCCGCCGATCACCGCCACCCCAAGTGCCGCACTGATCTGCAAGGCCGAGTTCGTGATGCCGGCGATCATTCCTGATCCGGTCGCAGGCGCGCGACTGATGAGGGCGCGCACCAGCGTGGGCAGCGCCCACCCCTGGCCGAAACCCAGCAGTCCCACCGCGGCGATCAGCGGACCTTGCGCCGGCATCCGTCCCGGCGTCGCCGCCACCAGCAGGGCGAGCAGCACGCAGCCGGCCACTTCGAACAGCATGCCGACAGCGGGCACCCGGTCGCCGAAGACGCGCGTGGCCAGCGGCGTCGTCAAGGGCCCGATGAAGGCGCCGACACCGAAGGGCAGGAACACCAGCCCCGTTGCCAGGGCACTCAGCCCGAGCGCCGATTGCAGGTACACGGAGAACACCAGGAAGAACGCCGAGACGACGTAGAAGAAGAGCACGCCCGTGAGGCCGCTCATCAATCCGGGCAGGCGGACCAGGTCGACGCTGACCAGGGGAACCCCGCCGCGGCGGGCGAAGGCCTTCTCGTATCGCCAGAAGGCAAACCCGGCGAGCGGGCAGGCGATCAGCATCGCGCAGGCCCACCAGGGCCAACCCCGCTCACGCCCCTCGACCAGGGGAACGATCAGCAGGCCAAGCGTCAAGGCGCACAGCAGCACACCGAGGCGGTCGACGGGAGCCGGGCTGTCGCCGCGGACTTCGAGCAGCAACGGCAGGCCGAAGATCAGGACAGCGGCGACCACGGGCAGGTTGATGAGGAAGATGATGCGCCACGCGAGGTGAAGGACGTCCGCGGAGATCAACGCCCCGCCGAGCGCCTGCGCGGCCACGGCCGCCAGGCCGACCGCCGCGCCATAGAGTCCCAGCGCGCGTGAACGCTCATGTTCCGGGAACAGGGCGTGAATCGACGCCAGTCCTTGAGGCGCCATGGCAGCGGCGCTCAGGCCCTGGAACACCCGCGCGACGATCAACAGGACAGGCGATGTCGCGAGCCCGCACATCACCGACGTCAGCCCGAAGCCGGTGATGCCGATCAGGAAGATCCTGCGCCGGCCGAAGAGATCGCCCAGGCGTCCTCCGGTGATGAGGAAGACCGCATAGGCCGCGGCGTAGCCGGAGATGACCAGCTGCAGCTCCGCAGGGGTCGTGTGGAGCGTGCTCCGGATCGAAGGCAGGGCGACGTTCACGATGAAGAAGTCCAGCGGGGGCAGGAAGGCCCCCACCAGCAACACCGCGAACGCCGACCACCGGCGCGTGGCGGAAGTCGTCGTTTGCATGAGGGTGGGTGCTCGCGGTTTTCCTCAGTCCGGCCGGCCGAAACGTTCGGTCCCCATGATCGGCACCCAGTTCTGGAGCGGCACGGCGTAATGCATGCTGAAGGTGCGCTCCAGGAAAGCCCAGCGGCCATCGCGTCGTTGATAGACGTCGCGGTATTGGCCGCTGGCCTGCAGCGGACCCTTGTCGACGTCATAGAAGATGCAGTCCGCAGCGACCACCCCGTGGGCGTTGTCACCGTCGACCGTGATCAATGCATTCGCCATCCAGTGATGCATGTGGGGCATGCGCTTCATGTTGACGCGCGCCTGCGCCAGGATGGCCTCCAGGCCTTCGGCATTGCCGTTGGCGCCGAGGAACAGTCGCGACTCGGGATACCAGAGCGTCGCCAGCAGTTCCTCGTTCATCGTGTCGAACGCTTCCGCGTAGTTGGCGATCAGCGCATCGATGGCGAAGCGGCTTTCGATGGCATCCAGGCGTGCTTCAAGGTCTTTGGACATGCGGGTTCCGTGTTAAGTACCGAACGGTACATAAATTGGGAAAAAAATGCGAGGTCGTGTTGCCGCCTCGCACTGCATCGATCGTCTCTATTTACGTATCGAGCGATATAAATATACGGTCTTGAGCAATGCCGTGTCAACGGCCTCCCGCGCACGATGCGACTTGCAGGAGTAGGGCAAGCGACGCTGCAGGCGCGAGGGGTGCGTTGTCTGCCGATTGTGTATCGATTAGTATGTATGCCTGGACTGTCGGAGATCTTCATGGCTCAGCGGGGCCGACCACGCACCTTCGACCGCGACGCGGCGGTCACCTCGGCGATGCACCTGTTCTGGGAGCACGGTTTTGAATCGACGTCCCTGTCGCAGCTGAAGGCGGCGATGGGCACGGGGATCTCGGCGCCCAGCTTCTACGCCGCCTTCGAATCCAAGGAGGCGCTGTACAAGGAGGCCTTGGAGCGTTATATGACGATCTACGGCGATCTGACCCGGAGTCTCCACGACCCGTCGGTCCCGCCGCGAGAGGGCGTGTTCCTGGCGCTGCAGCGGTCGGCCAGGATGCAGACCGGGAGCGGTCACCCGAAGGGTTGCATGGTGGCGCTGGGCGTCGTTGGAGCCAGCTCCACGGGCAGCGAGGCCGTCACCCAGCTGCTTCGCGAGGTGCGCAGCCGCACCCGCGCCGGTTTCCGCTCTTGCGTGGAGCGGGGCATCGCGAGCGGGGAACTGCGCGAGGGCACGGACGCGGCCTCACTGTCCGTCGCGTTCGACTGCTTCTTCCAGGGGTTGTCGGTGCTCGCCCGCGATCGCGTCCGGCATGCCGTCATCGAGAAGGCCGTGACCGAGGCGATGGGGATGTGGGATGCCGCGCTGAGTTCGCGGCGTTGAGTGGTCTCGCAGGGGAGGTGGCTCAGGGCGCCAGCGCCCGCTCGATCGCCGACTCGCAGTGGATGAGCGCCGTGTCGAAGACAGGCACGGAGACGTTGCCGGTGTCGAGCAGCATCCCCACCTCCGTGCATCCGAGGATCATGCAATCAGCCCCTTGGTCCACGAGACGGCGCGCGACGTCTTCGAACCTGACGCGGCTCTCGTCGGTCGTGATGTCCTTGCACAGCTCGTCATAGATGATGCGATGCACGTCCGCGCGATCTTCATCGCCGGGCACCAGCGGCTGGAGCCCGCTCGCCTTGAGGCGATCCACATAGAACGCCTGTTCCATCGTGAACGCGGTCGCGATCAGGCCGGGCGTCTTCAGGCCGGACGCCTTGATCCGATCCGCCGTGGCATCTGCGATGTGCAGCAGGGGGATCCCGACGCCGTCCATCATCTGCGCGGCCAGCTTGTGCATGGTGTTCGTCGCCAGGACGATGAAGTCGGCGCCGCCGCGTTCCAGCGCCTTGGCTTGCGCGTTCAGGATCTCGCCGGCTTCCTCCCACCGTCCCGCGGCCTGCAGCCGCTCGATCGTCGCGAAGTCGAGGGACCGGATCAGCAGCTCCGGCGAGTGCAGGCCGCCGAGACGCCGGCGCGTGATCTCGCACATTTGGCGGTAGTAGGTCTGCGTTGAAGCGGCGGACATGCCGCCGAGGATTCCGATGAGCTTCATGGCGCTTCCGATCGGCGGGAGCCGGGGCTGGAGACAAGCCAGCGTAGCACCCGCGCGGCCCATGCCTCCGACCGTGATCGGGCGTGGCGCTGCAGCTCGCGAAGTCCTTGCACCTGCTACGCCAGGCGCTGAACGAAACGCAGGCGCGCGAGCGCTCCGTCGCAATGCTGGAACAGGTGGGCTCGATGCGTCCGCGCTGCGCCGCTTCCCGAGGGAGTTTTCCAGCGGGCAGCGGTAGAGGCTCGCTATCGCCCACGCGTGCGCCTACACGCGTGTGCCTGCTCGCGGGGCGCCGGCCCTTGATCGAGCCCTGTGAGCGTTTGCAAAGCGCCGCCCGATCGAGAGACCGGACGGCCCGGTGCTTCAGCGGACGGCGTGACGGCGTCCGTCTCCGTCGACCCAATAGCGGCCGCCGTTGCCGTCCGAGTAGACCTCGCGCTCCTTGCCGTCGACCATCAGCCGTCCGATGACGGCGCCGGCGACTGCGCCGACCACGGCACCCGTCACGGCGCTGCCACCGGCCACGGCACCGACGACGGCGCCGCCGACGGCGCCCACGCCCGCGTTCTTCACATCACTGGTGGCACAACCGACCGTCATGGCGGCACAGGCGGCGATCAGCGCGGCGTTCTTGATCAGGGATGTCTTCATGGCTTTCCTCAACGATGTGGGTGGATGCAACCGCATGGCAAACGCTGTGCCTTGCCATGACTTTTTTGGCACGCGTGTCACGGCCCGGGCGATCTCCGCCTCCTCTACTCGCGGCCGCAAAACGCCTGAGCGGTCCCGTCCACGGACCGCCAGGCCATCGACTTCACAGGAAGGAGGACTCCTTGGTCTCAGTGAAGCGCAGGCGCGCTGCCGCTTTGGCAGCTCTGTAAGTCATCGTCGCGGCCTGCGGCGGGGAGGGCGGCTCGGACGGCTCGGGTAGAGCCTCAGCGTTCACGACGACCGTCGAATCGCCCGTCATCGCGTCGCAGCCGGTGAGCGCCATCTTCACGGTCATGGCCACGGGCACCGGTCTCGGTTACCGGTGAAAGAAGAACGGCGTCGCCATCGCCGGCGCCACCGCGTCCTCGTACCAGACGCCGGCAGTCCCGTACTCGGACGACGGCGGATCAGCACGGTGGACGGCGTGTCCGTGTGGGTGGCGACGACCCCGCGTCCGCAGTCGTCGACGCTGAGCTCGACGGTCCAATACCGCATCTACTTCGAGCTGAACGGCAACGTCTACACCGGTTCGCTGATCAAGGACGGCACGCTGCTGGGCGGCAGCTACTACGTGTCGAATCCGTCCGGCCTCACGGCGGTCGAGCGGCTCACCTTCCTGCCCTTCGACATCCGCATGAACAAGGCCGCGCATGACAGCCTGCTGGCGGCGATGAAGCTCTGAGGACGCCGCGCTGAGCCGGGTCACCCCGCGCGTCCATCGCCGCCGGCGCGGCCGTCAGGCCGTGTCAGGGAGACCCGGCGCCCCGTGGAGAGCCCGCGCCTGGCCTTCCGAAGTCGGTCGGCGCTGACGCGGGCATGGCGCTCATTTGATCGAGAAGCTGTCCCCGTACACCTTCCAGTTCAACGGTGTCTTCAGGTCCAGGTTCCCCGCCTTGAGCCACACGCGCTGCGCGGTCTCCACGCGGCTCACGTCGCTGTGCGCCTCCTCCGTCTTCATCGCGGCCACGCGGGCGTCGAGGAAGGCGTTGAGGTAGGTGATCTCGTTCCCGCCCTGCGCCGGCGTCCTGGCCTTGGCCATCGCCGCCTTGCGGATGCCGCCGAAGCTCACGCCGCTGTTGCCCGGCCCGTGCATCACGATCGCGTCGTAGTAGATGAACTGGCCCAGCGCCCGCAGCCCGTCGTTCTTGGCCTGCTGCACCGAGGGGTTGAAGTAGGACCGGTCGCGCTCGTGGTCCTGCGCCTGCTGGAAGACCGTGTCGCTCGCCGCCGTCTTCCAATCGCTCTGGAAGTTGGGATCGAGGCCCGCATGTGAGTCGCTGCCGTTGACCGAGCGCAGCGCGTTCAGGTACTTGGCCAGCACGTTGTTCGGCTTGACCGCGTTGTAGTACTGGACCAGCTCCAGCATGTCGCCGGTGCCCGAGCAGAAGCCGATGATGCCGGCGGTGTAGCCGCGCCCGTCGCGGATGTCCTGGATGTAGCGGTACTGCGCCTTCCAGTCCAGCGACGAGTTCTCCGCGCTGGAGACGATCTGCATCGCGATGTCCTTGACCTTCGGGTCGGACAGGCCGGCCGAAGGCGCGGGGGCGGGCGCAGGGGACGGCG
>CBIHMU010000029.1:0-63951 GCA_966211105.1 uncultured Burkholderiales bacterium
GACGCAGGTCCGGCCGCGGCAGGCCGAAGGGGCTGATGCCGACACGGGCGGCGGGGCGCAAGGTCCTGACCAGTTCGTACATCCGACGCACCAGCTGGTCGACGTTGTCCCGCCGCCAGTCGGCGCGCGTGAGCGTCCCGCCGCCGAGCAGGTAGCGCTGCCAGCTGGGTTCGTCGGGGAAGTCGATGTCCTGCTTGGCCGCGTCCTGGACCGGGTAGGGATAGAAGTAGTCGTCGATGTGCAGGCCGTCGATGGCGTAGCGGGTGAGGAGGTCGCGGCAGACGGCCAGCGTGTGGTCCGCGGCGGCCGGCTCGCCCGGATCGATCCAGAGCTGGTCGCCGTATTTCTTGACCCACTCCGGCCGGGTGCGGCTCAGGTGCGTGGGGGCTGCCGCCGACTTGCCGCCGCTCTGCTTCGCGCGGTACGGGTTCAGCCAGGCGTGCAGTTCGAGGCCGCGCGCATGCGCCTGCTCGATCCACAGCGCGAGCGGGTCGTAGCCGGGGCCCTGGCCCTGCACGCCCGAGAGGTACTCGCTCCACGGCTCCAGCGTCGAGCGGTACAGCGCATCCGCGCTGGTGCGCACCTGCAGCACGATGGCGTTCAGGCGCAGCGCGCGGGCGCTGTCGAGGATCGCGTGGATCTCGGCGATCTGCGCGGCGTCGCTCAGGCCGCGGCGGCTGGGCCAGTCGATGTTGGCGACGGTCGCGACCCAGGCGGCGCGGAACTCGCGCGGCGCGGGCGGGGGCGCGTCGTCGGGTGCGGGGCCCGGCAGTGCGGGCAGGGCCTGCGGCCGCGCGGTGCCGCAGCCCGAAAGCGTCGTGCCCAGGGAACCGAGCACCGGTGCGGCCAGGGCCGCGGTCATCCACTGTCGTCGTCGCATCGAAGGCTCTCACCGGGCGGCGCCCCAGGGGCCGCTCACACTTTCACGATCCAGCCGCGCCGCCACATCGCCCACGCGATGCCGTAGAACACCGCCACGAAACCGGCGGCGAACAGCAGCGACGCGAAACGCGGATCCACCGGCAGCGCGCGCAGCGGCGCGACGAGCCAGGCCTTGAGCGTGACGCCCTCGGCCACGTGAATCAGTCCGAGCATTCGGGCCACCAGGCCCGACAGCGCGAAGAGGAACAGCGCGTTCATGCCGAACACCACCAGCGGGCGGAAGCGTCGCGCCATCGCGTCGCGCATCCGCGGCAGGGGCGCGGCATCGAGCAGCCAGTAGAACACGCCGAACACCAGGCACCCCCAGCCCGTCGTGAGGAAAACGAAGGCCGGCGTCCAGAGATTCTTGTTGATGGGCAGGGTCCAGGCGTCGAGGACCTGGCCGACCCAGAGGCAGGCAAGACCCGCCACCAGGAACCAGGTCGCCTTCTCGCCGGGATCGCGGCCGCGCAGCGCCAGCCAGCGTCCCGCGAGCAGACCCGCGATCTGGCTCGCGACGGCGGGCTGGGTGCTCAGCAGGCCTTCGGGGTCCCAGGTCTTGCTCTTCGCCCAGAGGTGGCCGCCGAGCAGCGCCCGGTCCAGCCAGGCGCCGACGTCCTCGCCCGGCTGCAGCGAGCCGCGATGCCAGACGCCTGAGGCGTCCGGCACGGCGACGAAGGTCTGCACCAGGCCGTAGCCGAGCAGCAGCCCGATGAACCACGCCAGCTGGGCGCGCCAGCCGCACCAGAGCGCGATCGGCGCGACCAGGATCGTGATCAGCCCCAGCCGTTGCAGCACGCCGGGGATGCGCAGCGTCTCGACGTGGAAGAAGGGGAAGAGGTTCAGCGCCAGCCCGATGAGAATGATCGTGGCCCCCCGGCGCCACATGTGACGCAGCAGCGCGGCGCGGTCGTCGGCCTGGCCGCGGCGCGCCAGGCTGAAGCTCATCGAGATCCCGCTGATGAAGACGAAGAACGGGAAGATCCAGTCGGTGAAGGTCCAGCCGTGCCAGGCGGCGTGCTCGAGCGGCGCGTAGAGCTGCGACCAGTCGCCCGGGTTGTTGACCAGCAGCATGGCCGCGATCGCGAAGCCGCGGAAGGCGTCGAGCGACAGGAGCCGCTCGCCGCCGCCGCCGCCGCCGCCGGGACGGTGGCCGGTCGCCGGGGCGCTCATGCAGTGGACTCCTTGCGGCCGAAGTTCTCGGGGACCCGGATCAGCGCGGTCATGACCAGCGACGGGATCGTCGCGATCAGCACCCACGCGAAGAAGTGCGGGTAGCCGAGGTGATCCTGCAGCCAGCCGCTCCACATGCCGGGCAGCATCATGCCCAGGGCCATGAAGCCGGTGCAGATCGCGTAGTGCGCGGTCTTGTGGGCGCCCTCGGCGACCAGGACCATGTACATCAGGTAGGCCGTGAAGCCGAGCCCGTAGCCGAACTGCTCGACCGCGAGCGCCGCGCTGATGACGGCGAGGCTGCCGGGATGGGCATAGGCCATGGCCAGGAACACGACGTTGGGCAGGTGCATCGCGAGCACCAGCGGCCAGAGCGCCCGCTTCAGGCCGACACGCGAGATGATCCAGCCGCCGAGCAGGCCACCCAGCGTCAGCGCGATCAGGCCGACCGTGCCGTAGGCCAGGCCGACCTGCTTGTTGCTCAGCGCGAGGCCGCCCTTGTCGAGCGGGTCCAGCAGGAACGGCGTCGCGAGCTTCAGCAACTGCGCTTCCGGGAAGCGGTAGAGCAGCAGGAAGCCCAGCGTGACTGCCAGGCCGGGCTTGCGGAAGAACGCGGCGAAGATCTGGAAGAAGGTGCCCGGCGCGCGCTGCTCGGGCGGCAGGGGGACATCGACGGCCGGGCGCGGCAGGCGCCACAGGTGATACGCCGCGAGCAGCAGGAAGGCGCCCGCGAGCACCGCCATCACGCCCTGCCAGGCGAGCACCCAGCTGTCGCCGCGGTCGTGCAGCTCGCCGGCCAGCCAGACCAGGCCGCCCTGGCCGCCGATGTTGGCGACGCGGTAGAAGGTCGAGCGCACGCCGACGAAGGCGGCCTGCTCATGCTTCTCCAGCGCGAGCAGGTAGAAGCCGTCGGCGGCGATGTCGTGCGAGGCCGAGGCGAAGGCCATCAGCCAGAGCACGGCGAGCGACATCTGGAAGGCGCGTTCCATCGGCAGCGTCAGCGCCACCATCGCCAGCGCCGCGCCGACGGCGAACTGCAAGGTCACGACCCAGAGCCGTTTCGTGCCCAGCATCTCGACCAGCGGCGACCACAGCGGCTTGATCACCCAGGGCAGGTAGAGCCAGCTGGTGTAGAGCGCGATGTCGGTGTTCGAGATCTCCAGGTTCTTGTACATGATGACCGAGAGCGTCATCACGACCACGTACGGCATGCCCTGCGCGAAGTACAGCGTGGGCACCCAGCGCCAGGGGCTGCGGGCGCTCGGGGAAACGGGATCAGCGTGCATGGCGCTCAGTGTCGACGCAAACCGGAGGGCTGCCGCATCGGGGATTGCAGCGCTTGCGTGCGAGGGGCGCGCGCGGTCGGCGGTGGGCGGTCGACGGGCAAGGATCGACGATCAGCGATCAGCCAGTGCGCCGCGCACGTCGCCGTCGTGGCGCGCGAGCAGGGCCTGAGCGCCGGCGGCGTCGAGTCGGCGCAGCAGCATCACGACGGCGGTCTTCACGTGGAAGCCGCACTGGTCGAGCGCCGCGCGCGCGGCCGCCTCGTCGGCGTCGGCGGCGCGCATCGTCAGCGCGACGGCACGCCGGACCAGCTTCGCGTTGGTGGCCTTCATGTCCACCATCAGGTTGCCGTAGACCTTGTGCAGCTTGACCATCAGCGCGCTGGAGAAGGTGTTCAGCGCGATCTTCTGCGCCGTGCCGGCCTTCAGACGCGTGCTGCCGGAGATCACCTCCGCGCCGGTGTCCAGCAGGATGGCATGTTCGCCGGCGGCCAGCACCGCGGCACCCGGGTTGTTGGCCATCGCGATCGTGAGGGACCCGGCGGCGCGGCCTGCGGCCAGCGCGCCCAGCACATAGGGCGTGTGGCCCGAGGCGGCGATGCCGATCAGCACGTCGTCGGGCGTCGGCGCGAGCGCCTCGATGTCGCGGCGGCCTTGAGGCTCGTCGTCCTCCGCGCCTTCGACGGCGACGAACATCGCGCCCTCGCCCCCCGCCAGCACGGCGACCGCGCGTTCGCGCGGCCATGAGAACGTCGGCACCAGCTCGACGCTGTCCAGCACCCCCAGCCGGCCGGAGGTGCCGGCGCCGGCATACAGCAGCCGTCCGCCGGCGGCGATGCGCGGCAGCGCGGCGTCCACCGCCGCCGCCAGCGCCGGTGCCGCCGCCCGCACCGCCTCCACCGCCGACCGCTGGTCGTCGATGAAGACCGCCATCAGGCGGGCGCTGTCGTACAGGTCCAGGTCGGGATGGTGGGCGCTGGGGGTTTCGGTCTTGAGAGGAAGGGACATGGCTCGGCCGGGGCGGAAGGGGAGGCCCGCAAGGTGCGGCCTACTCTAGTGGGCGGGGCAGGCAGCTGCCAATGAAACGCGGCAGGAGCGTCATAACCCACGGTAATCCGGAAAATCGCGGACGTCGCCAGGACGCTGGCAAGGACTGCCACCTCCGGCGCGCAGGCCCGATCCGGGCATGAGGCCTCGCGTCCGCGAACCTCATGCCCTGCTCGCGCCTCATCGGCGTCCGGTCGTGCGGGCCTCGGCGTCCAGGACGGACGGGATCACTTCCGCCAGGGACACCGGCGTGGGGGCAGCGTCCAGTTCGATCAGCACCAGGTAGCCGCGGTCGCGGCCCTGCGCGGTGAAAGCCTGCAGCAGGGCGATCTGGTCGCTGTGCACCATCACGCCGTCCGGTGACCAGTACTCCATCGCCACCAGGCAACCGTCCGACGGGGTGCCCGGGTAGTAGCGGCTGCCCGCGTAGTAGCGCGGATCGATGGTGCTGCCGTGCATCAGCATCTCGTCCCGTCCGGCGCGGCCGGCCAGCCAGGCCTCCTGCAGCGGCGCGTAGTCGCGCCACGAGGCGGGCAGCAGCGAGCGGTAACGGTCCAGCGACCACGCCGGCTCGTTGGGACCCGGCGCGCGTTGCTCGTAGTCGGCGACGCTGGCCTCGCCGGGCACCTTGGTGTGCAGGTAGGGCGTCGGACCGATCCAGATGTTGGAGGCGGCGCGACCGGCGCCCTGGATGGTGAACAGCCCCTGAGGCGTATTGCCCAGCGTGATCGTGCCGGGCAGGCCGCTGCTGGACAGCGCCAGTTGCTCGATGTTGAAGACGCCGCCGTCGGGACGCCGCACGAATCGCCCGTCGGCCTGCCGCACCAGCGCCAGGCCCATCTGCTGGCGGCCCGGGCGCTGGAAGCTGAACACGACCGGATGGCCCGGACGGATCGCCAGCAGGTCGGCCAGCGGCGGCCGGGCCGTCTGCGGCTGGCCCTGGGCGGCGGCGACCGCCAGCGCGAGCGCCTGCAGGCGCGGCTCGTCGCGGTCGCGCTGCGCGAGCTGGGACTGGATCAGCGCGAGATCCGCCGGCTGTCGCGTCTGCATGAGCGCATAGGCGGCGATCGCGAATTCGCGCGGCGTGGCCAGCCGCGGCAGCAAGGGGCGCAGCAGCGGCGCGGCGTCGACCGCGTAGAGCGTGTAGGCCGCCGTGAGCAGCGGACGCTGGAGGTCCGCGGGCTGGTCGTCCAGCGCGGGCAGCGCGGCGAGCAGCGCCGGGCGGGCGGTGTCGATCTCGGCCCGGTAGTGGGCGACGAGCCGCAAGGCCTGGGCGAACTCGCGCAAGACGGCGCCGTCCCGCGGCGCCGCCAGCGCCTGGGCGGAAACCGTCCGGATCCGGGTCCGGTCGTTGACCCATCGGTCCTGGGCCTGGACCGCGGTGCCGACCGTCGATCGGAACTGGGCCGGGCGCAGCGCCTGCAGGGCGGCCGGGCTGAAGGGCCCGCCGGGCGTCGGCTCGGGGGACGGCGCCGGCGCGCGAGGCAGCTGCGAGCAGGCCGCCAGGAGCAGCGGGGCGGCCAGCGCGGCCCAACGGGGCCAGGACTTGCCAGGCACGGGGCCCGACGCGAAGTCGGCGGGGAGGGACGTCTGCATGGCGGTCGATTCTAGGGAGCGTTCCCTCGGCAAGTTCTGCAAACGCACCCGGGCACGCTGTTTGCACTTGCGCCGCGACTGAACAAGGGCCAAGCATGATGCTGTCGATGAGGGAGTTCCGCCGCCGTCTGGCAATGGCGATGACAGGGGGCGCCGCGCTGCTGGCGGCGCTGATCGCGGCCATGCCGCAGGACGCGTCCGCGCAGATGGCGGCGTTGCCGGTCCAGAACCCGGCGCTGTCGGCGGCCTCGTCGGCGAAGACGCCGGCCGACTGCGCCGTGATCCGCGACAACGACGCCCGTCTGGCCTGCTACGACCGGCTGAACGGGCGCGCGCCCGACGCGGCGCCGCCGTCGGCGGCCGCCCAGGTGCGGCTGCAGCCGGTACCTGCCGCGCTGCCGGTCGCCGCGGCGGCGAGCGCGCCGCGCGTCGACGATCCCTGCTCACGCCTGCCGGAAGCCTCCGGCAGCGCCCGCAGCTACCTCGGCTCGACGCTGTCGGAGCGCTGGGAGCTGTCCTGCCGCGACCAGATGCCGCGCTTCCTGCCGCGTCCCTACCGGCCGGTCTACCTGCTGCCGGTGTCGTGGACCACGCGCTCCAACCGCCTGCCGGGACCGGCGTCGTCCGAGAGCCCGGACAACGGCGTGGTCCAGGCGCTGGACCTGGACAAGAACGAGGCCAAGTTCCAGATCAGCCTGAAATCCAAGATCTGGGCGCTCGACGACCACGGCACCTTCGCGGTGTGGGGCGCCTACACGCAGAGCTCGCGCTGGCAGGTCTACAACGGGCGCGAGTCGCGGCCCTTCCGCGAGACCAATTACGAACCGGAAGTGATCCTGACCCACGGGACCGATGTCGGGCTGCCGTTCGGGTGGAAGGCCAGCATGGTCGGGCTGAGCTTCAATCACCAGTCCAACGGGCGCGCGGTGCCGCTGTCGCGCAGCTGGAACCGGGTGATCGGCGAGCTCAGCCTGGAGCGCGGCGAGACCACGGTGAGCCTGCGCCCGTGGTGGCGCATCCTCAACACCGGCAGCGACGACAACCCGGGCATCCAGGATTACATCGGCCGGGGCGAGCTGCTGGTGACGCAGAAGCTGGGCGGGCATGTCCTGGCCCTCACGGCGCGGCACAGCCTGAAGGGGGGCGACCGCTCGCGCGGGTCGGCGCAACTGGAGTGGGCCTTCCCGATCGGCGGCGGGCTGCACGGTTACCTGCAGCTGTTCAGCGGCTACGGCGAAAGCCTGATCGATTACAACTTCCGCGAATCCCGGATCGGGCTGGGCGTGTCGGTCGTCGAATGGCGCTGATCCCCCGTCCGGGGGCCGCGATTCGATGAATATGGCGCACAGGTCGGGGCAGTCCCCCTCGCCAGCCCGGGACGGCTGGACTAGGCTGCGGGGATGTCCGCATTCATCGACACCTGCGAGATCTGGGTGGTGGTCTACCGCCTGGACGGCCGCGACCGCCAATGGGTCCGCGCGTTGCCGCCCATGGCGGAAGCCCAGGTCCGCGCCCTGCTGCTGGAGGAGCTCGACGAGCTCTACGGCACGCGGTCCGGGCTGGTGTCCCTGCGGCAGGCCGAAGACGCCGAACGCGCCACGTTGATGGCCGGCGGCCTGCCGATGTGTCCGGTCGCCACGCCGCCGGAGCCATCGGCAGACTGAACGCGCCCGACGAACGGACCGCACGGACCGCACGGACCGCACCGAACGGGCTGGATCGGTTGATCGGGCACTGGCCTGCGAGCGATCGCTGATCGCCCGCCGCGGTGGCGGCGAAACCACAGACTGACGCGTCCTTCCGGCCCCCTCACGGTTTCATCGCGGTTACGGCCCCCGGTCCGAAGGCCTCACGCGAGAATTCCGCGCGTCGTGTCCGCCGCTGCCAGCGGCGGCGCGGACCTGCCTGCCGCCGCCGCCCGATGTCCTCCTCCCCGACCGCCCTCCCGACCCCGCGCCTGTTCGCGCTGGCCTGGCCCCTGTTCCTCGAGCTGTGCCTGGGCATCGCCATCGGGGTGATCGGGACGATGCTGGCGGCGCGGATCTCCGACCCTGCCGGCGCCGCGTTCGCGCTGGCCAACCAGCTGGCGGCGACGCTCTTCATCCTGTTCCGCATCATCGGCGCCGGCATCAGCGTGGTGATCACGCAGGCGCTGGGCGGCGGTCGGCGCGCGGTGGCCGACGCGACCGCGCGGGCGGCGCTGGGCGCGAGCACCTGGCTGGGCGGCTTCACGGCGCTGATGGCGGTGCTCTTCGCCGGCCCGCTGCTGCGCCTGATGAATGCGCCGTCGGAGGTGCTGCCGCTCTCCCAGCCCTTCCTCATGGCGTTGGCGCCGGCCATGATGCTGGACGCCTGGAACGCCTCGATGGCGAGCGTGATGCGCGCGCACCTGCGCAGCCGCGACACCTTGATGGTGCTGGTGGCGATGCAGGTGGCGCAGCTGCTGCTGTCGGTCACGCTGATGCCGCGGCTGGGACTGCCGGGCTTCGCCGTCGCGCTGGCGCTGAGCCGCGCGTTCGGGCTGGGCCTGCACGTGTGGCTGTGGCGGGAGCGGCTGAGCCTGCGGCCCAAGGCGTCCGACTGGTGGCGGCTGCCGCGCGCGGAGCTCGCCGGCGTGCTGCACATCGGCCTGCCGGGCGCGGCGGAGAACATCGCCTACCGGCTCGCCTACATGGTGAGCGTGGCGATCGCGGGGCACCTCGGCGCGTCGGCGCTGGCGGCGCACAGCTACACGTCGCAGCTGATGTATTTCGTGCTGCTGCCGGGCCTGGCGACCGGCTTCGCGGCGGAGATCGTCGTCGGTCACCTGATCGGCGCGGGGCAATTGCACGAGGCGCACCGGCTGGTGCGGCGCGCGCTGGCGCGCGGGCTGCTGATCAGCGTCGTCGTCGCGGCCGGCGCGGCGGCGGCCTCGCCGTGGCTGCTGCAGATGTTCACGCACGACCAGCAGATCCTCGCCAGCGCCGTGGTCCTGATGTGGATCACCGTGATCCTGGAGCCGGGGCGGACCTTCAACCTGGTCGTCATCAATGCGCTGCGCGCGGCGGGCGATGCGAAGTACCCGGTGATGGTCGGCGCCGGGTCGATGCTGCTGGTGCTGGCCGGCGGCAGCTGGCTGCTGGGCGAGGTGCTGGGGCTGGGCCTCGTCGGCCTGTGGATCGCCTATGCCGCCGATGAGTGGATCCGCGGTCTGCTCATGTGGCGCCGCTGGGCGCGGCTGGGGTGGGTGCCGCAGGCGAGGGCGGTGCACCGCCGATTACGGGCGGCGCGCGCGCACTGACGGCGGGTCCTGCGTTCAGTCCGCCCAAAGTCCAAGACGCTGCCAGTCTGCGGGGAATCCGGCCGAGCGCATCGACAGTCCGAGGAACTGCGGGAATCGGCCCATCAAGCCCTTGACCTCACGATGCCAGTCGTCCTCTGGGGCGATGATTCGGATCATAGCGCGCATGCAACTCAGAGTGCCGAAGAGACGTGTCCTCGCGTGATCGTCGTCGTGCAGGAAGAACAGGTCCGGAGCGGCATTTTTGCTGGGCAGTAGCGGGATCTTGGATGTGGTGCGGTTCCAGAGCCTCGCATGGTGGGCGGCCCGATTGCGGAGCACGTTGAACATGTGCATCCACGACTTGAGAACGCCGGCGTGTTCCAAGTTCAGCTGCCTGGCAAGTGCGCGTCCATCGCGCTGCTGAAGGCCACCGACGAGCTTGGAGAGCAGCCCGAAATCGAGCACCTCCATTGCAGCCCACACCGGCAACTTGCCGCCATACCGCCGCCGATGGTGTTCCACGAAATCCTCCTTCGATTTCGCGCAGAGGTCATCGAAGCGGCGCAACCACTCCTCATGCAGGGAGGGCTGAGCGCTGGACAGGGCAGTCGTGAAGCGCCGATCAAACAAATGGGGTTGGCGATGAGCTTCGATGTCCACGCCACCGAGACGAGCAACAACGCAGGCACGCATGGCAATCTCGATGGTGCCCAGGCCATGAAGAACCAGAAGTCGCAGTGACTTGTCAAACTCGGCCAGGCCTTCGACGATGTCGAACGTGGCGTCGGGGTGGAAGCGCTCGTCCTGCTCGTTGTCGGTAACACGCGCGGTCTTCAAGGAGTGCGCATATCCGGAGAAGCGGAAGTACCCGATCCGCTTCAAAAGCTGTCCCGCGCGCTGCGCGTCTTCGATGCCGAGCCCGAGTCGACGCAGCATATCCAGCTGCTGGGGGACCGAGGTGAAGGGCTTCAAGGGGTGCGGCGAGGCGTTGGCCGCGTGGGGGAAAAGAGGTCCCCCACATGACATCCCGCGCTTTCGCCGGGCACAGAGGTGGGGGAGCTATTGCCATGAATCATAGCGAGCCTCCAGAACTTCGGAATCGCACAAATGAGTAGAGATCCGTCGCGTGGCTCTTGGGGAGGTCGTGCCGATCCGCCCCTATGATCCCGCCCGCGATGAACGACCTGCTCAAGCGCCTCGCCGTGCTGCTGCTGACGCTGCTGGCCGCCTCGGCGCTGATCTTCGGCGCGCTGGAGTGGCTGCCCGGCAATGCCGCCCAACTGATCATGGGTACCGAAGCGCCGCCCGAAGCCGTCGCGGCGCTCGCGCGCCAGCTCGGCCTCGACCAGCCGGCCTGGCATCGCTACCTCGACTGGCTGTCCGGGCTCGTGCGCGGTGATCTCGGACTGTCGTATGCCTACGGCGCGCCGGTCGCCGACCTGATCCTGGAACGTCTGGCGCTGACGCTCCCGCTCGCGCTGCTGGCGATGGCGCTGACCGTCGTGCTGGCGCTGGCCGCCGGCTGGTGGGCCGCCAGCCAGCAGGGGCGCGCGGGCGATCACCTCGTCATGGGCCTGACCCAGCTCGGCCTCGCCGTGCCCAGCTTCTGGCTCGGCATGCTGCTGGTGATGCTCTTCGCGGTGAAGCTGCAATGGATCGACGCCGGCGGCTTTCCCGGCTGGCGGGAGGACCTCGGCGGCGGGCTGTGGCCGGGGCTGCGCGCGCTGCTGCTGCCCGCCGTCTCGCTCGCGCTGGTGCAGGCGGCGATCCTGGCGCGCATCGCGCGCTCGGCGCTGCTCGACATCGTCCGCGAGGACTTCATGCGCAGCGCCCGCGCCAAGGGCCTGTCGCGCCGCGCGGCGCTGTGGCGCCACGGCCTGCGCCATGCGGCGATCCCGCTGCTGACGCTCGGCGGGCTGCAGTTCGCCAACCTCCTGGCCGGCACCATCGTGATCGAGAACGTCTTCACCCTGCCCGGGCTCGGCCGCCTGATGGCGCAGGCCATCGCCAACCGCGACCTGATCGTCGTGCGCAACGGCGTCATGGGGCTCGCGGCGCTGGTGCTGGTCCTCAACTTCGCGGTGGACCTGGTGCACGGGTGGATCGACCCGCGGCTGCGCACCAGGACGGAAGCATGAGGAGGCCTGCAGCGTGGCGCCGGCACGGCACCGCAGGCATGAGGAGCCGGACATGAAGCGCGCCGGATTCGTCGTGGGCATCGTGCTCACCGCGCTGCTGCTGGTGACCGCGCTGCTGTCGCTGGTCTGGACGCCGTGGCCGCCGGAGCAGATCGACATGGGCCGCCGGCTCGCGTCGCCGAGCGCCGCGCACTGGCTCGGCTGCGACCAACTGGGCCGCGACGTGTTCAGCCGCCTGATGGCCGGCGCGCGCAGCGCGTGGCTGGTGGGCCTGGTCGCGGTCGGCATCGGTCTGATCGCCGGCACCGCGCTCGGCCTGCTCGCGGCCGCGCGGCGCGGCCCGGTCGAGGCCGTCATCCTGCGCGGCGCCGACCTCGGCTACGCCTTCCCCGCGCTGCTGCTCGCCATCCTGCTGGCCGCGGCGCTCGGGCCCGGCATGACGGTCGCGATGGCCGCGATCGGGCTGCATGCCGTGCCCTCGTTCGCGCGCCTGGTCAACGGCAGCGCCAAGAGCTGGTGGACGCGCGATTTCGTGCTCGCCGCGCGCGTGGCCGGCCAGGGGCCGTGGGCCATCACCTGGCGCCACGTCTTGCCTCAGCTGCTGCCGCTGCTGATCGTCCAGGGCACGACCAGCTTCGCGCTCGCGATCCTGGCCGAGGCCGGCCTGTCCTACCTCGGCCTGGGCACCCAGCCCCCGCAGGCCAGCTGGGGTCGGCTGCTCGCCGAAGCGCAGACCCTGATGTTCGAGGCGCCGCAACTCGCCCTTGCGCCCGGCGTCGCCATCACGCTGGCGGTGCTCGGCCTGAATCTGCTCGGCGACGGCCTGCGCGATCGCCTCGATCCGAAGGAGCAGCCGCGATGACGACAGGCGCCAACGCCAACGCCAACGCCAACGCCAACGCCAACGCCAACGCCAACGCCGGCGCTCACGCCCATGCGGAGGCCGATGCAGACGTCGACGTGAGCGTGCCGCTGCTGGAGATCCGCGACCTCCACGTGAGCCTGGCCGGTCGCCGCGGCGAGCGCCTCCACGCGCTGCGCGGCATCGACCTGTCGCTGGCGCGCGGCGAGAGCCTCGCGCTGATCGGAGAATCCGGCAGCGGCAAGACGCTGACCGCGCT
This sequence comes from uncultured Burkholderiales bacterium, assembly GCA_966211105.1. Classification (GTDB taxonomy): domain Bacteria; phylum Pseudomonadota; class Gammaproteobacteria; order Burkholderiales; family Burkholderiaceae_C; genus Roseateles. Next base: position 12,542 of record CBIHMU010000029.1, read on the forward strand.
CGCCGCCATGGGGCTGCTGCCCGAAGGCGCGCAGGTCGAAGGACGGATCGCACTCGACGGTCGCGAGCTGCTCACGCTCGACGAGGACGGCTGGTGCGGCCTGCGCGGTCGTCGCATCGCGATGGTGTTCCAGGAGCCGCTGACGGCGCTGAACCCGCTCCAGCGCGTGCTGGCGCAGGTGGCGGAACCAATCCTCATCCATCGACTGGCGGCCGACCGGGTCGCCGCCCGCGAGCGCGCGATGGCGCTGCTGGCGCGCGTGGGCCTGGATGAGCGCCAGACGCGTGCCTATCCGCATGAACTGTCCGGCGGCCAGCGGCAGCGCGCGCTGATCGCGATGGCGCTCGCCGCCGAGCCCGACCTGCTGATCGCCGATGAACCCACCACGGCGCTCGATGCGCGCCTGCGCGTGCAGGTGCTGGACCTGCTGCGCGATCTGGTGGCGGAACGCGGCATGGGTCTGCTGCTGATCTCCCACGACCTCGCGCTGACGGCGCGCCGCGTCGACCGCCTGGCGATCCTCTACGGCGGGCGCGTGATGGAGCAGGGCGCCGGGACCGAGCTGCTCGACCACCCGCGCCATCCGTACACGCAGGCCTTGTGGGCCGCTCGGCCGCGGCTCGGGGCCGGACGCGACCAGGCGCTGCATCCGCTCAAGGGCAATGTGCCGGCGCTGACGCAGCTCGGCGAGGGCTGCCCATTTTCTCCGCGCTGTCCGTTGGCGACCGCGCGCTGCGCCGCCGGATCGCCGCGCTTCGACGGTCGTCTGGCCTGCTGGGAGGTGGCGCCGTGATCCCGCCGCTTCCCCCGCCGCTTCCCCCGTCGCTGCCATCGACGCCCCTGCTGCAGGCGCAAGGACTCGGCCAGCGCTATGCCGGCCGGTCGGTCCTGCGCGACATCGATTTCACGCTGATGCCCGGCGAATCGCTCGGCGTCATCGGCGAATCGGGCGCGGGGAAGAGCACGCTGGCACGGCTCGTGATGGCGCTGGAGCGTCCGTCCCAGGGCCGCGTGCTGTGGGACGGCCGGGACGTGAACGCGATGCCCGCGCGCGAGCGGCGCGCGCTGCGGCCGCTGGCGCAGATGGTGTTCCAGGATCCGTACGGCTCGCTCGATCCGCGCTGGCGCGTCGGACGCAGCGTGATGGAACCGCTGCTGGCCCTGCCGATGCACGAGGCCGGTCGCCGGGAGCGCGTCGCGGCGGTGCTCGCCGACGTCGGCCTCGAGGCCGACGCCGCGCTGCGCTACCCGCACCAGTTCTCCGGCGGGCAGCGCCAGCGGCTGGCGATCGCGCGGGCCTTGTCGACGCGACCGCGCCTGATCGTCGCGGATGAACCGCTCTCGGCGCTCGACGTCTCGGTGCAGGCGCAGATCCTGGTGCTGCTGCGCGAGCTGCAGCGCCGCGACGGCATCAGCCTCGTCCTCGTCAGCCACGACCTGCCGGCGATCGAGGTCCTGTGCGACCGCGCGCTGGTGCTGCGCGGCGGCGAAGCCGTCGAACACGGCCCCGCCGCGCGCGTGCTGGGCGAACCGCAACACCCGTACACGCAGGACCTGCTGGCCGCTTTGGCATGATCCGCGGCCATGGACCATTTGCTGGAGACCGCCCTGGACCGCCGCCGCTTTCATCTGCTCTCGCTGGGCGCCGTCGGCGCGACCCTCGCCGCGCCGCTGCCGACGCTCGCGCAGGGCAACGCGGGGCGCCCGCTGGTGCTCGGGATGACGCTCGAACCGCCCGGCCTGGACCCGACCACGGGCGCCGCCGCCGCGATCGGGGAGATCATGCTCTACAACGTGCTGGAGCCCCTGACGAAGGTGGCGGAAGACGGCAGCGCCCAGCCGCTGCTGGCGCTGCGCTGGAGCGCCTCGCCCGATCTGAGGACCTGGACCTTCGTGCTGCGCCCCGGCGTGCGCTTCCACGACGGCACACTGCTGGACGCCGCCGCGGTGAAGGCCAGGTTCGAGGCCTCCGCCGCGCCGGGCGGGCAGAACAAGGACCGCCGCGTCTTCGCCAACATCGCGGCGATCGCGACGCCGGATCCGCTGACCGTGGTGCTGAGCCTGAAGCAGCCGGAACCGGAGCTGCCCGCGCTGCTCGGGCAGGCGACGGCGGTGATCACCAGGCCGCAACCGGCCCGGCGGGACGCGCTGGCGCCGGTCGGCACCGGTCCCTATGTCGTCGCGCAATGGCAGCGCGGCGCCAGCCTGACGCTGGCCGCCTGGCCCACCTTCCGCGACACGGCCGCGATCCGGATCCCGCGGGTGCAGTTCCGCTTCATCGGCGAGCCGGCCGCGCAGGTCGCCGCGCTGCTCGCGGGCGATGTCGACGTGTTCCCGCGCGTGGCGGCGGCGCGCGCGCTGTCGCAGTTCAAGTCCCAGCCGAAGCGCTTCCAGGTGATCACCGCGTCGTCGCGCGCGAAGACCATCCTGGCGATCAACCATCTGCGCTCGCCGCTGCAGGACGTCCGCGTGCGCCGCGCGATCGCGATGGCCATCGACCGCAAGGCCGTCATCCAGGCCAGCGCGGACGGCTACGGCGTGCCGATCGGCAGCTTCGTCACACCGGACACGCCGGGCTATGTCGACTGCACGGCGATCAACGCCTACGACCCGGCGGCGGCGAAGGCGCTGCTGGCCCAGGCCCGGGTGAGCGGTCTGCGCCTGTCGCTCAAGCTGCCGCCGGTCCCGTACGCGCGACAGGGCGGCGAGCTGATCGCGTCGCAGCTGGCGGCGGTGGGCATCACGGTCGCGATCGAGCAGATCGAATGGGCGCAATGGCTGTCCGGCGTCTACGCCAACCGGGCCTACGACCTGACCCTCATTTCCCATGTCGAGCCCTACGACTTCGGCAACTTCACGCGGTCCGACTACTACTGGGGCTACCGCAGCGAGGCCTTCAATGCGCTGTATGAGCGCATGCAGAACGCCGCCGATCCCGCGCAGCGCGCGAAGCTCTTCGGCGAGGCGCAGCGCAAGGTCGCCGAGGACGCCGTGGCCGCCTTCCTGTACCAGCCGCAATGGATCACGGTGGCGCGGGCCGGCCTGAAGGGCTTGTGGACCCGCACGCCGCTGTTCGCGAACGACCTGTCGGCACTGTCATGGAACTGAAGTCACGCAAGCCCCTGGATGCAGGGACGGACTCGCGCAGCGGCGTGGCGCGAACGCATCGCCCCGGCGAGGCGGCCCACGGCTCGTCGGGCGGCACCCGCCGGTCGTCCACCGGAGGGCTTTTCCTCTACAGTGACGTCCCTCCGCCGGTGTAGCGTGCCCGGTTTGGGGAGGAGTCGGAGAGCCGAATGCCGTTTGATTTGCCTGAGACCCTGCAGCCGTTCCTGTTGCCGCTGCTGATCGTCGTTCCGTTGGCCATCGTGATCATCATCATCACGGTCCGCCGCGGCGACTACCGCGACTTCGGCGCGCCGCCGCCGACGCCGCGTCCGCTGCCGCCGGGACCGGCCGCCCGCACCGTGCCCCCGTCGGCCCCGGCCGCGCCCGCGGCACCTGTTGCACCCGCTGCGCCGGACGGGGCGCCGGAGCGCCTGCCGCTGCTGGTGGTCGACGACTCCGCCGTGGTGCGCGCCAAGCTGCTGAAGCTGTTCAGCGACGCCGGCCACGAGGTCGTCGCCGCGCGCGACGGCGTCGAGGCGATGGAGCTGCTCGGCCAGACCCGCTTCGGCGTGCTGATCACCGACCTCGAGATGCCCAACATGGACGGCTTCGAGCTGATCAAGGCGGTGCAGGGCGCGCTGGCCACCGAGGACCTGCCCATGATCGCCATCACCGGCCACGAGGAACTGCATGCGCGACTGCATCAGATCCAGGGCCTGTACGGCATGTTCCACAAGCCCTGGAACGACCGCGAGCTGATCAAGCGCGTCGAGACGCTGTCCCACCTGCGCAAACCCGTGCGGCCATGAGCGTCGGTCGCTGGCTCAGGCGCGGCGCGATCACGCTCGCCGTGCTCGCGGCCATCGGCGCCGCGGGCGCGGCCTGGCATGTCCACCAGAAGATGCCGGTGCGCGACGGCGAACTGCAGCTGTCGGGCCTGAGCGCGCCGGTCACCGTCCGGTATGACGAATGGGGCGTTCCCCACGTCGACGCACGCAACGAGGACGACCTCTATCGCGCGCTCGGCTACCTGCATGCGCAGGACCGGCTGTTCCAGATGGAGATGCTGCGCCGGCTGTCGCGCGGCGAACTGGCCGAGGTGCTCGGCCCCAAGCTGGTCGAGACCGACCGGCTGTTCCGCACGCTCGGCATCCGGCAGCGCGCCGACGAGCTGGCCGCGGCCTCGTCGGCCATCACGGCGCAGCCTGGCGCGATCCGGGCGCTGTACGCCTACCTGGACGGCGTCAACCAGTACCAGGCCACGCGCCCGGCGCCGCTGGAGTTCGAGATCCTCGGCATTCCCAAGCGGCCGTTCACGGCGGCGGACACCTACAGCATCGCCGGCTACCTGGCCTACAGCTTCGCGGCGGCGTTCCGCACCGAGCCGGCGCTGACGGCGGTGCGCGACCAGCTCGGGCCGGACTACCTGCGCATCTTCGATCTCGACTGGCATCCGAAGGGCGCGCTGGAGCCGCAGGCGCTGAATGCGCCGAAAGGAACGGGCGCACCGAACGGGGCCGATCGCCGCTTCGCCGACGTCGCGCCCATGCTGGCGCGCCTGGCGGCGGTCAGCGGACGCGCCGCGGAGCTCGCGGGCCTGCCGCAGTTCGAGGGCAGCAACGCCTGGGTCGTCTCGGGCAGCCGCACCGCCAGCGGCAAGCCGCTGCTGGCCGGCGATCCGCACATCGCGTACTCGACGCCCGCCGTGTGGTGGGAGGCGCATCTGCGCACGCCGCAGTTCGAGCTCTACGGCCATCATCTCGCGCTCAATCCGATGGCGCTGCTCGGGCACAACCGGCATTTCGGCTGGAGCCTGACGATGTTCCAGAACGACGACGTCGACCTGATCGCCGAGAAGGTCAACCCGGCCAACCCGAACGAGGTCTGGATCAAGGACCGCTGGGTGGCGATGACCTCGCGCCAGGAGGTGCTCAAGGTCAAGGGCCAGCCGGACCAGGTGCTGACGCTGCGCCGGTCGCCGCACGGGCCGATCGTCAACGATGCGATCCCGGGCGACCGCGGCGAGCGGCCCGTGGCCCTGTGGTGGGCCTTCCTCGAGACCGAGAACCCGGTGCTCGACGCCTTCTACCAGCTGGGCCGGGCGGACACGCTGGACCGCGCGCGCGAGGCCGCCAGCCTCATCCACGCGCCGGGGTTGAACGTGGTCTGGGCCAACGCGACCGGCGACATCGCCTGGTGGGCAGCGGCCAGGCTGCCGATGCGGCCCGAAGGCGTGAACCCCACCTTCGTGCTCGACGGCGCGACGGACGAGGCCGACAAGCCCGGCTTCCTGCCGTTCTCCGCCAACCCGCACGAGGAGAACCCGGCGCGCGGCTACATCGTCTCGGCCAACTTCCAGCCGCCGGGCGACACGCCGGTGCCGGGCTACTACAACCTGGCCGAGCGGGGCGCGCGCCTCGACGGGCTGCTGAACCAGGGCAAGCGCTGGGACGTCCAGAACAGCCAGGCGCTGCAGCTCGACGTGCAGACCGACTACGGCCCGCGCGTGCTGCGGCCCCTCATTCCCTTGCTGCGTGGCTCGGCCTCGGCGGAGGAGCAATCGCTGGTCGAGGCGCTGGTGCGCTGGAACGGCGCCTACAAGGCCGACGCGGTGGCGCCGGTGCTGTTCCAGCAGCTGGCGGCGGAGCTGCTGCGCGCGGCGATGAAGGACGAGCTCGGCGACGCGCAGTTCGAGAACCTGCGCCGCACCCGGGCGCTGGACCAGGCGCTGCCGCGGCTGACGGCGGACAGCGACTCGCCCTGGTGGGACGACCGCTCGACCCCGCAGCGCGAGACGCAGGCCGACATCGTGCGCCGCGCCTGGAAGGCGGCGGTGGCTCACCTGTACGAGACGCTCGGGCCCGACAGCACGAAGTGGCGCTGGGACAGCGTGCACACGCTGACGCACGAGCACCCGCTGGGCAAGCAGAAGCCGCTCGACATGCTCTTCAACGTCGGGCCTTTCCCGGTGCCGGGCGGGCACGAGGTGCCCAACAACCTGGCGCAGCGCAACGGCAGCGCGCCGTGGAGCGTGGTCTACGGGCCGTCGACGCGCCGGCTGATCGACTTCGCGCGGCCGCAGGAAGCGCTGGGCGTCAATCCGGTCGGCCAGAGCGGCGTCTGGCCGGATGCGCACTACCGCGATCAGGCCGAGCTCCTGGCCAAGGGGCAGTACCGGCGCGAATGGCTGGACGAGGCCGACGTGAAGGCCCATGCGCGCGGGATGCTGGTGCTGAAGCCATGACGGCCCTGCGGTTCGCCAGGGCGATCGCCGCGGCGGTCGCGATCTCGTGCGCCGGCGCCGCGCTGCCGGCCTGGGCCGTCGAACTGCCGACACCGGCCGAACTCGGTCGACAGCTGGGTCCGCGCGCCGGGAAGGCGGTGACGGTGGCGGTCCTCGAGCCCCATCTGATGCGAGACGGCCGTATGCCTGAGGTGCGCTACGTCGGCTTCGCTGCGGACGAGGTGCTGACGGCGGTGCTCGGCAAGGGCTGGCGGGCGCCGGGGCAGGAACTCGAGTTCCGCGCGCTGGATGGCTTCGTCTCGCGCATCCCGGTCGAACGCTTCGCGCAGCATCGCGCGTGGCTGGTCCACGCGCGCGCCGATGGCCGGCCGTTCCAGGTCGACAACCACCTGCAGGGCGAGCAGCAGGTGCCGCTCGGCCCGTTCTACCTGGTCTGGGACAACCGTTCGTCGACGGCCTTGCAGGCCGAGGGCGGCGCGCTGTGGCCCTACCAGGTCGCGTCGGTGAGCGTGGGGCCGTCCTCGACGCGCGCCTTGCTGCCGGGCGACCTGGCGGCCCGGTACGCCGACGCGGCGGACCTCGCCCGCACGCATTGCCTGAGCTGCCACCGCATCCGCGGCTACGGCGGCGACAAGATGCCGCTGGACCTCGACGTGGTCGTCAAGGGCTACGACGCGGCGGCCTGGAAGCGCTGGCTGCTGGCGCCCGCCGCGGTGCGGCCCGGCACGACGATGCCGGCGCTCGCCGAGGCGATGCCGGCGGCCGACCGCGCGGCGATCGCGCAGCGTCTCTACGACTACCTGCAGGCGCTGCCGCAGCGCTGAGCTCCGGGCCGGGGCGGCGACGCGCGGCTGGCGCGTCCCGCGGCCTCAGAACCAGGGCTTGGGCAGTTGCTCGGTCTCGATCGCGCGCTGCAGCGCGGGGCGTTGCGCCATGCGGTCGAGGAAGGCGGCCAACGCCGGCCGATTGCGCGCCGGGTCGTCGAAATTGCGCGTCCAGCGGCAGAGCATGAAGACGAAGGCGTCGAGCACCGAATACTCCTCGCCGAGCATGAACGGACCGCCATGGCGTTCGAATTCGGCCGCCAGCAGATCCAGCTGCGCACTGGCGCGGACCTGCGCCTGGGCCTTCACCTCGGCGCTGCCGGCGGTGTTGCCCGGCGCGACGAAGCGGTCCGGGTAGTAGTAGGCGATGACGGTCGGCTGCAGCGTGTTGGTCAGCCACATGAGCCACTTGTAGGCATGGGCGCGCCGGGGGCTGCCGAGCGGCGGCAGGAGGCCGGCGTCGGGATGCGTGTCGGCGAGGTGCAGCAGGATCGCGGCGGTCTCGAACAGCACCAGCGGCTCCGCGCCGCCGGGCGTATCGCGGGTGTCGCGCATCGCGGGCAGCAGGCCGTTCGGATTGATCGCCAGGAACGCGGGCGACTTGTGTTCGCCCTTGTTGCGGTCGACGAGGCGCAGCTGGAACGGGATGCCCAGTTCGTGGAGCACGACGTGGGGCGCGAAGCTGGCGTTGCTGGGGAAGTAGTAGAGCTCGATCATGGCGTCGGGGCGGCGCGAGGCAGCGAGTGGTGGCGCGTGGTGGTGCGTGGTGAGGGTGGCGTGAATCCGCCGTGATTCTCTCGTGGCGGGGGGCCGTCGAAGCAATGGTTCTTTACCCCGGCGAAACGCCCTTCCGTAGACGTGGCGGAGCGCTGCGGCGTTGAATGAGCCATCTGGACTTCCTGGGCGCCGTCGGACGGCGTGAGCAGATCATGAGCAGCATGAACAAGCTTCGTTGGGTGATTCCCGTCGCGCTGGCCCTGAGCGCGGGGCTGGCGTCCGCGCAGCATCACGGCGGCGGCGGCGCGCGTGTCGACATCGGCCTGCGCCTGGACAGCCGCTATCACCACGACCATTACTACCCCGCGCCGGGTTATGTCGCGCGCGGCCTGCCGGGCGGCGCGGTGTTCGTGGGCCACCGTTACTGGTACCACGGCGGCGTCTGGTACCAGCCGTGGGGGCCCAGCTACCGGGTGATCGCGCCGCCGCTGGGCTTCGTGGTGCCCATCCTGCCGAGCGCCTACGTGACCTTGCGCATCGGCGGCTACCCGTATTACTACGCCAACGGCGCGTACTACACGGTGGCCTCGCCGGGGCCGGGCTACGTGGTCGTCGCACCGCCCCCCGGCGCCGACGCCGCGACGCCCGCGCCGGTCGCGCCGCCGCGGCCCGATCCGATCATCTATCCGCGCAACGGCCAGTCCACCGCCCAGACCGAGGCCGACCGCCAGGAATGCAACCGCTGGGCGACGACGCAGCCCTCGGCGATGAACGATGCCGGCGTGTTCAACCGCGCGGTGGAGGCTTGCATGGACGGGCGGGGGTACAGCATGCGGTGAGCGCGGGCGAGGACCATCTCGCTTGCCACAATTCGGCCGTCGTGAATCGAAACCGACCCGTCGACATGCGTCCGCGCCACAGATTTCGCGAGTGATCGACGAGATTCATGACGCAGGACAAACCGGCATCGGATCGGGCGTTTCGTTGAAGCACCAGGTGGAGGACGAGTCCTAGACTGATTCGTCCTCCTTCTCCTTGGACTGCGCTCAAGATGAACACGATTCCCAAGCCTGCGGAGCGGTTCCCGTTCCCGACTTCACTTTGCCCACCCGTCACCACTCAGCGGTCGGCCGGAGACGACTTTCGGCCACTGAAACGGCGTGTCCCATATGGCATTCTCAAGGGGCAGATCCGTATCTCCGAAGACTTCGATGCCCCCCTGCCGGACCACGTTCTCGCCAGCTTCGAAGGCCGCGCATGACCTTGCTTCTCGACACGCACATCTTCCTGTGGGTCGTCGAGGGCTCCCAACGACTGACTGCGGCGACGCGACATCTCATCGATACGGCGGACGCCGTATTCGTCTCCGCCGTTTCGATCTGGGAACTTGCGATCAAGGCTCGGATTGGTCGACTCGATGTGGACCCTGATCAACTGATCAGGAAGATCAAGATCTGTGGTTTTGTGGAATTGCCGGTCAGCGCTGAGCATGCCGCGACAACCATGATCTTGGCCTTGCACCACCATGACCCCTTTGACCGCCTGCTCATTGCGCAAGCGATCAGCGAGGCAGCGCATCTGATCACCGCTGACGGGCAACTGCCGCAGTACAGCGAGTTGATCGTGCAAGTCTGAAAGGAGCGCTCATGTGGACTGCTCAACACAAGGCTAGACCACGCACCCCGCCTCGCTCCCGTCCGCCGGCGCCGCGCTGCTGCTGAGCTGCACGCCGTACCGCTCCGCCGTCATGTGCGCCAGGATCGCCAGCGCGATCTCGGGCGGCGTGCGGGCGCCGATGTGCAGGCCCACCGGGCCGTGCAGCCGGTCGAGCTGCGCGTCGCTCAGGTCGAAGTGTTCCTTCAGCCGCGCGCGGCGCTTGGCCTGGTTCACTCGCGAGCCGATCGCGCCGACGTAGAACGCCGGGCCGCGCAGCGCTTCCATCAGCGCCAGGTCGTCGAGCTTGGGATCGTGCGTCAGCGCCACGATCGCCGTGTGGCCGTCGGGCTTCAGCCGTTGGACGACGTCGTCCGGCATCTCGCGTGTCAGCGGCGCGGCGATCAGCGTCCACGGGTAGTCGTCGCGCGGATCGCAGACCTGCACCTGGTAGTCGAGCGCCAGTGCCATCTGCGCCAGGTACTGGCTCATCTGTCCCGCGCCGATGATCAGCAGCCGCCATTGCGGCCCGTGGTGCGTGACCAGTTGCGCGTGGCTCAGGACCAGCCGGTCCGCGCCGTCCCGTGAGTGCGCTCCCGGTTCCGCCAGCGAGACCGCGCCGGTGGCCAGATCGAGCGTGCGCAGCACACGCTCCCCGCGCGACAGCCGTTCCAGCAGCGGCGCGATCGCCGAGTGGGGGCCGACCGGTTCCAGCATCAGTTCCAAGGTCCCGCCGCAGGGCAGTCCGAAGCGCTGCGCGGCCTCCGCGCCGACGCCGTAGCGGATCAGCTCCGGGGTCTTCAGCGACAGCGCGCCCTCGCGGATCTTCGCCACCAGGTCGTCCTCGATGCAGCCGCCGGAGACCGAGCCGGCGATCAGGCCGTCCGCCCGGACCGCGACGATCGAGCCGACCGGCCGCGGCGCCGATCCCCACGTCCGCGTGATGGTGCCCAGCACGACGCGCTGATCGGCGTCCATCCATTGCTGCACCTGACGCAGCACCTGCAGGTCCATGTTGTCCATCCGCGCACCATAGCGAATTTCGTTCCCGCCCGCGTGGGACCGGCCATGCAGGCACACAATCGGCGACATGCCCACGCTCGCCCTCAACGACGACCTCGTGCTGCCCGTCCCCCAGGCCCTGGCCTGGAAGACGCTGCACGACCTGACCCTGCTCGCGGACAGCCTGCCTGAAACGGCGCGCCTGCAAGCCGGCGATGCACCGGGCGCCGTCATGCTGGCGCTGCCGGGATTCGAAGGCCGGGTGTTGCTCCTCGACCTCGACGCGCCCAGCCGCCTGCGCCTGCGCTTCGAGGGGCGCGGGCCGCGCACCGGCGCCGTGACCGGCCAGGCGCAACTCCGGCTGGAATCGCTCGGCGAGGACCGCGCGCTGCTGCATGTGGCGCTCGTGATCCAGGCCGAGCGCGAGACGCCGTCGAAGGTCGCCGGCCTGCAGGCGCTCCGGGCACGGCTCGCCGCTTTCGCCGATGCCGTCGAGCGGCGGCATCCCTCGGACCGCCCCAAGCCCGTGGCGGCGCCGCCGAAACCCTGGCCGCAGCGGCTGGTCGACTGGTACATCGGATGGTTCGCGGCGATCTTCAATGGGACCTTGTTCCCGACGCCGAAACCGCGCGAACGCCCGCCGCGTTCGAAGCCTTGAGCGCGACGCCCGGGCGTCACGCGACCGCCGCCGTCCTGTGCATCGATGTAACTTATTGATTTGCTTATAGAATCCGGCGCAATTCAACGGCCACCTCGCGGTGGCCGCTTCGTTTTCCGCCGAACGCCTCCTCCGGGAACCGACGGCGACCCGATCCGCCGACCCCCATGGCTTCTCGCCTGTTCCCGCTGGACGCGCTGCGCGCGGCCGCCGCGCAATTGATCGTGCTGCATCACCTGTCGGTCTACGGACCGATCGCCGAGGCGATGCACGGCCTGTTCCCGCTGCTGTCGGGATGGCTCTACGACTACGGCCGCATGGCCGTGCAGGTGTTCCTGGTGCTGGGCGGTTACCTCAGCGCGCGGGCCCTGTCGGCCCAGGAGCCGCAACTGCGCCGCTCGGCGCCGGCCCTGCTGGCGCAACGCTACTGGCGCCTGGTGCCGCCGTTCATGGCGGCGGTCGGCCTGACGCTGCTGTCGTCGTGGCTGGTCCAGCCGCTGCTGCCGGAACTGGTGCCCACCGAGGTCCACCTGACGCAGATCCTCGCCCACGCGCTGCTGCTGCACGACCTGATGTCGGTCGAGGCGCTGACCGTCGGCGCCTGGTACGTCGCCATCGACTTCCAGCTCTTCGCCTTGCTGCTGCTGGTGATGTGGGGCCTGCGCTGCCTGCCGCTGACACGCGCGTCGCGGGCGTGGATCGCGCCGGCCGTCGTCGGCGCCCTGTGCGCCGCGTCGCTGCTCAAGTTCAATCGCATGGCCGACCTGGACGCCTACGCGATCTATTTCTTCGGCGCCTACGGCCTGGGCGTGCTGTTGTGCTGGTGCCAGGGCTGGACGCCCGCCGCGCGTCGTGCGGGCCTGCTGGCCTTGGGCGGCCTGATGGTCGCCGCCCTGGCGCTGCAGTTCCGCGAGCGCCTGGTCGTCGCCGCGCTGACCGCCGTCGTCATCGTGCTGTGGCGCCGCGGCACGCTGCCGGCGTGGTTCCAGCGGCACGGCCAGGCGCCGGTGCAGTCCCTGGCGCGCCATGCCTACGCGCTCTTCCTGGTGCACTTCCCGGTCTGCCTGCTCGTGAACGCGATCTACGAGCACCGCGCCGAAAGTCCCGCGCCCATGCTGGACGCGCTCGCCCCGCTGGCCCTGGTCGTCGCCTGGGGACTGAGCAACCTGGCCGCCTTGCCCTTCCACCGCTGGATCGAGGCGCCGCTGCTGCGCTGGCGTCCGCGCGCCGCGGCGCTGCCGCAGGGCGTGGCGGTGCGCTGAGCCGGAGCGCGGCCAGGCCCGCCGACGGGGAACCCGACTTGGCGCCGACTTGGTCTCCGATCAGGCCCAGTTCTCGCGCGCGTTCTCGCGCCGCTGCAGATCGGCGAGCGTCTTGCCGGGTTCGTCTCGGAAGCGTTCTTCCGTCATCTCGAGCTGCTGCACCCGGTCGACCCGGAAGCTGCGGAAGTCCTCTCTCAGTTCGCACCAGGCCGAGAAGGTCCACACCGGTCCCCAGAAGAAGCAGGCCAGCGGCCGCACGAGGCGGGTGCTGGTCTGGTCGCTGAGGTCGAGGTAGTGCAGGCGCAGCTTGGTGCGGGACTCGGTCGCCTGGCGCAGGTGCGTGAGACGCTCGCGGGTGGCGTCGTCCAGGCCGCGCTGCGGTGCATAGACGGTGAGGCTCTCCGCCGCCGCGCGGGCCGAGCCGGGCAGCACCGCGAAGATCTTGCCGAGCGCCTCCTCCGCGCGCTGGCCGAGCACCGCGTCCAGCTGCGGTTGCGCCAGCCGCACCGCGGCGACCAGCGATTGCGCTTCTTCGGCGCTGAACATCAGCGGCGGCAGTTCGAAGCCCACCCGCATGCGGTAGCCGACGCCCGCCTCGCCGTCGATGGGCACGCCCTGCTGCTGCAGCGCGGCGACGTCGCGGTAGACGGTGCGGATCGAGACTTCCAGCCGCTGGGAGAGGAACTCGGCCGTCGTGAGACGGCGTCCACGGATGAGTTGGACGATCTGGAACAGGCGGTCGGCGCGGCGCATCCGGCGATTGTGGGCCATGGGCATGACCCGTCCGGGTCGTCATCCCCGCTACGATGTGGCGCATGGCTGACCCACATGTTGCGCTTCCCCATGTCGTGATCGTCGGTTGCGGTTTCGGCGGCCTGGAGGCCACGAAAGTCCTCGCGGATGCCCCGGTCCGCGTCACGCTGATCGACCGCAGCAACCACCACCTGTTCCAGCCGTTGCTGTACCAGGTCGCCACCGCGGGGCTCTCCGCGCCGTCGATCGCGTCGCCGATCCGGCACATGCGGCGCCACCAGCGCAACCTCACCGTGCTGATGGCAGAGGTCGAGGCCATCGACAAGGCCGCGCGGGCGGTCGTGCTGGCCGACGGCCAGCGCCTGGCCTATGACCATCTGATCGTGGCCGCCGGCGCGACGCACAGCTACTTCGGCAACGACCAGTGGCAGGCGCATGCGCCCGGGCTGAAGACGCTGGCCGACGCCTTCCAGCTGCGCGCGCGGCTGCTGAGCGCCTTCGAGCGCGCCGAGACCCTGCCCGATGCCGCCAGCCGCGCGCCGTGGCTGAACTTCGTCGTCATCGGCGGCGGGCCGACCGGCGTCGAGATGGCCGGCACGCTGGCCGAGATCGCGCGTCACACGCTGCGCGACGAGTTCCGCCGCATCGATCCCAGCCGCGCGCAGGTCCTGCTGGTCGAAGGCTCGGACCGGATCCTGGCGGCGTTCAAGCCGGCGCAATCGGCGCAGGCCCAGGCGCAGCTGGAGCGCATCGGCGTGGTGGTCCGCACCGGTTGCCGCGTCGTCGGCATCGACGAAGAGGGCGTCGATCTCCAGACCGCCGACGGCGGCAGGGAACGCATCGCGTCGCGCACCAAGGTGTGGGCGGCCGGCGTGGCGGCGTCGCCGCTGGCCCGCACGCTGGACGTGCCGCTGGACCGCGCGGGTCGCGTGGTCGTCGACGAGCACATGAACATCCCCGGTCATCCGGAGGTCTACGTCGTCGGCGACATGGCCGCGGCGACCAGCCTCGAGAAGGACGGGAGCCGCAAGCCGGTGCCGGGCGTCAGCCCCGGCGCGAAGCAGGCCGGCCGGCACGCGGCGCGACAGATCCTGGCGCGGATGCGGGGGCGGTCGGAGGCACCGTTCCGCTACCGCGACTACGGCAACCTGGCGACGATCGGCCGGAAGGCGGCCGTCGCCGACCTCGGGACGATCCAGTTCAGCGGCTTCGCCGCCTGGCTGTTCTGGCTGTTCGTGCACGTGTACTTCCTGATCGGGTTCCGCAACCGCGTCCGCGTGTTCGCGGACTGGGCCTGGGCGTACTTCACCTTCCAGCGCCACGCGCGCATCGTCGTCGAGCCGCGTCCCGGCATCAGCGACGACGCCTGACGCGCGACAGGGGCGGTCAGATGGGCGTGCAGATCTCAACCAGCGTGCCATCTGGACATCGGACGTAGGCCACGACCTGGCCCCACGGTTTCGTGATCGGCGGGGTCAGGCCTTGCGCACCGGCGGACAGCGCCTGCGCATAGGCGGCGGGGACGTCCTGCGTGGACAGGCCGATCTCCATGCCCAGCGGCGCGCCGTCCTCGGCCTTGCGGTAGTCCTGGCCGAGGTTGCCCCGCGCGATGTCGTGCCGGGCGAAGGACAGCGTCGTGGCGCCGGTCTCCAGCTCGCCGTAGGCGCCGGACTCGTGCAGGAAGCGTCGCCGCAGGCCGAAGGCGCGCTCGAAGAAGTCCAGCGACGCAGCCACGTCCTCGACGTAGACGATCGTGTAGGCGAAGTTCAGGGGGCTCATGGCGGACTCTCCGTGGATGGACGATGACAGCGGGGCACGTGTCCCCTGCGGGCGGGGCGTCGGCGCGAGCCGGCTCCCCCGTCGCCGTGACGAGGCCCCCGATTCGGGTGGGCCATCGTGTAGGACGACGTCGCGTCCATGATGCGGACCGGCTGCTGACAGCGGAATGGCAGCTAGGATTGCCGCCCATGAGTCTCCCGTCCCTTGAGCCGCAACGCCTGCCCAACGGCCTGCTCTGGCTGGCGCGCCCGGTCGCGGGCACGCAGGCGGCGGTGCGCGTGGTCTATCGCTGCGGGGGCCGCGACGATCCCACCGGTCGCAGCGGCATGACGCACCTGGTGCTCCGGCTGGTCGCCGGCGCCAGCCGTTATCTCGAACCCGGCCAGTTCAACCGCCTGGTGGCCTTGGCCGGCGGCCGCAGCAGCATCGAGATCGACGAGGACTTCGCCGCGCTGCAGACCGTCGTGCCCGCGCATCAGCTCGAACGCGTGCTGTGGGCCGAGGCCGAACGCATGAGCAACCCGCGGCTCGAGCCGGACACGCTCGCCACCGCGCGGCAGCAGCTGCGCCAGGCGGTGCAGGCGCCGCAGCTGAATCCTTACGCGCGGCTGGACCTCGCCGTCCAGCGGCACGGCTACCTGACGCATCCGTACCAGCGCGGCGCGCTCGGCGATCCGGAGCAGCTCAAGGACCTGGACATCGACGCAGTGCGCGCCTTCCACGCCGGCCGCTTCGGCTGCGACCGCGCGCTGCTGGTCGTGACCGGCGCCTTCGACGAGGCCGCAGTTGCGCGCTGGGTGCTGCATTACTTCGGCTCGATCCGGCCGCCGATGCCGGCGTCTAGCGGCCCGGCGGCGGTGTCGACGCCGGTTCCCGCGTCCAACGCGTCGCTGCCCTCCTCAGCAGCTGCCTCGCCGCCGGCCACCACGCCGTCGGCGGAACCGCGCGAACCGCGCCGGCCCCAGAGCCAGACCCTGAAGCTGTCGCTGGTGCGCGCCCCGCTGCCGGCCGCTGCCCTGGTCTGGCAGGTGCCGCGCGCCGATGATCCGTCGACGCCGATGTGGCAGCTCGCGCATGCGCTGCTGGGGCTGGGTCGATCCGGCCGCCTGATCGACACGCTGGTCGACGAGAAGGCGTTGGCGCACCAGCTCAGTCTCCGGCTGGACGCGCACCGCGACGCGGGGCTGCTGGTGGCCCAGGCGCTCGCGGCGCATGGCCAGACCGCCGCGCCGGTGGCGCAGGCGCTGCAGCAGGAAGTGCTGCGCCTGGCCGACGAGCCGGTGACCGACGAGGAACTCAACAAGGCCAAGGCGCTGCTGCGGCGCCAGACGCTGTCCGACGACTGGACTGCGGACCGTCTGGCACGCTCGCTCGGCACTGCGTGGGCGGTGCGCGGCGATGCCGGCGCGCCGGCCAAGGACATGGCCGCATGGATCAAGCTGAGCGGCGCGGAGGTGCAGCAGTTCTGGCGCAAGCAGGTCGTTCAGGCGCCGGTGCTGACGCTGCTCGCGGACATCGGCGCCGCCGCAGGAGTCGCGGCATGAGGGTCGATCTGCACCGCCGCGGACTGATGCTCGGCGCCGCGATCGTGTCGGGGTCGACGGCCTGGCCGGCCTTGGCGCAGGAGGGATTCGATCGTCCGCCCGAGGCGCCGCAGCCGCCCGCGCCGCTGCCGCTGCCGCTCGAACAGACGAAGCTCGCCAACGGGCTGCGGGTGCTCGTGCTGCCTCGCCCTGGCGCGCCGCGTACGGCGATCCGCCTGATCGGCGAGGGCGGCTGGCTGCGTGACCCGGCGGGCAAGGACGGCCTGGCGGAAGTCGCGCTGGCGATGCTCGCGCAGGGCGCCAGGCGCGACGGCGAGGAGATGGAGTCCGCCGACATCGCCTACGCGGGCGACCTCCTGGGCCTGCCGCTGCGGCTGGAGCTCACGCCGTCCACGGCGGAGATCGTGCTGGAGGCCTTGCCCGACCAATGCGACGACGCGGTCAACCTGCTGGCGGACCTGACGCAGCGCCCGCTGCTCGCCTTCGAGTCGCTGGAGCACATCCGCAGCCGGGCGGTCGATGCGCTGGTGCTGCGACGCGCCGATGCGCTGCTGCTGGCGCCGTGGGCGGCGCGGCGGCAGTTCCGGGGGCGTGCGCAGCCGGTGCAGACCGCGGCCAGCCTGAAGCGGCTGAAGCGCGAGGATGTGCTGGCCTTCCATCGCCAGTACTGGCGGCCGGAGCGCGCGGTGCTGCTGTTCGCCGGCGATCTGAGTCTGCAGGCGGCACGTGGCCTGGCCGAGGACTTCATGGGCGGCTGGCGGGTCGCGAAGACGACGCCGGCCGGGCCGACGCCGGCGGTGTCCTTGCCCGCCGCGGCGCCCACGCCGGCGGTCGCGCAGGTCCTGCCCCTGCCGCAAGGCCAGGGCTGCCGGCTGATCCTGCAGACGCCGGTGCCGCGCGGCACGCCGCCCGCGTTGCGTGAGCTGGCGCGGACCTTGATGCATCAACGGCTAGCGGCGCGCTTGCCGTGGCCGTGGGAGAGCGAGATGGAGTCGCTCGGTGGCGCGCTGTGCTGGCGGCTGAGTGTCACCTTGCCGGCGGCGGTGGTGCCGGAGCAGCTCGCCCAACTGCGGGAGCAACTGCCGCTGCTGGCGGCCGAGGCGGTGACGCCGGAAGACCTGGCGCTGGCGCAGGCGCTGGCGCAAGGGGACTGGGCGTTCCAGCTCGCCGAGGCGCCGGATGCGCTGCTGGCCCAGGCGCTGGCGACGGGAGAACTCGAGGACTGCGTGCAATGGCCGCAGCGCGTGCGCGCCGTGAGCGCGCCGGTGCTGCAGCTGCTGATGGCGTCCAGTTGGCGCGATGGCCGCACACATCTGCTGCTGCTGGGCGATGCCGGTCCGCCTGAGCCGGCGCAGCGCGCGTGGCCGGGACTGGGAGTGGCTACAATGCGGGCTGTCATTGGGGAGTAGCCGCTGCACCCCGCCCGTCGCCCGGCCTGTTTCAAGGCCGCTTGCGCGGCAGGCCCATCAGCAGACCCGCGTCAACAGACTTGAGCCTCGGCTCATGGCGCGAGGTAGCCAGGAACCCACGGGTTCCCAGCCTGGCGAGACCTTTGACCATGTCCCCGGACTTTGCGGCCGGCGGTGACATGGTCATTGGTATGTCTCGGCCGCTGAGTCTGTCATGGAAGCCTTCCTCATCTCCACCGGCCTCGTGGCCCTCGCCGAAATCGGCGACAAGACCCAATTGCTGGCCTTCATCCTGGCGGCGCGGTTCCGCAAGCCGGGACCGATCGTGCTGGGCATCCTGATCGCGACCCTGGTGAATCACGCCTGTGCCGGCGCCGTCGGCAGCTGGATCACGACGCAGGTTTCACCGCAGACGCTGCGCTGGGTGCTGGGCGTGGGCTTCATCGCGATGGCGGCGTGGACGCTGATCCCCGACAAGATCGATGACGAGGAGACGGGCGGCAAGTTCCGCCTGGGCGTGCTGGGCACGACGATCGTGGCCTTCTTCCTGGCCGAGATGGGCGACAAGACGCAGATCGCGACGGTAGCCTTGGCGGCGCGCTTCAACGACCTGTGGATGGTGGTTGCGGGCACGACCTTCGGGATGATGATCGCCAACGTGCCGGCGGTGCTGGTGGGCGACAAGCTCGCGCACAAGCTGCCGGTGCGGCTGGTTCACGGGATCGCGGCGATCATCTTCGCGGTGCTGGGGGTGCTCACGCTTCTGGGGGCGGGGGAGTCGCTCGGATTCTGATCGACCAGCGTCATTCCGGCTGACTTGGCTGCGCCGTGATCGAAAGTCATCGTTCGGACGCAGCCAGCGCCCGAACAGCGGCGCTCTATCAGGTAGTCCTGGAAGTCAGCCTTTCCCATCACAAACCGGTCCACCGCGTCGGCAACCTCGAACTCATGTTCGACGCGCAGGCGAGGATCGGCAAGCATCCGTCCAACGGTGCGGATGAGGCCGGCCCTTTCCATTTCGTAGGTCTTGCTGAGGACCCACCACAGCTCCATCAGCGCTACGGTGGAGACATAGCCGGGATCTTCCGGCGTGAGGGAACTCAAGAAGCGCCGGGCTACCGCAGTCTGTGGGTCATCCGCGTTCGCGAAGTGGCGAACGAGGATGTTCGTATCGATGCCCTTCATCCGACATGACCTCCCCGGGCACGAATCGCCCGGTTCATGTCCTTGATCGTCACCTTGCGTTTGGGCTTGCCGATCATTCCCTCCAGGCTGAGCGGGTGCTCCTTCGAATAGATCAGGTACTCGTGCGGCGCGAGCCTGAGGAACTCCACCCGGTCTCCCGGATTCAAGCGGAGTTCGTCCCGAACGGCGTCGGGAATGTTGAGCACCTGACCTTCTTCGTAGGTGCCGACCTTGACCAGGGTATCGAGTGCAGACATGAAGCTTCTCCTTCAATGGAACGGAAGCCCACAACTCTAGGCACGCCGATCCCGTCTGGCACTTCCTCAAACTTGTCATTGAGGGGGTGAAGACCTGACCCCCTGAATGGGGCCTTCCGAAGAGGGGGCCGCTCAGCGCGCCGAGGCCTGCCTCACCGCGCGTTCCCACTGCGCCATCAGCGTCTCGGCGCGGTCGCGCGACATGGTCGGGCGGAAGGTGCGCTCCGTCTGCCAGTTGCGGCCGATGTCGTCGAGGTTGCCGTAGACGCCGGCCGTGAGGCCGGCGAGGTAGGCCGCGCCGAGCGCCGTCGTCTCGATCACCTTCGGACGCACGACCGGGATGCCGAGCAGGTCCGCCTGGAATTGCATCAGCAGGTCGTTCACGCACGCGCCGCCGTCGACGCGCAGCTCGCTCACCGGCGCGCCGCCGGCGGCCACCGCGTCGCGGCTCATCGCCTGCAGCAGCGCCGCGCTCTGGAACGCGATGCTCTCCAGCGCCGCGCGCGCGATGTGCGCCACCGTCGATCCGCGCGTCAGACCCACGATCGCCCCGCGCGCCTCCGCGTCCCAGTAGGGCGCCCCGAGGCCGGTGAAGGCCGGCACGAACATCACGCCGCCCGCGTCGGGCACGCTTTCCGCGAGCCCCTGCACCTCGCCGCTGCCCTTGATCGCATTCAGCCCGTCGCGCAACCACTGCACCACCGCGCCGCCGATGAAGACGCTGCCTTCCAGCGCGTATTGCGGCGTCGCGTCGATCTGCGCCGCGCTCGTCGTGATCAGCCCGTTCGCGCTGGTCTGGAAGCGCGGGCCCGTGTGCATCAGCATGAAGCAGCCGGTGCCGTAGGTGTTCTTGGCCATGCCCGCCTCGAAGCAGGCCTGCCCGAACAAGGCGCTCTGCTGGTCGCCACCGATGCCGCCGATCATCAGCGCCGCGCCAAGATGCTCAGGCGCCACGCGGCCGAACTCGGACGCCGACGGCTTCACCTCTGGCAGCAGCGAGGCGGGGATGCGCAGCAGCGCGAGCAGCTCGTCGTCCCACCGGTTCTCGCGCACGTTGAACAGCATGGTCCGCGACGCGTTGCTGACGTCGGTGACGTGCACCTCGCCGTTGGTGAGCTTCCAGATCAGCCAGCTGTCGATCGTGCCGAAGGCGAGTTCGCCGCGCTCCGCCGCGTCCCGCGCGCCGGCGACGTGGTCGAGTATCCACTGCAGCTTGGTCCCCGAGAAATACGCGTCGACGACGAGGCCCGTCTTCTCCTGGATGCGCGGACCGTGACCCTGCTCGCGCAACGCGGCGCATTGCGGCTCGGCGCGACGGTCCTGCCAGACGATCGCGTGATGGATAGCCCGCCCGGTCTTGCGGTTCCACACCAGCGTGGTCTCGCGCTGGTTGGTGATGCCGATCGCCTTCACTTCGGAAGCTTTCAGCGACGCCTTGGTCAGCACTTCGCGCGCGACGGACAGCTGCGTTTCCCAGATTTCATCGGCATCGTGCTCGACCCAGCCCGGCTGCGGATAGATCTGGCGGAACTCGCGCTGCGCCATCGCGACGATGCGCCCCTGCGCGTCGAAGACGATCGCGCGCGAACTCGAGGTGCCCTGGTCCAGGGCGAGCAGGTAGGTCATGGCTTGTCTCGTTCGTTGTGTTCTTGAACTGCTTTTGAGCGAACCCCGTCGCGATGCTACGGCGCGACCACGAGCTCCACGCCCGCATCCGCCATCAGCGCCGGGAAAGGCTCCGGCGGCGGCTCGTCGGTGAACAGCGCGTCGATCTGCGGCAATCGGGCGACCTCGGCCATCGCGGGCCGATTGAACTTGGTCGCGTCCGCCGCGACCCACACCTCGCGCGAATGCTCGACGATGGTCCGCGCGACCATCACCTCGCGGTAGTCGAAGTCGCGCAGGCTGCCGTCGGACTCGATGCCCGAGATGCCGATCAGCCCGATGTCGACCTTGAACTGGCGGATGAAATCGACCGCCGCCTCGCCGACGATGCCGCGGTCGCGGTGCCGCACCGAGCCGCCGACCATCACCAGCTCGCAGTCCGGGTTGTCGCTCAGGATCATCGCGACGTTCAGGTTGTTCGTGATCACCCGCAGCCCCTTGTGGCGCAGCAGCGCATGGGCCACCGCCTCCGTCGTCGTGCCGAGGTTCAGGATCAGCGAGCAGCCCGCCGGGATGCGCGCCGCGATCGCGCGCGCGATGCGCGCCTTGCCGTCGGCCTGCATGGCCTGACGCTGCCGGTAGGCGATGTTCTCGGTGGTCGACGAGGGCACGCGCACGCCGCCGTGGAAACGCTGCACCAGGCCGGCCTCGGCCAGGCGCTGCACGTCCCGGCGCACCGTCTGCAGCGTCACGCCGAACTTCTCGGCGAGCGACTCGACGCTCACCGAGCCATGGGCGCGCACCTCCTGCAGCAGATCGTTCTGACGGGGGTTGGGATTCATGGCGCGCAGGCTAAAGGAACCGAAACGAACAATTGACCGGGTTAACCCTCAGTCAAAACGCGCATATTCGCGCTAAAAAGAAAAAAGAAGAACAGAATTGCGAACTTTCCAACGGCCATCGCAGGGTGGCCGTTTGACTGTCCGGCCAATTCGATCCAAGGAGACACCTTGACCGCCGCCTCGACCGCTGCCTCGATTCCTGATGACCTTGCTTCCACCGATGCCGGCACCACCGGCGCCATCGGTGAGTGCGACGTGCTCGTCGTCGGCGGCGGCATCAACGGCGCCGGCATTGCGCGCGACCTGGCCGGCCGCGGCTGGAAGGTGGTGCTGGCGGAAGCCTCGGACTTCGCGGCGCACACCTCGTCGTCCTCGACCAAGCTGATCCACGGCGGGCTGCGCTACCTGGAGTACTACGAGTTCTCGCTGGTGCGCAAGGCGCTGCAGGAGCGCGAGGTCCTGCTGCGCAGCGCCCCGCACATCATGTGGCCGCTGCGCTTCGTGATGCCGCACGACGCGGCGATGCGCCCGGCCTGGATGATCCGCATCGGCCTGTTCCTCTACGACCACCTGGCGCGGCGCGAGGTGCTGCCGGGCTCCGAGGGCGTGGACCTGCGCCGCTCCCCCTACGGCGAGCCGCTGAAGGCCGAGTACACCAAGGGCTTCGTCTATTCCGACGGCTGGGTCGACGACGCGCGCCTGGTGCTGCTGAACGCGCTCGACGCGCGCGAGCACGGCGCCGTGCTGCACACCCGCACGACCGTCACCGGCGCCAGGCGGCACGCCGACCACTGGACCGCGACGCTGCGTTGCGCCGACGGCGACCGCACGTTGAAGGCGCGCGCGCTGGTCAACGCGGCCGGTCCCTGGGCCGAGGGCTTCCTGCGCGAAGTCGCCGCGCCCGCGCGGGGCGAGGCGCTCGCGACCAAGAGCCTGCGTCTGGTCAAGGGCAGCCACATCATCGTGCACAAGCGCTTCCAGCACGACCACGCCTACATCTTCCAGAACCCGGACAAGCGGATCATCTTCGCCATCCCCTACGAAGACGACTTCACGCTGATCGGCACCACCGACGTGGAGCTGGCGCCGGACGCGCTGGCGGGCTTCGGCAAGGCCCGGATCGACGAGGGCGAGATCGCCTACCTCTGCGAACAGGCCAGCCGCTACTTCCGCGAGCCGGTGGTCGCCTCGGACGTGGTGTGGACCTACGCCGGCGTGCGCCCGCTGCTGGACGACGCCTCCGGCGACCCGTCCGCCGTGACGCGCGACTACCTGCTCGAGACGCACGCCGAGGGCGGCGCGCCGCTGCTGAGCGTGTGGGGCGGCAAGATCACGACCTTCCGCAAGCTGGCGGAGGACGCGGCCGACCTGGTGGGCGACCTGCTCGGCGACCGTCGCCGGGCCTGGACCGAGCACGCGCACCTGCCCGGCGGCGACCTGCGCGACTGGATCGGCGCGCCGCAGCGGCCCGACACCGACTTCCAGCGCCTGCTGTCCGCCGTCGGCCAGCGCCATCCGTGGCTGCCGCCGTCGCTGGCGCGCCGTCTCGCGCGGGCCTACGGCGCGCGCCTCGGACGCGTGCTCGGCGGCGCGGAGCGGCTCGACGACCTCGGTCCGGAAATTGCCCCCGGGCTGCACCAGGCGGAACTCGAATACCTGGTCCGCGAGGAATGGGCGCGCGCGGCGGACGACGTGCTGTGGCGCCGCTCCAAGCTGGGCCTGCATTACACCGAGGTGCAGCGGATGGCGGTGGTCCAGTGGTTCGCCGAACGCGAGCACCTCTGGGCGAAGCCGCCGGCCGCGGCGGCATGACCTGACCCCGAGGTCCGCCTCGTCGCCGATTTCCAGTCCGACCCCGAGACCGTCCCGGAAACCGTCCAACAGAACGCCCCAAAGAACGCCCCAAAGAACGCCCCAAAGACCGACTCACCGATCGATCCAGAGACCGACCCCCAAGAACGACATGCGAAGAGACACCCCGATGGAGCCGACACCATGGAGCTGACCTTGCGCGGCGTGAGCCACAAGGTCGGCGCGCAGCAGCACCTGTACCCGATGGACCTGCGGCTGGTGCCCAACGCGGTCACCGTGCTGCTGGGCGCGACGCAGGCCGGCAAGACGACGCTGATGCGCCTGATGGCGGGCCTGGACAAGCCCACTGGCGGCAGCGTGACCGTCGACGGCACGGACGTCACCGGCTGGCCGGTGCGCCAGCGCGACGTCGCGATGGTCTACCAGCAGTTCATCAACTACCCGTCGATGAGCGTGCGCGACAACATCGCCTCGCCGCTGAAGCTGCGTGGCAAGCTCGATCGCGAGGCGATCCGCAAGCGCGTGGATGAACTGGCCGACAAGCTGCACATCGAGATGCACCTCGACAAGCTGCCCGCGCAACTGTCCGGCGGTCAGCAGCAGCGCGTCGCGCTGGCGCGGGCGCTGGCCAAGCAGGCGCCGCTGATGCTGCTGGACGAACCGCTGGTGAACCTCGACTACAAGCTGCGCGAGGAACTGCGCGAGGAACTCGGCCAGCTCTTCGCCGCCGGGGAGTCGACGGTGGTCTACGCGACCACCGAGCCGGCCGAGGCGCTCCAGCTCGGCGGCTACACCGCGGTGATGGACGCCGGCGAGCTGCTGCAGTACGGCCCGACCGCCGAGGTCTTCCACCGCCCGGCGTCGCTGCGCGTCGCGCGCGCCTTCAGCGATCCGCCGATGAACCTGCTCATCGCGCAAGGGAGGGGCGACCGGCTGCAGCTCCGACCGGGCCTCGACCTGGCGCTGCCGGCGCAGGGCGGCGTGACCGTGGGCGTGCGCGCCAGCGCGCTGCACGTCACGCAGCGGCCCGGCGACATCGCCATCCAGGGCGAGGTCGAGCTGGCCGAGATCTCCGGCTCCGACACCTTCGTCCACGCGCGCACCCAGATCGGCGAGCTCGTCGCCCAGCTGACCGGCGTGCACGACTTCGAGCTCGGCGCACCGCTGACCCTGTACCTCAATGCCGCCCACGTCCACGTCTTCGACGCGGCCGGCCTGCTGACACGCGCCCCCGAGCGCCGGGGAGCCCGCTGATGGCCCGCATCGACCTGGACCTCGCGCACGCGTACCGGCCCGATCCGAAGGAGGACAGCGACTACGCGCTGCTGCCGCTGAAGATGACGTTCGAGGACGGCGGCGCCTACGCCTTGCTCGGCCCGTCGGGCTGCGGCAAGACGACGCTGCTGAACATCGTCTCCGGACTGCTGCAGCCCTCGCAGGGCAGCGTGCGCTTCGACGGCCGCGACGTCACCGCGCTGACGCCGCAGCAGCGCAACATCGCGCAGGTGTTCCAGTTCCCCGTCATCTACGACACGATGACGGTGGCCGAGAACCTTGCCTTCCCGCTGCGCAACCGCGGCGTCGCCGCCGACAGGATCAAGGCGCGGGTCGGCAGGATCGCCGAGATGCTGGAACTCAACGCCCAGCTGAACCAGCGCGCCTCGGGCCTGTCCGCGGACGCGAAGCAGAAGATCTCGCTCGGCCGCGGGCTGGTGCGCGAGGACGTGTCGGCGGTGCTCTTCGACGAGCCGCTGACCGTCATCGATCCGCATCTGAAATGGCAGCTGCGCCGCAAGCTCAAGCAGATCCACAACGAGCTCAAGCTCACGCTGATCTACGTCACCCACGACCAGGTCGAGGCGCTGACCTTCGCGGACCAGATCGTCGTCATGACGCGCGGCCGCGCGGTGCAGGTGGGCTCGGCGGGCGAGCTGTTCGAACGCCCGAGCCACCGTTTCGTCGGCCACTTCATCGGCTCGCCGGGCATGAACTTCCTGCCGGCGGCGCTGGAGGACGGCGGCGGACTGAGCATCGCGGGACAGCCGGTCGCCGGCTCGGTCGATCCTGTCACCGGCGCCTCGCTGTCGCGTGCGGAGCCCTTCATGGTGGGCATCCGTCCCGAATACGTGGCGGTCGACGACGTGGGCGACGGCGTGCCGGCGCTGCCCGGCACGATCACCGGCGTGGTCAGCCAGGTCCAGGACATCGGCACCTACTGGCTGCTCACCGCGAAGGTCGGCCCGCACACGCTCAAGGCGCGCCTGTCCGCCCACGCACAGCCGCCCGAGGCCGGCGCCACCGTGGCGCTGCGCGTGCTCAATCCCCACACCTGCTTCTACGGCGCCGACGAGCGACTGATCGCGGCGACCCCGGAGGGCCTCACATGAAACCGATCAACCAGAAGGCCTGGTTCCTCGTCCTGCCCGTGCTCATCTGCGTGGCCTTCTCGGCCATCCTGCCGCTGATGACGGTGGTGAACTACTCGGTGCAGGACATCATCTCGCCGGAGCGGCGCGTCTTCGTCGGCACCGAGTGGTTCGCCGCGGTCATGCGCGACGAGGAACTCCACGGCGCGCTGCTGCGCCAGCTGGGCTTCTCGCTGGCGGTGCTGCTGGTCGAGATCCCGCTGGGCATCTGCCTGGCGCTGTCCATGCCGGCGCAGGGCTGGCGCTCGTCGCTGGTGCTGGTGA
Source organism: uncultured Burkholderiales bacterium (assembly GCA_966211105.1). GTDB lineage: Bacteria > Pseudomonadota > Gammaproteobacteria > Burkholderiales > Burkholderiaceae_C > Roseateles. The sequence continues at coordinate 38,886 of CBIHMU010000029.1, forward strand.
TCGTCGCGCTGTCGCTGCTGATCCCGTGGAACGTCGTCGGCACGATCTGGCAGATCTATGGCCGCGCCGACATCGGGCTGCTGGGCGCATCGCTGCAGGCGCTGGGCATCGACTACAACTACACCGGCGACGCGACCGACGCGTGGATCACGGTGCTCGTGATGGACGTCTGGCACTGGACGCCGCTGGTGGCGCTGCTGTGCTTCGCCGGGTTGCGCTCCATCCCCGACGCCTACTACCAGGCCGCGCGCATCGACGGCGCCAGCAAGTTCGCGGTGTTCCGCTACATCCAGCTGCCCAAGATGCGGGGCGTGCTGATGATCGCGGTGCTGCTGCGCTTCATGGACAGCTTCATGATCTACACCGAGCCCTTCGTCCTCACCGGCGGCGGTCCCGGCAATGCGACGACCTTCCTCAGCCAGTACCTGACGCAGAAGGCGGTCGGCCAGTTCGACCTCGGCCCGGCGGCGGCGTTCTCGCTGATCTACTTCCTGATCATCCTGCTGCTGTGCTTCATCCTCTACAACTGGATGCAGTCGCTGGGAACCCAAGACAAGTCGATGGAGGCCGGCCATGGATGAACGCCGTTTCCGCAAGCGCACGATCTTCCTGATCGCGTACCTGCTCTTCGCGCTGCTGCCCATCTACTGGATGGTCAACATGAGCTTCAAGACCAACGAGGAGATCCTCTCCAGCTTCAGCCTCTGGCCGCAGCATTTCTCGCTGGCCAGCTACAAGACCATCTTCACCGATCCGTCCTGGTACAGCGGCTACATCAACAGCCTGATCTACGTCGGGATCAACATGGTGATCTCGGTCAGCGTCGCGCTGCCCGCCGCGTACGCCTTCAGCCGCTACTCCTTCCTCGGCGACAAGCACGTCTTCTTCTGGCTGCTGACCAACCGCATGACGCCGCCGGCGGTGTTCCTGCTGCCCTTCTTCCAGCTCTACACGACGCTGGGGCTGATGGACACGCACATCGCGGTCGCGCTGGCGCATCTGCTGTTCAACGTGCCGCTGGCCGTGTGGATCCTGGAAGGCTTCATGAGCGGCATCCCGCGCGAGATCGACGAGACCGCCTACATCGACGGCTACAGCTTCCCGCGCTTCTTCCTGACCGTGTTCCTGCCGCTGATCAAGGCGGGCGTGGGCGTGGCGGCGTTTTTCTGCTTCATGTTCTCGTGGGTGGAGCTGCTGCTGGCGCGCACGCTGACCAGCGTCAACGCCAAGCCCATCGTCGCGACGATGACGCGCACCGTCAGCGCCTCCGGCATGGACTGGGCGACGCTGGCCGCCGCCGGCACGCTGACCATCGTGCCGGGTGCGATCGTCATCTGGTTTGTCCGTCACTACATCGCAAAAGGCTTTGCGATGGGCAGAGTATGACCACCCCCTACCGCCTACGGCGGCCCCCTCAAGGGGGCGCACCCGATGGCCCGGCGGAGCCCGGTCCATGGGTGCCGCTTGACGACGGCCGGGCTGACGCCGGCCAAAAGGAGTTCTGATGTTCGATTGGATGGTGTGGACCACGCCGGTGGCCGTCTTCTTCACCTGCGTGGTGCTGATGCTGGCCGGGATGACGGTGTGGGAGATCAAGTCGCCGACGACCCTGCGCAAGGGCTGGCTGCCGATGCGCACGACGCGCGGCGACCGGCTGTTCATCGGGCTGCTGACGGCGGCCTACATCAACCTGGCCTTCGTCGGGCTGGGCGCGAAGGTGGCCGAGTGGTTCCGGCTCGAGGCCGAGCCCAGTGTGTGGATCAGCTTCGTCGCGTCGATGCTGGTGCTGGGACTGATCCTGCGCAAAGGATGACCGGGTAGTTCAAGCTTCAAGGAATTCGGCTTTCCCGTTCCCCCGGAGCCGCGATTCGTCCTCAAGCAGGGGGGAGATTCGACAGACACAGGAGACAAGCGTGAACAAGAGCAAGTATTCCGCGCTGGCCGTGGCCGCATTGCTGGCGTTGGGAGCGAACGCCGCGTGGGCCGGCGAGGCCGAGGCGAAGAAGTGGATCGACAGCGAATTCCAGCCGTCGACCCTGTCCAAGGACAAGCAGACGGCCGAGATGAAGTGGTTCATCGAGGCGGCCAAGAAGCTCCAGGCCAAGGGCGTGAAGGAGATCTCGGTCGTGTCGGAGACGCTGACCACGCACGAGTACGAGAGCAAGGTGCTGGCCAAGGCCTTCGCCGAGATCACCGGCATCACCGTCAAGCACGACCTGATCCAGGAAGGCGACGTCGTCGAGAAGCTGCAGACCTCGATGCAGTCGGGCAAGAGCATCTACGACGGCTGGATCTCCGACTCCGACCTGATCGGCACGCACTACCGGTACGGGAAGATCATGAATCTCTCCGACTACATGACCGGCGCGGGCAAGGAGTGGACGAACCCGGGCCTGGACCTGAAGGACTTCATCGGCACCAGCTTCACGACGGCGCCGGACGGCAAGCTCTACCAGCTGCCTGACCAGCAGTTCGCCAACCTGTACTGGTTCCGCGCCGACCTGTTCGCGCGCAAGGACCTGCAGGACAAGTTCAAGGCCAAGTACGGCTACGAGCTGGGCGTGCCCCTGAACTGGAGCGCGTACGAGGACATCGCCGCGTTCTTCTCCAACGACGTGAAGACGCTGGACGGCAAGCCGATCTACGGCCACATGGACTACGGCAAGAAGGACCCGTCGCTGGGCTGGCGCTTCACCGACGCGTGGCTGTCGATGGCCGGCGCGGCCGACAAGGGCATCCCCAACGGCATGCCGGTCGACGAGTGGGGCATCCGCGTCGCCGACGACAAGTGCACGCCGGTGGGCGCCTCGGTGGCGCGCGGCGGCGCGACCAACTCGCCGGCGGCGGTCTACGCGCTGACCAAGTACGTCGACTGGATGAAGAAGTACGCGCCCAAGGAAGCGACGGGGATGACCTTCGGGGAATCCGGTCCGGTGCCGGCGCAGGGTCAGATCGCGCAGCAGATCTTCTGGTACACGGCGTTCACGGCGGACATGGTCAAGCCGGGCCTGCCGGTGGTGAATGCCGACGGCACGCCGAAGTGGCGCATGGCGCCGGGACCGAACGGTCCGTACTGGAAGGACGGCATGCAGAACGGCTACCAGGACGTGGGCAGCTGGACCTTCTTCAGCGGCCACGACGCCAACCGGACCGCGGCGGCCTGGCTGTACGCGCAGTTCGTGACGGCCAAGTCGGTGAGCCTGAAGAAGAGCATCCAGGGCCTGACCTTCATCCGCGACAGCGACATCCGCAGCGACTACTTCACCAAGAACGCCAACAAGTACGGCGGCCTGATCGAGTTCTACCGCTCGCCGGCGCGGGTGGCGTGGACGCCGACGGGGACCAACGTGCCGGACTATCCGAAGCTGGCGCAGCTGTGGTGGAAGAACGTGGCGCAGGCGGTGACCGGCGAGAAGACGCCGCAGGCCGCGATGGACACGCTGGCCGACGAGATGGACGCGGTGATGGCGCGGCTGGAGCGCGCCGGCATGGCCAAGTGCGCGCCCAAGCTCAACAAGAAGGAAGACCCGAAGAAGTGGCTGTCCGACAAGGGCGCACCGTGGGCCAAGCTGGCCAACGAGAAGCCCAAGGGCGAGACCATCGCCTACGAGAAGCTGCTGAACGCGTGGAAGGACGGCAAGGTGCGCTGATCGCGCGGGCACCTCGCGACCTCGCATGAAGAAGGCCGCGCCCCCGGGCGCGGCCTTGTCGTTTCAGGCTGGCGAAGGGCTCAGGGAATCCAGCAGGTCTTGGAGCCGGGCGGGCAGACGTACTGCCAGGTCACGACCGCCGTGTCGGTCAGTCCCATCCGGTAGTTGCCCACCTGGGGATGCGTGAACTTGAAGTCCAGCAGTTGCCCGACGATGCGGTTGGACGAGGGTTCGACGACGCCCGACTTGTTGGCGATCGGGGCGAAGGTGCCCAGCGTCATGTCGATCACGCCCTGGCGGTCGTCCAGGTAATGCAGCACCTGGGCGACGCCGACCGTCACGCCGTTGGCCTGCGTCACCGCGCCGACCGCCGCGCCGATCTTGTCCAGTCCGCTGGGCAGACCGTTCGGACGGGCGAGCAGGCCGTTCACGAGCTCGCGCGCGTAGGTGTCGATCTGTCCGTTCGCGCGTGCGGCGGCCCAGCGGTCGGCGAAGGTGTCTGCGATCGCGTCGAAGACCGGCAGCCAGGAGATCGACGTGGTGCAGCTGGCGCTGACGTCGCGTGAATAGGTGGTGGAGCCGCTGCCGTCGACGACGGTGCTGGCATTGTTGAAGGTCGCGAAGGCCTGCAGGTTGTTCAGGCGGATGCTGACGTAGCAGGTGTACGAGACGCCCAGGTAGGAGCCCGACACGGTGCCGTTGGCCACGTAGTTGGCGCCCGACATCGCAAAGGCCGTCTGACCGCTGCCGGTCGGCGACAGGACGATGCGGAACGGACCGGTCAAGGTGCCGCTGCCGAGGGTTCCGCCCTTGTCCCTGAAGCTCGCATCCATGGAGGCGTTGAGCGAGGTCTCGAGTCGCCTGCTGTTGGCGACGAGTTCGCTGGCCACGGTGTAGGTGACGCTGGAGCTGAACGCCGTGGTGGCGCTCTGCACACCGCCATGGAGCTCCGCCGTGGTCGTGAAATAGCGGTCGTTCACGATCGGACGGTAGTCCGCGTGGGCCGCCGAGACCGCCAGCAATGCCGCGGCCGTCAGAAGGATCTTCTTCAACTCTCTCTCCCTGTGAAGACGGCGTGGTTGCCGTCGGCGCGGATGGTCGCGGGACCTCGGGAGGGCGGCCACTGTAAAGGCTTACACACACTGACGGGGGGAGGGCGGGATCGCCCTCTGGCTGGCCGCCTTAAGTCATGCGTAAGCCCCGCGGGCGGGCGCGTGCCACCATGGGTCCATGTTCAAGTCGCTGATGGACCTCTTCGACACGCTGGCGCCGGATGACGCGTTCGGCGGCTCGCGGGGCGGCGCGCCGTCGCTGCCGCTGGCCGCGGCGGTGCTGCTGGTCGAGGTGATGCGTGCGGATGCGGATTTCTCCGGTGTCGAGCGTGCCGCCGTGGGCAAGGCATTGACGGCGCTGTTCGCGTTGTCCGAGGACGAGTCCGATGCGCTCACTGCGCAAGCCGAACGCACCGCCCGCACGGCGTCCGACCTGTTCGCCTTCACCTCGCCGGTCGACGAGCGCTGGGACATGCCCGCGAAGCTGCGCCTGGTCGAGTTGATGTGGGGCGTGGCCTATGCCGACGGCAGGCTCGGCGACATCGAGCGCCACACGATGTGGCGCATCGCCGACCTGCTGCACATCCCGCAGGGCGCCTACCACCACGCGCGGATCCGCGCGAAGGTGGCGGCAGGTCTTGGCGAGGACGACTGACCGGCGGCGCGGACCGTTGCGTCGCGGACCGTGGCGTCACATGTCGCCTCGCATCGCGCGGAAACGGAAAGGCCCTCTGACGAGGGCCTTCTTCGTGGTGTGATGGGGAGGTTGCCGGCTCAGCGCGGGTTCTGGAACACCACCCGCTCCGCCAGTTCCCGCGGCGCGCCCACGGTCCGGCGCTGGATGTGGTCCAGCACCTGGCCGGCACGCTCGCACGTGATGGGCGCGGGACCGGCATTGCCGTCGGTCCACAGCTTGGAGAACGCCCCCGAGGCCGTCGCGCCGACGGTCCGCGTCACGACTTCCAGTTCCAGCGGCGTCGGCTGCGGCGCGCGGGCGCGCGTGGGCAGGGTTTCGCCCGCGGCGTCGGTCAGCCAGAGGGCTTCCAGCGCCATGGCATCCTCCGGCAGCAGCCGGCGCGGCACGGGCGAGCCGGACAGCCAGGACTGGCAGGTCTCGGCCCCCAAGGTCTGCGCGGCGGTCAGTTGCGCGCGCAGCACCTGCAGGTAGCGGCGGCGCAGGTCGCGCGAGCCGTTCAGCAGCATCTCCCGCACATTGGGCGCCAGCACGCCTTGCGCCGCGATCTGCGCCCCGGCGGCGGCCTGCTCCGAGCCCGCCAGCGCCATGTGCGCGGCGCGCATGCGGCCGGCGGCCTCGTCGATCAGGCCGGGGAAGCGCTGGTCGAGCCGGAACCAGGCGTCGCTGGCGCGCAGCGCGTTGACGTAGTCGCTCAGCGGGGCGTACTGGCCGGGCCGGTCGCCCTCGGGCAGCGCGACATCCAGCGTCTTCGGAGGCGCCTGGATCAGCGAGTGGCGCACCAGCTCCACCGCCGGCGGGTACCACATCGTCCGTGACGGCGTGCTCAGCGTCTTCTGGATGAATTCCTCCGGCAGCGCCATGCGGCGGTAGGTGCGCGCGAGGTCCTGGTTGGCGATCTCGTCGAAGGCCGGGTTGAAGGTGCCGCTGGTGGCGCGGTGGAAGCCGAGCTGCGCGCCGGGCATCAGCTGGCGCTTGTTGCCGGCCAGGAAGACCAGCGTGCAGGCGCTCTCGCAGTTGCCGATGGCCCGCGTGCCGACGCCGCGCTGGCGGATCAGCTGGACCATGCGTTCGGCTTCGGTCACGCGGCCGCCGGGCGAGGCGACTTCCAGCAGCCGCACCGCCGGGGAGGCTTCGAGCAGGCTGCCCAGGCGACCGGCGTCGCCGGCGCCGATGGGACCGTTGAGCTGCATCGTGCGGCCGTCGCCGCTGACGACCAGGCGCACGTTGCCGATCGGATCGATGCCGCGGGCCAGCTTCCACAGCTCAGGCAGTTCCCCGAAGACGCCGAAGGCCAGCGAGAACGCGATCTGCAGGAAGGACAGCAGCAGGGACAGGCGCGCCAACCCGGAGATCAGGTAGGACCCGCCGGCGTCGACGTAGCCGCGGACCGATCGCCAGGTGCCGACGGCACTCCAGATCTCGACGGTGATCAGCAGCGGCCAGACGATCAGCAGCGCGATGGCGACGCCCTGCAGGCCGTCGCTCTTGGTGGCGAGCCAGGCGACCAGGCCCTGCACGCCGGCGGCGAGGGGCCAGGTCAGGAGGACGTGGTTGATCCAGAAGCTCTGGGCCAGGCTCTGTTCGCCGCGCCAGTGGCTGGCGATGTAGCCGATGAGCAGGCCTTCGCCGTCGGCCGGCGCGGGCCGGCTGCGTTCGACGGCGGTGCGGGACAGGCGGTCATGCCAGGTGCGGCCGTCGGCGTCGACGCGGGCCCACAGGAAGCCGGCGAACAGCGGAATCGCCGAGATCAGGTAACCGACCCAGCGGATCAGCGCCTGCACCGGCGACGGACGTCCGCCGCTGCGCGCATCGACGACCTTAAGGCCGGCGACGAGCTTGCCGGGCGTGGCGCCCTGCCAGCTCCAGAACACGACGCAGACGATCAGCGGCAAAAGCCAGTTGATGGCGAGGGTCCCGGGGCGCAGGTCGCTCCACTTCGACACCGGGTCGCCGTACACGGCCCACATCAACAAGGTGCTCGCGGCGATCATCAATGCGCCGTCGATGAGCATGGCCAGGGCGCGGGGCGCCAGGCCGACGGATTGGTTCGACATCCTCTTCTCTCCCTCTTGGGCCGGAAGTGTAAAGAGGGCGTGTACCGCGCCGCGCGTCGGTTCTAAGACAGCGACGGCGCTGTATTGATTCCGTCACAGGCGACCGGGTGGGCCTCCCCCTTTGGGAGGAGAGCTCGTCGTTGGCGTCGGAGCGGCGAGCCTCCCAACATCGCGATCGCTGAGATGGGTCGCACGATGGGAATGAACCTGAATCGGCCCAGCTTCAGCAGATGAGCATCGCCGGTGATGATCAGATGGGCCTGCCCGGCGAATGCCGTCGCCAGAACGACATCGTCATCAGGATCGTCGTGCACCGTGGGCGGGATGTTCGCCGGGGTCACCAGTGTCACCTTCCGGGCGTAGTCCGCTACGAGGTCGTCCGCGCTGCTGGATTTCGACAACAACCGCTTCGAGAACTTGCGGCGGCCGACGATGTCTCTCAGCTCTGCCAACAACGCCGAGCTGCAGACGATCTGGATACGAAGGGGGCCATGGCAAGTGAGTGCGATCAGGCGCGCCGTGGCGCCCTCCCACATGAGACCTGAGGCCACGACGTTCGTATCAAGCACGAGCCGCACTGCGTTTTGCTGCTCGCCTGTCTGCTCGGACCGCATCGACTTCCACCTGAATCTCTTGCATGACCAGTTCTTCGAGCGCTTCCTCTTCCCTCAAGAACGCTTGGAGCTCCTCGATGTGGAGTTGTCTGCGAAGCATGGACTCAATGCGGTCTGGAGCGAGCAGCCCGGCGCGCGCTGCTTCGCGGGCGAGCAGCGCTGGCAGTTGGATTTCGATGGCGGTCATGGGAGGCGTCCTTTTCTCGTTGCCCTGCCAATGGGCGGGCCGATGGACCATCGTCTCCAAGACGGGCGTGCGATTCAATGACTCGTCTTCGTGCAAGACCGACCTGAACTTGCGACCTTGTCGGGCGGGCGCGACGGCGCCCGCCATCCGGGCTCAGTCATCCCACAGGAAGCGCCGATCCGGATAGACCACGCTCTGCGAGGTGCGCACCACCACGCCGTTCTTGAAGTGGACGTTGAAGCGCAGCAGGTAGCCGCTCATCTCTGGCGGAATATTCCAGTCCCAGACGTCCTCCTCACTGAGCCGGAAGAAGATGCGCTTGCGCTCCTGGCCGAGCATCCGCGTGACCTGGTCGGTCGTCAGGCCCGGCACGATGCGGGCGCGGTTGGCCGCGGACAGCGCGTCCGTCGTGCCGACGAGGCGGTCCTGCGCATCCAGGCGGACCATGTAGCAGGTCTGCCCGAAGGGCTGCGTGGCGTATTCCAGCGTACGGCCGCCGTCGGCCTCCGGCCAGACGCGCGTCGGCGTGCCGTAATACTGCTGCACGTCGGCGCTGGTCGTCACGCCGGTCCTCATCCGTTCGTCCTTCACCGGCGTCGCGCAGCCGCTGAGGGCGATGGTCGCCACCACCGCCGCCGTCGTGGCGCACAGGGGGCCCAGGCTCGTCCAATTGCGCATCGTTGTCTCCTGCAAGGCGGAGCGGACATTCTGCGGCGATCAGGGCAGCGCACAATCCGCGCCATGTCGAGATCGCACATCCGGAAGGCGCTTGAGCGCGCCGCCCTCGTCGCCTTCGCCGTGGCCGCATGGCCGTCGCAGGCGCAGGCGCAGACGCCAGCGTCCGCTCCGACGCCCGCGCCAGCCTCCGTGGCAAGCGGCGCGCCGTGCGTGCTGCTGTTCGGCCAGGGCCGCAACTTCGATGCGGGCCAGCCCGCCGCCAACCGCCGCTGGGATGAGGCCAACAGCGCCTTCAACCTCGCGGCGCGCGAGCCGCTGGTGGCTGCGGGACTGCCGGTGATCAACATGGTGCTGCCCGTGTCCGCGACCGATGTGCCGCGCAATCTGCAGGGCTTGCTGGCGGAAGTGCAACGGCGCGGCTGCACGCGGGTGCTGGAGACGGCCGTGTTCGCGGACTCGGCGCAGGGACTGCTGATCGCGCGGCTGCGCGTCTATCCGGTGTTCGGGATGCTCGGGCCGCAGGCGGCCGGCAGTCAGCCCAGGATCGGGGGCGTGGCCTACACGCAGCAGAAGGAGTACGCGCTCGACGCGCGCGTGATGGACCGGGTGAACCCGTCCCTGCTGGGACGGGTCATGGCGGAGGAGGCTCTCCCGAGTCTCTCGCCGGGGGCCGGACGGCCCTGAGGACTCAGCAGGTCGGCTGGTCGTTGATGACCTGCGGGTCGCTGCTGGGATACAGGTTCTCCACGACGCCGGGCGTCGAGAACAGGAGCACGACACCCTTGGTGATCGTGTTCGCCGGCATGACGAAGCTGACTGAGTTCTCGTCATTGGCCGGCGCGAAATTGCTGGCGTTCATGCCGGGCGTGGAACCGATGGTCTTGAACGTCGCGCCGATCAACAACAGTTCCGTGTTCTCACCCTGCGTGAAGACGCATTCACCGGCATTGACCGGAATGTGCAATTCCGATCCCAGGATCGGATCGGAGCCGTCATAGTTCAGTGAATAGGTGCAATCGGCGAAATTGCCGTCGGCACTGATCTTCCCGTCGACATAGATGGTGTAAGCCATGATTTTTCTCCTTGAGCAGTTTGATTGTCAGGGAGAAGGATCGTTGGATTGACTCATTGCCAGCCATTCGGCCGCACGCCGGACGTCGTCTCGACTTCCTCTCCCCAGGCAGGATTGAGCCTCAACCCAGCCCTGCGTGATCTGGAGATGAACGCCTATTGCCGTGGGCATCTTCATTGTGATGTCATCGATCTCCCGGCAAGCGGCCATCGGCACGGGCAGCGCGTGACGCCGAGCCATGGCGATCATTCGACGGCGCGTGTCGACATAGAAGAGGACGAATCGAATGTCCGATGCGCGCGAAGACAAGAGCGTCGATTGCGCGTCCGCCGTCTCCTGGAGGATCCGGATGCCTGTCGCCGCGTCGCCGTCCGCCGCCTGTGTGCGTGCGGCAATGACCGACCACCTTCCCCAGAGATCCACGATCCGGGACTTGTTCGTTTCGGGTCTCGACTTCGCGAAATCGTCCATCTGGGCCTTCAGCGCCGCGGTCTGCTCCATGCGCGCGACCCGATTCAATTGCGGCCATTCGAAATCGAGCGCGGTCGCCTCACTGAGCAACAGGTTCAGCCACCACTGGACGTTCGAAGCGTCCTGTCCGTGCAGCTTGCGCAGGAGCTCCACCGACGTGCGCGCCTCGGCGACCGACTCCTTGGCGCGACCGAGCTTGATCAGCGCCTCGGATCGCCAGCGTCGCATGACGGCTTCCCGATAGGACCACCCGCCGTCGTTGGGCGCACTGCTGCGGACTTCCGCGATCAATGCGGCGCCCTCGGAGAACATGGCTTCAGCGGAGCGGGCGTCGCCGCGCCACAGCGTCACGCTGCCCAGCCAGCTGAGGCTGTCCGCCAGGTCCATCTTGGCGGCGTTGTCGGCCTCGCCGGTCGTGACCCGAGCGCGCTTGAGGTCGATCGAGCGCTGGAAGAAGTCAGTGGCGCCGCGCAGGTCGGCGCTGTCGAGTCGGGCCGTCCCCAAGCTGTTGTAGGCGTAGGAGAGCTCGACCAGCGCCTCGCGGTTCTTCGGCTGCGCGTCGACCCATGCCTGGATGGCGTCGCGGTAGGCCAGCCAGGCCTGCGTCGCCTTGTCGAGTTCCCGGGAGTAGTAATGGACGTGCCCGACCCAGAACGCAGCGGCGCCTTGCGCCTTGCGCCATTCGGCGGTGAGGGCGTCCGAGGGCGGCTGCCCTTCCAGCAGCTTGCGGGCGGCCACCAGCGGCTCCAGCGCCTCCTTCAGGTTGCGCTTGGAGACGCGGACCTCGCCGATGACGGTGAGCGCCTTGGCGCGTTGCAGCCGTTCCATCGGCGTGGCGTCCTGGTCCTGCGCCAGGTAGCTCAGCGCCTTGCTGCCTACGCTGTCGAGCAGCTCCAGCCGGCCGACCGGCCGCAGCTTGTCGGCGAACTCGCCCAGCATGTAGCTGAGCAGGTCCTCGGCCTGTTGCCGCCGTTCCTGCGCCTGATGCTCCGCCCGTTCCGCGCGCCTGGCCTGCAGCACGCTGACGCCGGTCAGCGACACCATCGCCAGCACGGCCACGCTGCTGGCCGCCACGCTCCACCGATGCCGCCGCACGAAACGGCCCAGCACGTAGAACCGGGTGTCGGGTCTTGCCGTGATCGGTTCATGCGCCAGCCAGTGCCGCAGGTCGACGGCCATCGATTCGGCGTTGGCGTAGCGCTCGGACGGCTTCTTCTTCAGCGCCTTGCCGACGATCGTGTCCAGGTCGCCGCGCAGCAGCTTGGCCTGGCGCGCGATGACGGGGTCGAGCTGGTCGCGCGCCACGTCCGACAGCCGCTTGGGCACGAGCTCCACGACCGCGCGCAGCCGGTCCAGGTGGGTCTGCGTGTCGTCCGCCGTCGGATGTCGTCCGCCGAGCATCTGGTAGAGCAGCACGCCCAGCGCGTAGACGTCGGTCGCCGTCGTGACGTCGGCTTGCTGGACCTGCTCCGGCGCCGCGTACTGCGGCGTGAAGGCGCTGCCGGCGCGCTGCGTGAGTTCGGTCGCCGCGCCCGACAGCGTGGCGTCGTCGAGCAGCTTGGCGATGCCGAAGTCCAGCAGCTTCACCTGGCCGTCGTGTGTGACCAGGATGTTGCTGGGCTTGAGGTCGCGGTGCAGGATCAGCCGCGAATGCGCATGCGCGACCGCCGCCAGCACGTCGAGGAAGAGCTGGATGCGCGACTCGACGTCCAGCGCGTTGATCTGGCAGTAGCGGTCGATCGGCAGGCCGTCGACGTACTCCAGCACCAGGTAGGGCTGGTGCCCGTTGTGCACGCCCGCGTCCAGCAGCCGCGCGATGTGGGGATGCGAGAGCCGCGCGAGGATCTGGCCCTCGCGCTCGAAGCGACCGCTGTCGCCCTTGCCGAACAGGCCGGACTTCAGGAACTTGACCGCGACCTGGCCTTCGAAACGGCCGTCGGCCCGGCTCGCGAGCCACACCGCGCCCATGCCGCCCTGGCCGAGCTCACGCTCCAGCTCGTAGGGACCGAGCGACTCGCCGCTGAAATCGAGCGGCGGCAGCGCCGAGGGGACCGGCCCCTGCAGCGACTCGGCGGCGGGCTGCTCGAGGAACCGGTCCTCGTTCAGCGCCTCGTCGCGCGCGAGCAGCGCCTCGAGGTGTTCGGCCATGGCGAGGTCCCCGGCGCGGATCTCCGCCAGGCGGCGCGCGCGCGCGTCCCCCTCCAGGTCCAGGAGTTCGTCGAGCAGGGGACTCAGCGCGATCCAGCGCTGTTTATCGAGTGCGTCCATCGGGCGGGCGTCGGGTATCGATGAGGACGAGGTGAGGACGAAGGCCGCGGCGCCGACCCGGCGGGGGTCAGTCCTTGAGGCTCATCGAAAGCAGGATTCTCGCCTTCTGCCAGTCCCGCTGGACAGTCCGTTCGGTGACGCCGAGGGCTTCCGCGATTTCCTGCTCAAGCAGCCCGCCGAAGTAGCGCATCTCGACCACCTGCGCCAGCCGCGGATCGATGGTCGACAACTCCTCCAGCGCCTCGTGCACGCGCAGGATGTGGTCGTCGGATTGGGGCGTGCCTTCCACGACGGCGGTGTTCAGCGTCAGGTCGGGCTGGGCGCCGCCGCGGCGCTCGGCCTGGCGCGCGCGCACCAGGTCGATGACCACGTGGCGCATCGTCCGCGCCGCGTAGGCCAGGAGTGGCGGCGGTCCGGGAAGGTCTGCCCCTGCGAACCGGCGAGCCGGAGCCAGGCCTCGTGCACCAGCGCCGTCGTGTCCAGCAGGGTCAGGTCTCCTGCCTGGCGGATGCGTTGGCGCGCCAGACGCTGAAGGTCGCCATACAGCTGCGCCACCACCTGGTCGGCGGCGGCCCGGTCGCCCTGACCGGCGTCTTGCAGCAGTTCGGTGATGTCCTTCATGGGGCGGAACTCTAGCGGCCTCGTATGACCTTGTTACAGAGCTCGGTGCGACGGATGGCGCGAACAACCCGCTCCCGGCGTCAATTCGAGGGTTTCCACTGAGAAGATTTTTGTGAGCGGATGTCGGGATCCTTGTCGGGGATCCGTTTTAGATAGATGAGGACACGGCTTGGTCAATGTGGCAAGGGAGGCCGGCATGGATCGGGCTGCTTCAGCGGGCCGTGTCCTCACCCCGAATCATTCGCACCTGCGGGCAGCCGATCACGGCGCGCGGGCGTGATCCGTCTTCCGCCTGGAGCAGTTGCGCATGAGCCCGTCCACCGCCGCCGTAGCGCCCGCCGACGCCATGGAGCAGGCGCGGGCCGGACTCGTGAAGCCGCCGCGGCAGACGCCGGCGCTGTGGGTGCCGCGGGTGGACTCGCTGGCCGAGTTCGGCCTCATGATTTCGCGCCAGCTGACGCAGTGCCGCCGTTATGGCGGTCACCTGTCGGTGCTGTGGCTGGAAGCCGAGCCGATGGTGCCGGCGGCCGATACCGCGACCGGCGCCCGCTCGGCGGCGGACGGCGAGGGCGCCGCGGAACGCGCCGCCGTGCTCGAGGCCCGGGAAGGGCTGATGACGGCGGTGGGCCGTCGTCTGCGCAGCCGGGTGCGCGGGACCGACATGGTCCTGCAGGTGGGAGAGACGAGCTTCGCGGTGCTGCTGCTGGATGCCGGCATCCCCGAGTCGCACCTGGTGCAGCATCGGCTGGCGACCGCGCTCAACGGCCCGTACGGCGTGGGCGACGCCACGATGCAGGTGCGACTGCAGACGGGCATGGCGTCCTTCCCCGAAGGCGGCGCGCGCGGGACCGACCTCGCGGAAAGCGCGCGCCAGGATCTGCGCCGGCGGATGCGCTAAGCAATAACTTTTTAAGTTGAATGGCAACAGAGATTGCCGTCCCAAAGGGAGAGGGATGAATTCCAATGAAAAGGAGTTGAGCGCTATCGTTCGAGTGGAGGGAGGCCTCGCGGACGAAGGGTTGCTCGACATGTACGACGCGGCCAATATGATCCACGGCTTGGCTCGTGCATTGAATATCGTTGCGCATTCATTTGCAAACGAACAGGAAATTCGCTCTCGCGCTAATTCGGCAACAGGGATTCAGACGTTAATTCACTCTTCGCGAAAAGGATGTTTCGAAGAGCAGATTGATGTCAGATTCTCCGCTGCGGTTGCTGCACAACTCGGCCCAACAGTAGTTGTAAACAACTTCTGGGATTATCTGGCGTTCAGTTGGTCGGCAGCTGTGGGTAAGGCCTATGAACCAAGATCAAGCAATCTCAAAAAGATTGTGAGCACTGCTGATTATTTCGAGTCGGAAATGGCGGACGCACTTGAGTCAGCCATGTTCGATGTGCACAAGCCAATTCTGCACGATCGAAAAGCAAAGATTTTCCTGGAGCGACCGCGTGTCGGTGATGTCCTCCAGCTCAATCGGCACACGCTAGATTTTGTGACGACGCGGGAAGAGAAGACGAGAAAGTTTCATCTAGTCGGCAACGTCACTCGTTACAACGTTCTCAGCGACTTCGGGCGACTATATTCGGACGAAGAAAAGCGAGTCATTTCGTTTCGCTTGATGAATGCGAACGAAGCGGAAATGCGGGAACTGATTGTCAACTCGATGAGAAAGCATGTACTGGGTCTGCCAGATAAGCTTCGATTCGTCGTTTCAGAAGTCATTAGCTCGACTGGGCAGGTGAAGCGCTATCTAGTTCACTCCGTCGCGGAGATTGCCTGAATGAGCGATATTCGTCTATTTTGTGCGCCGGGGACAGACATCTGCAACCAGATGTCGGAATGGGCAGTATTCTGGCAAGCACTTGGCGCCATTGCCGCAGTCATATTCGGCGTTTTTGGCCTAGTGAAGATATATCAAGAGCTTCGTCGTCTAAATGAGCAGCGCCGTAAAGAGCTTGAGGATAAGGAAATATCTGCTCAATTGAAGCGGACGGAATTTTTTCTAAGTCAGCATAGGCGACTCTTTGATAACGCTGAATTGTTTGAAGTGCTGTGCTTGGTGGATGCGGATGACGAAAAACTAATAGATCCAGAAATTTGGGACAAAAAGCGAAAATTTCTAACCTTCTTTGAAGAAATAGCCTTGTTGGTGGAGTCTCGGCAAATCAAAGAGCATGTGGCTTACTACATGTTTGGATACTATGCACGATGCGCCGTGTCAGGGAAGAACTTTCAAGTTGGCATCGATCTTTGTCCCGAGTATTGGGGGCTGCTATTTCGATTCGTCAAGGCGGCCACGGATTATTCCAACGTGCACAAGGACAGCCCACCAGTGCTGTCACTTTGATTGCAGCTAATCGACTCTGCACGCCCCTTCGCAAATCAAAGTTCCTGACCGTAGACGATGAACCCCTTGTGTTCCGCGACGCGGTCGTACAGCGCGCGGCCGGCGGCGTTGGTCGTGTGCGTCTGCCAGTAGAGGCGATGACCGCCACGCGCCTGCACCGCGGCGGTGACAGCCGCGATCAGCGCGCGCCCGACGCCTCGGCCACGGACATCCCCGGCGGTGAACAGGTCCTGCAGGTAGCAGGTGTCCTCGACGCGCGACGTGCTGCGATGGAAGAGGTAGTGCGTCAGGCCGACCAGCCGGTCGTCGAGTTCCGCGACGAAGGCGTGCACGGGCTCGTGCCCATCGAAGAAGCGCGACCAGAGCGTCGATGTGACCGCCTCGGGCAGGGCGTTCTCGCCGGCGCGACCGTAGAAGGCGTTGTAGCCATCCCAGAGCGGCCGCCAGGCGGCGAGGTCGGAGGGGGCGATCGGACGGACGACGAGATCAGAGGACATGCGCGGTGAGACCGAGGGCCGAGACCCGGGTTGAAAAGGCCCGGATCATCAGCCCTCGTGTCCGCGCGATCAAGCCGTCGCCGGCGCTCAGGGTGAGCGGACGTTTCAGCGCACCGGCCTGGCCGGCAACTCGATCGCCTTCACCACGTCGCGCCACGGCACCAGCTTGAAGTTCTGCCGGCCCATCGGCCAGCGCTTGTGGCCGTCCTGGACCACGAGCAGTCCCTCGCCGTACTCGCCGCCCAGCGAGGCCGATGTCACGTCCAGCCCGTCCGTCTCCGACGCCGCGTCGATGCCGCGCGCAGCATTCAATCCGACGCGGAAACGCCCCTTGACCGCGTGCGGCGCGTCCGCGTCGAGCACGACGTAGCTGTCGTTGCCCTGCGAGGACACCACCAGCCAGGCGCCGGCCGGGCTCCGGTGCACCGCCATGCCTTCGACGTCCGCATGCAGCACGTCGCCCACCGGCAGGATGAGGGCGGCATCGCCGAGCCGGCCCTCCGCATCCAGCGCCACGCGCCACAGGCCGCGTTTCTCCTCGCCGACGAAGAGCTGACGGCCGGGCTCGTCCGCCACGCAGCCCTCCGGCTGCGTCGCCAGCTTCATCGACGCCACCGTCGACGACGACCACGTGCCGGACTTGCGCGTCACGCGCAACTGCAGCAGACGGCCATCCTTGTCATTGACGAACACATCCAGCCCGCCCGCCGGATTGCGTGCGCTGCAGAGGCCGTAGACCTCGTCGAGGCCGGTCGGCAGCTCGGCGAGCGCCGACACCTTGCCCGCGCCGTCGATGCCGAAGAGCAGCACGCTGCGCTGGTCGCGCTGCGTCGCGACCGCGAGGTCCCATGCCCGGCCGTCGTAGCGCAGTCGCTGGCGCAGGTCGACGTTGTTGACCCGGCCGACCGAGAGGAACTGCGTCTCGCGGCCCTGCAGGTCGTAGACCGCGAGGCCGCGCTTCTTGTCGGTGCCGAGGATGCGGCTGCGGGCCGGCCGTGTCGGATGCACCCAGATCGCCGGGTCGTCCGCGGCGTCGCCGCCGCCGCGCACCGGCTCGGTCTGCGCCGAGGGCACGGCGACGGGGATCACCGGACGCGGCTGCGCCGCGCGGGCTTCCAGCCAGAGCGCCACGTCCTGCGGCGCCAGTCCGGGCGCGACCAGTTCGCGCCCGGCGCGTTCCGCATCCGCGACGAAGGCCCACAGGCCGACGCCTGCCTCGGCGACGTACAGCGCCGCTTCGTCGTCCCGCACGGTGCAGCCCTTGGCATCGGGCACCGTCGCGAGCTGACGCAACACCTGGCCCTTGCCGAGCGCCTTGCCCATGCTTTTGCCCGTGCCCGTGCCCGTGCCCGTGCCCGTGCCCGTGCCCGTGCCCATGCCGGTGCCGTTGTCCTGGACCTGGACCTGGCCTGGCGCCGTCAGCAACCACTGCTCGGCCAAGCCGTCGCTGCCCAGCAGGAACGCCTGCAGCGTCTGCTGCCGAGGTTCCAGGTACAGGCAGACGGCCTCGACATCGAAGGCCGGACCAGTCCAGTGCGCCCGTTCACGCAGCCGGCGGTCGCGGACCTCGATCAGGCGCAGCGCGCCCGAGTCGGCATCCTGCAGCAGCGCGACGGTCGTTCCGTCCGCCAGTTGGCGGCGGTCCCAGCGCTTGGCCCGGACGCCGAATTCGTCCAGCAGCCGGCCCTGGTCGTCGAGCAGGCGCAGGCCGCCCCTGCCGAGTTCGAGCACCGTCGCCGGCGTCGCCACGGGCGCCGCGGCCGCAGTGATGGCCTGTGCGGCCCCGCCCGCCACCGCGATCGCGGCCGGCATCGCGGCAGACATCGCAGCAGACATCGCCGCCGCCAGCGCGATTGCGCTCATCGTCTTCTTCATCGTTGTCATCCCGTGCCGCCGTCTCAGAACATCGCCAGCTTCAGGCTGAGCTTGTAGGCGCGGCCGTACTGCTCGTACTGGGTGTTGAAGGCCTTGCTGCCCTGATAGACGTAGTAGCGCTCGTTGCCCAGGTTCAGTGCCTCGACCTGGAGCTGCAGCTGCTTCGTGAGCTGCACCCGCATCGACGCGTCGATCTGGTTCTGCGTGTCGACCTTGCGGTCCTGCGCCGCGTCCAGGACGTCGCCGACCTCGAGCAGGTAGGGCGACTTGTGGTTCAGCGCGATGCGCGCGCCGAAGGCCGGCGATTCCCAGCCCAGGCTCAGGTTGACGCTGCGGTCGGACTGGCTCGGCAGCGCGATGCGACGGCTGACCAAGCGGCCGCCGTCGTAGCCGCCGATCGTGGCCCGCGACTTCACGAAGCTCCCGTTCGCCCCGATCACCAGACCGTTCCACGGGGCGGGCAGGGTGCTGAGCGCCTGGCTCCAGGCGAGCTCCACGCCGCGCACCGTCGCGTCGCCGCCGTTGGCGAAGGCCTCGACATGGCTGAAGTCCTCCCAGCCCGGCGTGCCCGCCAGGTCGGTCTGGAACGCGAAGTCGCGGATCTTCTTGTGGAACACGTAGGCCGACATCGCGCCATCGCGGCCCAGGCGCTGCTCCAGGCCCAGGTCCAGGTTGCGCGCGCGCAGCGGCTTGAGCAGGGGATTGCCGAGGGTCGCCTCGTCGCCGTCGACGGTCACGCCGGGGCTCAGCTGGCCGAAAGCGGGACGCACCACCGAATGCGTCAGCGCCGCGCGCAGCACCAGCCCCTCGTTGAGCTTCTGGCGCAGCAGCACCGCCGGCAGCCAATGCCGCGAGCGCGTCTGCGCATGCACCGGACTCAGCGCGCCGTCCTTCCACGCGGTGCCGTTTGCGGTGAAGCGCACCCGTTCGTGGCGCACGCCGACCAGCCATTGCGTGCCGCCGTTCTCCAGCGTCGCCTGCAAATAGCCGGCGTCGGTGCGCTCCTTCATGCCGTAGTCGTTGACCGTCGAATCGACCGCGTCGCGGAACGCGTTCAGGTCGTAGCCGCCGTACAGGCCTTGCAGCTTGCCGACGTCGATGCCGGGACCGAACGAGGTCCACGGGTAGTCGACCGATCCGCCGCCGACGAAGTTGCCCAGCCCCAGCTGCGCGTTGGTGAGGCTGTACGGCGCCTTCTTCAGCACCTTGGCGCTGGGCGCGTCGGTCTCCTGCTCGTTGTCCTTGTCGCGGCGCGTCGCCTTCACGCCGGTCTTGAGGTCGAGGTCCCAGCCGCCGAGATCGAACTCGCGCTGCACGTCCGCCTTGAGGTGGCGCACGCGATCGGTGGCGTTGCTCCGCTCGATCTTGGCCTTGTTGAACGCGTACCGCGACGGGTCGTCCAGGCCGGAGACGGCCGTCGGCATCGGCTTGACGGTGTCGGTGTAGCCGAGGCCGGAAAAGTCCGCCGTGAACGAGGACGAGGCCAGCGTGTCGGGCTTGTTCTCGCTGGCGCGGCCCGCGCCGGCCTCGGCCCAGAACTTCCAGTCGCCGCGCGACAGCTCGGTGCCGAGCACCACCGCGCCGGACTTGTTGATCTCCTTGCGCGCCTTCAGGCCGCGGCTGACGGTGCCGTCGCCCGTTTCGCCGGGCGCTTGCGCCTCGTCGAACTCGACGGCGATCGACTGGCGGGTTTCCTGGTCGGTGAACTTGCTGGTGAAGCTGCGCAGGTAGAAGAGCGACGCGTCGTCCGGCTTGAAGTCGAGGTTCAGCGCGGCGCCGACGCGCTCGCGGGTGATCGTGTAGCGGCGCAGCTCGAAGCTGTTGAGCTTGTCGCCGTCCCAGTCGCCGCCGGTCTCGACGTTGTCGCTGGCGAAGCGGCGCTGGTCGCCGGACAGCGCCACCGCCACGCCGAGCGTGCCGCCGGCGAAGCGGTCGGCGAAGGCCACCGAGCCGCGCGGCTTGGTCTTGCTCGCGTTGGCGTCGTGGTTGCCGCCGATCTCCATCGTGAAGAGTCGACCCGGCTGGTCGAAGGCGCTCAGCGTGCGCACGGTCACCGTGCCGCCGAGCGAGTTGGCGTCCTGGTCCGGGGTGAGCGTCTTCTGCACTTCGAGCGAGCGGATCAGACCGGCCGGCACCAGGTCCAGGCCGGGCGCGCGGCGGTCGGATTCGGAGGCCGGCGTCAGCGCGCCGTTGATGTTCACGGCGTTGTAGTCCGGGCCCAGGCCGCGGACGCGGATGAAGCGGCCTTCGCCCTGGTCGCGTTCCACCGACACGCCCGGCATGCGGGCCAGCGCCTCGGCGGCGTTGTTGTCGGGCAGTTGGCCGATGCCGTCGGCGTGCACGACGTTGACGACGCCCGTGGCGGCCGCCTGCTTGTCGAGCGCCGAGCGCAGCGCCGCGGCCTGGCCGACGGTGACGACGGTCTCAAGCTGCCGGGCTGCCGATGCCGCGTCCTTGGCGTCCTTCCTGGAATCGCTCTTGGGATCGCTCTTGGGATCGCTCTTGGGATCGCCCTGCGCTTCCGACTTCGTTCCCGGCCTGGCGTCAATCCTGCGATCGCCGGCCTGCTGCGCCAGCGCCGGTGCGGCGGCGAACAGGCTGGACAGGCAGAGGGCAAGCAGGGTGGGGCGGGGAGACGTGCGCATGGTCGGGGATCGGTGAGTCACGGATGGGGCGCACCTTAGGAAGCGCGGGTGGCGGGTCCGTGACAGCGCGGGATTCTCGCCACCGCGACGTGCGGGCGGCTCCGCCGCACCGCCGTCGGTGAGCCGTTCCGACCCCCTTGTGGCGGCCCCGCATCAGACGCCCCCGTTCCCGCTGTGCCGGCCGCGCCGTGCGACCCCCGTTGTCACACGCGCTGCCTAGCATCGCGCGCCATGAAAGTCGTTCTCCCTCGCCCGCCGTTGCTGCTCGCACCGGTCGCGGGCTCGCGTCATTTCGGCCACGCGCTGCTGCTCGCGATGGCCGTCGTCACCTGGGCCTTCGGTTACTGGGCCGTTGCCAAGCCGACGTCGATCTGGCGCTGGATCGACATCCTCAGCGAGACCTCGATCGTCGCGATGCTGGCCTTGTGGCTCGTGCAGCTGCGCGCGAGCCGGCCCGCCGGCCGTGTCACGACCTGGCTCTGCCTGGGCCTGTCGGGGATGCTGCTGGGCGGCTGGGCCGATCTGATGGACGAATTCTGGAAGTTCCCGCGCGAGTTCACGCTGCTGATGGGCATGGAGTCGACCTTCCACGTGGTCGGCATGACGGGCCTGACCTTCGGCCTGCACCTGTGGCGCCAGGAACAGCTGGCGCTGAACGCGCTGCGCGCCGGGCGCGAACGGGGCTATCGCGAACACGCCCAGATCGACGGCCTGACGCAACTCGGCGACGGCGCCTATCTCCTGGATCAGATCCGTCGGCAGCAAGACCTGGCACGGCCGGGCGCGGTGACGGGATCGACGACCGGCATCGGCGCGGGGACAGGCGCGGGGAAGGGCACGGGCACAGGCACGGGCACGATGCTGGTGATGCTCGGCTGGCAGGACCTGGCCGCGCTCGCGCGCCAGCGCGGCCTGGCCGAGGCCGACCGGCTGCTGCAGGCGACCGGCCCGCTGCTGCTGCTCCAGCTGCGCGGCGGCGATCTGCTGTGCCGCTATGCGGCCGACCGCTTCGTGGCGCTGCTGCCGGACGCCGATTCGGCCTTGCCGGGCGATCTGCTGGCGGCGCTGTCGTCGCATGTCCACCCGTGCGCCGACGGCCGCACGCGGGCGCGGCTGAGTGCGTGCATGGCCAGCGCCTCGCTGGATCCCCACGAGGACGCAGAAGCCCAGCTGCTGCGCCTGCTGGAGCGGCTGCGGTGAGTGTCGACCGGGCCGACGCGCGCATCGGCGCCGGCGTGCCGGCGGCGCCCGATGACGCCCTGGCGGCGCTGCGCCGGACCCTGCCGGCCAGCGCCGCAGCCCATCACGGCGCGGATCGCGCGTTCATTCCCTGGGCCTACCAGGGCGCGCTGCTGGCCGAATTCGCCCGCAGCCGCGGGTTTGAGTCGCAGGAGTGGCTCGGTCGTTGCGGTGTCGTGCCGGGGCAGGCGCTCTCTCCCCGGCAATTGCTGTCGATGCTGGCCGCCTTGCAGCCGCTGGCCCGCGATGTCGGTTTCGTCGTCGGCCAGTTGAGCCTGCCGGGGCATTACGGGCTCGCGAGCCAGGCGTTGCAGCAGGCCGGCGACCTGCGGCAGGCCTTGCGCGTGCTGTGCGACTGGCCCGCGCGACTGTCGCCACTGCTGACGCCGCGCCTGGTCGAGACCCCGGACGAACTGCTGCTGGTCTGGACCGAGTCCTGCGGCGCGCCGGCCAGCCTGCAGCCGCTGCTCGTGGACATGCAGATGAGCGCGGTCGTCGCGATGGCGCAATGGCTGGGCGGCGGGCGGGCGCTGCCGTGGACCTTCAGCTTCAACCGGACGCGCCCGCGCGAGCTCTCGCAGCACGCGGCCTACCTCGGCACCGATCTGCATTTCGGCTGCCAGGTCGACGCGATGCGCCTGCCGCTGTCGGCCGCGACCGACCCCTGGCCCGCGGCGGTCCCCGGCCGTCCTGCCCTGGCGGCTGGCGCCTTGGCGCAAGGCGCGGATCCCGACGCCGCATGCCGCGGCCAGCTCGCGGCGCTCTACGACCACCTGATGGCCGAAGTCGGCGGCGATCCGTCGCTGGAGCGCAGCGCCCAGCGTTTCGGCGTGAGTCCGGCGACGCTGAAGCGGCAGCTCGCCCAGCTGGGCACGCATCACCAGGCCCAGCTGGACCAGGTGCGCGCGCACGCGGCGCTTTACCTGATGCTGCTGCGCGGCCAGCGCGGCGACGCCGTGGCGCGCTCGCTCGGCTTCACGGACAAGAGCAACTTCCGTCGTTCGTTCAAGCGATGGACCGGGATGACGCCCGGGCTGCTCTGAGCTGAGCTGAGCTGCACCGGCCACGGACTTCCGAAACCGCGACGGGGCCGTGCGGGGCCTGGCGCGAGTGCGCGCATAGACTCGGCCCCATGCCCACGGCGTTCGAACATCCCGAGGATCAGGCCCAGTACCGCCGCCCCGCGCATCGCACGGGCGTCGAGCTGTACCACGCCCACATCCTGCGCCACAGCTTCGAGCCGCACACGCACGAGGCCTACGGCCTGGGCGCGATCACCGACGGCGTCGGGCGCTTCCGCTGGCGCGGCGGCGAGCACCTTGCCCCGCGCGCGACGCTGATGCTCATGAACCCGGAGGACATCCACACCGGCGAGGCCGCCACGTCCGACGCCTGGGGCTACCGGATGGTCTACCTCGACGAGGCGCTGCTGGCCGAGCTGTACGGCGGTCCGGCCTGGCGCTTCGACGCCGCGGTCGCGCACGACGCGCAGGCCGCTGCGCGCGCCGCCGCGCTGATCGCGGCACTGTGGCGCGCGCGGGAACCGCTGGCCTTCGACAGCGCCCTGCTCGACCTGGTCCAGGGACTGAGCCGGCACGCGCATCGCGCGCCGGTCCGCCCCGACGGCGCCGCGCCACGATTCGCGGCGGTGATCGAGCACATGCGGGCGCACCTCGACGAATCGCTGGACACGGCGCGACTGGCGGCCGTCGCCGGGCTGAGCCCGTTCCACTTCCTGCGCAGCTTCAAGGCGCAGCACCATGCGACGCCGCAGCAGGCGCTGATGGCGCTGCGGCTCAACGAAGCCAAGCGGCAGCTCGCCGCCGGCCATGCGCCCGCGCAGGTCGCGGCCGCGGTCGGGCTCACGGACCAGGCGCACCTGACGCGCGGCTTCGCGCGCCGCTACGGCGTCACACCGGCGCGCTACCAGCAGCAACTCGGTACAAGACGCCGGCCCTGACGCGGGGCGACACTGCGTCGCATGCTGTCTGGATTCCTGTTCGCGCTTGCCGCCGGCCTGATGTGGGGCCTGGTGTTCGTCACGCCCCTGCTGCTGCCGGAGTACCCGGCCGCCCTGCTGATGGCCGGCCGCTACCTCGCGTTCGGTCTGCTCGCCGTGCCGCTGGCAGGCATCGACTGGCGGGAGCTGAAACGGCTCACCCGTGCCGACTGGACCGCCGCCGTGAAGCTGAGCGCCATCGGCAACTTCCTTTACTACCTGACCCTGGCCGCCGCCATCCAGCGCGCGGGCGGGCCCTTGCCGACGATGATCATCGGCACCTTGCCCGTCGTCATCGCGATCTGCGCCAACCGCCGCAACCGCGTCCGCGACGGGCACTACCGCTGGCGCGACCTGGCGCCGGCGCTGCTGCTGATCGCGCTGGGCATCGGCCTGGTCAACCAGGTCGAGCAGGCCGCCGTCGCGCCCCAGGCGCTGGGGCGTTATCTGCAGGGCGCGGGATTGGCGCTGATCGCGCTGGCCTGCTGGACCTGGTACCCGATCCGCAACGCCGACTGGCTGCGCGCGCATGCCGATCGCGGCCCCCGCGCCTGGGCCACCGCCCAGGGGCTGGTGACGCTGCCGATGGCGGTGCTGGCCTTCCTCGTCCTCGCGATCGCCGACGGCACCGGCCTGCCGCTGCTGCCCGCCGGCTTCGACTTCCCGGCCGGGCCGCGGCTGTGGCCCTACGTCGGACTGATGACGGCCGTCGGGCTGTTCGCATCCTGGCTGGGCACGCTGTGCTGGAACGAGGCCAGCCAGCGCCTGCCCACGGCCCTGGTCGGACAGCTGATCGTCTTCGAGACGCTGGCCGCGCTCGCCTATGCGCAGTGGCACCGCGGCGCGTGGCCGCCGCTGATGGGCGTGGCCGGGGTGGCGCTGCTGATCGGCGGCGTGTGCTGGGCGCTGCGCCTCAAGCCGGTGCCGCCAGGGCGGGAACGGCATCTGCCCGCCTCGTCGCCATGAATTTTCTGCCTCACGATCCCGCCCGCCGCGCGCTCCTGAAGCGCGCTTCCGTCCTGACTGCGGCGAGCACCTTCGGTGCCACCCTGGGTGCTGCCTTCGGCGCCAGCGTCAGCCTGCCCGCGCGTGCGCAGAG
>CBIHMU010000030.1:0-60351 GCA_966211105.1 uncultured Burkholderiales bacterium
CGGTGCCATCGGGGGGAAGGGGGCGGCGGGCCGCATGAGGGTCGGAGCAGGCAAGCGGAGATCGACGGAAGGTCGGAACTTTGATCGTGGAACGAGGAACGAGGAACGAGGAGCGTGAATGCGGCGTGTCGATGCAGCGTGTGAACGCCACGTGAAAGGCGCTTGAAAGGATCGCCCGGACGTGCCGTGGCGAGCGGGTCGCGCGCGTGCGGGGCAGGCAGTATGGCGCGCGCGAAGCCCGTGGCGATGCGCAGTTTCGCGTATGTGCCTGCGGCCCTGCCGACATGCAGCATACGCATAGTCCGCACTGCCGCCGTCGGGGCGGACTCCTACAATCGCCGACCCGGCCCACGACGGCGGACCGGTTTCAACCAGAAGAGTCCCCCATGTCCACGTCCGAAGAAAAACGTGCGCAGTTGCGCCAGGCCGCTCTCGAGTACCACGAGTTCCCGACCCCCGGGAAGATCGCCATCGCGGCCACCAAGCAGCTGATCAACCAGCGTGACCTGGCCCTGGCGTACTCGCCGGGCGTGGCGGCCGCGTGCGAGGAGATCGTCGCCGACCCCGCCAACGCGTTCCGCTACACCTCGCGCGGCAACCTGGTCGCGGTGATCTCCAACGGCACCGCCGTGCTGGGCCTGGGCGACATCGGCCCGCTGGCTTCCAAGCCGGTGATGGAAGGCAAGGGCGTCCTGTTCAAGAAATTCGCCGGCATCGACGTCTTCGACCTCGAGATCGACGAGAAGCACGACCTCGACAAGCTGGTCGACGTGATCGCCGCGCTGGAGCCCACCTTCGGCGGCATCAACCTCGAGGACATCAAGGCGCCGGACTGCTTCTACGTCGAGCGCGAGCTGCGCAAGCGGATGAAGATCCCCGTCTTCCACGACGACCAGCACGGCACCGCCATCGTGGTCGCCGCCGGCCTGCTCAACGGCCTGAAGGTCGCCGGCAAGGACATCAAGTCGGTGAAGCTGGTGACCTCGGGCGCCGGCGCGGCCGCCCTCGCCTGCCTGAACCTGCTCGTCAAGCTGGGCCTGCCGCGCGAGAACATCTGGGTGACCGACCTGGCCGGCGTGGTCTACGAAGGCCGCACCGAACTGATGGACCCGGACAAGGCCGTCTACGCCCAGCCCACGGAACAGCGCAGCCTGCGCGACGTGATCGCCGGCGCGGACATCTTCCTGGGCCTGTCGGCGGGCGGCGTGCTCAAGCAGGACATGGTCGCCTCGATGGCGGCGCGGCCCATCATCTTCGCGCTGGCCAATCCGAATCCGGAGATCCAGCCGGAGGACGTCCACGCGATCCGCGGCGACGCGCTGATGGCCACGGGCCGGACGGACTATCCGAACCAGGTCAACAACGTCCTGTGCTTCCCGTACATCTTCCGCGGCGCCCTGGACTGCGGCGCGACGACGATCAACGACGAGATGGAGATCGCCGCCGTCCTCGCCATCGCCGAGCTCGCGCAGGCGGAGCAGAGCGAAGTCGTCGCCGCGGCCTACGCCGGCGCGAACCTGAGCTTCGGCCCCGAGTACCTGATCCCCAAGCCCTTCGACCCGCGCCTGATGATGAAGATCGCCCCGGCGGTCGCGCTGGCGGCGGAGGCCTCGGGCGTGGCGCTGCGCCCGATCGCCGACATGCCGGCCTACCTGGAGAAGCTGCAGAGCTTCGTCTACGCGTCCGGCACGACGATGAAGCCGATCTTCCAGATCGCGAAGAAGGCCAAGCACAAGCGCGTGGCCTACGCGGAGGGCGAAGAGGAACGGGTGCTGCGCGCGGTGCAGATCGTCATCGACGAGGGCATCGCCCGCCCGACGCTGATCGGCCGTCCCGAAGTCATCGCGCAGCGCTGCGAGCGCTTCGGCCTGCGCCTGCAGGAGGGTCGCGACTACGACGTGGTGAACACCGAGTTCGACCACCGCTACCGCGACTACTGGCAGACCTACCTCGCGATGACCGAGCGCAAGGGCGTGACCCAGCAGCTCGCCAAGATCGAGATGCGCCGCCGCCTGACGCTGATCGGCGCCATGATGCTGCACAAGGGGGAAGTCGACGGGATGCTCTGTGGCACGTGGAGCAACACCGCGATGCACCTGCAGTACATCGACCAGGTCATCGGCAAGCGCCCCGGCGTGAAGACCTTCGCCTGCATGAACGGCCTCATCCTGCCGGGCCGCCAGGTCATGCTGGTCGACACGCATGTCAACTACGACCCGACCGCCGAGCAGATCGCCGAGATCACGCAGATGGCGGCCGAGGAAATGATGCGCTTCGGCCTGCGCCCGAAGGCGGCGCTGCTGTCGCACAGCAATTTCGGGTCGAGCAACTGCCCCTCCGCCGTCAAGATGCGCGACGCGCTGGCCTTGATCAAGGAGCAGGCGCCCTGGCTGGAAGCCGACGGCGAGATGCACGGCGACGCGGCGCTCGACCCGCACTACCGCGAACAGCTGGTCTCCAACAGCACGCTGACCGGCGAAGCCAACCTGCTGGTCATGCCCAACATCGACGCCGCCAACATCAGCTACAACCTGCTGAAGACGGCGGCCGGTGGCGGCATCGCGATCGGGCCGGTGCTGCTCGGCGCGGCCAAGCCGGTGCATGTGCTGACCCCGTCGGCCACCGTGCGCCGCATCGTGAACATGACGGCGCTGACCGTCGCGGACGCGAACGCCGCCCGCTGAGGGGGTCGGATCCGACCGAACCATGTTCGATGCCCAGTCCTGGGCGCCCCTCCCCAGGGCGCCCGAAGGGCTTCCGAAGGGCTGCCGAAGGGCCTTTAAACCCGACCTGCGGCCCGGCCTATAGAAAAAGTTTGTAGCGGCTCACCAGTCGATTTCTCCGGGATGACGGCTACGCACCGCTAGGCGCATCCCGGATGTGTGCGCACGCCAACATTGCCGCTTTTTAGGGCATTCTGGTCGCCCCCGGCTTGAGCATTCGGCCCCGTTTCTGTACCATCTCGGTTTCAGAGTTCAGGGTTAACCCTCTCTGACCCCGCCCACGCCACCGACGATCGCAGACGCCCAGCAGCTTGCAATCGGGGGCCACGGCACGGGTTTGACATGAACTCGGAACCCCCATCTAGGAGGAACGCGACAATGCTTTTGCAGACAGTCCGTCCCAACATCGTGCAGGCGATCAGAGCCTACCGGGTCGAGGACTTGATGCAGGCCGCGCAGGACGCCGGCCAACACTTCCTGTACGCCGACCTGTCTCCAGCGGAGACCAAACAGGACGTGCTGGAATTGATTGCCAGCAATTTCCTGTTTCCGGCGCACTTCGGCAAGAACATGGAAGCCCTGTACGACTGCATGACCAATCTGGTCCACAAGTCGGGCACGCAACCAGGTTTCGTCGTGGTGCTGGACCAGTTGCCGGACCATGCGAAGTTCGATCGTGAGGCGCGCGAGCAGTTGCTCGACGTCTTCCGCGAGGCGGCCGATTTCTGGGCCGAGCGGAAGGTCTCATTCCGGTGCTTCTATTCTTTTCAGTAGCCCGCTCCCAAGAACAAGGGTCATGGGAGCGGGCGACTGAGGTGGCCCCAGAAGCGAAGCCGGTGCTCAAGAGCACCAAGGCGAATCCGAATCCGAACTTCGGCATGAACATGCCGATGATGTGCAGCGCGTTCGACACGTCCATGTGGCTCAGCGCCGCATGACCGGCAGCCAGCGCGATAGCCGCTAGAACACACAGTTGAAGCACGCGGGACCCTCGGGTCCGATGCAGAAGGCCTTCCGGCGACGGAAGGCCTTTTTGTTTGGCTCAGCCCTGGACGGCGAGCGCCAGCGCGACGAACTCGTCCACCGGCACTTCCTCGGCGCGGCGCTGCAGGTCGAACTCACCCTGGAAACCGCGGGCCTCGAGCCACTTCCCGAGCGAATGCCGCAGCAGCTTGCGGCGCTGCGAGAAGGCCGATGCGACCAGTTCGCTCAGCAGCGCCTCGTCGATCTTCGCCGGCGCCGACAGCGGCACCATGCGCACGATCGCCGAATCGACCCGCGGCGGCGGATCGAAGGCTTCCGGCGGCACGTCGAACAGCGCCTCGACGTCGTAGCGCCACTGCAGCATGACGCTCAACCGACCGAAGTCCTTGCCCCCGGGCTTGGCGGCCATGCGGTCGACAACCTCCTTCTGCAGCATGAAGGTCTGGTCGACCACATGGTCCACGACGCCCAGCAGGTGGAAGAGGATCGGCGACGAGATGTTGTACGGCAGATTCCCGACCACCTTCAGCTTGCGGCCGCGTTCTGCAGCCAGCGCAGCGAAGTCGACCTTCAGCACGTCGGCCTCGATGACCGTCACATCGCCGCGCTTGCGCATGCGGGCGGCGAGGTCGCGGTCCAGCTCGATGACGGTCAGCGGCCGGCTCGAGGCCGGCATCCGCTGCAGCAGCGGCAGCGTCAACGCGCCCAGGCCCGGGCCGATCTCGACCATGGCCTGATCCTCGCCGGGGGCGATCGCGTCGACGATGCCGTCGATGATCGCCCGGTCGGTCAGGAAGTGCTGGCCGAAGCGCTTGCGCGCGACATGTCCCATGAACTCAGTCCCGGCCGGTCAGTCCAGCCACTCGCGCGTCTCGATGAAGGCGCGGGCGCGTATTTCCTTCATCCAGTCGTTGTAGGCGTCGTCGTACTTGCGCTCGCGCAGCGCATTGCGGGCCTGCTCGCGCAGTTGCTTCGTGTCGAGGACCACGTCGCGGCGTTCCATCACCTGGATCAGGTGGATGCCGAAACGCGACGGTACCGGATCCGAGATGCCGTTGATCGGCAGCGTGTCCATGGCCTGCTCGAACTCGGGCACGAAGCCGCCCGGCGAGACCCAGCCCAGGTCGCCGCCTTCCTGCGCGCTGCCGTCTTCCGAGTTGGCGCGGGCCAGTTGCTCGAAGGTGGCGCGCTTGGACTCGATCGCGCGCTTGAACTCGACCAGCCGGCGGGTCGCCTGCTCGGGGCTCAACTGCTCGGACGGACGCAGCAGGATGTGGCGTGCATGCGTCTGCACGACCACGTTGATCGAGGCCTTCCCGGTCTGGCGCTCGATCAGCTTCAGCACGTGGAAACCGGCCTCGGAGCGCAGCGGCTCAGGTCGCACTTCACCGTCCTTCAGGCCCTTGACGGCCTCGACGAAGACATCGGGCAGCTTGTCGGCGGCGCGCAGGCCGATCTCGCCGCCGCGGCTCTTGTTCGCGTCTTCCGACACTTCGCGGGCGACCTTGGCGAAATCCTCGCCGGCCTTGATGCGGGCGAGCGCGGCGTCGGCGCGCGCCTTGCGCTCGGCGACCACCGCGAGGCTCGAGCCTTCAGGCACCGGCACCAGGATCTGCGCGATGTTCAGCTGCGCGCGCCCCTGCAGCGCCGCCTGGCGCTCCTCCAGGTACTTGTCGATGTCGCCGTCGGTGATGCGGATGCGGCCCTGCACCTCGCGCTCGCGGACGCGCTCGCTCAGCATCTGGTCGCGCAGGTTCTCGCGGAAACGCTTGAAGTCGATGCCTTCCGCGGCCAGACGCTGGCGCAGCTCGGGCATCGTCAGCTTGTTCTGCGTCGCGACGTTCGCGACGACGCGATCCAGCTCCGGCTCGTCCACGCGCGGGCCGTTCTCACGGGCGTAGGTCACGATGACGCGCTCGTCGATCAGGCTGTCCAGGGCCTGCTTGTGCAGCAGCTCGTTGGTGACGGTCTGGCCGCGCTGGCGGGCTTCGTCGCGCGCCCGCTCGGTGCGCTGGATCACTTCCGACGCCGCCACGATGTCGGTGTTGACGATCGCCGCGATGTAGTCGCCCGGCTTGAGCTGCCGCTGCTCGACGACCGGACGATTGGCCGGCGCCGATGCCGCCGCGGCAGGCGCGGGGGCGGAGGCTGCACGGGCTGGAGCGGGCGTCGTCTGCGCCGAAGATGCCGAGCCGGCCAGGGCGGCGCTCAGGGACAGGAGGGTGGCCGCCACCGGCTGGAGATATCGCATCGAACGCAGTTCAGTCATATGTGCCAAAAGCCGAGCGCTCGGAGCTCAGCGAACGGTAACCCGGGATATTGTCTCTCAACACTTTCAGCGCATTGGAGCCCAGCGGCGAGAGGCCGACCAGCTCCAGCTGGAGGATCAGTCGGGTGTTGGTTTCCGCGCGGCCGGTGGCCTGGCGTTCCGCGCCGACGCGCAGGATCCAGCAGCCGGAGTCGTACTCGGCGCCGATCACGGAATCGGTGAAGCGCTTGTCGCGCATGCTGTATTGCAGACGGCCCGCGCCGTACCAGGCTCCGGCGCAACCGGGTCCGCCGGCGACCGACTTGCGATCCGGCCCGAACAGCGGCCATTGCCATGCCAGCTCGACCTGCTCGCTCTGCCCGCGGGCGAGGCGGTAGGACGCACTGACGGTACGGAAGGGCCCGGGGGAATAACGCAGGCGCAGCACGGTCCGCTCGACCTTGCCGTCGGCGGAATTCAGCTGCAGCGTGCTGTCGGTCCACCAGGCCTGGTTCAGGTGCGCCGAGGCCAGCAGCACCACGTCGGACAGGCGGTGGGTCTGCGGCGAGCCGTCGGGGGTGATCTGCTGGTTGCGGAACAGGTAGCGCTGGACCATGCCCAGGCGCAACTGCTCTTCGCCGCGCTCGTCCTCGATCCAGCGCGTGGTCGCGCCGAAGGCCAGCATGTTGGCGTCGTTGACGCGGTCCACGCCGGAGAACTGGTTCTCGGCGAAGACCGAATCGAAGTTGTAGTCCCGCGGCGACGCGTCGAAGTTGGGGATCGCGCTCTGGTCGCGGTACGGCGTGTTGACGTACAGCAGGCGCGGCTCGAGCGTCTGGCGCATCGCCTGGCCGAACAGCGAGGTGTTGCGCTCCAGGATCCAGCCATGGTCGACGCTGAAGGTCGGGATGGTGCGCCCGATCGAACGCCGGCCGGCCGCGTCGATCGGCTGGTCGAGGTTGTAGCTCGCCGCGTTGATCGACATCTTCGGGATCAGCCACCAGGCCGCGCCGCTGAACGGCAGGCTCACGTGGCCGAGCAGGTGGATCCGCTCGCCGGTCTGCGTCTGGGAGTCCAGCGCGCCGCCAGGCAGGTCGAAGCGGTTGTATTCCACCTCGAGGCCCCCCTCCAGCCGCGCGCGGCGGCCGGTCGGGAGGTAGCCGGCCAGCACCGATTCATCGGCGCCGGTCTGCAGCCGCACGCCGATCTGCGGCGAACGCTGGTACGGCGAGGCGAACTTGTCCTCGATCTGCGCGACCTGCAGCGGCTGCCATTTCTGGACCCGCGCGTAGGTCTGCATCTCGCCCCAGTTGAAACTGAACTCGCGCTGCGTGCGCAGGTCCGTCGACAGCAGGCGCGGCGTCTGCGTCAGCATGCGGCTGCGCAGGTCCTTCCAGTAGTCGTCGTCGGAGACGCGCTCGGTATGGACGTTGTAGGTCCAGTTCGGCGTCACGTCGCCGTCGGCGTTCAGCCGCAGGTCCCAGCGCGAGGTGCCGGTGACCCGGTCGTGCGGCAGCAGCGCGTAGTCGATCTGGCCGCGGTGGCCAGGCTCCAGGTAGCGGAACTGCGTGTCCACCCCGGGGCCGCGGCGCGTCATCACGAAGGGCGTGATCGTCGCATCGCGGTTGGGCGCGATGCTCCAGTAGAAGGGCTGGCTGTACTCGACGCCGCTGCGGTTGTCGATGTTGACGTTGGGCGGCAGCAGGCCGGACTTGGGCTGGTCGCCGAGCGGGAAGCTCAGCGACGGCGCGGCCAGGATGGGCACGCCGAGGAACCGGACCACGGCATCCTTCGCGACCCCCTCGCCGGCGTCGAAGTCCAGGTTGAGGCTGCTGGTGACCAGTTCCCAGTCGCGCTTGCCCTTTCCATCTTTTCGGCCGCTGGCGGCATCGGCGGCGTCCTGCTCGCCCTTCTCCGACACCGGGCAGGTCGAGTACGTCGCCTCGTCGGCGCGCATGCGCTGGTCGCCGAGGAAGTGGATCGCCTTGGCGCTGCCGCTGCCGCCGGTCGCGGCGAAGAAGTAGGTCGGGCTCTGGAGCTGGCCTTCGAACTTGTCGACGAAGAGCTCCAGCTTGGGGCCGCGCAGCACGGCGCCGTTCTGGCTCAGCTCGACCTCGCCCTCGGCCGTGGCGAGGTCCTGCGGGTAGTCGTAGCGCAGGGTATTCGACTTCAGCAGCATGCCGCCGTAACGCAGCTGGACGTCGCCCTCGGCGGTGGAGGTCTGGTCCATCTCGCTGCTGATACGGTCGGCGCTCAGCGCCAGCGCGGGACGGGCGTCCTTGCGCTTGGTCTGGTGCAGTTGCTTGACCGACTTGAGGGTCAGCGGCTGGCCGGCGGACTCCTGCGCCTGGGCGGAGAAGACGGAGAAGCCAGGCAGGGCGACCGCCAAGGCGGCCGCCAGCGAGATCGGGCGGGGACGGGAAACCGGTGGGCGCATCGGGCGGGCAGCGTCTTGCAGAGGTCAGGCGGCCGCGCGTCGATCGCGCCGCGCTGCCCGGGGTTTGTAGAATCATTATCCACGAGGCTTGCGAGCCGGCAGGACCGCCGGAGCGCCTTGTCACCGACCCCGGGGCCGCTCGCGCAGCGGCCCTTCTGCTTCCCCGCCGATGACCCCTTCCGCCCCGCACGCCCTGCCCGCAGCGTCCCCGCTCTGGCCCGACGCCGACCGCGCCGCCCGATTCCATCGCTGGCTGGCGCCGCTCGTGGCGACGCACGGCCTGCGCGAGGAGACGCTCGCCGCGGCCAGCAGCGATGCGGGCTTCCGCCGCTACCTGCGCATCGCCACCGCCCACGGCGGCACGCTGATCGTGATGGACGACCCGGCCTCGCCCAACCAGGTGGCGAGCTTCGTCCAGGTCGGCGCGCTGATGGCGGAACGCGGCCTGCATGTGCCGACGATGCTCGCGCACGATGCCGGGCTCGGCTTCGCGCTGATGGAAGACCTCGGCACCGCCTCCTACCTCGACGCCTTGCTCGCCGCGCAGCGCGAGGGCGACGCGGAAGTACCCCGTGCGCTGATGCGCGATGCCACGACCGCGCTGCTGCGCTGGCAGACCAGCGAGGCCGCCCGTGCCGAGGGCGCGCTGCCGCCGTTCGACGAGGCTTTCGTGCGCCGCGAGCTGCAGATCTTCGTCGACTGGTGCGTCCAGGCCCACCACGGCAAGACCTGGAACGACAAGCAGCGCGGCTACTGGGACCGGACGGTGGCGCTGCTGTCGGCCAATATCCTGGCGCAGCCGCGCGTGCCGATGCACCGCGACTACATGCCGCGCAACCTGATGGTCTGCCCGGCAGGGACCGGCGCCGCCACGGCCGACGTCGCCGCCGCCGGCGGTGATGCGGTCTTCGCCACGCCCGGCATCCTCGACTTCCAGGACGCGGTGCTGGGCCCCATCACCTACGACATCGCCTCGCTGATGCGCGACGCGTTCATTTCCTGGGAAGAGGCCGAGGAGCTGGACTGGGCGGTGCGCTACTGGGAAGGCGCCCGGCGCGCCGGCCTGTTCGGCCTGGACCCGAACGGCGAAGACCCGCATGAGATGGCGCTGGACTTCGGCCTGTTCTGGCGCCGGCTCGAATGGACCGTGCTGCAGCGGCAGCTGAAGATCATGGGCATCTTCTGCCGGCTCAAGCACCGCGACGGCAAACCGCACTACGCGGAAGACCTGCCGCGCTTCTACGCCTACGTCGTGAAGACGGCGACACGCTACATCGAGCTGTCGCCGCTGCTGCGCCTCATCGAAGATCTGCAGCCGCAGTACACGCAGGTCGGCTTCAGCCTGCGCTGACGCCCGAAGGCGCCCGCAGACTCAGAAGCGACGCCCGGGCGCCGCGCGCCGCCTCAGTCGCCCTCGGCGGGCGTGGCCGGCGCCTTCGCGGCCCTCGCCGCTTGAGCCGCCTGAGCGGCGAGGAATTCCTGAGCCGCCCGATACGACGGGCAGCCCGCCGCGGTGAGCCACGGATCCTCGTCCTTCCCGCCGAAGATCTCGACGAGGAAATCCATGAAGGCGCGGGTGCGCGCCGGGACGAACTTGCGGGTCGGCATCGCCGCCCACAGCTGGTAGCTGTAGATGCGCCACTGCGGCAGCACGCGCTCCAGCGCGCCTTCCATCAGCGCGTCGCCGACGACGAAGGACGGCAGCCCGGCCACGCCCAGCCCGTGCAGCGCGCAGGCGTACTTGGTGTCGACCGAGGAGGTGGTCATCACCGGCCGGCTGGGGATCGCGAAGAAGCTCTCGGTGGTGAGTCCGTCCGCGCCACAGCGCTCGAAGGTCACGCCGCGGGTCAGCTCGTGGATGGGCGGCAGCATGACGTCGTGCTGCTTGAGGTCGGAGGGATGCTGCGGCTTGCCGCGCCGGCCCAGGTACTCGGGCGACGCGCACAGGATCACCTCGGTGCGGGCCAGCTTGCGGGCGATGAAGTCGCCCTGCAGCGGACTGCGGGTCGAGATGACGGTGATGTCGAAGCTTTCGTCGAGCGTGTCGACGGGACCGGGCGCGACCAGTTCGACGCTGACCAGCGGGTACAGCGCATGGAAGCGCGCCATGTGCCGCGCCAGCTGATGGATCGCGATGGCCGGCGGGATCAGCACGCGCAGCGTGCCGCGCGGCTCGTTGGTCGCCGCGGACGCCAGCGCCTCCGCCTCCTCGATGTCGCTGAGGATGCGGCGGCAGCGTTCCAGGTAGCCCTCGCCGACGTCGGTCAGCGACAGCCGCCGCGTGGTGCGGTTGAGCAGCCGCGCGCCGAGGTGCTCCTCCAGATCCGCCACCAGCCGCGTGACCACGGCGGGCGCCAGGTCCATGGCCCGCGCCGCGCCGGCGAGGCTGCCCTCGTCGATCACGCGGGTGAAGACCCGCATCGCCTTGACCTGATCCATCCCGTCTCCTCCGGGCGGACGCCGCGTCGCCGCGGGCCGCCTCTGCTGTGCGTCGATCAGCGGACCTGCGCGACCCACCGAGCCAGCGGGCCGCCGACCGGGTCCGCGGCGTTCAGGGGTGCGCCGCGATCACCTGCGCCACCGCGGCGGTCAGGCGCTTGCCGTAGGGCACGTGCAGGAACTCGTTGGGGCCGTGGGCGTTGCTCTTGGGGCCCAGCACGCCGCAGACCATCATCTGCGCGGCCGGGAAGCCCTTCTGCAGCATGCTCATCAGCGGGATGGTGCCGCCCTGGCCGATGTAGCCGACCGGCTGGCCGAAGTGGGCCTGGCTGGCGTCGTCCAGCACCTGGCTCAGCCACGGCGACAGCTCCGGCGTATTCCAGCCGGTGGCACCGTAGGCGCCGGCGCGACCGTCCGGCACGAAACTGACCTTGGCGTTGTACGGCGCGTTGTCCTCGAGCAGCGCCTTGAGCTTGAGCGCGGCCTCGTTGCCGTCGATCAGCGGGGGCAGGCGCAGCGACAGCTTGAAGGCGGTGTACGGGCGCAGCACGTTGCCGGCGCTCTTCAGCTCGGGGAAACCGTCCACGCCGGTCACCGACAGCGTCGGCCGCCAGGTGCGGTTGAGCAGCACCTCGACCGGGTCGGAGGTCACCGGCAGGACCGGCCCGCCGTCGGCGCCGCAAGCCCAGGGCAGGCGCTTGTAGACCTCTTCCTTCAGGATCGCGGCGGTCGCCTGCGCCTGCTCGAAGCGCACGCCGGGGATGTCGCAATGGAAGGAGTCGGGCAGCAGGCGGCCGGTCTTGGAATCCTCCAGCCGGTCCAGCACCTGGCGCAGGATGCGGAACGAGGACGGCACCACACCCGACGCGTCGCCGGAGTGGATGCCTTCGGTCAGCACCTCGACCTTGAGCACGCCGGAGACCATGCCGCGCAGCGAGGTCGTCATCCAGAGGCGGTCGTAGTCGCCGGCGCCGGAGTCCAGGCAGACCACCAGCGAGACATTGCCCAGGCGCGGCCGGAGCAGGTCGATGTAGGCCGGCAGGTCGTAGGAGCCGGACTCCTCGCAGGCCTCGATCAGGCCGACGCAGCGCGGGCGCGGGATGCCCTGCTGGTCCAGCGCCAGCAGCGCGGTGATGGAGGCGTAGATCGCGTAGCCGTCGTCGGCGCCGCCGCGGCCGTAGAGCTTGCCGTCCTCGTACTTCGGCGTCCACGGACCGAGGTCGGCGCGCCAGCCGTTGAACTCGGGCTGCTTGTCCAGGTGGCCGTAAAGGACCACGGTGTCGGCGCTCTCCGCCTTGGTCGACGGCAGCTCGAAGAAGATGACCGGCGTGCGGCCTTCCTGGCGGATGACCTCCAGCTTCAGGCCGGGGATCTTCTTGCTTTCCACCCACTGGGCGGCGTCGCGGACGACGCGCTCGATGTAGCCGTTGGCCTGCCAGTCGGCATCGAACATCGGGCTCTTGGCGGGGATGGCGATGTAGTCGGTCAGCGCGGGGACGATCTCCTGGTCCCAGACCTTCTCGGCGAAGGCGCCCAGGGCGCTGATTTCATCGGTCTGCAGCGGCAACGACGGGTCACGTGCGTTCATGCGGGTCTCCTGCGCGGCCGGTGGGCCGCCATGGCTGGGTCCGGGGTCGCGCGGGGCGGCCGGTCCGGGCGGAAAGTGACGAAACCGGGTCCGGGTGGGGAATCCGGTGGATCGGTCGATTCTAGGAGCGTGTGCCCAGCCAGGCGCGCAGCCGGGCGAAGACCTGTTCGCGCTCAGGTTCGTTGAAGATCTCGTGGGACAGGCCCGGGAAGGGCACGGCCTGCACCGCCCCGCCCGCGGCCGCCGCCGCGGCGAACGCGGCGCTGCCGGCCGGGGCGACGCACCGGTCGGCGCCGGCCCACATCAGCAGCGTCGGCGTGGTCCAGCGCGGCACCAGCGGCAGCGTCTCGGCACCGAATCTGGCGATCATCCGCGCCAGCGTCGGGGTGATGCGGTTGTGCACCAGCGGATCGGCCTTGTAGGCCTGGACCACGTCCGCGCTGCGAGAGATCCAGGCCGGATTCAGCCCATTGCCGACGGCCAGGTGCGGCACCAGCGGCAGCGTCGCGCCGAGCAGGCCGCGCTGGAAGGCGGACAGCCCCGGATCCAGCGCCGGGGAGCTGAGCACGAGCCCGTCGACCGGCCGCGACCACTGGGCGTTCTCCAGGGCGCCGGCGACGAAGCGGGCCGCGACGGCGCCGCCCATCGAGTGGCCGAGCAGGATCAGCGGCCCCCGTCCCTTGCGATCGTCGGCGCGCAGGCAGTCGATGGTGGCGGCCAGATCGAGCAGCAGGCTGTCGTGCTTCGGGATGTCGCCGCGCGGGCCGCCGGAGGCGCCGTGCCCGCGCTGGTCGAAGCCGGCGACATGCCAGCCCCAGTCGTTCAGGCGCCCGGCGACGGCTTCGTAGCGGCCGATATGTTCGCCCAGGCCGTGGACGATCAGCACGGTGCCGCGGGTGGGCAGCGACAGGTCGGCGCCCCATTCCCGCCAGTGCAGCGGGAGGCCATCATGGCCGGTGAGAGTCTTCATGGGGCC
Organism: uncultured Burkholderiales bacterium; assembly: GCA_966211105.1. Classification (GTDB taxonomy): domain Bacteria; phylum Pseudomonadota; class Gammaproteobacteria; order Burkholderiales; family Burkholderiaceae_C; genus Roseateles. The sequence continues at coordinate 13,396 of CBIHMU010000030.1, forward strand.
GGAGTGTAGGATCGCCCGGACGGTCCACCCGCCGTGGACGACCCCCACGTTTCGACGACGATGACGCCCGCCCTGCTTGAGAGCTTCCCGCCCTTCAATCCGGAAGTCCGGCTCCTGCCGCCGGCGATCGAGCGCTGGCGGCGCGGCACCGGGACCGACGTCGAATTCGTCCACGTGCTGGACGCCGGCCGGCCCGGGCCGACGGCGATGATCGTCGCGCTGACGCACGGCAACGAGCTGTGCGGCGCGATCGCGCTGGACAGGCTCTTGAGCCAAGGCGTGAAGCCCCTGCGGGGCCGGCTGATCCTGGCCTTCGCCAACGTCGAGGCCTTCCGGCGCTTCGACGTGTCGGAGCCGTTCTCGTCGCGCTGCGTCGACGAGGACATGAACCGGATCTGGGACGACGCGGTGCTGCGCGGTGCGCGCGACTCGGTGGAACTGCGGCGGGCGCGCGCGCTGGCGCCCTTCGTCGACGCGGCGGACGTGCTGCTGGACCTGCACTCGATGCAGGAGGCGGGCGCGCCGGCGCTGACGATCTGCGGCATGACGGACAAGAGCGTGCCGCTGGCGCACGCGCTGGGTCAGCCGGAGACCTTGCTGGTCGACACCGGCCATGCGGCGGGCCTGCGGCTGATCGACCGGGGCGGTTTCGCCGATCCGGCCAGCGACCGGCAGGCGGTGCTGGTCGAATGCGGCTCGCACTGGGAGCCTGAGAGCGCGGACATGGCGCAGGACGTCACGGTGCGCTTCCTGCGCCACCTGGCGATGGTCGACGCGGCGTGGGCGGACGCGCAGCTGCGCGTGCCGGCGCCCGCGCGGCAGCGGCTGGTGCGCGTCGGCGAGGGCGTGACCGCGGTGACGCCGGCCTTCCGCTTCCTGATGCCGACGCACCACCTGAAGGTGGTCCCCAAGGCCGGCACGCCGCTGGCCGAGGACGGCGGTCGGCGCTGGCTCACGCCGCACGACGCGTGCGTGCTGATCATGCCTTCGCGCCGCGCCGGTCTCAGCGGACAGACGATGGTGCGCCTCGGACGTTACGAGGATTGAGCGCGACGCCCGGGTCGCCCACGCTCAGTCCCGGTCGAACTTGAACACCGCCATGCTGGCCATCAGGTTCGGCATCACGCGCACCTGTCGGCCCCCCTGCACGCCGAAGCTGTCCAGCACCCGCAGCCCGCATTTGCGCGCCAGGATCTGGAAGTCGGCGTAGGTGCCGACGCGGATGTTGGGCGTGTCGTACCACTGGTACGGCAGCACCCGCGTCACCGGCATGCGTCCCGCGAGGATCTGCAGGCGGTTCGGCCAATGCGCGAAGTTGGGGAAGCTCACCACCCCCATCCGGCCGACGCGCGCCGTCTCGCGCAGCATCGCCTCGGTGTTGCGCAGGTTCTGCAGCGTCTCCAGCTGCAGCACGACGTCGAAGCTCTGGTCCTCGAAGATCGCCAGCCCTTCTTCCAGGTTGAGCTGGATCACGTTCACGCCGCGCTGCGCGCAGGCGAGCACGTTCGCATCGTCCAGCTCGACCCCGTAGCCGGTGCAGCCCTTCGTGGCCTGCAGGTGCGCCAGCAGCTCGCCGGTGCCGCAGCCCAGGTCGAGCACGCGGGAGCCCGGCGGGACCAGCTCCGCGATCATGTCCATCACCGCGCGATCACTCATACCGCCACTCCCTGGAGACGGTGAGACACCGGCGCGGAAGCACCGCCCGGCAGCGGCTTCTCATGCTCCTTCGCGACGCGGTCGAAATAGGCGCGCAGCACGCCGTGATACCGCGGGTCCTCGAGCAGGAAGGCGTCGTGGCCGTGCGGCGCGTCGATCTCGGCGTAGGACACGTCGCGCCGGTTGTCGAGCAGCGCCTTGACGATCTCGCGCGAACGCGCCGGCGAGAAGCGCCAGTCGGTCGTGAAGCTCACCACCAGGAACTTGCACAGCGCGCTGGCGAAGGTGCGGCTCAGGTCGCCGCCGTGCTCGCGCGCCGGATCGAAGTAGTCCAGCGCCCGCGTGATCAGCAGGTAGGTGTTGGCGTCGAAGTACTCGCTGAACTTGTCGCCCTGGTAGCGCAGGTAGCTCTCGATCTGGAACTCGATGTCCGAGGTCGAATAGCCCAGCTCCGCCGAACGCATCTGGCGGCCGAACTTCTCCTCCATCACGTCGTCGCTCAGGTAGGTGATGTGGCCGATCATCCGCGCCACCCGCAGCCCGCGGCGCGGCACCACGCCGTGCTCGTAGAAGAAGCCGTCGTGGAACTCAGGGTCGGTGATGATGGCCCGGCGGGCGACCTCGTTGAACGCGATGTTCTGCGCCGACAGGTTGGGCGCCGTCGCCACCGCGATGCAGTGGCGCATCCGCTGCGGGTAGCGCAGCGTCCAGTCCAGCGCCTGCATGCCGCCCAGCGAGCCGCCGAGCACCGCCGCCAGCTTCTGGATGCCGAAGCGGTCCAGCACACGCGCCTGCGCATCGACCCAGTCCTGCACGGTGACGACCGGGAAGTCCTTGCCGTACACGCGGCCGGTGTCCGGATTCAGATGCATCGGCCCCGTGGAGCCGAAGCACGAACCCAGGTTGTTGATGCCGATGACGAAGAACCGGTCGGTGTCCAGCGGTTTGCCCGGGCCGACCAGGTTGTCCCACCAGCCTTCGCTCTTCTCGACGCCGGCGTGCGTGCCGGCCACGTGGTGGCTGGCGTTCAAGGCGTGGCACACCAGCACCGCGTTGGACTTGTCCTCGTTGAGCCGGCCGTAGGTCTCGACCATCAGTTCATACCCGCCGATGCGGGCGCCGCTGCGCAAGGCCAGCGGCTCCTCGAACAACAAGCGCTGCGGTGTGACGTCACCGACAGATCCCATGGAACACCTCAAAAAACAAAACCCGGCGCCGCTGCTTGAAGCGGAACACCGGGTCTCGATCCGTGGATCGGGTGTCCCTCTTTAGCTGCATTTCTTGGGCGCCCGCAAGCCGGACAAATCGGCGCCATCCGAGGAAGTATAGCTAGGGCGCGGTACAGAGGCAGTGCACGATCGCGCGCACCGGCGGCTTCGAGCCCGCCGGACCGGCCTCGGCCTGCTCGGCCAGCCAGGTGATGTCGACCTGCGCCTCGCGCAGCGGTGCCGGCACCGCCGGAATGCCGCCCAACGCATGCATGACCATGCCGCGCAGCGACGGCGCCGCGGCGTCGCCCATGCTCGACAGCAGCCGGTCGAAGGTGCTGCGGTCGGGCTCGACGTAACGCACCGTCGGATCGTCGCCGAGCTTGGCGCGCTTGGCCGCGCTGGCGATCGCGTCGGCCAGCAGGCCGGTTCTGTCGACCAGCCCGCGCTCCAGCGCCTGCGAGCCCGTCCACACGCGGCCTTGGCCGACGGCGTCGATCTGCTGCGGCGACTTCTTGCGCGCCTGCGCCGCCTTGCCGGTGAAGTCGGCGTAGATGTGCTCGATGGACGACTGCACCACCTGCGCCATCCGCGGATCCAGCGGACGCCGCGGGTCGTAGCCGTTGGCCAGCCAGGTCGTCGTGTAGCCGCCGGTGTGGATCGAGAGCTTGTCCAGCAGCTTCTCGCCGGTGGGCAGCATGCCGAACACGCCGATCGAGCCGGTGATCGTCGATGCGTCGGCGATCACCTCGTCCGACGACATCGAGATCCAGTACCCGCCCGAGGCCGCCACGCCGCCCATCGACACGACGACCGGCTTGCCGACCGCGCGCGTCAGTTCCAGCTCGCGGCGCACCAGCTCGGAGGCGAAGGCGCTGCCCCCCGGTGAATTCACGCGAAGCACGACGGCCTTGATCTTCTCGTCCTCGCGCGCCTGGCGGATCAGCCTGGACATCGACTCGCCGCCGATCTTGCCCGGCCCGGCGCTGCCGTCGACGATCTCGCCCTCGGCCACGATCACGCCGACCTGCCCCTCGGGCTTGGGCAGCTTGGGCGGCAGCTGCGCGACATAGGCGCCCAGGCCGATCTGGCGCAGGCGCTTCTCGTCCTTGGCGCCGCGCTTCTCGAGCAGCGCCTCGACCTCGTCCTCGGTCTTCAGGCCGTCGACCAGCTTCTCGGCCAGCACGAATTTGCCGGGATCGCCGCCCACGGCCTTCAGGCGCTCCGGCAGCTCGTCGATCGCGCGCTGGATGGATCCCTTGGGAAGCTTGCGCGCCGTCTCGACACCGGTCTGGTAACGGGCCCACAGCTCGTCGTACAGATAGGCGTCGGCTTCCATCGTCGCGGGCGACGGCCCGTTGGCGAAGTAGGGCTCGACCGCGTTCTTGTAGGTGCCGACACGCAGCACGTTGGGCGAGATGCCCACGCGGTCCAGCGCGTCCTTGTAGTAGTTGCGATAGCGGCCGTAGCCTTCGATCATCACGCCGCCCATCGGGTGGACGTAGACCTCGGTGGCTTGCGCCGCCAGGTAGTACGAGCGCTGGTCGAAGGCCAGTCCGGCGGCGACCACCGGCTTCTTGCTGGCCTTGAAGCGGGTCAGCGCGGCTTCGATCTCATGCAGCGCGGCAGGCGTGGCGCTGCCCATCTGGTCGAGGTTGAGCACGACCTGCACGATGTGATCGTCCTTGGCCGCCGCGTCCAGCGCGCGCAGGATGTCGCGCAGGCGCGTCTGGGCGCGCGCCTCGCCCTTGATCTGCGCGATCGCCTGGTCGCGCGGCGACCCGGAGAACTGCTCGACGACATCGCCGCGGATGTCCAGCACGAGCGTCGTCTTGTCCTGCAGCGGCTTGCCGCCGCGCACCGCCGCCCAGATCAGGCCGATCACGATCAGCCAGAACAGCAGCGTGAACACCACGCGCCGCGTGCCGTTCAGGAACCACCACACGCCACCGAAAAAGCGCCCGATCGGCGCCAACGCTCGCTTCACACCCATCCAATCCTCCCGGGATCCGTCAACGGTATGTCAGGACAGCGAGGGTCTGGATCGAACCCCGCCGGACCGGGCCATTGTGGGCCCAGTTGAGGGCCGCGCGCCGCATCAGGCGTTCGCGGGCGGCAGCGTGTCCTGGAAGCTCTGACGCGTCATGAGCTTGTCGAAGTGCTTCGCGAGGTTGGGGTGCGCCGCGCGCCAGTCGATCTGGGCGAAGCGGAAGTCCAGGTAGCCGAGCGCGCAGCCGAGCGCGATGTCGGCCAGCGTGAAGTGGTTGCCGGAGCACCAGTTCTTCTCGCCCAGCCCGTTGGCCATGGCCTGCAGCGAGGCCAGGACCTTGTTCATCTGACGTTCCACCCAGGCTTCGCTGCGTTCCCCCGGCGCGCGGCCGGACCAGGTGTGCTCCAGGCGCGCCGCGATGCAGGCATCGATCAGGCCGTCGGCCAGCGCCTCCCAGGTGCGCACCTCGCAGCGCTCGCGGCCGCGCTCGGGGATCAGGCGGCCGACCGGCGACAGCGTGTCGACGTACTCGACGATGACGCGCGAATCGAACACCGCGCCGGTGATCGAATCCTGCCCCTCCATCACCAGGCACGGCACCTTGCCGAGCGGGTTGACCTTGAGGATGTTGTCGCTGCCCCAGACGTCCTCCAGCTCGAACTGGTAGTCGAGCTTCTTTTCCGCCATGACGACGCGGACCTTGCGGACGTAGGGGCTGGTGAGGGATCCGATGAGCTTCATGGTGTCAGGGGATTCTAGCGAGTCGACTCCGCAGACTGACTCCCGGACGCGACAGTGGCGCAGCCCTCATTTGGGTGTATTGCCGTCCCTTGCGCCGGTGACGCACACTCCCGCCCGCCCCGCCCGAATGCGGGGTCGCGGCCGAGGGGCCGACGAGGCGCATCAGGCAAGCGGTGCGCCCAAGAGACGGACCGGATCCCCAGGAGACCGGTCCCCACACCACAGAGAGAGGGAATCCATGCAGCAGCACGAGGAGGGGGCGGCGACCGGCGGTTTGACCGGATGGCCGTTGTCGGAATATCGCAAGCGCAAGCTCGAGATCCAGTTCACCGGATCGGGCAGCGAGTACTTCCGGATCTGGATCGTCAACCTGCTGTTGACAATCGTCACGGCCAGCCTGTACTGGCCGTTCGCGAAGGCGCGGCGCATCCGCTATTTCTACGCCAACACGCTGATCGACGGCCACGCGCTGTCCTTCCACGGCGACCCGTGGAAGATGTTCCGCGGCCACCTGCTGCTGCTGGTGCTGATGGGCACGTACTCGGCGGCGGGGCATTTCTCGCCGCTGGCGGGGCTGGTGGCCTTCGGCGTGATGGCCGCGATCTGGCCGGCGCTGTGGCGCGCCGGCATGCAGTTCCGGCTGGGCAACACCGGCTGGCGCGGCTTGAGATTCGGTTTCGCCGGCTCGCTCAAGGGCGCCTATGCGCCGGCGCTGCCGGTCTGGATCCTGTCCGGCGTGGCCCTCACGGCGCAGGTGATCGGCGGGCCGGCCGGGCTGCTGGTCAACGGCAAGCCGCGGTTCGGCCTCGTCGAGCAGCTGGTGGTGCTGACCGTGATCGTCATGGCGCTGGTCGTGCCGTGGATCGTGGCGGCCGCGAAACGCTACCAGCACAACGGCTACCGCATCGCGGCGCAACAGGGCGAGCTGCGCCTGGGCGCCGGCAGCGTGTACTGGCTGTGCCTCAAGGCGGCCGGCCTCGGCCTGCTCGTGCTGCTGGCCGGGATGCTGCTGGCCATGGGCATCGTGGGGGCGAGCAGCTTGAGCAAGTCCCAGGTCGTGATCATGATCTCGACCTTCGTGTCGTTCGGCCTGACCTACCTGCTGCTCTTCGCGCTCGTCGGACCGTTCTTCACGGCGCGCTTCCAGAACCTGGTCTGGAACCGCACGACGACCGACGACCTGTCCTTCACCAGCCAGCTGCGCTTCGGCGCGCTGGCGAAGCTCACGCTGAAGAACTGGCTGCTGACGGCGGTGACGCTGGGCCTGTACCGGCCGTTCGCCGCGGTGCACACCGCGCGCCTGCGCCTGGAGGCCGTGAGCCTGACGATGGACGGCGATCCCGAGACCTGGGTGGCCGGCCAGGAGAGCGCCTCGCAGGACGCCGCGGGCGACCTGGCGGGCGACTTCTTCGGCATCGACATGGGCCTGTGATGCCGGACGCACCGGGCGTGTCGGAGGGCGCGCACACCGCGGAGGCCGCGGCAGCCGCCGCGACGCTGCAGGCGGACTGGTTCGACGGCCGCAGCGCCCGCGCGCGGCCGGTCCGGCTCTGGCTGGAACGCGAGCAGTTGGTCGTCCACGACCAGGACCTCGCGGGCGTCGAGCGCCGCTATCCGATCCGCCAGGTGCAATGGCCGGAGCGCACGCGTCACGGACAGCGGCAGGCGCAGCTGCCCGATGGCGGCGTACTGATGGCCAAGGACGCCTCCGACTGGGACGCCTGGGCCGACGCCTCCACGCAGGGTCGAGGACTGGGCGGCGGACTCGCGGTGCGATGGTTCTCCAGCTGGAAGCATTCGATCGTGGCGCTGGTCGCGGTCGTGGCCGTCGGCGGCATGACCTGGCACTGGGGCGTGCCCGCCGCCGCGGACGTGATCGCGCGCCACCTGCCTGCGGCCATCGAGCAGTCGATCGGCGACGGCGCGCTGGACCAGATCGACCGCCTGCTGTTGAAGCCGAGCACGACGTCGGCGCGCGAGCAGCAGCAGTGGCGCGAGCGCTTCGCCGCGATGGTGGCGAGTCAACCGGCGGAGGCCACGCCCTACGAGCTGCACTTCCGCGACGCCGGTCAGACCTTCGGACCGAATGCGTTCGCGCTGCCGGGCGGGCACATCGTGATCACCGACGAGCTGCTGCGGCTGCTCGGCGACGAACCCGACGCGGTGCTCGGCGTGCTGGCGCATGAACTGGGCCATGTGCGGGAGCAGCACGGCCTGCGCCTGACGATGCGGGCGAGCCTGATGGGCGGCTTGCTGGGCGTGGCGATCGGCGACTTCTCGAGCCTGCTCGCGGGTGCGCCGGCGGTGCTGATGCAGGCGAGCTATTCGCGCGACTTCGAACGCGCGGCGGACGCGCAGGCCAAGCGCCTGCTCGTCGACAGCGGCCGGTCGCCGCGCGCGATGCGGGTGCTGTTCGAGCGCCTCGGCGAGTGGCGTTCGAAGCGGTCCGCGCAGGGCCGGGCGGAACGCGCGTCCGAGCCGCGGGGCCTCGGCCGCGATGTCGGCGAGCGGGCCAAGGCCGGCGCCGGCGAGCTGCTGCGCATCGCGTTCAACTCGCATCCGGCGGACGACGAACGGATGCGGTTCTTCGAGCGCTGATCGCGCGCCTGGCGGCGCTCCTACACTCTCCGCACCCCTTTTGCGGAGAACGTGATGACCGCCTCCCCTTCGCCTTCCAGCCCGGCTGCCAACCCGACGCCCGACGCCGCGTCCGATGCCGGCTACGTCCTCTACGGCACGCGGGGCTCCGGCTCCGCGATCGTCGAGATCGGCCTGCGCTGGTGTGGCCAGGCCTACCGCACGGTGCATGCGTCCTCGTGGGAGAACGCGTCGGAGCAGGACGCGCTGCGCGCGCTCAACCCGCTGATGCAGATCCCCACGCTGCACACGCCCGACGGCGACGTGCTCACGGAAAGCGGCGCCATCCTGATGCACCTCGGCCTGCGCTTCCCGGCCGCGCAACTGCTCGGCGACGGCGATCGCCGGCGCGACCAGATCCTGCGCGGCCTCGTCTACATCGCCGCCAACTGCTACAGCTGCATCAGCGTCATCGACTACCCGGAGCGCTACTCGACGCGCACCGGGCCCGACGACCGCGAGGCCATCATCGCGGGCACGAAAGCCCGGCTGTACAAGCACTGGGAGATCTTCGCGGACATGTTCCCCGGACAGCCGTGGCTCAGCGGCGCGACGCCCGGCGCGCTCGATGCGATGGCGGTGATCGTGTCGAAGTGGTCGGGGTCGCGGAAACACCTGGAGGCGAACCGCCCCGGATTCTTCGCGCTGCTGCAGCGCATCGAGGCGCTGCCGGAGGCCGCCGAGGTGTGCGCGGCCCACTGGCCGCCGAAGACGGCCTGAGCCGGCGATCCGTTCAGGCCGCCTGGAACTGCGGCAGCAGCCGCACGTGCGTGTAGCGGGCGGGACGCTCGATGGGCTCGAGCTTCGCGTCGATCGGCGCGAAGCCGCAGCGGGTCCAGAAGGTCGCGGACGCCGCTTCCTCGCAGTTGACGTGCAAGCGGCTGAAGTGCCCCTGCGCGCTGGCGAGCACCGCGTTCACGAGCCGCTTCGCCAGGCCGTGGCCGCGCCAGTCGGGATGCACGTAGAAGCGACGCATGCGGCCGGTGCCGGGACGTCCGGGCGGCGGCTCGACGTTGAGGCCGCCCACCGCGACGACCTGCCCGTTCGTGGCCACCCAGGCCCACAGCGATTCGCCGGGCTGCTCGTAGCGGTTGGCGCCGCTGCGCCATTCGTCCATCAGGCGGCGCAGCATCTGCCGCCCTTCGCTCTCGCTGGCCGCCAGCAGCGGCGCCCAGGCGAGGGGATCCATCTGATGCACGCGGATCAGGCGCGGTGCGACGCCATCGGAGGCCAGGGGAAGCATCGAACGAAGCGGTAGTCAGTCGTCGACCGAACGGGTCGGGCATCGGGAAAGGCCGGATTAAGCAGCAAGCGGAACGCCCCTCGCATCAGGGACAACCCGCCTGCCGTCGGCGCTTCCCAACGCCCGCCCGATGACGGCGCCGCCTGTCTTCCCGGCCGCGCACGCGGCGGCCGGGATCCCCCATCAGCGCGGCGGTTCCGGCTTCTTCGCGCTGTCCGGACGCTCGATCCAGGCCTTGAGTTCCGCGGCCCGCGCGTGCTTCGGCGAGAGCTCGATGAAGGCCTGGTACGCCGCCTGCGCGCCCGCGTCGTCGCCCGCGCGCAGCAGCGCGTCGCCCAGGTTCAGGTGCGCCAGCGCGCGGCTGCCGTCCATCTCGATCGCCTTGCGGTACCAGCGCGCGGCCTCGGCCGGCTTGTCGCGCTTGTAGTAGATGAAGCCCAGGTTGTTGGCCGCCAGCGCGAACCTGGGCTGCAGCTTGAGCGCTTCGGTGAACGCGGCCTCGGCCTCGTCGTAGCGGCGCTCCTTGTAGAGCTGCAGGCCGCGGTCGTTGGCGCGCTGCGCGGCGATGCGCGCGCTGGTCGGCGCCGGCGCGGCGCTGGTGGCGATCGCCGTGTCCGTGCCGTCCAGGCCCTTCAGCGTGACCTGCACCGAGGTGGCGCTGGCCGCGGGCGATCCGGGCGCGGCGCCGGTCGGCGCGGAGGCCTGCGCCACCGGTTGCAGTTGCGCGTTGCGGGCATCGTCCGCCTGCTTGGCCAGCGCGCTGGTCTTGAGGTCGAGCTGGTTGCTGTCGCCGCTGAGCGCCTGCTCCTGCGCGGACGCGAGCTCGAAGATGAACTCCCCGCCCTCGCTGCCCGGCAGGCTGCCGAAGGCCGGCGTCTGGTGCGCGATCGCCGACACCGCCGGTGCGACGTAGGCGGCCAGCTCGGTCGCGGTGATGAGGCCGTCGCCGTTCAGGTCGGCCTTGCCGGACAGCGCCTGCAGCAGCGTCCAGGTGAAGACCGAGTGCCCGCCCGGCCCGTCGTCGGCGACCTGCTGGTCGGCGCCGCCGGCCGTCATCATCTGGCGGCCCAGCCGGCGCGCGTTGTCGCGCACGAAGTTCGAGCTGCCGCCCGGCGCGCCGCCGCGCGTCAGGCCCAGGCCCGAGTAGCAGGCATCGATCACGAAGAAGGCATGCTTGGCGGGCAGCGCTTCGCTGAGCTCCTGCAGCTGCGGCATCGCGATCGCGTCGGTCTGCAGGTCGTCGGTGCCGGCGTCGACCGGGATGATGTAGCCGACGTCGCGCCCGCTCGGTAGCCTGCGCGTGCTGCCGTGGCCGGCGAAGAAGACGAACACGCGGTCGTCGCGCCTGAGCCTGCCGTCGCCGCCCTTGCGCGCCATGCCGTTGAGCGCGCGCAGGATGTTGGCGCGCGTGGCGTCGCCGTCGGTCAGCGTGGTGACGTTCTCCGGCCGGAAGCCGAATTGCGTCTGCAAGGTCTCCTGGATCGCGCGGGCGTCGCGCACGGCGTGCTGCAGGCGCGGCCAGGCCTTGTACTGGTCGATGCCGATCACGAGCGCGACGCTGTCGCGATAGAGGTTGGCGCCGGCGAGTTCCGGCGGCGTCGCGTCCGCGGCGGGCGTGTCGGCCGCGACGATCTTGCCGTCCTTCCAGGCCGCGAACTTGTAGCCTTCCGCCTTGAGCTGGTCGAGCACCAGCGGCAGCGCCTCGACGGTGCGCGCGTGGATGTCATGGAAGAGCACGATGCCGCGCTGCTGCTTGCCGAGCTCGCCCAGCACGCGCGCGGCGATGGACTTGGGGATGGGGTCGGACCAGTCCAGCGAGTCGACGTTCCACATCATCGAGCGCAGCTTGAGCGCCTCGATCGCGCCCAGCGCGGCGTCGTTGCGCGCGCCGTAGGGGAAGCGGAACAGCGCCTGGCCGTCGCGGCCGGCGGCGTCGAGCAGCGCCTCGGTCGAGCTCGCTTCCTGGCGCACCTTGTCGAGCTCGAACTTCGACATCACGCCGTGGCTGAAGCTGTGGTTCGCGATCGGATGGCCGGCGGCGAGCACGCGCTTGGCGACTTCGCTGCCGGGACCCGGCTTGATCTTGCCGCTGGCGTCCACGCTGCCGAGGTTGCGGCCCAGCTCGAAGAACACGGCCGGCGCCTGGTAGCGCTTGAGGATCTCCAGGATCTCGTCGGTGTAGCGCGGATGCGGGCCGTCGTCGAAGGTCAGCAGCACCGTCTTGGGCGGCAACTGGCGGCCGAAGAACTCGCGCTCCTGCTTGGTCGGTCCCCGCGTCGCCGCTGCAGCGGGCGCAGTCGTCGCCGGCGTCGGCGCGGCCGTTGCGGGCGCGGCGTCCTCCGGCGTGTCGCTGACGCTCGGACGCGCCTGCAGGTCCGGCAGGATGGTCGCGTAATCCTTCAGGATGCGGTCGCGCGCGTACAGGCCCTTGAGCTTGGCGACGTAATCGGTCCACTTCTCGCGCTTGGGCACGATGCCGCGCTGCGCGAAGCGGCCGAAGGTGTCGCGCAGCTCCTGCTCGTAGGCGTTCTCGATCTCGGCCAGGACGCTGAGGTCCTCGCCGGCGCGCTTGGCCAGCTTGAGGCCGGCGATGCTCTGCGAGGTCGAGAACTGCTGCGCGAGCTGCGCCAGGAATTCCTTGAAGGCGAGCCGGTCGGCGTCGAACCACGACGGCTCCTGCTCGACGCGGTCCAGCAACGCCGACAGCGCGGCCAGGCCGGCCGGGTCGGTGCTCTTGGCCGCCGTCTCCCCGAGGGCGCGGATGCTGTCCTGCATGTCGTGGAAGAGCAGCATGCCGACGGCGCGCACGGCGTCGCGCTCGGCGGGCTTGAGCGCGGCTTCGCCGTCCATCAGCACGATCATCTGGCGATAGCGGGCGAGCACCTCGTCGCTCTGCCGCTGCAGCGTGGCGCTGACCGCCGGACTCGCGGAAGCCGCTTCCACCGGCGCCAGCGGCCGGGGCGCGTCGCCGCCGGGCTTGCAGCCGCTCAGCACGGTCATGGTGGCGGCGGACGCGGCGGCCACGATGGTCGCCTGGGCCGTCATCCAGACGGCGCCCTTGCGTGGACTTCTCTCTTGCATGCCTTCCCTCGAACCTTCCCTCGAACCTGCCCTCGGATCCATCCTCGATGCGCTCGTGCGGGCCTGCCGGACGCCCTCCCTCGGGCGTCGGCAGGCCGAAGCGGCGCCATTGTGACCCGCTCTGTAGAATCCTCGGGTTTGTCCCACCCCCTGAATGGCCGGTTCCGGCCCGCGCGCGCCATGAATCTTTCCGCCCTCACCGCCCTGTCGCCCCTGGATGGCCGCTATGCGTCGCGCATGGCCGCGCTGCGTCCGCTGCTGTCCGAATTCGGCCTGATGCACCGCCGCGTGCAGGTGGAGATCGAATGGTTCATCGCGCTGTCCGACGCCGGCCTGGCGGAACTGAAGCCGCTGTCCACGGCCTCGCGCGAGTTCCTGCGGGCGCTGGTGGCGAACTTCTCCGAAGCCGACGCGCAGGCGATCAAGGACATCGAGAAGACGACCAACCACGACGTCAAGGCGGTGGAGTACTGGATCAAGCAGCAGTTCGCCGGCAAGGCCGAACTGGAAGGCGCCGGCGAGTTCGTGCACTTCGCCTGCACCAGCGAGGACATCAACAACACCAGCCACGGCCTGATGCTGAAGGCCGCGCGCGACCAGGTCATCCTGCCGGCGCTGGACCGCGTCATCGAGAAGATGACCGCCATGGCCCAGGCCCACGCCGCCGCGCCGATGCTGAGCCGCACGCACGGCCAGACCGCCAGCCCGACGACGGTCGGCAAGGAGATCGCGAACGTGGTGGCGCGCCTGCGCCGCGCGCGCACCGTCATCGCCGAGGTGAAGCTGCTGGCCAAGATGAACGGCGCCGTGGGCAACTACAACGCGCACCTGTCGGCTTATCCGGAGAAGGACTGGGAGGCGTTCAGCCAGTCGGTGATCGAAAAGCAGCTGGGCCTCACCTTCAACCCGTACACGATCCAGATCGAGCCGCACGACTACATGGCCGAGCTGTTCGACGCCGTGACGCGCGCCAACACCATCCTGGTGGACTGGTCGCGCGACGTGTGGGGCTACGTGTCGCTGGGCTACTTCAAGCAGAAGACCAAGGCGGGCGAGATCGGCTCGTCGACGATGCCGCACAAGGTCAATCCGATCGACTTCGAGAACGCGGAAGGCAACTTCGGCCTGGCCAGCGCGGTGCTGACGCACCTGAGCCAGAAGCTGCCGATCTCGCGCTGGCAGCGGGACCTGACGGACTCGACGGTGCTGCGCAACATGGGCGTGGCGTTGGGTTACGCGCTGCTGGGCTACGACTCGCTCACCAAGGGCCTGGACAAGCTGGAACTCAACCAGGCCGCGCTGGACGCCGACCTGGATTCGTCGTGGGAAGTGCTGGCCGAGCCGATCCAGACGGTGATGCGCCGCTACGCGCTGCCCAACCCGTACGAGCGCCTGAAGGAACTGACGCGCGGCAAGGCGATCACGCGCGAATCGATCCAGGCCTTCATCCAGGGCCTGGAGCTGCCCGAGGCCGAGAAGCAGCGCCTGCTGGCGATGACGCCGGGAAATTACACCGGCACGGCGGAGGCGCTGGCGAAGCGGATCTGATCGATCGGGATCCGTCGATCGGCTTCATCGGCTTCATCGGCCTGATCCGCCTGATCGCAAAAAAGGGGCAGTGCATGCAGGCACTGCCCCTTTTTGCTATCGGACCTTCCGACCGGGCCTTCCGACCGGGCCTTCCGATCGGGCACCCCGATCAGGTGTCCCGATCAGCCGTCGCCGGCTGACGCCAGCGGTGCACGACGAGCACCCCGCAGCAGGCGATCCAGGCCGCGGCGCTGACCTCGAGTGCCGGGCCCACCAGCGGTTCCGGCGCTGCCGTGGCGAGCGTCAGAAAGGCCTCCGCGCCGATGGCGGCGACCAGGACACCCAGCACGGCGACCGCGGCCCGCGAGACGCGCGGCCGTGAGCCGTCCATCGCTGCGGCCAGGAACGCCGCCGTCACGCGGAAGACGACGGCGCCCCAGACCAGCGCGCCCATGATCGCGATGGCGAGCGCGGGGTACGGCCAGTCCGGGCAGCACCCCGGCAGCGCGAGCACGAGACGGGCGCCGGCGCCCGCCGCGATCACGCGCGCCACCGTCAGGGGCAGGCCGCCCGCCGCCGGCCGTGCGTGGGCGTCGCCGCTCACCGCGTGATGTTGCAGGACCGGGAGTACTGCGCCGCCAGCCCGCCGCCGATGGCCCAGCCGCCGAGCACGCTGATGAAGCTGCCGCCCATGCCGCCGAAGGTGGCACCGACGCCGCTCCAGGCCAGGATGGTGTTGGCGCAGGCGGTGGCGTCCGCGGTCGCGCGTCCTGCCGGCGTGCCGGCCCAGGAATCGCCGCCGTGCACGGCGTCGATCTCCGCGTCGGTCAGCGCCCGGAATGCCAGGTCCTGCCCGTGGAAGGCGCCGTCCACGGCGGCGGTCGTTGCGCGGGTCTTGTCAGAAGTCATTGCGGTCATTTCGATGTTCTCGAGGGAAAGTGGGACTCACGACCTTGGCGTCGATGAGTCACGCCGTCGGGTGACGGCGCAGTGGCATTCCATCGGGAAGGAGCCCGCGCGCCCATGACCCGCCTGTGCGTCGGCGGAGCCGGCGCCGGGCCGCCATCACGACGCTCGCCGGCCCGATCGCCATGAAAAAAGGGCAGTGCATTTCTGCACTGCCCTTCACCTGGCGGGGAATCGGGGGTCGGGTGTCGCTCGGAGCAGCCCCCGTCAGGCGCCGGTGCCGGGGGGAATCGGCACCGGTCAAACGCGGTCGATCAGAACTGGTAGGCGACGCCCATGCTCAGACGATCGTCCTTCTTGTCGAAGCCGTTGGCTTGCGGCATGTTGTTGAAGCGGGTGGCTTCGGCACGCAGCGAGACGTTCTTCGTCAGCGCGTAGTCGACGCCCACGCCCAGCTTCAAGCCGGTCTTGTCCTTGTCGCCCAGGCCGTTGTTGAAGTCGCGCTGGGCGTACGCCAGACCCACCTTGCCGTAGACGCCGAAGCCGGCGCCCAGCGGCGCGCGGGCGATGCCGTCCAGCGAGTACACCTTGTTCTTCGCGGTCACGCCGCCGAAGTCGACCTTGCCCAGGTCGCTGTAGCCCACTTCAGCCGCGAAGTTCTCGTTGAACTTGTAGCCGCCGAAGATGCTGTAGCTGTCCGACGTGCGCTTCTGCGAGTTGCCGTCCACGCGTTGGGTGGTCTTGCCGACGTCGCCGCCGATGTAATACGGGGTCACCGGATCGGCGTGCGCGACGCCCGCGCCCAGGGTCAGTGCGACGGCCGCGGCGGCCAGCAGACCGGCCTTCTTGCCATTGATCGAGGTGCGGGTGTTGTTGTTGCTGTTCATCTGGAACTCCTTCAGAGCTGTTGACCGATCTGTCGTTTCCGGTCGCCTGGGTCAGTGGCCAGGCTCGTTCGACATGGAGCTCATTCTGGGAATTCAGCCTCGCCGCGTCTGTGGCGGGAGTTGAGCGCTTGTGTGACGGTCGATGACAGCGGCGTCCGCAGCGCTTGACGAAGCTTCACGCAGGGCGGTCTGCGCACTGCGGCGGTGGCAGTCCTGGGATCTTCAGGCCGCTTCCGCGGGCCAGTACAGCAGCAACCGCGCGCCGCCGAGTCGCGGTGCCTCGCCTAGCCGCGCATGCCCGCCGTGCGCATGCGCGACGTGCCGCACGATGGCCAGCCCGAGGCCGAAGCCGCGCGTGCCGCGCCCCTTGCGCTCCAGTCGCTTGAAGGGCTCGAACGCCGCCTCGCGCAGCGACGGCGGCACGCCTTCGCCGTCGTCGTCGATCGCGAGCCAGAGCTGCCCCGCCTCGACCCACGCGCTCAGCAGGATGCGGCCCTTCGCATACCGCGCCGCGTTGCGCAGCCCGTTGCGGATCGCGTAAGGCAGCAGCCGTTCATCGAAGGGCAGCGCGTCCGGCAATCGCAGGTCGGTATCCAGCGCCTTGCCGTCGAGCAGCGGCGCCAGCGACGCCGCCTCCTTCGCGAGCATGTCGCCCAGGTTGCCCTGCATCACGTGCGGCTGCAGCGCCCCCATGTCGAGCCGCGCCAGCGTGAGGCTCGCATCGATGAGTTGGTCGAGCTCGGCGATGTCACGCTCGCAGGCCATCACCGCCTGTTCGCGGCGATCGCGGTCGTCTTCGTCCACGAGCGCATCGACCGCGAAACGCAGCCGCGCCAGCGGCGTCCGCAACTCGTGCGAGACCGCCCCGGTCAGCTCGCGCTGCGTCGCCATCGCGGCGGCCAGCCGCTCCAGCATCGCGCGCGTCGCCGCGGCGACCGGCGCGAAGAGGCGGCTCTTCAGCGGCGGCAGTTCGGTGTCGAGCCGCCCCGCGCTCAAACGCTCGGCCGCGCGCTGCAGGCCGCGCAGATCGCGCCACAAGGGCCTCAGCTGCCACCACGCGATCACCGCGACCGCCAGCGCGATCACCACCGCGACGCCCAGTTGCGCGGCGAGTTCCTTGGGCAGCTCGCCGGCCCGCTTGGAATCCAGCGGTCCGAGCAGCAGCAGCTGGTCGGGCTCGCCCGGCAGCGCCGCGTAGATGCGGCGATTGAAGCCGGTCACCAGCACCTCGCCGCGTTCGAGCCGGCGGCGCTGGTCCGCGCTGAGTTGCGCGAGATCGGTGCGGATCAGCCGCACGGGATAGTCGAACTGCGCGTCGAGCTCGCGCACGCGCTCGCGCCGCGCCGGCGGATCGAGCGGCGAGAGGTCCCGCACCAGCAGGTCCACCGTGCCGCGCATGAAGTTGCGGACGTAGTCGTTGGTGACCTCGGACGCGCCGATCAGCACCAGGCCCTCGACGAGCAGGATCAGCGCCAGCACCGCCAGTCCCAGTCCCAGCGCCATCCGCAGCAGCGAGGCGCGCAGCGTGATCGCGGCCATCAGTCGATCGCGAAGAGGTAGCCCTGCCCGCGCACCGTCTTGATCCGCACCGGCGCCTGCGCGTCGTCGCCGATCTTCTTGCGCAGCCGCGAGATGCGCGCGTCGATCGCGCGATCCAGCCCGTCGAACTCCAGCCCGCGCAGGCCCTGCATGATGTCGTCCCGGCTGACCACCTGTCCCGCGCGGTGCGCCAGGAAGTTCAGCAGCTCGTACTCTGCGGTCGTGAGCACCACGGGCTCGCCGTTCAGACGCAGTTCGCGCGATTGCGGCAGCAGCGTCAGCGGACCGAAGTGCAGCGCCTCGCCGATCGGATGGGCCGCCGGCAGCGCGTCGCGGCGCAGCAGCGCCTTCAGCCGCGCCAGCAGCACGCGCGGCGCCACCGGCTTGGCGATGTAGTCGTCCGCGCCGCCTTCCAGGCCGAGCACCTGGTCGATGTCGTCGTCGCGCGCGGTCAGCATCACGATGCGGCCGGGGAAATCGCGGCGCGTGTCGCGCAGCACGTCGAAGCCGTCCTTGCCCGGCAGGTGGCCGTCCAGCAGCACCAGGTCGAAGGGCTCCTGCCGCATCAGCGCCTCGCCGGCCAGACCGTCGCCGCAGACGGTCACCGCATAGTTGGCCTTGCTGAGCGCGTCGGCCACCAGTTGCGCCAGGCGCTCGTCATCCTCGATGAGCAGGATGCGCGCGGCGGGCTGAGCAGAAATGTCCATGGCACCGAGCATAGGCGAGGGCCTCCCCCGCCGACTTCAGCCACGCTTAAGCGCGCCTGCGCACGCGCGCCGGCTTCAGCGGTCGGCCGGCACTTCCAGCCGCCAGCCCGCCGGGGTCTTCACCGCCCGCAGCGTCGGATCGTCCGCCAGCGGCGCCCAGCGCTGCGCCAGGTGGTCCAGCGCCTGCGGGGACAGGTCGGTGCGGCTGGCCATCACGCGATCGACCGTCTCGGGCGTCACGCAGGCCATCAAGGCCGGGCGCGCCGGTCCGCGCAAGGCGGCATGCCAACGGGACCGCAGCGCGGCGATCTCCTCGGCGTCGCTGCGCGCGACCGGGTCGTGCCAGGAATAGACCCGCGACAGGCCCTCGTGCGCCTCGGTCTGCTGCAGCCCGTCGTCGCTCATGCCGATCGCGAGCAGCACGCGCCCGGACGGCTCGTTCTCCGGCGCCGTCGTGCCCAGCAGATGCCTCAGTCCGAGCACCTGCCGGCAGTAGTCGAAGGTGGCCGCGGCGGCCTCCCGCGCGTAGCCCTGCCCCCAGAACCGCGCCGGGAAGCCGTAGCCGATGTCCGGATGCGGCAACCCCTCGCGCTGGATCACGCCGGCCAGGCCCAGCAGTTCGCCGTCCTCGAGCCGCTCCACCGCCCAGAAACCGAAACCGAGCAGCCAGTACCGCGCCTCCAGCCGCTCGCGGATCCAGGCCGCGGCCTGCTCGTCGGTGCGGACCTGCGCGTCGTAGATGTGTTCGATCCAGGCCGGCTCGTTGAGCAGCCCGCGGACGAAGGCCGCGTCCGACTGCCGGAACCACCGCAGGCGCAGTCGCGCCGTTCTCACCACGTCCATCCCCGCCTCCCCTCGCCCACAAAAGCGGGACAATACCGCACATGAAATTCATGTCGAAGCTCCAGGCCGCCGAGCGCCTCAACGACTCCCTGCTGTGCGTCGGGCTGGATCCCGATCCCGCCAAGTTCCCCACCCCCTGGAAGGGCGACGCCGGCCGGATCTACGACTTCTGCGCCGCCATCGTCGACGCCACCAAGGACCTGGTGAGCGCGTACAAGCCGCAGATCGCCTACTTCGCCGCGCACCGCGCCGAGGACCAGCTCGAGCAGCTGATGACCCACATCAAGCGCAACGCGCCGCACGTGCCGGTGATCCTGGACGCCAAGCGCGGCGACATCGGCGCGACCGCCGAGCAGTACGCCCGCGAGGCCTTCGAGCGCTACCAGGCCGACGCGGTGACGCTGTCGCCGTTCATGGGCCGCGACAGCGTCGAGCCCTACCTGCGCTACGCCGACAAGGGCGCCTTCCTGCTGTGCCGCACCTCCAACCCGGGCGGCGACGACTGGCAGATGCAGCACCTGGCCGACGTGCCGGGCCAGCCGCGCCTGTTCGAGCACCTGGCCGCGCTGGCCCAGGGCGACTGGAACGTCAACGGCCAGCTGGGCCTGGTGGTCGGCGCGACCTACCCGAAGGAGATCGAGCGCGTGCGCGAGCTCGCCCCGACGCTGCCGCTGCTGATCCCGGGCGTGGGCGCGCAGGGCGGCGACGCGGCGGCAACGGTGTCGGCGGGCTGGCGTCAGGACGGCGGCACGGTGATCGTGAATTCCTCCCGCGCGGTGCTGTACGCGTCCTCGGGCGAGGACTTCGCCGCGGCCGCGCGCCGTGTGGCGCTGGCGACACGCGACGCCTTGCGCCCGGCCCGGACGGCCTGATCCCCGGGCGCTGACGCCCGCCAATTAATTGGCAGAAACCCCGAACGCGCACCGAACTGGACGCGTTTGGGGAATCCTCTCCTCTCCAGAACACCCCCCGCTCGTCGAGACTCCGTTACCGGACGTTGCAATCCGGGCCGCCGCACGCCGATCCGGCATGCCGCTCGCCCCGGAACCTTTCCAAGGAGAGAAAGGGCATGTCCATACACAACGAGTTGGGGCGGGGTCGAGTGAGCAAGGATTCGCAGGACGATCTGAGCAGTCTGGTGGGGCACGAGCTGTCGCGGGGCGACAGCCTGCCCGCGAAGCTGCAATGGCGCGCCGCGCGGCTGTTCATGGCCGCGTGCGTGCTGCTGTCCGGCATGGCCGGGATCCTGCTGCTGGCCAGCGCCGGTGCGTCGGAACCCCTGGGCGGCCTGCTGCCCCCGGTGTTCGCCCTCGTGACCACCTTCACCGGCCTCGTGATGCTGTGGCGGCTCCCCTCCCAGCACGGTCCCGCGGCGGCGGTCGCGCTGATGTGCCTGGCGATGGCCACGGCGCTCTCCCTGGCGGTCTCTCGCCAGCTCGGGCTCAATGCCGCGAGCCTGGGCATCATGGGCCTGATGGTCGCGCTCGGGACCGGCATGATCGGTCTGGGCACGGGACTGTCGCTCTTCGGACTGGGACTGGCCGCGCTGGGCGGTCTGGCGTCGGCGGAACTCGGCGGCTGGATCCAGGTCGGCGCCGCGCCGGTCGGGCTGACCGCCCGGCTGCTGACGCAGCTGCTGCTCCTGACCGCGGGGCTGGTCGTCGGCCTGGGCACGGCCAAGCTGATCCGGCGCGCGATGCAGGAGGTCAACGACCGGCATGCGCGCTTCCGCCACCTGCTCAACATGGCGGCGGACTGGTACTGGGAGATGGACCGCCAGTTCCGCTTCACCCACCTGACCGAACACAACCCGGGCGCCTCGGGGCTCTCGATGGCGGAGCGGCTGGGCCGTGCGCCCTGGGAGATCGAGCACCTGGGCCTCACCGACGAGGAGCTCGACGCGCACCGCGCCGACCTCGAATCCCACCGCCCGTTCCGCGGCCTGGTGATGCGGCGCACGACCGCGGAGGGCGCGCTGCATTACGTGTCGATCAGCGGCGAGCCGCGCTTCGACGCCAAGGGCAACTTCCGCGGCTACTGGGGCGTGGGCCGCGACGTCACCGACGAGGTCCAGACCGAGCAGGCCATGGTGGCCACCGAGACGCGCTACCGCGAGCTGTTCCGCCGCTCGCCGTCGCCGCTGGTGCTGCACCGCTGGGGCCGCGTGATGGATGCCAATCCGGCGGCCATGGCGATGTTCGGCTACACCCAGCGCTCGTCGATGATCGGGCAGGACCTGTTCTCGCATTACGAGCCCGGCGACGAGGAACGGGCCCGCCAGCGCGCCGCCAAGATCGAAGCGCTGCCCGTGGGCGCGATGCTGCCGATGACGGAATTCCGGCTGCGGACGCTGTCGCGCCGCCGCCGCCTGGTGCAGGCCACCAGCGTGCGCGTGGACGCGGCCACCGGGCCCGCGACGCTGTCCTTCTTCATCGACCAGACCGAGACCTCGCGCGCGCAGGACGCGCTGCGCCGCTCGGAGGCGCTGCTGTCGCACCTGTTCGCGACCAGCCCCGACGTCGTCACGCTGACCGAGACCGTCAGCGGCCGCTACGTGATGGTCAACAAGACCTTCGAACTGGTCAGCGGCTACACCGCCGACGAGGTGCTGGGCCGCAGCTCGGAAGAACTGGGCATCTGGCAGGACATCGCCGACCGCGAGCGGCTGGTCGAGGCCTTGCGGCTGCACGGCCGGGTCAGCGATCTGCCCGCGACCTTCGTCAACCGGCGCGGACAACCGATCCCGATGCTGCTGTCGGCGGCGCCATTCGTGATGGACGGCATGTCCTACCTGGTCGTCAACTCGCGCGACGTCAGCGACACCGAGCGCACCCGGCTGGTCCACGCGGCCATCCTGGAGAACGCGTCGATCGGCATCGCGCTGACGCGCGACCAGCACTTCGTGCAGGCCAACCGGCTGGTGGAGGAGATGTTCGGCTGGCCCGCGGGCGGACTGATCGGCCAGGCCGGCAGCGTGGTGTGGCCCAACCCGGAAGACTACGAGGCCGTCGGCCACGAACTCGGTCCGCGCCTGGCCGCGGGCGACCAGGTCGAGGTCGAACGGCTGATGCGGCGCCGTGACGGCAGCCGTTTCCTGTGCCGGATCCTGGCGCGCGCCGTGGACCCGCACCACCCGAGCCGCGGCGGCACGATCTGGATCATGGAAGACGTGACCGAGCGGCGGCGCGTCGAGGCCGCGCTCGCGCAGGCCAAGGACGAGGCGCAGGCTGCCAACCGTGCCAAGAGCGCGTTCCTGGCCAACATCAGCCACGAGATCCGCACGCCGCTGAACGGCCTGGTCGGCCTGGCGCGGCTGCTGCAGCAGCCGGACCTGGCTGGCGACACACGCAGCCACTACCTGGACCAGATGGTGGACAGCGCGGAGAGCCTGTCGGGCCTGATGTCGGACATCCTGGACCTGTCCAAGATCGAGGCCGGCCGGCTGACGCTGGAGACCGTGCCCTTCGCCCTGCGCGACATGCTGGCGACGATGCGCATGGGCTACCTGACGCTGGCGCAGGCGCGCGGGCTGGGCTTCAGCATCGATGTCGAGGACACGGTGCCGGCCTGGGTGATCGGCGATCCGGTGCGCACGCGGCAGATCCTGAGCAACTACCTGAGCAACGCGCTGAAGTTCACCGAGCAGGGCCGCGTGGCGGTGCGGGTGCGCCGGCTGGACGAGCGCCGTCTGCGCGTCGAGGTCAGCGACACCGGCCCCGGCATCGCCGAGGCCATGCAGGAGCGGCTGTTCCAGCCGTTCACGCAGGCGGACGAATCGACCACGCGCCGCTACGGCGGCACGGGCCTGGGCCTGTCGATCTGCCGCGAGCTGGCGACCTTGATGGGCGGCGACGTGGGCGTGGACAGCCAGCCGGGCGCGGGCGCGACCTTCTGGGCCGAACTGCCGCTGCCCGCGGCGCCGGCACCGGTGAGCGCGCAGCGCCGCGCGCCGGCCGACGACGCGGAGCTGGCGGGGCGCCGCATCCTGATGGTCGAGGACAACCCGGTGAACATGATGATCGCCGTGGCCATGCTCGAGCAGTGGGGGGCGGAGGTGTCGCAGGCGAGCGACGGCAGTCAGGCGGTGGAGGCGGTGACGGCCGCGGCCAGCATGGGCAAGCCCTTCGACGCGGTGCTGATGGACGTGCAGATGCCGGTCATGAGCGGCCACGAGGCGACACGGCAGCTGCGCCAGCGTTACGACGCGACGCGGTTGCCGATCATCGCGTTGACGGCGGCCGCGCTGGTGCAGGAGCGCGACGAGGCGCTCGCCGCCGGGATGAACGAGTTCCTCACCAAGCCCATCGACGCGCAGCGGCTGAGGCAGGTGCTGGTGAAGCTCACCGCAAACTGAGCGTCGTCCCCTTCCAATCCGCCGCCTGCCAACGCTGGAACGCACCGAGCATCGTGACGTCGCCGGCCTGGCGCCTGGTCTCCAGCGTGTCGAGGTCCACCAGCTCGTAGCTCCGCTTGTAGCGGCCTTCGGCTCGGGACTCGCGCGCGACCAGCAGCTCCTTGCCGCCCGGCACCCAGCCGGCGAACTCCGCGTAGCCGAGGCCCGGCTGGGCGGCCACCGGCGGCAGCACCGACACCTTCCAGCCCAGCGACGTGCGGCGCAGCAGCCAGAGCTCGCGCCACCCGTCCGCCGGCACCGAGGCGATCGAGATCGCCGTGCCCTCGCGGTTGATCCGCGCCGACGCCGTCATCACCAGCCCCCACGCGCAATGGCGCAGCAGCGGCGGGTTGCCTTCACGCGCGCCGTTCAGCGTGAGCGTCAGGCAGGTCTCGCCCGGCTGGCCGGCGGCGGCGTTCAGCTTCACCGCGCCGAGGACCTGCTCCGGCGCACCCGCAGGCAGCGCGGCCCAGCGCATCGCATTGCCGCGCATGGCGGCGTCGTTGTAGGTCGGCTGGTCGTCGTCGGACAGCTCCGCCGGCACCACGCGCGCAAACGCCTCGAGCGCACGGCGCGCGGCGGCCGACGAGGCGTCCACCTGCAAGGCCACGGGCGCGGCGGGTGAACCGGTCGCACCGGCTGCCCCCGTCGCACCGGCGGCGCCCGCCGGGCTGACGGCGCCGGCACGGCGGGCCCGGATGAACGCCAGGCTGCTCCACACGCCCGACTGGCGCATCAGCACGCGGTTGCGCCAATGCGTCGCCAGCGCGGGATCGCGCAGGTCGACCTTGTCGAGCACGTCCGCGCGCCACTGGTCCATCTGCTCGCGCTGCGGCGGCGTCGCCACCGGGTCCAGGCAGTCCACCCGCGTCAGCGCCAGCGCGGCGCGCGCCTTCTGCTCCGGCGTCGAGGCCGGCATCGCCAGCACGCGGCGGAACGCCTCGCCGTCGTAGCAGAGCTGCATCGCGCCGGCCTCGCGTTCCAGCGTGCGGAAGCGCAGGCCGTAGCGCGCGGCGACGTCGAGCTGCGCGGCGACCTGCGTTTCCGTGGCCGAGGGCGCGACGGTCGCCACGCCGTCCGACCGGGACTGCGCGCGCGAGGCGCGATCAGCCAGCCGCTCGGCCAAGGTGCCCATCGCATCGAGCGCCTCCGCGCCGTCGACGCCGTTCATCTGCGCCGCGCCCGCCGCCTGCACGTAGGCGGCGGCCAGGCCCAGGCCGAGCGATTCCGCGCCCGGCTGCTGGCGCACCACGCGCAGCGCGGCCAGCAACGCCTCCGGCTGCGCGGCCGGACCGTTGAGCGGCAGCAGCGCGGCCTTGCGGACGAAGCCGCCGCGCTCGCGACGGTAGTCGTAGACCTGGAAGTGGTCGGGACGCTCGCCGCGGATCTCCAGCGCCTCGCCGCGCCAGAGCTGCGCCTGGGCCGGCGACGAGTCCTTCGCCGCCGCGCGCATCGCGACGTTGTCCTGCACCACGAGCGCGGTGCGCGGCGCCGCGTCGTCCGGCGAGACCCGCTTGATCGGCGGCTTCGGGGCCGTGTCTTCCGTCGCGGCATTGGCCGAGTGGACACAGAGCAGCTGGACGGCGACGGCGGCGATCGCAGCGGCCATCACGAGTTTCATGCGGCACATGTCGGAACCCTTTCGACTCAGGATCAAGGACGGGAACAGGAACGTGGAGGACGGATGGCGATTCATTGCGAGGTCCCCTCGCCTTCTCCCTCCGGACGACCTTCCGGACGCGCCGCCTGCTTCGTCCCCAGCAGCGTCTTGCCGATGAATCCGCCGTCCGAAGGCGGCGGCGCGATGATCACCTGCACCTTGTCGGAGAGCTTGTCGGCCATCGCCTTCTGGATCAGCAGCGGATGGCGGCTCAGCAGCACGCCTTCGGCGGCCATCTGGTCGACCGCGACCTTGCCGATGCGCGTCTGGCGGTAGGCCTCCGCGTCGGCCAGCTTCTCGCGCGCCTTGGCCTCGCCCTCGGCTTCGATGCCGCGCGCCTGCGCGTTGCCCTCGGCCATGCGCACGCGCGCGACGCGCTCGGCCTCGGCTTCCAGCTGACGCTGTTCGACCTGGCGCTGCTTGAACGGCAGCACGTGTTTCATCGCCTCTTCCTGGCCCTTGGCGGCGATGATCTGCTCGCGCGCCGCAGCCTCCGCAGCCGTTTCGCGGCGGACCTTCTCGGCGGCGGCCTCGAGCTCGGTCTGCTTGACCTGCTTCTCCTTGAGTTCGAGCGTGTAGCGCATCTTTTCGCTGGCCAGACCCTCGGACAGCAGGTTCTCCAGACCGGCGCGGTACTCCTGCGGCAGGTCCACGTTGCCGATCTCCAGGCCGCGCAGCACGATGCCGTCCACCGCCAGCTTGCGGCGCAGCTCCGACTCCAGCGCGGCCTGGATGGGACCGCGCTGCGTCGAGAAGATCTCGCGCACCGTGTGCGTCGCGATCTGGCGGTAGACGATGCCCTGCAGCGCGGGGGCGATCACGTCACCCTCGATGTCGTCGGGCAGCGAGGCGGCGAGCTGCGCCAGGCGCGTCGGGTCGACGGTCCAGCGCACCGTCAGGTCCAGGCCCAGCGAGAGACCTTCGAGCGACTGCAGCGGCGCCTCGCCGTCGGCGCGGGCGAAGCGGTCCGGGTGATAGCTGCGATCGCGGACGGGCAGGTCGCGGACGTCGTGCAGGCCGGGGATCTGGAGCATCGAGCCCGAACGGGCCTCGGTCACGCCGCCGGTCAGCACGTTGGTCCGCAGGCTGACGGTGCCGCGCGGCACCTCGTGCACCGGCGGATGCATCGCCAGCAGCGCCACCGCGCCGGCCACGGCGGTCAGGCCGGCCAGCCAGGGCAGGCAGCGGACGACGCCGGCGCCGGCGCCGGCGCCGCGGGGGATGCCGGGCAGCCGAGCCTTGAGCCGCGCGGCGGCGTTGCGGATCGATTGCAGGCGGTCGTTCATGAGGTCCTCCGGGGGTCCCGGCGATCGGGTGTTGGGATGACGCTCATGGTCCGGAAAGGGCGCGGAAGCCTCAATGCGGGCGTCGGCGGGTCCCTTCACGGTCCGGAAGAAACCCTCACACGCCCGCCGCGCGGGAAGGCGCCGCGCTGCCGATAATCCGGCGCCATGGCCATCCCCAGGAACAAGGTCGCCGTCATCGAGGACGACCGCCCCACCAGCGAGCAGCTCAGCGGCTGGATCCGTGCCGCGCGGCCCGAGCTGCAGGTCGATCAATGGTTCGACCGCGACGCCGCCGAGGCCGCGCTGGCGCGCGAGCGCTACGAGATGGTCGTGCTCGACATCGAGCTCGGCCGCGAGCGCAACGCCGGCATCGCGCTGATCAACGAGATCAACAAGCTGAACGCCGGCACGCCGGTGCTGGTGGTGTCGGCCATGCCGGCGGCCATCTACCGCGGCATCATGAAGGCGCTCGACGCCTGGGACTACCTGCAGAAGACCAGCTTCGACGAGTCCGAGTTCATCGACACCTTCCTCGACATCCTGCGCGCGGCCCGCGCCCGCGAGGCCGCCGAGCCGGTCGCGGCCGCGCCCGAGGCGCTGCAGCTGGACCCGCTCTGGCAGCGCAGCCCGCTGTGGAAGGGCCAGCGCATCAACCTGCCGCTGACGGCGCAGCGCATCCTCGCCACGCTCTGCCAGCGCGCGCCGCAGGTGGTGTCGTACGAGGAGCTCTACGACGTCGTCAAGAGCGGCCGCACCCGCGACAACGTGCGCAAGCATGTGTCGACGCTGCGCGAGGGGCTGAAGGAAGTCGATCCGACCTTCGACGCGATCGAGAACGTGCCGATGCGCGGGTTCCGGTGGTCGGGACCGCGTTGAACATCGACATGGGCGATCACATCCTGTCGGCCGATGTCGGCATGCATGAGACCCCGGCCCTCGCCCCCGCCCTCTCCCGCGGTGCGGGAGAGGGAGCCATGCCGGCGCGTTCCGGCTCACGCTTGCACGGTGCGGGAAAGGGAATCGCCGCATGAAGCTCGGACCGGTCGAGCTGCCCGCGCTGGCCGTGCCGCGTCTGGGCCTGGCGGCCTTCCGCCGGCGCGCGGTGGTGCACCTGGCCTTCCTGCTGCTGGCGCTGGCGACGGTCGGCCTGGTGCTGACCGTGCTGATCGACCAGAAGCAGCGCGCCTACCAGCGCTATGCGCAGGGCTTCCGGCAATCGCTGGCCGAGATCGTCCTGCAGCTGCGCCATCCCAGCGGGCAGTTGGCGCTGCTCAATCCGACGATGGGTGCGGGCGACCGCGACGGCCAGGCGCCCGTGCTGCTGCCGTTCTCGGCGATCGACTTCGACGACCAGAACAAGGCGCAGCGCGCGGTCGAGATGGCCGGCTGCGGCCTGCGCTGGCCCGACGGCGCGAGCCTGTGCGCCGCCGTCGGCGCGAACGCCTACGCGGGCGGATTCCTCTATCTGGTCGGCAGCCTGGAGAGCGGTCCGCTCGCCGGCCGCGAGCACGGCGCGCTGGACCTGAGCGGCGTGCACCGCGCCCGCGTGACGCTGAAGCTGCGCGGCGGCACGCAGACCTGGATCGCGCCGTTCGAAGGCGCCGCCTCCGCCGACGGCACGCAGCGCGGTCGACTGACGGGCTTCCTCGGCGCGGGGCCGCAACTCCCCGGCAAGGCGCGCCCGGTGCGCGAGTTCCGCGGCTGGCTCTGGCGCGAAGGTCCTTGCGCCGAAGGCAGCAGCGGGCCGGACTGCGCGCGGCGCACCTTCTATTCGATCCGGCTGCCGGTGGAGGCGTTCCAGGACGCGCTTTTCGACGACACCGGCCGGCGCGCGCGTCCGGTGTGGCCGCCGGCGGACCTGGACCAGATGCGGGTGCGGGTGGAGCTGCTCGGCCCTTCCGAACCCCTCGGACCCGGCGGGTCTGCCGATCCGGAGCCAGCCTCCGCAACGGCATCGGCGGCATCGCCGGCATCGGCGGCATCGGCGGCGTCGACCGCCGAGGCGACGTCCGTGGTCGCGGGCGCCGCGCCCGCACCGGTGCCGGTCCTCTTCGACAGCGCCAAGCCGGGCGCTTCGCTGGCGCTGTCGCTGGACCGGATCGGCGCGTCGCTGCAGCCGGGCGAGACCTTGCGCATCGAGCGTCTGGGCAAGCAGTCGACGACGATTGCCGAGCGTCGCGGACCGGAGCTGTCGGAGCGCGCGCTCCCCTGGCTGATCCCCGTGATGCGGCGGCTGCCGGTGCAGGGCGAGATCCTGGGCGTGGGCGCCGGCACGGACCCGGCCGACATCCGCTGGCTGACGGCCTCCGACGAGGTCGCGACGCCGAGCGGCCGCTACCGGCTCGACCTGCGCGGCGACCTGCGCAGCCTCGACCGCCAGCTCGCGTTGGAGGCGCGACCGCTGGCCTGGCTGGCGGCGGCGATGCTGGCGGCCGTCGCGCTCGCGTGGCTGATGGTGGAACTCGGCCTGATCCGCGGCATCGCGGTGCTGACCAGGCGGGCCGCGGCGGTCTCGTACAACATGCAGGACGCGCGGGCGGAGCAGCGCATCGGCGAGCTCGACGTGGCCGACCTGCGCGGCCGCGACGAGCTGGGCATCCTCGCGGGCAGCCTGGCCGATGCGCTGACCCGGGTGAAGGACGGCCTGCGCCGCGAGCAGCTGCGGGCCGAGCGCGAGCGCGAGATGTGGCATGCGGTGGGGCACGAGATCATGTCGCCGCTGCAGTCGCTGATGGTGCTGCACGGCGCGGCCGACGATCCCAGCCATCGCTACGTGCAGCGGATGCAGCAGGCGGTGAAGGTGCTGTACGGCAGCGCGCCGCCGAGCGAGGCGCTCGCCTCGGCGGACCTGCACACCGAGGTGCTGGACCTGGCGGCCTTCTGCCGCGAGGTGGCGGCGAATGCCCACTACGCCGGCATCGATCACGTGAGTTTCGAGACCGCGCTGCCCGAGCCGCAGCCGGTGCACGCGGAGGCCTACGCGCTCGAGGACGCCGTCACGCACGTGCTGCGCAACGCCGACCGCTACCGGCCCGGAGGCACGCCCATTGCCGTCACCCTGGACGCGGGCGAGCCCGGTTTCGTCCTGCTGCGGATCCGCAACCAGGGGCCGCGGATCGACGCGGCGATGCTCGACCAGATCTTCGAGTACGGCGTGTCCGACACGGCGCCGCAGGTCAACGGGGAACGCCGCGGCCAGGGGCTCTTCGTGGCGAAGACCTACCTGGCGAAGATGGATGGCAGCATCCGGGCATTCAATGTGCCGGACGGGGTGGTCTTCGAGATGAGCCTGCGCCGCGCCGCGGTGTGACCGGCTCCCCCCTCAATCGACAAGGAGGTCTTCATGCCGATGAATCCCCATTACGCGCTGACCGAGCCGATCCGCGACGCCGTCGACACGCTGTCGAAGGAACATCCGCTGCTGGTCGAGTTCGGCGCCTCGTGGTGCCCCATCTGCGAGGCGGCGCAGCCGCTGCTGGCGCAGGCGTTCGACGGCCGGCACGCGATGGTGCAGCACATCAAGGTCGAGGACGGCAAGGGCCAGGCGCTGGGCCGATCGTTCAAGGTCAAGCTGTGGCCGACGCTGATCTTCATGCGCAACGGGCAGGAGGTGGAGCGCCTGGTCAGGCCCACGAGCGCTGCGGATATCCGGGCCGCGCTGGAGCGCATCGACAACACGTGACGGACAATCGCGCCCCATGACCCAAGCCCATGTGCTGCTCCCCCAGGACGGAGCGCCCGATCTGCTGTTCGTGCTGCTGCACGGCGCCGGCGCCGATGCTGAACAGATGCGACCGCTGGCGGAGGCGCTGCACCGCCAGTACCCGCGCGCCGCGCTGGTGCTGCTGCAGGGTTTCGAGCCCTTCGACGCGATCCCGGGCGGCGGGGCGGGCTTCCAGTGGTACTCCGAGCAGGGTGACGACACGCTCCGGGCGCTGCGCCTGAGCGCGGCGGTGCCGTCCCTGGTCGCGCTGGTGCGCGGCTGGGCGGAGAAGCTCGATCTCGAGTGGGGCCGGGTGGCGCTGGGCGGGTTCTCGCAGGGCGCGATCCTGGCGCTGGAAGCGCTGCAGCAGGAGGAGCAGCTGGCGGGTCGCGTGCTCGCCTTCGGCGGCGCGTTTGCCTATTGGCCGCAGCATGCGCCGAAGGATGTCTCCATCCATCTGCTGCATGGCAAGGACGACAGCGAGCTGCCCTACCCCGCGCTGCTCAACGCGGCGCGCGAGCTGATGGCGCTGGGCGCGGACATCACGGCGGACGTGCTCCCGCATGTCGGCCATGAACTGCACCCGGCGCTCATCGAGCGCGCGATGGAGCAACTGCGGACCTTCATTCCGGCGCGTCTCTGGCGCGAGGCGGTCCTGGCCGCCGCCGAGCAGGACAAGAACGAACCGCGGCACTGACCTCGGCCGCTGGCGGTCGTTGCAGGGGCGCGAGCGTCAATCGAGCGTGACTTCGGTTCTCACAGTGCCCGCCCGATCCGCCCACGCGACCAGGCTCAGGCGCGTGCCTTGCGGCGCCCTCACCACCCACTCGCCGTAGGCGCGATCGCCGGTGATGTCACGCTCCGGCAGGAAGGCCAGTTGCGTCTGCTTCGGCGCATGCCCTTCGAGCTGCGGCCCTTCCATGCGCGGCTTGCCGCTGACCAGCCCGACCTCCGGATCCACCGGCAGGAAGATTTCGAACATCACGCCGCGCGTCTGCTTGCGCGCCAGCGCCTGCTTGGTCACATAGGCCGGCAGCCAGCCGCTGTTGCCCACCGCCATGCGCACGCGCCAGGTGTCCGGCCCCAGCGCCCGCACCTCCGTGCGCAGCAGCTCCAGCTTCGGCAGGCTCAACGCGATCTGGTTCATCCACGCCGGGAAGCGCGCGGCCTCGCGCTCGCGCAGGTGCGGCGGCGGGTTGCGCCAGAAGTTCATCTTGTCCCAGCCGCCGATCTCCACCGGCCCCAGCTGCGGATGCATGAACGCGGTCCACTCGACATGCGCCTGGCCGCCGCAGTGCTCGTCGCTCCACTTCAGCAGCTTGAGGTCGTCCTCGACCGGGTGGTCGCGGAACCAGTCGATCCACTTGTAGCCGGTGATGCCGGCCTCCTTGTTGGGCGACCACAGCTCCACCACCCAGAACAGCGCGCCCAGATGCTCGTACACCCAGTCCTGCGTCCCGGTGATGACTTCCTTCGGGTGGTACTTGAACTCGTGCCAGATGCTCACCGCCGGATAGCCGGTGTGCTGCTCGCCGAGCTTGGAGAAACGCTGGAAGGCCCAGAGGTCCTCGGGCGGCATCTCGTCGTCGCTGCGCGTGCCGCAAGGCCGCAGGATCACGCCGCTGTGCGTGTGGAAGCTGATCGCCGCGCCGATGTTGGGATGGGCGACCATGAAGTCCACCATCGCCCGCACCTCGGGCTCGCTGGTCGGGTACGGACCGGCGCCGACCTGCTCGAACTCCTGCCGCCAGCCGGCGGGAAAGTTGCGGTTCAGGTCCAGGCCTTCGATGTCGCGGTTGACCTTGATGCTGAAGCCGTCGTGGTTGATCACCAGCCCTTCGGGCATCAGGCGGTAGTACTCGCCGCCGAATTCGCCGGGCTGGCGCGGGACCATCAGCCGCGGATCGTCCGGATGCTTCTTGTAGCCGCCGTGCGGATCGGCGATGCGCATCGTCAGGATGCGGCCGTCGCCGTCGATGTCCTCCACGCTGAGGCCTTCCACCGGCTCCTCGTCGAACGGGTACGGCCGCGTCGACGAGCGGATGTGGCGCGGCCGGTCGGCCAGCGCGAGCTCGGCGCCGTCCGGGTTCAGGCGCGGCACCATGTAGATCGTGCGCGTGTCCAGCAGGTGGGTGACCTGCGGGTCGCTGCCGTACCTGGCCAGCAGGTCGTGCAGGTAGTACAGGCAGGTCGTGCAGGCGGTCAGCTCGGCGGCGTGGATGTTGCCGTCGAGCCAGAAGGCGGGCTTCTCGACGTCGCTGCCGGTGGCGGTGTTGGTCAGGATGAGGGCCCAGATCTCGCGGCCTTCGAAGCTCTTGCCGATGGACCGCACCGACACCAGGTTGGGACGGGCCTGCGCATAGCTGAACAGCAGTTGCGTGAGCGCGTCGTAGCGCGGGAACTCGTCGAAGCGCGGGGTCGGCAGCATCGGGATCGATGGATCCGGCGCGGGCGCGGCGTCGGGCGGGAGAGCGGTCATGGGCGTCCCAGGGGCGGTGTCGGTGCGGCCGATTTTGCATGCCCACGCCCCTGGGACCGAGAGGCCTCTCCACGCCGGGACAGCGCGTTTTCCCTGAGACGGGTTAAATTGCTGCCCTTGCACGTGCGCGCCGCCGATCCGGCGGGCGCGCATCGCACGACACGAACGACCGACCGAATGAACGACGCCACCCGGCGGCCCGCGAGGGCGCCGGCGCGAAGCTGGAGAGATGGCTGTGAATCACTGCGAGAAGATCCCGTTGGGGACGCAAGGGGCGACCGAGTGGGAAGTGGTGCACCTGCCGTCCACGCTGGGCGACTTCCAGGCGCGGGCCTTCCGCAGCCCGGCGACGGGCTCGGAGCACCTGGTGCTGTCGGTCGGTCCGCTGCAGGAGCGCGGCGGCCTGCTGCGCGTGCACAGCGAATGCCTGACGGGCGACGTCTTCCAGTCGCTGCGCTGCGACTGCGGTCCGCAGCTGCAGGGTGCGCTGGACCTGCTGAAGGACGAGGGCGGCATCGTCATCTACATGCG
Organism: uncultured Burkholderiales bacterium; assembly: GCA_966211105.1. Lineage (GTDB taxonomy): Bacteria > Pseudomonadota > Gammaproteobacteria > Burkholderiales > Burkholderiaceae_C > Roseateles. The sequence goes on from CBIHMU010000030.1 coordinate 46,416, forward strand.
CGGCCATGAGGGACGCGGCATCGGCCTGGTCGAGAAGCTGCGCGCCTACGCGCTGCAGGAAGCCGGCGTCGACACCATCGACGCCAACCTGCGCCTGGGCCATGCCGAGGACGAGCGCGACTACGCCGACGCCATCGACATCCTGTGCCTGCTGGGGGTGAAGAGCGTGCGGCTCATCACCAACAACCCGCAGAAGCGCGACGCGCTGGTGGCGGGCGGCGTCGAGGTCGAAGCGCTGGTGCCGCTGCGCATCGCCGCGAACCCGCACAACGAGCGCTACCTCGAGACCAAGCGCAAGCGGATGGGGCACTACCTGGAGTGATGCGGTTGCCCGCACGCTGGGCGTGGCGGGCCTGCACTGCGAGCAGCCCTGAGGCCGCGTCAGCCGGTCCGACCGATCGCCACAGGCATGGGGCGCGCGATCGCTCCGGTCTGCAGCGCTGTCAGCTGTCACACGACCTGACTACGCTCGGTGCTCCCTTGACGCTGGAGGCGGCGATGTACCCAGGCGAACGCTTGAACGCCGGCACCCATTTCCTGGGACTGCTGGCGGCCCTTCCCGCCGTCGGGTGGCTGGCGCTTCAGGCGCTGGGCACGGGCAGCGCGCGGCGCATCGCCGTCGTCTGCGTCTTCGGCGCGGCCCTCATCGCGCTGTTCGCGGCCTCGACCCTCTGCCACAGCATCCGGGGCCCGCGCCAACGCCTCTGGGTCCGCCTGGACCACTGCGCCATCTTCCTGCTGATCGCCGGGACGATGACGCCCTTCGCGGTCCTGACCGGCGACGGTTGGCTGCGCTGGGTGGCGTTGGCGGCCGTCTGGCTCGTGGCGCTGTGGGGCATCCGCCGCACCGTGTGGGGCGACATCGAGCGACCGATGCTCAAGGTGTATCTGGCGCTCGGCTGGCTGGCCACCATGGTCTGCATCCCCGCGCTGCAGGACCTGCCGGCGGCCTGCGTCACGCTCTTCGTCGCCGGGGCCGGCGCCTACACCGCCGGGACCTACTTCTTCGCCAATCCGCGCTGCAGCCGGCACGCCCACGGCATCTGGCATCTGTTCGTCGTGGCGGGCAGCGGATGTCACTTCGGCGCCGTGGCGCACTGCGTGCTGCCTTGATGCCGGCCGCGCCGCGCCGCGCCGCGCCGTGCCGCGACAACAAGGGAGATCGCCTCCACCCGTCGCCGCAGACCCCCGCGGCGACCGCTGATCAGCCGTCCGGGGACTGGGCACTAATTCACGACTGCGCACGCCGCGCTCGAATCGCGCGATCTGCGCCCCCTCGGCCACGGGGGCGAGGGCGGTTCGCGGGCGCGGCCTCGCCGCCAAGATGCGAGCACGTCACGGCGACCCGTCGTGACGGCACCTCCCATTGAGTTCCCAAGATGAAAATCAACACCTTCGTTGGAACGATCGCGGCGCTGCTCGCGACCGTCGGCGCCGCCCAGGCCGCCCCCACCCTGCTGACCGCCAGCAACGTGCCGGCGCTGGCCGGCGCGGGCGTCATCGACTTCAACAACGCGGCCACCGGCAGCTTCACCTCGCGCATTTTCGGCGGCGTGACGATCTCGACATCGACGGCCAACGGCCTGGCCGTGGACAACGCGTATGACGGCTACTACGCGACCTCTGGCCGCTACCTGACCAACTTCTACACCCCGGGCACCTTGACCTTCACCTTCACCACCGCGGTGTCGGCGTTCGGCTTCAACTGGGGCGCGGCGGACCAGGCGTGGCGCATGCAGGTCTTCGACCTGGACAACGTGCTGCTGTCGACGCTGAACATCGCGGCGCAGACCGCGGCCTCCAACTACGCCGGCTTCATCGGCGCCAGCGGCAACGGCAGCGCCATCGGGTCCGTCAAGCTGACCAGCGTCGGCAGCACGGACTGGGTGATGATCGACAACCTGCGCACGGTCGCGGCCAACGTGCCGGAACCCGGTTCGCTCGCGCTGGCCGGCCTCGGCCTGGCGCTCGCGATCGGCGCCAGCCGTCGCCGCAAGTTGGCGACGCAGACGGCGCCAGCAGTTTGATCCCCTGAGCTGCTCATGGTCCGGGAGGGGCGTGCACCGGCGCCGTGACCGCGTCGGACGCCGTTCCATCCGACGCATTCGACAGCTCATCGCTTTCGTCGGGCAAAGCCTGGCCCCCTCGCCGACCATCGCCGCTCCTTCCACTCCAGGAGCGCGCGATGTCCGTCGCCCTCACCCCTGCCGCGGGCGCACGCCGCACCCGCGCGCTGCTCACGATGCTGGTCGCGCTGCTCGAGCTCGCGCATCTCGCCTGGCAGTGGACGCACGGCGGCATCGTCAGCCATCACCTGCTCGCGAATCCCGACCTGCCGTCGGTGTCCAACGGATGGGGCCTCGTCGCCCTGCCCGCGCTGGCCTGGATCCTCTCCGGACGCTTCCTGCGCCGGGCGACGTCCGCCTCGGCGACACGCACGATCCTGATCGCCGCCCTGGGTGCGGCCGCCGCGGGCATCGGGCTGTCGGTGGCTTTCAGCCTCGGGACGCCCGATCACGCCGCGCTCGTCCTCCTGGCGATCCTGCTCAGCGGCGTGGTGCTGCCGACCTACCGCGCCGAGTACGTGCTCGGATTCGTCCTCGGCATGGCGTGGACCTTCGGTCCCATCCTCCCGATCCTGGTCGGCTCGGTGCTGGCGCTGGGCTCCTTCCTCGTCCGCCGCGTCGCGTGGCCGGCGGTGGGCTGGGCGGTGGCACGGCTGCGGACCTGAGGCCGCGCCCTCATCGCGCCTTGACGATCCCGCGATAGAGCAGCGCCGTGGCCGCCAGGCCGACGGCCGCCGCGCCGCTCATCCACAGACCGGGCGCGGCCTTGTCGCCGGTGGTCTGGATCAGCCAGGTGGAGACCAGCGGCGTGAAGCCGCCGAAGATGGCCGTGGCCAGGCTGTAGGCCAGGGAGAACCCCGTCGTCCGCACGTCCACCGGCATGATCTCCGTGAGCGCGACGATGGTGGCGGCGTTGTAGCTGGCGTAGAGGAAGGACAGCCAGAGCTCGACCCCGAGCATGCGCTCGAAGCTGGGTGCCTGGACCAGCCAGGACATCGCCGGATAGGCGGTCAGCAGCGTGAGCAGGCTGAAGACGACCAGCAGCGGCCAGCGGCCGATGCGATCGGACACCGCGCCCATGACCGGCAGCCACACGAAGTTGGACAGGCCGACGCAGAAGGTCACCAGCAGCGCGCTGGTGGCGGACAGGTGCAGGACGGACTTGCCGAAGGTCGGCGTGTAGACGGTGATGAGGTAGAAGGACACCGTCGTCATCACGACCAGCATCATCCCCGCGCCCACCAGCGCCCAGTTGCGCAGCAGGGAGGCGATGATCTCCCCGATCGACGGGTGGTGCTTGCGGGCGAGGAAGGAATCCGTCTCCACGAGCGAGCGCCGGATCTGGAACACGAAGGGCAGGATCAGCGAGCCGATCAGGAAGGGGATGCGCCAGGCCCACTCGCTGATCTGCGCGGTGGAGAACCATTGGCTGATGCCGTAGCCCAGCGCGGCGGCGACCATGATGGCGGCCTGCTGGCTGGCGGACTGCCAGCTGACGTAGAAGCCCTTGTGGCCGGGCGTGGCCATCTCCGCGAGATAGACCGACACGCCGCCCAGTTCGACCCCGGCGGAGAACCCCTGCAGCAGGCGGCCGGTCAGCACGAGGACAGGCGCCAGCACGCCGATGGTCGCGTAGGCCGGCGTGAAGGCGATCAGCACCGTGCCGCAGGCCATGATGGCCAGGGTCAGGATCAGGCCCTTGCGGCGGCCGATCCTGTCGATGTAGCCGCCGAGGACGATCGCGCCCAGCGGCCGCATCAGGAAGCCCGCGCCGAAGGTCACGAAGGTGAGCATCAGCGAGAGGTACTCGCTGTCGGTGGGGAAGAAGGTCTGGGCGATGGCGGTCGCGTAGAAGCCGTAGAGGAAGAAGTCGAACATCTCCAGGAAATTGCCGCTGGTCACGCGGAGCACCGCGCCGAGGGCGGCGCGGCGGGGCATCCTGGGCAGCGGCGGCGGCGGCGGCGGCGTCGTCGACGACGCGGTCAGAGCGGTCATGTCAGTCTCCGGTATCGGTTTTTCTCTTGTGGGGCATCATGCTTTTCCTTCAAAGTTGCGGGAAGTGCAAAGAACCGAACGATTGATGCACCATGAGAATCAATTTCGATCTGGGTGAGCTGGCCGCCTTCGTCGCGGTGGCGGAGCGGATGAACTTCCGGGCGGCGTCGGAGGCGCTGTTCATCTCGCCGTCGGCGCTGAGCCGGCGCATCGACCGCATCGAGGAGGCGCTGGGCGTGAGGCTCTTCGACCGCACGACGCGGCGGGTGAGCCTGACCGAGGACGGGGAGCAGTTCCTGGCCCATGCGGGGGAGGCGCTGGCCGCGCTGCAGCACGCGATCTCCGATGTGGGCGACCGGGCGGAGCGCCGGGCGGGATTGGTGACCGTGGCCTGCATCCCGTCGGTGGCGAATCACCTGCTGCCCGAGGTGCTGGCGCGGTTCGCGCAGCTGCAGCCGGACACCCGGATCAAGATGCTGGATCACAGCGCGCCGCAGGTGCTCAAGGCCGTGGTGGAGAAGCAGGCCGACTTCGGCGTCAACTTCCTCGGCGCACAGGAGCCGTCGATCGACTTCAGCGCCATCGTGAAGGAGCGCTACGTCCTGGCGGTGCCGGCGCGGCACCGGCTGGCGACGCTGCGCTCGGTCGGGTGGGAGGAGTTCGTCGGCGAGCGCTTCATCTCGCTGGCGGCGGACAGCGGCAACCGGATGCTGCTGGACAACGCGGTGGCGCAGGCCAAGGCCAGGCCGGTGACGCATGTCGAGGTGAATCACGTGGAAGGGGCGCTGGCGCTGGTGCGGGCGGGGCTGGGCGTCAGCGCGATTCCCCGGCTCGCGCTGACCGGGACCTCGTCGAAGGACCTGATCGGCGTGCCGCTGACCCGGCCGCAGGTGAGCCGCACGCTGGGTCTGATCACGCGCAAGGGGCATCGGCTTTCGAGCCAGGCCGAGGTGCTGGCCAAGCTGCTCGTGCAGGCGCTGAAGCAGGCGGGCGTGGCGCAGGCGTCGTGATGCAAGCCATGCAATGAATGTGCCGAACGTTGCACTGGACGCATCGGCAGGCCGTCTTCAAGATCGGGACATCCTGATTCCAGAGTTCCCCGTGAAGCGCCCGTCCTTGCCCAGCCGCCGTCGTCTCGTACTCCAGACCGCCCTGATGGCGGCACTGTCCACCGCGCCGCTGGCGCAGGCGCAGGCCGCCGAGCGCATCGTCGCGGTGTCCTCCGGCGGCTTTGCCGAGGCTTTCAAGGCGCTCGCCGTCCGCTTTGAGAAGGACGTGCCCGGCGCGGTCGTGGACAGGCAGTTCGGCCCTTCGATGGGGGAGACGAAGCAGGCGATTCCGGCGCGGCTTGCTCGCGGCGAGCCGCTGGATGTCCTGATCATGGTGGGGCCGGCCTTGGACAAGCTGATCGAGCAAGGCCTGGTCGACGGGGCGACGAAGGTCGTCCTGGCCGATTCGTACATCGCCTGCGCCGTGCCGGCCGGGGAGCCGGCGCCTGAGCTGGGCACGGTCGAGCAGGTCAAGGCCGCATTCCTGGGCGCCGCATCCGTCGCCTGGTCGGACAGCGCGAGCGGGGAGTACATCCAGAACGTGCTGCTGAAGCGGCTCGGCATCGAGGACGAGGTGAAGGCGAAGGGCCGTCAGATCCCGGCGACGCCCGTGGGCGAGATCGTCGCTTCGCGTCAGGCCGCGTTCGGATGCCAGCAGCGCAGCGAACTGCAGGCCGTGACGGGCATCCGCATCGTCGGCGAGCTGCCGGAGGACATCCAGAAGGTCACGCCCTATGCGGCCGGCGTGGTGCGCTCAAGCCGGCATCAGGCGCTGGCGCAGGCATTCATCCGCTCTCTCGCCGCGCCAGCCAGTTCGGATGTGCTGAAGCGGAGCGGTCTGCATCCGATAGCCAGGTGAGGGGAGATTGCCCCGACACGCAGCCGCGGGCCGGGTGCCACGCTCACGGCCAGGCCGCTCAGCGCGTCACGATCGGGAAACCGCCCGCCGGCTTGTCCAGCAATCCCAGGAACTGACGCAGCGCGTCCCTGTCCCCCTCGACCTTGAGCGCCCCCGACATCACCAGCTCGATGGGCGTGACCAGGCCCGCGCTGAGCTGGAGGAAGGTCGACTTGGTCAGCGTCAGCGTCGCCGCCGGTGCCATCGGCGTCGCGCCTCTGCGGTGGTGCAGCACCGCGTTCTCGATCCACAGGCCATGGACCTCGTCCAGGTCGCTGATGCGCAAGCTCACCGCCAGCGTCACGCCGTCCGCGCGGGGCCCGTTCAACGATGCGGCCATCGCCGTCAAGAACTGCTCCATCGGCGTCTGCATCAGCATGTCCATCACGCTCGCCCGCGACGGCCCGCGCGGCGGGGGCCCCGAGCGCAGTTCCTGCGCGCCCGTCAGGTAGAAATTGCGCCACGGCGCCGACTCTGCCTCGTAGCCCAGTTGCTCGAAGCTCTTCGCCAGCAATTCCTTTGCCTCTGCCGCCTGCCCGGTCTTGCTGTCGACGAGTACCACATGCCGCAGCAACTCCGCCGCCCATCGGTAGTCGCCTGCGTCATAGGCCTTGCGCGCGGCCATCGTCGCGGCCTCCGGGCCGCCCGCCAGCGCCACGTAGCGTCTGGCGGCCTCCACAGGCGGCAACGGGTCCAGATTCGAGGGATGCGCGTCGAACCAGCCGATGTAGTGCTGCGCCACCGCGCGCACGTTGTGCTTCACCGTCCCGTAATACCCGCGCGAGCTCCACATCCGCGCCAGCGAGGCCGGCAGTCGCACTTCCTCGGCGATCTCCGACGGCGTGCGGCCCGCATTGATCAGCCGCACCGTCTGATCGTGCAGATAGCGATAGGTGTCGCGCTGCGAGACCATGAACTCGTCGATGCGCTCCCGGCCCCAGACCGGCCATCCGTGCTGCAGGAAGACCACGTCCTTGTCGGCCGTCTGGCCGATCGCCTCGTCGATGTGGCGTGACCACGCCAGCGCGTCCCGCACCTTGGCCCCGCGCAGCGTGTACAGGTTGTGAAGGGTCTGCGAGACCAGCTCCGCCGCCCCGAACGCGCGCAGGTCCGGCAGCTCGAAGGTCATCTCGGCCGGCGCCTCGGTGCCGGGCACGTTGTGGAAGACGAAGCGCACGCCGTCGATGGTCATCGGCTGCGAGGGCTGGTCCACCAGCACCGTCGGCGGCAGGAGGCCGATGCGGCCCGCGGCGACGCCCACGCCCAGCCCGGTGTCCACGAGCCCCCGCGCATCCTTGGGCAGCATGCCGCCATACATGTAGGCGGCCCGCCGCGACATCGCCGGCCCGACCAGCACGTTCTCGCTGGTCGCCTCTTCCATGAAGCCGGCCGGCGCGACGACAGGGACTCGACGTTCGGTCGCCTCCTTGGCCGTCAACACCCCCAGCGCGCCGCCGAAGTGATCCACATGACTGTGCGTGAAGATCATGCCGGTGACCGGCTGCCCGCCCAGATGCTGGCGTGCGAAGGCGAGCGCCGCGGCCGCAGTCTCTTGCGTCGTCAACGGATCGACCAGGATCCAGCCGCTCCTGCCTTGGATGACCGTGAGGTTGGCGAGGTCGAAACCGCGCAACTGCCAGATGCCCTCGGTGACCTTGTAGAGCCCCGGCTGGTGGTTGAGTCTGGCCTGCCGCCAGAGGCTGGGATTGACCGTGGCCGGCGCCTCGCCCTGCGTGAACGCGAGCGCGCCGAAATCCCAGACCAGCTTGCCCTGCCCGTCGAGGATCTGCCCGCTGGGCGCGGCGATGAAGCCGCGTCGCGCGTCCTCGAAGCTGCCAGGGTCGTCGACCTTGAGTCCGGTGAGACCGGCCTGCTGTCGCTCGACGGTGAAGCGGGTCGCCTCGCCGCGCGGGTCGTCGGCGGCGCTCGCCGTCGGCGGGGCGAGCGAGGCGGCCAGGCCGGCCGTCGCCAGCGCCGCGATTAGAAGGGTTCGGATCATGGGAATGTCTCGAAGAATCGACCGGTACACGGCCTGGCCGCGACCCTCGGGTGTAGCACGCTGCAAACTCAAAGGGGATCGGGCCTGACCTGGGGAGCGGCCTCGGCTCGAGCCGCCGACCGTGCGAGCCGCTCCGCCGAGCGCTGCGGGTTCATCGTCATCAGCGCGATCAGGCCGCCCGCGATCAGCAGCAGGCCGCCGACGAAGAAGCCCTGCTCGTAGCCGAGCGCGACGGCGCGCGCGGTGCCGGCCGTGCCCGATGCGCGCTGGATCAGCCAGCCCATCACCACCGGCGCGCCCAACCCGCCCAGCGAGGCGACCGCATTGCCGATGGCGAGTACGCCGCCACGCTGCGCACGCGGCACCACCTCGCCGAGGATCGCCGGACCGACGGAATTGATCGTCAGCGTCATGCCGCCGGACACCGCCAGCATGAAGAAGCGCTGCAGGGTCGACAGCTCCACCCACAGCAGCGCACAGTTGCCCAGACCCGCGACGATCAAGGAAAGACCGACGAAGGCGCCGCGCGAACGCGCCGTCGGCATGCCCCCCACCACGAGCCGCTGCGAGGCCCAGGCCAGGCCCAGGCTCACCGGCGCGGTGATCAGGATGAAGAGCGCGAACATCCGCCCCGAATGGATGGGCGCGAAACCCAGCCCTTGCTGCAGATAACCGCTCAGCCACGTCAGCGACGCCGCCAGCACCCAGTGCGCGACAAAGTGCGCGGCGAAGTTGCCGAGCACGGTCGGATCGGTCAGCAGTTCGCCGTAGGGAATGCGGGTCGGAGCGCTTGAGGCCGCAGCCCGCTCCTCGACCTGCCCCTCGGCACCGAACAGGTACCAGGCCGCACACCACAGCAGGCCGATGGCGGTCAGCACGAAGAAGTTGGCGCGCCAGCCCCAGTGCGCGGTGATCTGGGGAATCGCCAGGCCGGCGATCAGCAGACCGGCCGAGCTTCCCTGATGCAGCAGCGCGATGGGCAGGCTGCGGCGCTGGTCCGGAAACCACTTGCACAGGGCGTGCGTCGCCACCGGCGAGGCGGGGCCTTCCGTCAGCCCCAGCAAGACCCGGCACACCACGAAGGCGATGAGCGAGCCCGACACCGCCAGCGGCAGCTGGATCACCGCCCAGGCCAGCGCGATCGTCATCAACACACGCCGCGCCGCGATGCGGTTGGCGGCCAGGCCGCCGACGATGGCGCCGATCGCGAACAGCCAGTAGAAGCTGCCGCCGATCAGGCCGAACTCGGTGGGGGTGAGCCGCAGCTCCGCCATCATCGGCACGGCGACCAGGCCCAGCACGACCTTGTCGAGGAAGTTGGCGGTCATCATCAGCGCCAGCAGACCGGCAACGGTCCAGGCGCGCCGGGGTTGATAGGCAGGGCTCATCGCATCACCCCGGCAGGATCGCGCGCGCGATGGTGTTCCGCTGGATCTCGCTGGTCCCGGTCAGGATGCGCATCATGCGCAGCTGGCGGAAGGCCAGTTCCACCGGGTGGTTCTGCGTCACGCCCACGTTGCCGTGGATCTGCACCGCACGATCGGCGATGGCGAAGCAGCGCTCGCTGATGAAGAGCTTGCAGGCCGAGGCCTCCCACGTCAACGGATCGCCGGCATCGGCGCGCATGGCCGCGTTCAGCATCATGCTTTCGCAGGCGAAGAGTTCCGTCTGCATGTCCGCCAGCATGTGCTGGATCGCCTGGAAGCGCGCGATCGGCCCGCCGAACTGGTGGCGCTCCACCGCATAGGCGAGCGACATCCGATGCACCTTGCGCGCGATCCCGATCATCGTCGCCGTGTGCAGCAGCCGGTTCAGGTGGATGCGCGCCATGCCCAGCCGCAGTCCGGCGCCGAAGCCGCCGATCACGTTGCCGACTGGTACGCGGACCCGGTCGAAGTGGATGTCGGCATCGATGTGCTGGCCCGACATGGGCACGTAGCTCGAATCGACGCGCACGCCTGGCGCGTCGAGCTCGACGAAGACCGCGCTGATGCCTTTGGCGCCGGCCTCGGGATCGGTCACGCACATCACGATGGCGATGTCGGCGAAGGGGCTGCCGGTGATGAAGTGTTTATGGCCCGTGATGACCAGCGCGTCGCCGTCGCGCTCGGCGCGGGTGCGGATGCTGGCCGCGTCGGATCCCGAATGCGGCTCCGTCATCGCGAAGCACACCCCCTTGTCGCCGTTCATGACCGGCATCAGGAAACGCGCGCGCTGTTCCGGCGTGGCGATCGCCATCAGGTTGCCGATGCGCGGCGGGCCGCTGAGCTCGCCCAGCACGTGCATGGCGAAGAGCGCCCCGGTGGCGGCCAGCTCCGCCTTGAGCAGGCACAGCTCCACCATCGTCAGCCCGGGGCCGCCGAGCTCCGTCGGCATCGCCGCCGTGAGCAGGCCGAGTGCCTGCGAGCGCCTCCAGATGTCGCGCAGCACTTCGCGCGGCAGAGGATCGTCGGGCTGGAGACCGAGCTTGCGCTCCAGCGGCAGCAGTTCGTCCTCGATGAAGGCCCGTGCGCGGGCGCTCAGTTCGTCGTAGACGGGGCGGGTGATGCGCATGTGCTTCCTCAATGGACCTGTCGGTCGTGGCCGGCCCAGAAGGGTTGGCGGACTTCCTTGCGGGCGATCTTGCCGTTCGCGTTCTTGGGCAGAGCGGCGACGAGCTCCACGCTCCGCGGCGACTTGTAGTCGGCGAGGTGCCGGCGGCAATGGGCCATCAGCGCGTCGGCATCGCAGCCTGCACCGCCTCGCGGCACGACGAGCGCTTTCACCGCCTCGCCCCAGCGCGCGTCGGGGACGCCGATGACGCAGGCCTCGTACACGTCCGGGTGGCGATAGAGCACGGCCTCCACCTCCGTCGGATAGACGTTGAAGCCGCCCGATACCACCATGTCCTTCTTGCGGTCGACGATGTAGAGAAAGCCCTGTTCATCGCGGCGCGCCAGGTCGCCGGTCAGCAGCCAGCCCTCACGCACGGCCTCGGCGCTGAGCTCGGGCTCGCGCCAGTAGCCGGCGAAGATGTCCTCGCCGCGGAGGACGATCTCGCCCATCTCGCCCACCGGCACTTCGCGGCCCTGCTCGTCGACGACGCGCACTTCGGTCTCGCCATAGGGCCGCCCGCAGGAGGCGAGCCGATGCGGCGCATTCGCCAGCGCCTCGGCATGGTCGCGCGTGGACAGCGAGGCGACGGCGGAGGTGGACTCGCTCAACCCATAGCCCTGCGCGAGCACCGGGCCGATGCGGCGCCAAGCCTCCTCGATGCGGGCCGGCGCCATCGGCGCGGCGCCGTAGCTGAGCTGACGCAGGCTGGAGAGATCGGCGTGGTCGAGGAACGGCTCCTCCAGCAGCGCGTGGATCATGGCGGGGACCACGAACGCGTGGGTGATGCGGTGCTCGCCGATGGCTTCAAGGAAGGCCCTCGGCTGAAAGCGGTCGAAGAGGTGCAAGGTGGCGCCGGCGTACAGGAAGGGCTGCATCAGCATCCCGCTCGCATGCGTGACCGGGCCGACCAGCGCAATGCGGTCGCCGGGCCGCGGCGCGCCCTCGTTGCGGAACAGCACCTTGCGGATGCAAGCGCGGCGGTTGCCGAAGGTCTGCATCGCCGCCTTGATCTTGCCGGTCGAGCCGGACGAGAAGTGCAGCACCGCGAGATCGTCCTTCGACACGGGCACGTGGACGGGCGCGTCGGAGGCGGCGGCCATCAGGGCTTCGGCGTCAAGATGGCCGTCGGCCGGGCCGGCGAGGCTGATGAAGTGGCGCACGGCGGCGAAGCCGGGCGTGTCAGGACCGCGATGGGTGAAGCCGGCACCGGCGAGGAAGGCAAGGGGCGCGGCGCTGTCGACGACGTCGCTGGCCTCGTCCTCCGTGAAGCGGGCGTTGAGGGCGACCTTCACCAGGCCGGCCTTGAAGAGTGCCGTCTCCAGCACCACCAGCGCGGTCGCGTTGCGTGACTGCACGGCGACGCGGTCGCCCTTGACCAGACCCAGTCCGAGCAGCGCGGCGGCGAGCCGGTCGCTGCGGGCGTCGAGGTCGCGGAAGCTGAGGCTGTCGTCGCCGCACACGACGGCTGGCCGCTCTCCCCAGAAACGAGCGCCCTGCCGGATGTGCCTGCAGAAGTCCCACGTGTCCATGGGTGGTCTCCGTTCTTTTGACTGCAAGTGCGGTGCAGTCTGGAGCGGCTTCAACATTCCCACAATACACCGTCTGGCACATTTCAATGAGAATATGTCATCGTGTTCGGTGCCGCCTGCGGGCAGGGGGCTGAGCAGGAGGCTGAGCCGTCGACTGAGGAGCGTGCATGAACCTGAACGACATCGACTACCTCGTCGCCGTGGCGGAGCACCGGCACGTGGGACGCGCGGCGGAGACGCTGGGGCTGACGCAATCGGCGCTGACGCGCGCGCTGGCGCGTTTGGAGTCGCTGGCGGGCTTGCCGCTGTTCGAGCGGCACCCGAAGGGCGTGATACCGACGGAGGCGGGCTTGGCGTTCCTGCGCCGCGCGCGCCGCATCCAGCTCGAGTACGACGACACGCTCAGCGAGCTGCATCAGATGAAAACCGGCGAGCTGGGCATCCTGCGCATCGGCTACAGCCCGTCGACGGACGTGGAGCGGCTCATGGGCGTGGTGCGCCGGCTATTGCTGGAGCGGCCCGCCGCACGCCTCCATCTGAGCGAACGGCTGATGCATTACCTGCTGGCGGACCTGGACGCGGGTGAGGTGGATGCGGTGGTCGCCCCGCTGCCGCAGCCGATGCCCGCGCAGTTGGAGGCCTGGCCGCTGTGCGATGACGAACTGCGGGTGATGGCCGATGCCGGGCATCCGCTGCACAAGCGCGATTCGCTGGATGTCGCGGACATCGCGACCCAGCCCTGGCTGCTGCCCCCGCCCGACACGCGTCTGCGGCGCGAGTTGGAGCGCGTGGTTCAAGAATCGGGCCTCCCCCCCTTGAGAGTGAGGGTGGAGGGGGCTGCGACCACCCTCAACGCGATGCGGCTGCTGTGCGGGACCCCGCTGCTGACACTGAGCAGCAGTTGGTCGGTCGAGTCCCTGGCGTCGATCGGGCTGAAGCCGTTGCCGATCGCGCTTCCGGCCCTGCGACGGAAGATTGCATGGATGACCCGCAGGCACGGATATCGCTCGCCGCTGTTGGAAAGGATGCAGACGCTGCTGGCCGAGGAGTTCGGCCTGGAGCTCATCCCTTTGATCCAACGTTCGACCCTCTGATTCCGACCTTCACAATGACGCCATGCCCCTCCGCGACCACACCGTCCCCGTCACCCCCTTCCGCCAGAACTGCTCCATCGTCTGGTGCGACGTCACGCAGGACGCCGCGATCGTCGACCCGAGCGGCGAGGTCCCGCGCCTGCTGGCCGAGGTCGAGCGCCTGGGCCTGACGCTGAAGGCGATCTGGCTGACCCACGCCCACATCGACCATGCCGGCGGCACCGGCGAACTCGCGCGGCTGCGCGGCCTGCCGATCATCGGCCCCCACCGGGGCGACCAGTTCTGGATCGACGGCCTGCCGCAGCAGTCCGCGATGTTCGGCTTCCCGCCGGCCGAGATGTTCACACCCACGCGCTGGCTCGAGGACGGCGACACCGTGCAGATCGGCCACGAGACGCTGACCGTGCGCCATTGCCCCGGGCACACGCCCGGCCACGTCGTCTTCCACTCCGCGAGCGCGAAACGCTGCTTCGTCGGCGACGTGCTCTTCGCCGGCAGCATCGGCCGCACCGATTTCCCCGGCGGCGATCACGCCACGCTGATCCGCGCCATCAACGAGCGCCTCTGGCCGATGGGCGACGACACCGTCTTCGTCCCCGGTCACGGCCCGGAGAGCAGCTTCGGCGAGGAACGCCGCACCAACCCCTTTGTCGGCGGCCGCTGGGGCTGAGGGACTGCGCCGGCCGCTGGCCCTCACCCCCACCCCCACCC
>CBIHMU010000031.1:0-59876 GCA_966211105.1 uncultured Burkholderiales bacterium
ACGCACCGCGTGCTGGACCTGCGCCGCCCGTACATGCAGAACAACCTGATGCTGCGCTACCGCGTGGCGATGGAGGCGCGCAAGTTCCTGGACGAGCACGGCTTCGTCGACATCGAGACGCCGATGCTCACCAAGAGCACCCCGGAAGGCGCGCGCGACTACCTGGTGCCGTCGCGCGTGCATGACGGCATGTTCTTCGCGCTGCCGCAGTCGCCGCAGCTGTTCAAGCAGCTGCTGATGGTGGCGGGCTTCGACCGCTACTACCAGATCACCAAGTGCTTCCGCGACGAGGACCTGCGCGCCGACCGCCAGCCCGAGTTCACGCAGATCGACATCGAGACCTCGTTCCTGGGCGAGGAAGAGATCCGCGCGATGTTCGAGGGCATGATCCGCCACGTCTTCCGCAAGGCGCTGAACGTCGAGCTGGGCGACTACCCGGTGATGAAGTACGCCGAGGCCATGCACCGCTTCGGCTCCGACAAGCCCGACCTGCGCGTCAAGCTCGAGTTCACCGAGCTGACCGACGTGATGGGCGACGTGGACTTCAAGGTCTTCTCCGGCCCGGCGACGACGCCCGGCGGCCGCGTGGTCGCGCTGCGCGTGCCCGGCGGCGCCCAGATGAGCCGCGGCGAGATCGACAGCTACACCGAGTTCGTCAAGATCTACGGCGCCAAGGGCCTGGCCTGGATCAAGGTCAACGAGACCGCCAAGGGCCGCGAGGGTCTGCAGTCGCCCATCGTCAAGAACCTGCACGACAAGGCGGTGGCGGACATCCTGTCGCGCACCGGCGCGCAGGACGGCGACCTGATCTTCTTCGGCGCGGACAAGGCCAAGGTCGTCAACGACGCGATCGGCGGGCTGCGCCTGAAGATCGGTCACAGCGAGTTCGGCAAGACCACGGGCCTGTTCGAGGACAAGTGGGCGCCGCTGTGGGTCGTCGACTTCCCGATGTTCGAGGAAGACGAGGAGAACAAGCGCTGGGCCGCCGTGCACCACCCGTTCACCGCGCCGAAGGACGGTCATGAGGACCTGATGGTCACCGACCCGGGCAAGTGCGTGGCCAAGGCCTACGACATGGTGCTCAACGGCTGGGAACTGGGCGGCGGTTCGGTGCGTATCCACAAGGCTGACGTGCAGGCCAAGGTCTTCGAGGCGCTGAACATCAGCCCCGAGGAACAGCGCGTGAAGTTCGGCTTCCTGCTGGATGCGCTGCAGTACGGTGCCCCCCCGCACGGCGGCCTGGCCTTCGGCCTGGACCGTCTGGTGACGCTGATGACCAAGGCCGAGTCCATCCGTGACGTGATCGCCTTCCCGAAGACGCAGCGCGCGCAGTGCCTGCTGACCGGCGCGCCGTCCTTCGTCGACGAGAAGCAGCTGCGCGAGCTGCACATCCGTCTGCGCAACCCGGGCGCCGCGACGGCCTGAGCGTCGACCGGCAGCGGCGGCGCCCACCGCGCCGCCGCACGACCTGCAACGCCCCGAGGCTGACGCCGTCGGGGCGTTTATGCTTGCGCCGTCCCCCGGACGGGGGCGCACTGAACGGGACGGACATGGCGACGGGCGAGCGAGGCGAACGCGGGGGCAAGGCAAGGGACGGTCGCGCGCGGCCGGCGGGTCCGGGACGGGGCGACGGCGCGGCAGGGACGCGCCCGCCGCTGACGTCGCAGGCGCGCTGGGAACGGCTGGTGATGCGTCGCCCCGGCCTGGCCTTGCCGCGGCTCCAGCGCCTGATCGCGCGCGAGGGCGAGCCGCCGTTCCAGGCCCTGCTCGGCGCCTTCTTCATCCTCGAACGCTGGGGCCGGGGGCCTGAGCTGCAGGCCGAGCTCGAACGTGCGATCGCGCGCGCGCTGCAGCACCGCCTGCTCGAGGAGGCGGC
Source organism: uncultured Burkholderiales bacterium (assembly GCA_966211105.1). Classification (GTDB taxonomy): domain Bacteria; phylum Pseudomonadota; class Gammaproteobacteria; order Burkholderiales; family Burkholderiaceae_C; genus Roseateles. The sequence goes on from CBIHMU010000031.1 coordinate 1,877, forward strand.
GGAACTCAGCGAGGCGCTGGGACGCATGCATTACCAGCGCGGCGATTACGTCCAGGCCTGCAACGCCTGGAGCCAGACCCTGGAACTCGCCGACGACGAGACCCGCTGGGCCTGCCTGGCGCGGATCGGCCTGGCCCACCTGTGCTTCGCGCTCGGCGACTGGGCGCGCGGCGGCCGCGTGCTGGACCAGGCCGAGCTGCACTATCCGCAACTGGGCGACGACCCCTACATGCGGTCCAAGATCGCGCTCAATCGCGCCGTGTCCCTGCGCGCGACGCAAGGGCCGCAGGCCGCGCTGCCGCGCCTGGACGAGGCCCGCGCCGATGCGCGCGCCGTCGGACACCGCGACTACGAGGCGGAGGCGATGTGGCACCACGCACGCTGCGCCCGCGACAGCGGCGCGGTGGCGCACGCCTTGACCCTGGCCGCGGAGGCGGAAGACCTCTCGCGCCGCTGCCGCTACCGCTGGCTGCAGGCGCAGACGCTGTTGCTGATCAGCGAGCTGCGCGGCGGCGCGGATGCGGTGCCGCCGGCGCAGCAGGCGCTCGCGCTGGGCGAGGAGATCCAGTCGCGTTCCTTGCAGGCGGCGGCGCACGGCCGACTGGGGCAACTGATGGCCGAGCAGGAGCAGCTTGGTCCGAGCTGGTATCACCAGCAGCAGCGGCAACGGCTGGAAGCGACGCTGGGGCAGACCGAACTGCCGGCGCGCCTGGAGCAGCTCGCGCGCTTCGACACGGACCCCCACGGCGCGGAAGGCCTGCTGCTGACGCTGGGGCGTTCCGGCGTGGCGGTGGCGAGCATCTCGGATGTCGAAGCGCAGTGGCAGCAGGCGCGGCTGCGCTTGCTGGAAGCCCTGGCGCTGACGGCGCTGGAGTTGCGCTGGACGGCGGGCGGCGCGCCGGCGCTGATCGGCGCCGCGGTGCGCGCGGGCCGCTCGGCGCAGCGCCTGTCCTTGAGGAACGCGTCCGGAGCGGTCGTCGGCGAGCTGGTGCTGGAGCGGGCCGAAGGCGCCGTCTGGTCACGCGCGGACCGCAGCCGGGCCGAACGGCTGGCCGGCTGGCTGCAGCGGCTGATCGCCCAGTTGCCGGCCGCGGAGACCGGCGCCGGAACCTCCGACGCGATCGATCCGGGCGCGCAGGCGCGGGCGCTGGTGACCGTGCTCGAGCGGCTCTCGAGCGGCGCGGGCAGGGACGCTGATGCGGCCGTGCCCGGCGACGACCTGTCCGAAGCGCTCGAACTCGCGCGGCGGCTGGCGGCGCGGCTCGCCTGAGTTGCCCGATCAAGCGAGCACGCGATCACACGATCACCCGATCACCCGATCACGCGATCACGCGATCACCAGATCACCAGATCACCAGATCACCAGATCACCAGATCGCCAGGCTCGACGTCAGCACCCGCTGCAGCCAGCTGCGCCGGGCTGCGTCCGAGACCTCGCCCTTGCCGGCGATTTCCATTCGCGCGTTGACGACGTCGGCCGACTGGACCTGGTTGCCGCTGCGGATGTCCTGCGGATTGACCACGCCCGAGAAGCGCAGCGTCTGCAGGCCGCCGTTCATCGCGATGCTGCGCTCGCCGGCCACGACGAGGTGGCCGTTGGGCAGCACGTTGATGACCGAGACCGCCATCTGCCCGCTGAGGCTGCCGCTGGCCTCGGTGTCGCCGCTGCCCTTGTAGGCATCGCTGCCGGACGCGGTGGCGTCGGCCTTGAGCAGCCGGTCGACGATGCCGACGTTGCTGGAGCCGCCCGGTCCCTTGACCGCGAGCTTGTTGTCGCGGCTGGTGTCGGTCTTGCTCTTCTGCGTGGCGCTGAGCGACTCGCTGATGGCGACCTTGAGCGAATCACCGACCTGGCGCGCGCGGCGCTCGGTGGTGAAGAGCGAGGCCGCGGCCATCCCGGGTTGGTAGATGGCGCCGTTGTTGACGCGCTCGACGTAGGCGCCGTCGGGCGCGGGCATCACCTGCACCGGACCCTGCACCAGGGTGTCGGGCGAGGCGCAGGCCCCCAGGAGCGCGGCACCGGACAGGAGCAGCGGCAGGCCGGCGCGTCGCGCGGCCGTGGAAACGTTGACCATGAGTCCCTCGTCGATGTGATGGTTGTGCTGCGCCGGTCCGGGCTTCACCCCTCGAAGCCCGTGAGCAGCGCCCGCACCACCGGCGCGAGCTTGTTGCGCGTGCTGGCCCACTTGCCCAGGCCCAGCGTCGCCTCGTCGCTGCGGTAGCTGCTCGCGGCCATCAGGCGTCCGCCGGCGTCGTGCAGGCTCAGCGTCGCCTGCGCGAGGTAGGGCCGGATCTGGTCCGACAGCGGCGGCTTGTCCCACTGCTGCAGGCCCTGGTAATGCACCCAGGCCGGGCAGGCCTCGTCGCCGGGACGCACGCCGGCTTCGAAGACGCGGGCCTGGACCTCGTGCTCACGCAGTTCGGCGATCAGCGCCGGCACGAACTCGGGCAGCGCGAGCGCGCGGTTGTATTCGATGCAGACGCGCTCCGGCAGCGCCGCCTCGTGGAACACGGTCTGCGTGGCGCGGGCCGGCCCCTGGCCGATCGCGACCGTCGCCATGCCGGCCGTGGCCTTGGCCAGTTCGATGCTGGGCATCGGGCTGAGCAGCGAGCAGCCGGCCAGCGGGAGCAGGGCGCCCGTGCCGCAGGCGAGCCTCGCGGCGAACGCGCGGGTCCGCGCGGGGGCAAGGGCACGGACGAGGGCACGGGCACGGGCACCGGCACGGGCAAGGGCGAGGGCAAGGGCACGGACGACGGCGGCGCGCATGGTCAGAGGATCTCGTCGATCAAGGCCTTGCCGGCGACGGCGCCGGCGGCCAGGTAGCCGCCGACGGTGCTGCCGAGATCGCCGGCCTCCTTCATCACCGTGCTGGTGCCACTGGCGACGGCGTCCGTCACGTCGCCGACCAGCTGCTTGACCTCGGACAGGCCGGTTGAGAGCGCGTGGCCCAGGTCCTTGGCGCCGTCTTCCAGCGCCTGCAGGCCTTCCTCGCTCCAGTGCACGACCGTGCTGACGGCGTTCTCGCCGCCCTGGTAGGCGGCTTGCGCCAGGCCGATCGCGCCGGCGGCGACGGTGCCGTACTCCCGGGCGTTGATCTCGAAGCTGCCGCTGGGGCGGTTGACGAGTTGACGGGAGGCGACCAGCGGAGCGCCGGTGCCGTTCGTGGTGGTGACGGTGGTCATGACCCCTCCTTGGGTGCTTGCGGGTGGTGGCGACGGAACCCATTCTTCCGGGGGGCGGCACGGCGGATGCCCCCATGACCGGCGGCGCGCGGCGGCTCTACAAACTTTCTATATTTCCTGCCGCACATCCGCCGACCGCGTTGTTCGTCGACTGTGAACAAGCGTTGCCCGCTCAGGCGGACAACGTGTCGGGCGCCGCGATGCGCCCGTTCGTGTCGGGTGCTTGTCGCGTGTGTGGCCGCCGTGTCGAGGGCGTGCCAGACCCGGCACACGCCGACCGTGCCATGACCCTGGGATATGCTGTCCGCCATGAGCGATGTGCCCCTTGCCCCTGCCGCCACCCCGCTCCCGGCCGCCGCCCAGGCTGCCTCCGCCGAACTGGCTGCGCGCGCCTACAAGATCCCCGAATCCGTGCTGGTCGTGATCCACACCGAGGCGCTGGAGGTGCTGATGCTGGAACGCGCCGACCGGCCCGGCTTCTGGCAGTGCGTGACCGGCTCCAAGGACACGCCGGAAGAAGCCCTGGCCGACACCGCGCGGCGCGAGGTGTTCGAGGAAACCGGCATCCGCGCGCAAGACCTGGCCCCGGACGCGCTGGACGACTGGGGGCTGGTCAACGTCTACGACATCTATCCGGTCTGGCGCCACCGCTACGCGCCGGGCGTGACGCGCAACACCGAGCACGTCTTCGGCCTGACGGTGCCGGCGGGCACCGCGGTGACGCTGGCGCCGCGCGAGCACCTCGCGTTCCGCTGGCTGCCGTGGCGCGAGGCGGCGGACCTGTGCTTCTCGCCGTCCAATGCGGAAGCGATCCTGCAACTGCCCGCCCAGCGGGCGCGCCACGAAAGGACCGCACCATGATCCGCCGAACGCCGCGCCACGCGGCCCTGGCCAACTCGGCGACCACGGACACCTCGCCAGCCGACAGCGTCGGGCGCCTGCGCGTGGCGACCTACAACATCCACAAGGGCGTGCGCGGCATGGGGCCGGGCAAGCGCCTGGAGATCCACAACCTCGGCATGGGCGTGCAGGCGCTGGACGCGGACCTGGTGTTCCTGCAGGAGGTCCGGCTGTTCCACCACCGCGAGGCGCGCCAGTTCGAGCGCAGCTGGTTCGGCTGGCCGGAGCAGGGACAGGCGGAGTTCCTCGCGCCGGAGGGCTACCAGGTGGCCTATCGCACCAACGCGGTCACGCGCCACGGCGAGCACGGCAACGCCTTGCTGTCGCGGTATCCGCTGGGCGACATCGGCCACCATGACGTGTCGGACCACCGCTTCGAGCAGCGCGGCCTGCTGCACGTGCCGGTGCGCTGGCAAGGCACCGAGGTGCATGCGGTCGTCGCGCACCTGGGGCTGATCCACGGCAGCCGCGTGCGCCAGATCCAGAAGCTCGCCGCCTTCATCGAGGACCATGTGCCGCACGGCGCGCCGCTGGTGGTGGCGGGCGACTTCAACGACTGGGGCGAGCGCCTGGAAGAGCCCATGCGCGCCACCGGTCTGAGCCGGGCGATGCTGCCCGGCGCCAAGCGCTCGCTGCCGACCTTCCCGTCGCGGGTGCCGGTGTTCTCGCTGGACCGGATCTACACGCGCGGCCTGCGCTGCGTCGACATGAAGGTGCCGCGCGGCCCGGCGTGGGCCCGCATGTCCGACCACCTGCCGCTGCTCGCCGAGCTCGTGCTGACTTGAAGCGGACCCAGGAGCCCCTCTTCCCGTGGACCCTGGGGTCCCAGCCCAGCTTCACCGGCGGCAACGCGGTGCGGCTGCTGTGCGGCGGCGATGCGCTGTTCCCGGCGCAGATCGAGGCGATCGATCGCGCCGAGCACGAGGTCTGGCTCGCGACCTACATCTTCCACGACGACGAGGCCGGCGCCGCCACCGTCGAGGCCTTGAAGCGCGCGGCGCAGCGCGGCGTGCGGGTGAGGGTGGTCGTCGACGGTTTCGGCTCCAAGGGCAGCCTGGCGTGGCTGCGGGCGCAGCTCGAGGGCGCGCCGGTCGCGCTGGCGGTGTTCCGTCCGATCGACCGCTGGTGGAACTGGCTGCATCCCGGTCAACTGCGGCGCTTGCATCAGAAGCTGTGCGTGGTCGACGGCCGGGTGGGTTTCGTCGGCGGCATCAACGTGATCGACGATCGCGTGGACCTGCACCACGGGCGCACCGAGATGCCGCGCCTGGACTTCGCCGTCAGCGTCGGCGGGCCGATGGTGCGGGCCATCGAGCAGGCGGCGCGCGCGGTATGGACGCGGGCGTGGCTGGGGCACGATTTCGGCGACGAGATGCGGGCGATGATCCGCAGCGCGTCGCCGGCGCGGCGCGCGAAGCGCCTGATGCGGCGCATCCGGATGCCGCGCGCGGAGCACCGCCGGCGCGATCCCAGCCGCCTGCCGCCGGTGCGCGCGGCCTTCGTGCTGCGGGACAACCTGCGCCAGCGCCGCACCATCGAGCGCGCCTACGTCGACGCGATCCGCGGCGCGACCGCCCGCGTGGACCTGATCACGCCCTACTTCTACCCGGGGCAGCGCTTCCGCCGCGCCTTGAAGGACGCCGCCCGGCGCGGGGTCCAGGTGCGGCTGCTGCTGCAGGGCAAGGTCGACTACAAGATCGCCGCGCTGGCCGCGCATGCGCTCTACGACGAGCTGCTGGGCCACGGCGTCCAGATCTACGAGTACACGCCGGCGTTCCTGCACGCCAAGATCTGCGTCGTCGACAGCGACTGGGCCACCATCGGCAGCTCCAACATCGATCCGCTGTCGCTGCTGCTCAACCTCGAAGCCAACGTCGTCGTGCGCGATGCCGCCTTCGCGGGCGATGTCGCGCGGGAGTTCGATGCGGCGGTGGCGAAGTCCCACCGCGTCGAACCGACGGCCGGGCGCGGGCTGCGGGGCTTCCTCGGCCGCGCGCTGGTCGCCTGGGTGGCCTACGTCTATCTGCGGGTGGCGGGCGCGACCGGGCGCTACTGACACGCTCCACGAGCGCCTGACTGCCAAGTCCGCTGGCCCTCACCCCCGTCCTCTCCCGCAAGCGGGAGAGGGAGTCCGACCGGCCTCCTTCTTACCCCCTCTCCCGCTTGCGGGAGAGAGCAGGGGTGAGGGCTAGCAGCCTCCCGCACGAACCGAGGGCGCCATCGACTGCGGGGTTACTTGGTGTAGGTACCGGGGCCTGGCGGCATCGACGAGCGCACGTTCGTCGGGAAGGGGTCTTGCTGCGTGCTATTGCCCGAGCTGGTCCTGGCGTTGAACTGCTTGTCGACGAATCGCAGCATCGGTTCGACGCGTGCGGCCCAACTGCCTTCGTCGTGTCCGGCACCCTCGGCCTCGAGGTAGCCGATGTCGGCGGCTGCCCAGCCTCGCGCAGACAGCACCGATCGAAGCTTTCGGAGTTGTCTGATCGAGTCCGGACCTTCGTTCGTGCCCATGTCCAGCCACAGCTTGGGGCGCGGCTGCGACATCGGCAGCGGCGTCTTCTGCGTGTCGCGGATCGGGAACTCGTCGTCCCACCACAGCGACGGGGAGACCACCAGCGCCGAGCCGAACACGTCGCCGTGGTGCACCGCCAGCCACAGGCTCATGATGCCGCCCAGCGAGGAGCCGCCCACCGCCGTGTGCGCGGCGTCGGGCAGCGTGCGGTAGCGCGCGTCGATCGACGGCTTGAGCTGCTCGATCAGGTAGCGCGCATAGGCCGGCGCGAGGCCTCCACGCGTCTGCCCTTCGAAGGTCCGCGCCGTCGCGGTGTACTCGTCGATGCGGCGCGAGGTGTTGTGGACCGCCACGATGATCAGCGGCTGGATCTGGCCGTCGACGACCAGGCGCTGCGCGGTCTCGTCGACCTGCCACTCGGCGCCCGCCGCGGCGGCGTCGAAGACGTTCTGGCCGTCGTGCAGGTAGAGCACCGGATAACGTCGCTCGGTGTCGCGCTCATAGTTGGGCGGCAGCCAGACCTGCACCGGACGCTGCGCGACGAAGTTGCCGGGCAGCGGCGCCAGCCGCTCGATCGTGCCGGCGCGGCTCAACGAGATCGGCGCCCCCGGCGCGTTGAACGCGCGCGAGACGCGCACCTCGTCGGAGACCAGTTCCAGCGACCGGTTGGAGCCGGTCTCCCAGTCACCTTCGGGATCGTTCTTGCCGGGATGCTCGACGTGGAACTTGTAGGGCACGTTGCCGCCGGCCGGGATGCGCTCGAAGACGGCGGTGGCGCTGTACCAGCCCTCGCGTCCCAGACCCGCGGCCGGCGCGACCAGCGAGCGCCCCCAGTTCAGCGGCGCCGCGCCGCCGCGCACGCCGACGATGTCCTTGGCGGGATCGAAGCGGCCGGCGGCGATCTCCTCGCGCATGTCGATGTCGAAGACGACCTGGGTCGCGGCGAAGGCGTGCGGCGCGACGAGCATCGCCGCGATCAGCAGCAGCAGGCCCGCAACGAAGCGCACCAGCTGGGGCGAGGCGCGTTCCGGCGTGGACAGGGTGGAAACGCGAACGGCGCGCGGAAGGCGCGCCGTCGAGGCGGTGTGTGGCATGCGGGACTCGTGGGGAGGTGGCGGGCGATGCCCGCCGATGCCCCGGATATTAGTCCAGCACGACCATCTCCGTGCGCGCGCGCAGCAGCGCGGCGGGGCCGCGCGGGCCGTCGTCGTTGACCAGCACGAAGGCGCGCTCGATGTCCGGCGCCAGGTAGTGGTCGCTGCACATGGCCGGGCAGCGCTCGCGCAGCAGCGCGTGCACGTCCTCCAGCGGCGCGGAGCTGCGCAGCGGACGCAGGAACTCGATGCCCTGCGCGGCGGCCAGCAGCTCGATGGCGACGATGTGCGCGGTGTTGTCCAGCATCGGACCCAGGCGACGCGCGCCGAAGGTGGCCATGGAGACGTGGTCCTCCTGGTTGGCGGAGGTCGGCAGGCTGTCGACGCTCGCCGGATGGGCGAGCGACTTGTTCTCGCTGGCCAGCGCCGCGGCGGTGACATGCGCGATCATGAAACCGGAGTTCAGGCCGGCGTTCTCGGTGAGGAACGCGGGCAGGCGCGAGACGCCGGTGTCGATCAGCATCGCGATGCGGCGCTCGGCGATGGCGCCGACTTCGGCGATCGCGCAGGCCAGGGCGTCGGCGGCCAGCGCCACCGGCTCGGCGTGGAAGTTGCCGCCGCTGATCATCGCGGCAGGACCGTCTTCCGGCGCGAACACGAGCGGGTTGTCCGTCACCGCGTTGGCCTCGCGCAGCAGCACGTCGCGGACGTAGCGCGACTGGTCCAGGCAGGCGCCCATGACCTGGGGCTGGCAGCGCAGGCAGTAGGGATCCTGCACGCGGTCGTCGCCGTCGCGATGCGACTGGCGGATCGGGCTGCCGGCCAGCAGCGCGCGGTAGGCGGCGGCGGTCTCGATCTGGCCGGGCTGGCCGCGCACCTCATGGATGCGGGGATCGAAGGGACCGTCGCTGCCGCGCGCGGCGTCCAGGCTCAGCGCGCCGCTGACGACGGCGGCGGCGTAGACGGTCTCGAAGCGCAGCAGGCCTTCCAGCGCCAGCGCCGTCGAGGTCTGCGTGCCGTTGATCAGCGCCAGTCCTTCCTTGGCCTCGAGCACCAGCGGCGTCAGGCCGGCCTTTTCCAGTTCCGCCAGCGCGGGTTTGCGCTGTCCGTCGACCAGCATCTCGCCTTCGCCCATCAGGGCCAGCGTCATGTGCGACAGCGGCGCGAGGTCGCCCGAGGCGCCCACAGAGCCTTGCGCCGGCACGTAGGGCACGAGGCCGGCGTTGAAGGCCTCGAGGATGCTCTGCACCACGGTCTCGCGCACGCCGGAGAAGCCGCGCGCCAGCGAGGCGGCCTTCATCGCCAGCATCAGCCGCACCACCGGCGGCGCCAGCGGCGCGCCCACGCCGACGCAGTGCGAGCGGATCAGGTTGCGCTGCAGCGCGGCCAGCTCGTCCTTGCCGATGCGCTTGGACGCGAGCTTGCCGAAGCCGGTGTTGACGCCGTAGACCGGGTCGTCGCCGGCCGCGGCGGCCTGCACGACGGCGGCGCCGCGGCGGATCGCCGGCCAGGCGTCGGCCTGCAGCGCGAGCGTCACGCCGCCGGCGCGGATGCGGCGCAGCTGCGCCAGCGAGAGCTGACCGGGGATGAGTTCAAGAGAGGTCGTCATGGGATCTCGGATCGAAGTCGGAGAGAAATCTGGACGGGGGCCGATGCCCGCCGAAGCCGGCCGATGCAGGCGTCGGCGGGCCGGGCCGGCCGGGGTTCAGCGGCCCAGCATCGGCAGCTTCAGGCCGCGCGCCTGCGCGGTCTGCTGCGCCAGCTCGTAACCCGCGTCGGCATGGCGCATCACGCCGGTGCCCGGGTCGTTCCACAGCACGCGGGCGAGGCGCTTGTCGGCCGCCTCGCTGCCGTCGCAGACGATGACCACGCCGCTGTGCTGCGAATAGCCCATGCCCACGCCGCCGCCGTGGTGCAGCGAGACCCAGGTCGCGCCGCCGGCGGTGTTGAGCATCGCGTTGAGCAGCGGCCAGTCCGACACGGCGTCGGAGCCGTCCTTCATGGATTCGGTCTCGCGGTTCGGGCTGGCGACCGAGCCGGAGTCCAGGTGGTCGCGACCGATCACGATCGGGGCCTTCAGCTCCCCGGTGCGGACCATCTCGTTGAAGGCGAGACCCGCCTTGTGGCGCTCGCCCAGGCCCAGCCAGCAGATGCGCGCGGGCAGGCCCTGGAAGGCGATGCGCTCGCGCGCCATGTCCAGCCAGCGGTGCACGCCGGCATGGTGCGGGAACAGTTCCTTGATCTTGGCGTCGGTCTTGTAGATGTCCTCCGGATCGCCGGACAGCGCGACCCAGCGGAACGGGCCGCGGCCTTCGCAGAACTGCGGGCGCACATAGGCGGGCACGAAGCCGGGGAAGTCGAAGGCGTTCTTCACGCCCTGGTCGAAGGCGACCTGGCGGATGTTGTTGCCGTAGTCGACGGTCGCGATGCCCATGGCCTGGAAGTCCAGCATCGCCTGCACGTGCACCGCGCAGCCGCGCGCGGCGGCGGCCTTCAGATCGGCGTGCCGGGCCGGATCTGCGGCGGCGGCCTTCCATTGATCGACGGTCCAGCCCACCGGCAGGTAGCCGTTGATCAGGTCGTGCGCGGAGGTCTGGTCGGTGACCAGGTCCGGCTTGATCGCGCTGCCGGCCTTCACGCGGGCGACCAGCGCGGGCAGGACTTCCGCCGCGTTGCCCAGCAACGCGATGGACACGGCCTGCTTCTCGGCCGTGTACTTCGCGATGCGCGCCAGCGCGTCGTCCAGGTCCGTCGCCTGCTCGTCCACGTAACGCGTCTTCAGGCGGAAGTCGATGCGCGACTGCTGGCACTCGACGGTCAGCGAGCAGGCGCCGGCGAAGGTCGCCGCCAGCGGCTGCGCGCCGCCCATGCCGCCCAGGCCCGCGGTCAGCACCCAGCGGCCGGCCATGTCGCCGCCGAAGTGCTGTCGGCCGGCTTCCGCGAAGGTCTCGTAGGTGCCCTGCACGATGCCCTGCGAGCCGATGTAGATCCACGAGCCGGCCGTCATCTGGCCGTACATCATCAGCCCCTGGCGGTCGAGTTCGTTGAAGTGCTCCCAGTTCGCCCAGGCCGGCACCAGGTTGGAGTTGGCCAGCAGCACGCGCGGGGCGTCCACATGCGACGGGAACACGCCGACCGGCTTGCCCGACTGGATCAGCAGCGTCTCGTCCTCGTCGAGGTTCTTGAGCGAACTCAGGATCTGCTCGAAGCAGTCCCAGTTGCGCGCCGCCTTGCCGATGCCGCCGTAGACCACGAGCGCATCGGGGTTCTCGGCCACGGCCGGGTCCAGGTTGTTCTGGATCATCCGGTAGGCGGCCTCGATCAGCCAGTTCTTGCAGCTCAGCTGCGTGCCGGTGGGCGCGCGCACCGGGCGCGGCCGGGCGGAGGGAGCGGGGGGCGTGGTCGTCGTCATCGATGTCTCCTGGTCTGCGAGGCGAGGTCCCGGCTCGTCGGGGTCCGATGGGGCGCGATCATAGGAGCGGTTTTCGAGGTTGTCTATACAAGTACAGTCAAGTAGGATGCCGCCCCATGGCGACCCCCTCATCGAGCGCGGCCGGCGGCGGCCCCTCGCCGCAATACCTGAAGGTGAAGACGCATCTGCGCGAAGGCATCGCCGGCGGCCGCTGGCGGCCGGGCGAGCGCCTGCCGTCCGAGGCGGAACTGACCGAGACCTTCGGCGTCAGCCGGATGACGGTGAACCGCGCGCTGCGCGAGCTGCATCAGGAAGGCATGATCGACCGCGTGCAGGGCGTGGGCACCTTCGTGGCCGAGCTGCACCGCATCGCCTCGACGCTGACGGTGCGCGACGTGCACGAGGAGATCGCCGAGCGCGGTCACCGGCACGAGGCCCGGGTCCACGTGCTGGAGACGCTCAAGGCCAGTGCGGAGCAGGCCGCGATGCTGGGGCTGCGCACCGGCACGACCTTGTTCCACAGTGTCATCGTGCACCGCGAGAACGGCGTGGCGATCCAGTGCGAGGACCGCCTCGTCAATCCGGCCTGCGCGCCCGCCTACATGGACCAGGATTTCGAGCGCGTGACCCCGACGCATTACCTGCTGGAGGTGGCGCCGCTGTCGGAGGCGCGCTATACGATCGAGGCCGCCATGCCCAATGCCCTCGAGGCCAGGCTGCTGGGCATGCCGCGCGGCGAGCCCTGCCTGGTGGTGAAGCGGGCGACGTCGAGCCTGGGCCGCACGGTGACGGCGGTGCGGCTGGTGCATCCGGCCAGCCGTTATTTCCTCGAAGGCAGCTTCCAGGCGTGACGCTGTTCACGAGTTGGCGGGCAAGTTGTGGCAGGAGGGCGGATGTGACGTTTCGTGACGTGGCGCGATGGATGAGTCTTCGAAAATCCCGGGCTTCAACAAGAACCAACAAGCTGCCGGACATGAGCTGGATGAGGATCACCGCCGATGAGGTTGCGCCCACCCCGTGGCGCAACGGGGGAGGACGGACGCGCGAGCTGCTCGCCTGGCCGCATGTGGCGGACTGGAAGGTCCGGGTCAGCATCGCGGACATCGACCGCGACGGGCCGTTCTCGGCCTTCCCGGGCGTGGACCGCTGGTTCGGCGTGCTGTCGGGCGGGGGCGTGATCCTGCGCGGCCGGGCGCTGAAACCGAAGGAGGGCATCGTGCAGTTCGCCGGCGAGGACGCGCCGAACTGCGTGCTCATCGATGGGCCGACGCAGGACTTCAATGCGATGCACCGGCGCGACGCGGGCGTGTTCCGGGTCCAGCCCGCCGACCGGCCGGTGATCCCGCATGGGGCGCAGTGGCTGGGGCTGTTCACGCAGGAGGGCGGCATGATCATCCACGGCCATCGCTCGGTGCCGGTGGCGCCGCACACGCTGGCCTGGTGCGAGTCGCCGGCCTCGCAGAGCTGCGTCTTCGACGACGGCGATCAACACGGCCCCGCGTGGTGGCTGATCTGGAGCGAGTCATGACGAACGGGCCCTCGATGGCAGCGGCGGCGGCGGCGGATGCGCCGCGGCGCGTGCTCTACGCCAATGCGACGCTGGCCACCCTGGCGGGCGACCGCGATTGGGGGCTGGTGAACGACGGCGCGCTGCTGGTCGAAGGCGAACACCTGCGCTGGGTCGGCGCGATGGCGGACCTGCCCGCCGACCTGCGCGACAGCGCGGTCGAACTGCGCGACCTGGGCGGCCTGCTGGTGACGCCGGGCTTCATCGACTGCCACACGCATCTGGTCTACGGCGGCGAGCGCTCGGCGGAATTCGAACTGCGCCTGCAGGGCGCGACCTATGAGGAGATCGCGCGCGCCGGCGGCGGTATCCGCTCGACGGTCGCCGCGACGCGGGCGGCGAGCGAGTCCGAGCTCCACGCGCTCGCGGCGGCGCGCGCCCGCGCGCTGATGGCCGAAGGGCTGACGACGCTGGAAGTGAAGTCCGGCTACGGCCTGTCGCTGGCGGACGAAGCCAAATGCCTGCGCGTCGCGCGCCGGCTGGCGGAACTCGGCCTGACGGTGAGGACCACCTACCTCGGCGCGCATGCCTTGCCGCCCGAGTTCGACGGGCGGCAGGACGCGTACGTCGACGCCGTCTGCGACTGGTTGCCGGCGCTGCATCAGCAAGGCCTGGTCGACGCCGTGGACGCCTTCTGCGAACGCATCGCCTTCACGCCCGACCAGACACGGCGTGTGTTCGAGACCGCCCGGGCGCTGGGCCTGCCGGTGAAGCTCCATGCGGAGCAGCTCAGCGACCAGGGCGGCGCGGCGCTCGCCGCCGGATTCGACGCCCTGTCCTGCGACCACCTCGAATACCTGAGCGATGCGGGCATCGCCGCGATGGCCCGCGCCGGCACCGTGGCGGTGCTGCTGCCCGGCGCCTTCTACTTCCTGCGCGAGACGAAGCTGCCGCCGGTCCAGGCGCTGCGCGACGCCGGCGTGCCGATCGCGCTGGCCACCGATCACAACCCGGGCAGCTCGCCGGGACTGTCGCTGCTGCTGATGCTCAACATGGCCTGCACCTTCTTCCGCATGACGCCGGAGGAGGCGCTGCGCGGCCTCACGACGAACGCGGCGCGGGCGCTCGGCTTGCCCGATCGCGGGCGGCTGGCTGCGGGCCAGCGCGCCGATTTCTGCATCTGGGACGCCGCGCATCCGCGTGAGCTGGCCTACTGGTTCGGCCGGAATCCCTTGCGACAGACGGTCGTCGGCGGCCGGCCGCGCGGCTGACGCGTGATCAAGGCTTGATCGAGGCGCGGCTGGAACAAGAACGAGGGCCGCGGCGCGTCCAGGAGACCCGTCGCGACCTCCTGGAGACATGAGGAACGAGCGATGAAGCACGACGTCTTTGAACTGCGGCGCGGCCGCACTCCGCTGCTGATCAGCATGCCGCACGTGGGCCGCGAGATCCCGGCCGACCAGCACCACCGCTACGTCGAGCGCGCGCTCGGCAGCGAGGACACCGACTGGCACCTCGAACCGCTCTACGCGCCGATCGCCGGGCAGCTCGGCGCCGGGCTGCTGGTGCCGCGCTTCTCGCGTTACCTCATCGATCTGAACCGCCCGCCCGAGGACACGCCGATGTACCCCGGCGCGTCCAACACCGAGCTGTGCCCGACGCGTTTCTTCACCGGGGAGCCGCTCTACAAGGACGGCCTGGCGCCTGACGCCGCAGAGAAACAGCGTCGCATCGAGACCTACTGGGCGCCGTACCACCAGGCGCTGCAGGGCGAGCTTCAGCGGCTGCGCCAGGAGCACGGCTTCGCGCTGCTGTTCGAGGCGCACAGCATCCGTTCGGAACTGCCCTGGCTCTTCGAGGGCCGGTTGCCCGATCTGAACATCGGCACGGTGGAAGGCAAGTCCTGCAAGCAGGTCACGCGTCAGGCGATGGAGATCGCGCTGCAGGCGCAGGACCGCTTCAGCTGGGTGGTCGACGGCCGCTTCAAGGGCGGCTACATCACCCGCCAGTACGGCCGGCCGGAGCTCGGCCAGCAGGCCGTGCAGCTGGAGATGTGCTACCGCTGCTACATGGTCGAGAACGAGCTGGGCTTCACCGGCTACGAGCTGGACTCGGCCTGCGTGGAGGCCGTCCGCCCGGTGCTGACGACGCTGCTGCAGGCCTATCTGCTGGCCAATCCGGTCCGGAACGCCGCATGAGCGCCAAGACCTTCCACGCGCCGCGGGCCTGGCTGGACGGGCGCTGGCAGTCGGACGTGCTGATGCGCGTCGGGGCCGATGGGCATTGGCTGGAAGTGGTCGCCGGCGAGCCGGCCCCGGCGGACGCCGTCCGCCTGGACGGTCCGGTGCTGCCGACGCTCGTGGACGCGCACAGCCACGCCTTCCAACGCGCCTTCGCCGGGCTGGCCGAGCAGCGCGACAGCGACAGCGACGACTTCTGGTCGTGGCGCGATCGCATGTACGGCGCGGCGCTGCGCGTGACGCCGGCGCAGCTGAAGATCATCGCCACCCAGCTCTACACCGAGCTGCTGGCCGGCGGCTACACCCAGGTCTGCGAGTTCCACTACCTGCATCACCGCGAGGACGGGACGCCGTACCAGGATGAACTCGCCATGGCGATGGCGCTGGCCGAGGCCGCGCAGGAGACCGGCATCGGCCTGACGCTGCTGCCGGTGCTGTACGCGCATGCCGGCTTCGCCCAGCGGGGCCTGCGGGACACGCAGCGACGCTTCCGCACCGATGCCGCGTGGGTCTGGCGGGCCTGCGAACGCATCAATGCGGCGGGCCTGCCGCTGGTGCGCGCCGGCGTTGCGGTGCACTCGCTGCGTGCGGCGCACGCCGAGGATGTGCGGGCGCTGCAGGCGCTGGTCGGCGACGCCGACCTGCCCATCCACGTGCACGTCGCCGAGCAGCGGCAGGAGGTCGACGACTGTCTCGCGGCCACCGGCAAGCGGCCGATCGACCTGCTGGCCGACTACGGACTGGATCCGCGCTGGCACCTCGTGCACGCCACGCACAGCACGCGGGACGAGATCGCACGTGTGGCCGCGAGCGGCGCGGGCGTGGTGATCTGCCCGGGGACCGAGGGCAACCTCGGCGACGGGTTGGCGGACCTGCCCGGCTGGCTGGCGGCCGACGTGCCGCTGACGGTGGGCTCGGACAGCCAGGTCACCCGCGGATGGGTCGAGGAGCTGCGCTGGCTGGAGTACGGCCAACGCCTCGGCCTGCAGCGGCGCAACGTGGCGGCGCGGCCGGGACGGCAAGCGTCGACGGCCGCCCGGCTGTTCGACGCCTGCGTCGCGGGCGGCGCGCGGGCCGCGGGACTCGACGCCTGGGGCCTCCGGCCGGGCGCGCGCGCGGACTTCCTGGTGCTCGACACGTCCGCGGGCGGTCTGGCCGGGCTGCCGGACGCCGCGCTGCTGGACGGACTCGTCTTCGCCAGCCAGGGGCCGACCTGGCGCGAGGTCCATGTCGCCGGCGAACGGCGTGTCATCGACGATGCCAGCCGCCGTGAACGATTCACGGAGACGATGAACGCGCTCTGGCGCTGATCCCCGCCCCCCGTTTCCGCAGGATGTCCGGCTGGCACGCCGGCTGCTACGCTTTTCCCACTCCTTCCACCAAGTTGGGAATGCCATGTGGTCCATGCGTAACTTCACGATCCGGACGCGCCTCATGGCGCTCGGCCTCCTGTCGGTGTTCGCCCTGCTGCTGATCGGCGGCGACGGGCTGTGGGCGATGGCCCGCACCAAGCAGGACTTCGAGCACTACGTGAGACAGGACGTCGAGTCGCTGGTGCAGCTCTCCGAGATCCGCGCCGGCGTCGGCAACCTGCGGCGCTACGAGAAGGACATGCTGATCAACATCGGCGACGACGCCGCCGTGAGGCGCTACCAGGACGAATGGCGCAAGGCCTTCGAGGGCGTCAACAAGAGCCTGGACGCCCTCGGGCAGCTCGACATCCTCCCGGAGATCAAGTCGATGCCGCCGGCGATGAAGGCCTCGCTGGGCAGCTACCGGAGCGGGCTCGACGGCATCGTGGCACGCATCCTGAAGCAGGAGTTCGTCGACTCCGCCGAAGCCAACCGGCAGACCGAGCCGATCAAGGGTCCGGTCCGGGAGATGGACAAGCAGCTCGGGGCGATGACCCAGGCGATCATGGCGCGCGGCAACCAGGAGGTGCAGCGCATCGACGCCGAGGAGATCCGCATCCGGACGGCGCTGGGCGGCGTGATGCTGGTGGGCGCGCTGGTGATCGGCGTCTTCACCTTCTTCAACATCGCGTCGATCCTGAAGCCGCTGGCGCAGGCGGTCGGCACCACCGAACGCATCGCGCGCCAGGACCTGAGCGAACCCGTCGACGTGCTGGGCACCGACGAGACCGCCGCGATGATGCGCGGCGTCCAGGGCATGCAGACCTCCATCCGCAACGTGGTCAGCGGCGTGCGCAACGCCACCGACAGCATCGCGACGGCCTCGCGCGAAGTCGCTGCCGGCGCCCACGACCTGAGCTACCGGACCGAGCAGGCGGCGTCCAACCTCGAGGAGACCGCGTCGGCGATGGAGCAGCTCACCGCGAGCGTGCAGCACAACGCCGAATCGGCGCGCCAGGCCGATGCGCTCGCGGAAGCGGCGGCGAGCGCCGCCGGACGCGGCGTCGACGTGGTCGGGGAAGTGGTCCGGACGATGGGCCGCATCAGCGCGTCGTCCGCGCGCATCGGCGACATCATCGGCACCATCGACGGCATCGCCTTCCAGACCAACATCCTGGCGCTGAACGCCGCCGTGGAAGCCGCGCGCGCGGGCGAGCAGGGCCGCGGCTTCGCCGTCGTCGCGAGCGAAGTGCGCTCGCTGGCGCAACGCAGCGCCGAAGCCGCCAAGGAGATCAAGCAGCTCATCACCGCCAGCGGCGAGAGCGTCTCCAGCGGCGCCGCCCTCGTCGAGCGCGCCGGGGAGACGATGAACGAGATCGCCGATTCGATCTCGCGCGTGTCGCGCATCGTGGCCGAGATCAGCCACGCGACCACCGAGCAGAGCGGCGGCATCAACCAGATCGGCTCGGCGATCTCGCAGCTGGACCAGATGACGCAGCAGAACGCGGCGCTCGTCGAAGAGTCCGCCGCCGCGGCGCAGAGCCTGCAGCATCAGGCGGATGCGCTGTCGCAGTCGGTGGCGGTGTTCAAGCTCGGTTGAAGTTCCGCGCCGTGACATCGGTGCGGGAGGACTCCACGGTCGCCCGGCTTTAGAGCGACGCGTCGGCAGGCGACGGCACGACGGCTGCTAGGCTTTTCCCCATCGATCCATCTCGTTGGGAAAACATGCAGTCTCTGCGCAACTACACGATCCGGACCCGCCTGCTGGGCCTGGGCCTCCTGTCCGTCCTCGCCCTCCTGCTCATCGGCGGCGCCGGCCTCTGGGCCATGGGCAGCTCGCGCGCCGACTTCCAGCAGTACGTCGCCCAGGACGTCGGCGCCCTGACCCAGCTCTCCGAAGTCCGCGCCGGCATCGGCAACCTGCGCCGCTTCGAGAAGGACATGCTGATCAACATCGGCGACGACGGCACCGTCAAGCAGGCGCAGGCCGATTGGCAGAAGACCTACGCCGGCGTGATCCGGTCGCTCGACACGCTCGCGAGCCTGGAGACCAGCCCCGAGGTCCGCGCGCTGCCGCCCAATCTCAAGCAGTCGCTCCAGGCCTACAAGACCGGCGTCGACGACATCGCCAAGCGCATCCTCAATGCCGACTTCGTCGACGCGGCCGAGGCGAACCGCTCGACCGACGCGATCAAGGCGCCGGTGCAGGCGATGGACAGCGGCGTCGGCGAGATGACGACCGTGATCCTGCAGCACGGCCAGGAAGAGGTGCAGCGCCTGGCCACCCGCGAACTGAGCGTGCGCGGCGTGCTCGGCGTCGTGATGGCGGTCGGCGTGGCGCTGATCGCGCTGCTGACCGTGCTGAACATCCGCTCCATCCTCGCGCCGCTCGCCCAGGCGGTGAGCACGACCGAGCGCATCGCGCGCAAGGACCTGAGCCAACCGGTCGACGCGCAAGGCGCCGACGAGACCGCCGCGATGGCGCGCGGCGTGCAGGGCATGCAGGCGTCGATCCGCGAGGTCGTCAGCGGCGTGCGCAACGCCACCGACAGCATCGCGACGGCGTCCCGCGAAGTCGCCGCCGGTGCGCACGACCTGAGCCAGCGGACCGAACAGGCCGCGTCCAACCTGCAGGCCACCGCGTCGGCGATGGGACAGCTGACCTCGAGCGTCCAGCACAACGCGGCGTCCGCCGGCGAGGCGAAGGCGCTGGCCGAGCAGGCCGCCGAGGTCGCCGTGCGCGGCGTCAGCGTGGTGGGCGAGGTCGTGCAGACGATGGGCCGGATCAGCGCGTCGTCGTCGCGCATCGGCGACATCATCGGCACCATCGACGGGATCGCCTTCCAGACCAACATCCTGGCGCTCAACGCCGCGGTGGAGGCCGCGCGCGCGGGCGAGCAGGGCCGGGGCTTCGCCGTCGTCGCGAGCGAAGTGCGCTCGCTGGCCAAGCGCAGCGCCGACGCCGCCAAGGAGATCAAGCAGCTCATCACCGCCAGCGGCGAGAGCGTGGCCAGCGGCGCCGCGCTGGTCGAGCGCGCCGGCCAGACCATCAACCAGATCTCCGAGTCGGTCTCGCGCGTGTCGCGCATCGTGGCGGAGATCAGCCACGCGACCGCGGAGCAGAGCGGCGGCATCAACCAGATCGGATCGGCGATTTCCCAGCTGGACCAGATGACGCAGCAGAACGCCGCGCTGGTCGAGGAATCCGCCGCAGCGGCGCAGAGCCTGCAGCATCAGGCCGATGCGCTGGCCCAGTCGGTCGCGGTCTTCAAGCTCAGCTGATTCAGCAGGCCATGAACTGCACGCGGTTGCGCCCCGCGTGCTTCGCGGCGTAGAGGGCCTGGTCGGCGGTCTCGACGAGGCGGGCGGGCTTGGCCGGGGGCTCGCCCGCGGCCAGCCCGATGGACACGGTGACCTGCAGCGCCGCCACCAGCTCGCCCCAGCCGTGGCTGGCGATCGCGGCGCGCAGCCGCTCGCAGATGTCCTGCGCGCGCTCGGGCGTGACACCGACGAAGACCAGCATGAACTCCTCGCCGCCGACCCGCGCCAGCAGGTCGGCGCTGCGCAGTTGACGCCGCAGGACCTGCGCCACCTTCTGCAGCGCCTGGTCGCCGACGCCGTGCCCGAACGCGTCGTTGACCTGCTTGAAGTGGTCGATGTCCAGCAGGCCGAGCGAGATCGGCCTGTTCTCCTGCCTCGCGCGCTCCAGCAGCAGCGGCAGTGCGAATTCGGCGTGACGGCGGTTGTTGAGCCCCGTCAGCGCGTCCTCATGGGCCATGCGGCCCAGTTCCGCGGCCTGACGCCGCAGGCGTTGCTGCTCCTGTTCGGCGAGATCCGCGCGCTCGCGCTCGCGTCGCGCGTCCTGCATCGCGTGCTCGGCGCGCGCCTGCGCCTGCTGGAATTCCTGCCGGATCAGCATGGCCTCGGTCTGCAGCGCCATGGCGTTGCGCGCCGATTGGCGTTCCAGGGCGGTGAGCTGCTCATGCGCCGCAAGCGCCCGCACCGCGTCGCCGCGCAGCTTGTAGCCGCGATAGATCGCCAGCGTCAGCTGCCGGCGCAGGCGCGCGGGCAGCGATTGCGGCGCCTGCTGGCTCACCAGGTCCTGGAGCGTCTCCAGCGCCGGCAGGGCGTCCTGCGCGCCGGCGGCGTCATCGCGCTTGAGCTGCAGCAGCGCCCGCTGCGCGCGGGCCTGCAGCACCATGCCGGCGTAGCCGTGCCGCTGCGCCAGGCGTTCGTATTCATCGGTGATCTGGAGCGCCTCGTCGATCGCGCCCGTGCCGAGCTGCAGCTCGACCAGGTTGGACAGCGAGACGACGACGAGGAAGGGATTGCCTTCCTCCCGCACCAGCGTGGCCGCGCGCACCGCGTAGGGCTCGGCCTGTGCGAGCGCCTCGGACGCGGCGGTCCGGTCCTCGTCGCGGATCGCCTCCGCGTGCGCCTGCAGCCAGAAATGCGCGAGGTTGTTCAGGCAGGAAAGCATCAGCTCGCGCTCGCCCGGGGCCTGCTGCTGCGCGATCTCCAGGGCCTGCAGGGTGTGCTGGCAGGCCTGCTCGACCTGGTCCGAGACCGCGAAGGACACCGCCAGCCGGTTCAGCGCCCAGGCCTCGCGCGCCGCGTCCTCGGCGCGCCGCGCGGCGGCCAGCGCCTGCCAGCCGGCCTGCATCGCGTCGCGTCCCATCTGGAACTGCGCGTAGACATAGCACAGCTCGGTGAGGGCCTCGGCGGCCCAGAGGTCCTGGTCGGGGCCGTCGATGAGGCGCACCAGGGCCGCGGCCTCGCTCGCGCGCCGCAGCGCGCCCTGCAGGTCCCCCTGCCGCGGCAGGTTGTGGGCGATGAGGATCAGCGCCCGCGCACGGTCGCGCGCCGTGTCGGCCGCCACCAGGGACAGCTCCAGGGCATCGGTCGCGTCGCGGTAGGCGCCGCGGCGGCTCAGGTGCAGGGCTCGCGCCAGCTCGCGTTGGAACAAGGCAGACTCTCCTCCGTCAAACTCGTCGACCTCGATGCCGCAGCATTCGCCGCCGCATAGCGCACGTCAATGGCGGCACGCCCCAGTGGACGATGGATACAGTCGCAGGCATGCCAAAAGTCTCGAAAGCGTCCGCCGCGTCCGGCCGCACCGTCGAACCGCCTCCGGTGGCTGCCTCGGTGGTGACCCCGACGGCGGTGCCGGTCGACCGCGCGCTGGTGGGCGTCGACTTCACCAGCGCGCCGTCGGCCCGCAAGCCGATCCGGCTGGCCGTCGGTCGCCGGCAAGGGAGCGTCCTGAAGCTGGAACGCCAGGTGGCGATCGCGACGCTGGAGGACTTCGAGACCTGGCTCGCGGCGCCGGGCCCTTGGCTGGGCGGCTTCGACCTGCCATTCGGATTGCCGCGCGAGCTGGTCGAGACCCTCGGCTGGCCGACCGACTGGGCGCCGCTGATCGCGCATTACGCGGGCTTGTCGCGCGCCGAGATCCGGGACACCTTTGCCGCGTTCTGCGACGCGCGTCCGGTCGGCGGCAAATTCGCGCACCGGGCCTGCGATGGCCCGGCGGGCTCGTCGCCGAGCATGAAGTGGGTCAATCCGCCCGTCGCCTACATGCTGCACGCGGGCGTGCCGCGCCTGCTGCGGGCCGGCGTGCATCTGCCCGGACTGCATGCCGGGGACCCCGGGCGCGTGGCGCTGGAGGCCTATCCGGGGCTGCTGGCGCGCGAGTTGATCGGCACGCGCAGCTACAAGAGCGACGACCGCGCCAAGCAGACGCCGGAGCGGCTGATCGCCCGCAAGGACATGATCGAGGCGCTGGAGCAGGGCCGCAGCCGTCTCGGCTTGCGACTCAAGCTCAGCCATGCGCAGCGGGACGAACTGGCCGACGACGGCAGCGGCGACAAGCTCGACGCCGTGCTGTGCCTGATGCAGGCGGCCTGGGCCGACGCGCGGCCGGATTACGGGCTGCCCGTCGGGATGGATCCGCTGGAGGGATGGATCGTCTGCGCCTGACGATGCGCGCCGCGCCCTGTCTTTTTTTCAACTTCCTGAATTTCCGACCGCGAGGAGGACGCCATGATCCGGATCGATGACACCCCCGCTGTGCAGACGCCGCTGCAGGTCGCCGTGATGGGCGCCGGCGCCGTGGGCTGCTTCTTCGGCGGCATGCTGGCCCGCGCCGGCCACGACGTGACGCTGATCGGACGTGCCAGCCACGTGGCAGCGATCCGCGACCATGGCCTGCGCATGGAGACGCGGATGTTCGACGAGCAGGTCCGCCTGCGCGCCGACACCGAGCCCGCCGCCGCGCGTGGCGCGCAGGTCGTGCTGTTCTGCGTGAAGTCCACCGACACGGTGTCCGCCGCGCGGGCGCTGGCGCCGTACCTCGGTGCGGACACGCTGCTGCTGTCGATGCAGAACGGCGTCGACAACGCCGAGCGGCTGCGCGAGTCGGTGCCCCAACCGGTGTCGGCGGCGGTGGTCTACGTCGCCACGGAGATGGCGGGGCCCGGTCATGTGAAGCACCATGGGCGCGGGGAGCTGGTCATCGAGCCTGCGTCCGGTGTCGGGCGCATCGCCCAGGCCCTGATCGCGGCGGGCGTGCCGACCGAGGTGTCGGACAACGTGCGTGGCGCGCTCTGGTTCAAGCTGTTGATCAACTGCGCCTACAACGCGCTGTCCGCGCTGGCGCAGCAGCCCTACGGCGAACTGGTGAAGGGGGAGGGCGTCTGGACGGTGATGGACCAGCTCGTCGACGAGGGCCTCGCGGTGGCCGCGGCGGACGGCGTCACGCTGGTGGGGGACGTCCGCCAGGCCGTGCGCAAGATCGCCGAGACGATGCCGGGGCAGTTCTCCTCGACCGCGCAGGACCTGAGCCGCGGCAAGCGCACGGAGATCGATCACCTGAACGGCTTCCTGGTGCGCCGCGGTGAGGCGCTGGGCGTGCCCACGCCCGCGAATCGCGTGCTGCACACGCTGGTTCGGCTCGCCGAACCCAGCCGGGATTGAGCCGGGACCGGGCCGGCACCGCAGCTCAGTAGGTGATGGTCAGCGTGACCGTGTCAGAGTAGTTGCCCGGCACGATGCCGTTGAGCGACGGCAGGCGGCCGTAGACGGTCAACTGCTGCTGGCTACCGGTGCCGGTGCCGGCGTACACGCCGCTGCTGTTGCCGTCGCCCCAGACCTGGGTGCGGCCGGCATCGAGGTACAGCTGATACGGCAGGCTGTTGTTGCCGCTCTTCATCGCACGCGAGCTGAAGGCCGAGGCGTTGCCCGCGTTGGCGCCGGCGCTGAGCGCGACGCTGTAGGGCGTGGTCTTCGTGCAGGTGACGTTGAGCGCGGTCGAGGCATCGACCGGGCCGGGCGTCTGCAGCGGATCGATCGAGCCGCCGAAGGTCAGCGTGCTGCCGGTGACGTTGCAGGCGACCAGGATGGTGGCGCCGACCTGGAAGGTGCCCGAGCCGGTCGACGGCGTGGCGGCATGGCTGACAGCGGCGGCGCCCACGATGGCCGCGGCGACGGCCAAGGTTCGCGAGAGAACTGAAGACAACTGACGTGACAGCATGGTGGGTTCTATTCGTGCATCGCGGGTGCCGGCGGGTTGCGATGACCTCGGCGCGATGCGCTCCGATGTCGGACCTCTGTGCCGTCCCTGGGTATCAATTGGACACGATTTTGTCAGTTCCACTCCGTGAGCCACTTCACGGATCGGGGACATCGACCTAGAGAGTACCCCCCAAACGGGGAGAAATCCTCTGCATTCGGATTGGTAACGCCACCATGGGTGTCGGGAAGTGATCCAGCGGCGCGGGTGTGACGGAAGTCGCACCCGGCGCGGGGTCCTGCCGAGCGCGACTGCGCGTCACTTGCGCATCAAGGTGGACTTGCCGAACAGCGACTCCACCAAGTCCACCGCCACCAGCGCCGTCTTGTTGCGGACATCGAGCGCCGGGTTGAGCTCCATGATGTCCAGCGAGCCCAGCCGGCCGGTGTCCGCGATCATCTCCATGCAGAGCTGGGCTTCGCGGTAGGTGGGACCGCCGGGAATCGTGGTGCCGACGCCGGGGGCGACGTCCGGATCGAGGAAGTCGACGTCGAAGCTCACGTGCAGGTGGGTATTGACGTCCATCGTCGCCAGCGCCAGCTCCATCGTGTGGCGCATGCCCATCTCGTCGATGTAGCGCATGTCGAAGACTTCGAGGCCGACCTCGTGGACGAAGCGCTTCTCGCCCTCGTCGACGCTGCGGATGCCGATCTGGCGGATCCATTTCGGATCGATCGCCGGGACCTTGCCGCCGATCTCGATCAGTTCCTGGGGGCCGTAGCCGCACAGGCACGCGACCGGCATGCCGTGGATGTTGCCGCTGGGCGTGAGCTTGCTGGTGTTGAAGTCGGCATGCGCGTCCAGCCACAGCACGCGCAGTTTCTTGCCGGTGTCGCGGCAGTGGTGGGCCACCGCGGCGATCGATCCCAGGCCCAGGCAGTGGTCGCCGCCGAGCAGGACGGACATCCGCCCGGCGTTGAGCTCCGCGTAGACCGCGTCGTGCACGGCCTGGTTCCAGGCCGTCACCTCGTCGAGGTGGCGGTAGCCTTCCGTCGGCGGCAGCCAGGGGTTGGACGGGCCGACGAGGTTGCCGCAGTCCTTGACCTCGACGCCGTGCGCCCGCAGCGCTTCGGCCAGTCCGGCGACCCGCAGGGCCTCCGGTCCCATGCTGGCGCCCCGGGCGCCGGCCCCCACGTCGGTGGGGGCGCCGATCAGGCTCACGTGTCGTGCTGCGGTCATGGTCGATCCTCTCTTGCTTGCTGGAAGGCCCGAAGGGCCGGATCAGGTGCCGTCGGCCGGGACCGCGCGGGTCCCGTCATGGCCGTTCGTGCCGTTCGTGCCGCCGCCGATGTCGTATTCCTTCATCAGCAGCCCCCAGGCCTCGTCGGCGGTTTCAACGTAATGGAAGAGCTGCTCGTCGCCCGGGCTGATCATGCCGGTGTCGATCAGCAGCTCGAAGTCGATCAGGCGCGACCAGAAATCGCGTCCGAACAGCAGGATCGGACGCCGGCGGCACTTGCCGGTCTGGATCAGGGTCAGCGTCTCGAAGAGTTCATCGAGCGTGCCGTAGCCGCCGGGGAAGGCCGCCAGCGCCACCGAGCGCATCAGGAAGTGCATCTTGCGCAGCCCGAAGTAGTGGAAGCGGAAGCAGAGCTCCGGCGTGATGTACTGGTTCGGGCGCTGCTCGTGCGGCAGGACGATGTTCAGTCCGATGCTGCGGCCGCCCGCCTCGTGCGCGCCACGGTTGCCCGCTTCCATGATGCCGGGCCCGCCGCCGGTGACGACGTACAGCGGATGCGCGAAGTCCTTGGTCGTCTCGGTGACCAGCCGGGCGAACTTGCGTGCTTCCTCGTAGTAGCCGCTCATCACCAGGCGGCGCTCGGCGCGCTGCACGGCCGCCTCGTCCTTGGCGGCGCGGGCCGCGTCGACGGCCGCCTGCGCCGACTCTCGATCGGCGATGCGCGCACTGCCGAAGATCACCACCGTCGACTGGATGTTCAGCTCCTGCTGGATCAGCTCCGGTTTGAGCAGTTCGAGCTGCATGCGCACCGGGCGCAGTTCCGGCCGCACCAGGAAGTCCGTGTCGGTGAAGGCGAGCTGGTAGGCGGCGGGCGGATTCGCGTCGAAGGTCGTCTCGAAAGAGGCCTGCTGTTGGACCTCCTCCTGCGCGGAGGGGAAGTTGCGGGCGGTGAGTTTGTCGCTTCTGATCATGATTCGATGGCCCGAGAGATTACGGGCGTTGGCACTTAATTTCCGTTCGTTCGCCGGCGCCGTGCACGACGCCGCGCGGTGGTTTGTTGCGCGAGGTCGCCCCCGGACGCCTGGACGGGGTCAGTCCGTGCCACAGCACGGGCAGCGCGGGTCGCGAGCGACCTTCAGGTCGGTCCATTCCATGCGGCGCGCGTCCAGCATCAGCAGCCGGCCCGGCAGCGTCGAGCCCATGCCGGTGAGCAGCTTCAGGGCCTCGGCCGCCTGCATGCTGCCGATGATCCCGACCAGCGGCGCGAACACGCCCATCACCGCGCAGCGCTGCTCCTCGGGCGGCTGGTCGGCGGGGAACAGGCAGGCGTAGCAGGGGAAGGTCCGGCTGCGGGTGTCGTAGACGCTCAACTGCGCGTCGAAGCCCAGCGCCGCGCCTGAGACCAGCGGCTTGCCGTGCCTCACGCACGCGGCGTTGACGAGGTGGCGCGTCGGGAAGTTGTCGGTGCAGTCCAGCACGACGTCGGCCTGCGCCACGAGTTCATCGAGCAGCGCCGCGTCGGCGCGCCGGGTGACGGCATGCACGCGCGGCTCCGGGTTGATGGCCGCGATGCCGGCGGCGGCCGATTCGGCCTTGGGCTGGTCCACGCGCGCGAGGCTGTGGGCGATCTGGCGCTGGAGATTCGTCACGTCGACGCGGTCGTGGTCGACCAGCGTGATCCGGCCGACGCCGGCCGTGCCCAGGAACAGCGCCGCGGGCGACCCCAGGCCGCCGGCGCCGATCACCAGCGCGTGCGCGTCCAGCAGCCGCTGCTGGCCCTCGACGCCGATGTCGTCCAGCAGGATGTGGCGCGAGTAGCGCAGCAGTTGATCGTCGTCCATGGGTCGGTCTGGGCGTTCAGGGCGTTCAGGGCGGTCAGCGGTGATCCGGCAGGGGGCGGCGGTGAATCGGCGGTGAATCGGCAGTCCGCGCGTCTCACTCGGGCACGGCGTCGTCGGTCGTCTGCGCCTGCCTCAGGCCGACCTGCAGCGGCAGCTTCATCGACTCCTTGCCGCGCTGCACGCCGATCAGCGTCTGGCTGTCCGGCTTCAGCGCCGCGACGATGTTGACAAGCTCGCGCGGCGAGCGCACGGCCTGGCCGGCCACTTCGGTGACGACGTCTCCCGCCTCCAGCCCGGCCTTGGCCGCGGGGCTGGCCTTGAAGACTTCCTTGACCAGCACGCCGTGGTCGACCGACAGCTTGAGCGTGTCGACGACCTCCGGGTTGACGTCGCCGGTGATCACGCCCAGCCAGCCGCGCGAGACCTTGCCGTCCTTCACCAGCGCTTCCAGGACCTGGTAGGCGGAGTCCACGGGAATCGCGAAGCCGATGCCCAGGCTGCCGCCGCCGGTGCGCGAATAGATCGCCGTGTTGATGCCGACCAGCCGCCCCTGCACGTCGACGAGCGCGCCTCCGGAGTTGCCGGGGTTGATGGCGGCGTCGGTCTGGATGAAGTTCTCGAAGGTGCTCAGGCCCAGTTGGGTGCGGCCCAGCGCGCTGATGATGCCGGAGGTGACCGTCTGGCCGACGTTGAACGGGTTGCCGATGGCGAGCACCACGTCGCCGACCTGCAGCTCGCCGGCCTTGCCCGGATGGATCACCGGCAGCGGCGGCGGCAGCGTGATGCGCAGGACGGCCAGGTCGGTTTCCGGATCGGTGCCGACCAGGCGTGCCGGCGTGTCGCGGCCGTCGGCGAGCTGCACGCGGATCTCGGTCGCACCGGCGACGACATGGTTGTTGGTCAGCACGTAGCCTTCGGGCGAGACGATCACGCCCGAGCCCAGCCCGGTCTGCGGCCGCTGCTGCTGGGGGCGCCTGCCGAAGTGGAAGCGCAGCCAGGGATCGGCGTCGATCTCGCGCTGGCTGGGCGCGGGCTTGTTCGCCAGCACCGCGACGACCGCCGGCGACGCCGCCTGGGCCGCCGCCGCGAAGCTGAACTGCACCGCCGCGCGCGGCGGGGCGCCGGCCGCGGCGGGCAGCGTGGGGACGACCTTGGGGGCCTCGTGCAGCCATTCGGGCTTGAGCGTGGCCACGACGAAGTAGCCGGCCAGCGCCACCGTGGTGGCCTGGGAGAAAATCAGCCAGGTTTGACGCAAGAGAGATCCTGTCATGGCACATCGCACGGAGCTGGAGCGGCTGCTCGCCGCCACGCTGGAGCCCACGCGCTTCAAGGATTATGGGCCGAACGGCCTGCAGGTCGAGGGCCGCGACCAGATCCGGCAACTGGTGTGCGGGGTCACCGCGAGCCTCGCGCTGATCGACGCGGCCATCGAGGCCGGGGCCGACGCGATCCTGGTCCACCACGGGCTGTTCTGGCGCGGCCAGGATGGCCGTGTGACGGGCTGGATGAAGCAGCGCCTGTCGCGGCTGCTGACGAACGAGATCAACCTGTTCGCCTACCACCTGCCGCTGGATGCGCATCCGGAACTCGGCAACAACGCGCAACTGGCGAAACACCTGGGATGGGCCGCCGAAGGCTGCTTCGGCGAGCAGGACCTGGGCTGCATCGGCGCGCTGCCAGCGACGTTCGAATCGCTGGCGGCGCTGGGCGCCCATGTCGAGCAGCGGCTCGGCCGGGCGACCGTCATGGCCGCCGGCGACGGCCGTCCGCTCAAGCGCGTCGCCTGGTGCACCGGCGGCGCCCAGGGCTATTTCGAGGCCGCCATCGCCGCCGGCGCGGACGTGTTCATCACCGGCGAGATCTCCGAGCCTCAGGCGCATTACGCGGCTGAGACGGGCGTGGCCTTCATCGCCGCCGGCCATCACGCCACGGAGCGCTATGGCGTGCAGGCCCTGGGCCGCCAGGTGGCCGAACAACTGGGCCTGCAGTGCCGGTTCATCGACATCCCCAATCCCGCATGAGCGCCCCCCTCGAGAGTTCCCGACCCGTGCTGCTGACGATGGGCGATGCCTGCGGCATCGGCCCCGAGATCGCCGTCGCCGCCTGGGCGCAGGATCGCGGGGCGGACCTGCGGCTCGTCGGCGATGTCGGCGTCTTCCGGCGTGCGCTGGATGTCAGGGGCTTGCGCCTGCCGGTGGCGGTGCTGGAGCACGTCGACGACCCGGCGCCACCCGACGCCCTGCCGGTGTGGCAGCCGCCGGGGCTGCCGCAGGATCTGCTTGCGCAGCCGGTGGGCCGCGTGAGTGCGCAGGCGGGGGCCGCGGCGGCGCGCTGCATCGTCGCCGCCACGCAGGCGCAACGGGCGGGGCGATCCCGCGCGCTGGTGACGGCGCCCATCCACAAGGAAGCCCTGCATGCCGGCGGCATCGATCATCCGGGTCATACGGAGCTCCTGCAGGCGCTGTGCGCGGATCCGGACGGCCGGCTGCCGCCGGTGCGCATGATGCTGGCCAACGAGGAGCTCCGCGTCGTGCTGGTGACCATCCACGTCGCGCTGCGCCAGGCGGTCGACCAGATCACCACCGGCCGCGTCCTGCAGACGATCCGCATCGCCGACGCGGCGCTCCGGCGCGCCGGCATCGCCGCGCCGCGTATCGCGGTGGCGGGCCTGAATCCGCATGCGGGAGAAGGCGGACTGTTCGGCAGCGAAGAGATCGAGCACATCGCGCCGGCGATCGCGCAGGCCCGCAGCCTCGGCATCGATGCGAGCGGCCCGTTCGCGCCGGACACGGTGTTCATGCGGGCGCGGCACGCGCCGCCGAAGCACCCCGGCGAGTTCGACGCCGTCGTCGCGATGACGCACGACCAGGGCTTGATCCCGGTGAAGTACCTGGGCGTGGAGGAGGGCGTCAACGTGACGCTGGGCCTGCCGCTGGTGCGGACCAGTCCCGATCATGGGACTGCGTTCGACATTGCCGGGACCGGGCGTGCCGATCCGTCGAGCATGGCGGCGGCGATTCGCATGGCCCGGACGATGTCAAGCTGAGCCGCCCCGGGCCCGTCCGTCGATCTGGCAGTCGGACCGCCCGGCCAGACATCCGGCCTGATGGGGAATTCTCACGGTGGATTCCCGCCGGGCCCGTGTCGATAATCCTCCGCATCACATTAAATCGGGGAGCTCGAGATGGAAGCAGGACGGACGATGCGGCCGGGCCGCCTCGCGGCGCTGGCGCTGGCGGGCGCGCTGCAGTTCGGGGTCATGGGTGCCGCGTCGGCGCAGGAGGTGCAGCAGCCGCTGAACGTCAGTTTCGACGTGCTGTTCGACGAGAACGGGCAGGCCAAGGAGGTCACGCCGATCGATGAAGCGTCGCAGACGCCGGCCTTCTGGCAGCAGATGATCGCCCGGCTGCAGAAGGCGAAGATCCCGGCGCGTCAGGAGGACGGGAAAGCCGCCACCTTCCGCACCGGCGTCGAGCTCTACCTCACCGTCGACAAGGCGAAGTCGACCGTCGCGATCAGCGCCATGCGGATCGTGCCCATCCCGACGAAGATCGCCTACGCGTCCTATCCCAAGGACGCCGCGTCGAAGGCCGGCTGGGAAGGCGAGATCAAGATGATCTGCCGGGTGGGCACCGACGGCACCTGCGTGCAGACGAACGTCGAGATGCCGGCGGGCATGCCCGAGTCGTTGCGGCGCTATGGGCGCGCCTCGATGGAGCAATGGCGCTTCAAGCCGCAGGAAGTGAACGGCAAGCCCGTCGAAGGTGAATACGTCGTGCTGATGCGCATGAAGACCAGCGACGACCTGCCGGTGGATTTCCGCGAGCCGCGCAAGCTGTAGGTCCAGGCGCCGACGGCGGGTCCGCCTCCGGGTCCGGTGCCGGGCTGCTCAGTGCTTCGCGCCGAGCGCGGCCAGTTGCTGCCGCGCGCGCGCCGTGGCGCGCTCCAGCAGGTGGGCGTGTTCGAACGCCCGCAAGCGCCCCGCCTCGCACAGCTTGTGCAGCATGCGCGAGGTCATCGTCAGCGTCTCCTGATGCTTCGTCCCGTGGGTGAAGATGAAGAAGCTGCGCGTGCCGCTGATGTGGGCCAGCCGGACCTTGATCCAGTCGCCGTCGCGATGCATCCGGTAGGCGGTGCCGATCTGGAGGTGATCGATCAGCAACTCGCCGGACGGCGGCGACGGGGCTTCCTCCGCGGCGGGCAGGCCGTCGATGCTGATGTCCACCGCCTGGAGCGGCTGATGTTCGTCGGCGCCCAGGTCCAGGTCGATGTCGACATGGCCGTCCCAGTCGACGTGCTCGTCCTCCATGAGACCGAGCCGCTGGGCTTCCTCGTCGGAGAGCTTCTCGCTCAGGTCCAGGTCCAGCGGCGCGGCGCCGGGCCCCGGGAGGTCCTGCTCGCGCGGGGGCGCCAGGCCGAAGACCGATTCCAGCTGCTTGGCCAGCAGGTTGTATTCGAGCGGGCTCAGGGCCTGGCCCTTCAAGGACTCGGCGTGCGCGGGCAGCAGGTCGGCAAAGAACTTCTTGCGCTCGGGCTCGGGCCAGCGGATCAGGTCCAGACCCTCGTTGAGCGTGCGCATCAGCACCGGCAGCGAGGCGAGGAAGCCCTGGCGCTGCTGGGGCGTCGTCTTCGGCTGGACCGACAGCACGAGGTCGCGGCCCATGTTGCGCAGCCGCTCGACCAGCGCCGCGTCCAGGTCCGGATGGCGCGAGGCGTGCACCAGCACCTCGCTCCAGGTCTGCGTGAGGAAGTCGCGCAGGAAGTCGCGCATGTCCACGCTGGCCATCGCCTGCTGCAGCTGCTGCATGTAGCGGCGCTGCAGGCGGAGCTCGGTCTCCTTGCGTTCCAGCAGCGCGGCGGTGTCACCTTGCGACTTCAGCGTCTGGGCCGTCTGGTCCTGGATGAAATGCTCGAGCTGGCCGAGCTTGGACTCGTACAGCTCCATCCGGTCGAAGTCACCGCTGACCACATCCTGGATCAGGTCGCGGACCAGGGCGAGGAAGGACTTGCCGGGCTCGTCGGTGAAGTCGTCGTAGGCCGCGGCCAGGGTCGCGATGCGATTGACCAGCCGCCGCACCGGATGCCGGCGCGAGGAGAAGAAGGAGCGGTCGCCCAGCGCCGCGCGCAGGACCGGCAGCTGCAGGCGCGCGATCTGCTGCGCCATCAGCGGCGGCAACTTGGCGTCGGACAGGATCTGGTCGAACAGGCCGGCCACCACGTCGATCACCATGTGATCGAGCGAGCCGCTGGCCGCCTGCCGCAGTTCGTCGCGGTGCAGGTGGATCAGGTTGGGCGGCAGGACGATCGGGCCGCCGTCGACATAGCTGCCGGGATCGCCGTCCCAACCTTGCCACTGGCTGTTCACGGGCAGCGGACCGCCGCCGGTCGCGGGGCCCGCGAGCGTGGGGCTCATCGCCAGCCGACGCATCAGGTCCATCAGCTGCGGATCGACGGACCAGCCCATGCCCCCGACGGCACCGCCGCCGGTCGTCGCATACCCGTCCGGGGCGGCGCCATGGAAACCGCCGGCCACGCTGTGCAGTCCGCCGGCGCGGCTGCCGTGGACGGCCGGGTGGAGCGCGCCCGGCAGCGTCGCGTAGCGGCTGTCGTGCAAGGGCACGCCCGAGGTCGTGCCGCCGTGCAAGGACTGACCCCGCGTCGCGCCGGAGACCCCCCGCACGCGCAGGTCCTGCGGACGCAGGCCGCGGCTGCGGAACAGGCCGGCGACGTCGGCGTAGCAGGCGCGCATCTCCAGCGACAGCGCCCGGGTGAGTTCGTCGGTCAGGACCTGGCGCGTGTCCGGGTCGTCGGTCACCGCGTTCACGGCTTCGATCAGCGCCTGGGCGATGGCCTGCGGGCGCAGCGGGTGGCGGTCCTCGTCCACGCCGGGGATGTCGCCCATGTAGGAATTGACCTCGCGCAGTTCCCACTCGCTCTGATGACCCAGCGCCAGGCCGATGCGATCCGTGGCGACCAGGGTGTTGACCTGGTCGTCGTCCATCAGGGACAGCTCGTCCCACTGCGTCGCCTTGGGTGCGGCTTTTGCCGTGCCGGGCGTGCCGGCGCCCGGCGCTTCCGCCGCCTGCTGTCGCATGGACTGGTCGAAGCGCTGCGAGAACAGCGCCTGGTGCTTGCGGAAGATGAATTGCGCAGACAGCAGCGCGTCCCGCCGCTTGGCCTGTCCAGAGGACAGGGCGGCGAGACCGAGACCTTCAGCGCCGCGTTCCGCGGCTTGTTCCGCCGCGAGGCGTACGCGTTGGAGCGCAGCGTCGACGTGGGAGTTCAGACGGTTCATCGAGGCATCGAGCACATTGTGGTGACCGCACCACACGCCAAGTATCGGCGATGGCCATCCCCCGTCCGGGTGGGGCTCACCCGGCTTGTGCGCAAAAGGTGACGAATGAGATGAGCTTTACGCTTTGTCACGCCTCAGCGCGTCGCGGATCTCGCGCAGCAGCTGGATGTCTTCCGGCGTCGCGGCGGGCTCCGCCGGGGCGGCGGGGGTGTCGCGCTTGAGGCGGTTCACCTGCTTCACCATGATGAAGATGATGAGGGCCAGGATGATGAAGTTCAACAGCACCGTCAGGAAGTTGCCGTAGGCGAACAGCGGCACGCCCGCCTTGGTCAGGGCCTCGTAGGTCATCGGGCCGGCGTAGTTGGCCGGCGGGTCCGACAGCATGATGAAGTAGCTGCTGAAGTCCAGACCCCCCACCGCCCGGCCGACGATCGGCATGATCAGGTCCTTGACCACCGAGTCGACGATCTTGCCGAAGGCGGCGCCGATGATCACGCCGACGGCGAGGTCCATCACGTTGCCCTTGACGGCGAACTCACGGAATTCGGTCAAAAAACCCATCGCTTGCTCCTTGTGCTTCGCGTGTGCGAAGGCGTCCACTACCAATCGCTTTCCCGGGGTAGCCCTCCGCCTCCGGGCAAGCATCCTAACGGCGTTTGCACCGCGACAAATGTCAACGTGGTGCACCGATGCACATCGGTAGAGCGCCTAGGGGCGCGCCGCAAGTTTCTTACCTAGAATCTTTGGTTGCCCCTGATCAGAAGTTCCCTGTAAGGACCCTCATGAGTGACCCACAAGTGGACCAAGGCAAGCGCACCTGGCTGATTGCGACCGGTTGCGCGGGAGCAGTAGGCGGCGTGGCCACCGCCGTCCCGTTCGTCAGTACCTTCGCGCCGAGCGAACGCGCCAAGGCGGCCGGTGCCGCCGTCGAGGTGGACATCGGCGGCCTCGCCCCCGGTCAGAAGCTGACCGTCGAATGGCGCGGCAAGCCGGTCTGGATCGTCCGCCGGACCAAGGAGCAGCTCGACGCGCTCAAAGGCAACGATCCGGAACTGGCCGACCCGCAGTCCGACCGCAAGGCCTTTCCGATCCCGGAGTACGCCAAGAACGAATGGCGCTCGCTCAAGCCGGAGTACCTGGTCGTCGTGGGCATCTGCAGCCACCTCGGCTGCTCGCCCAGCGACAAGTTCCAGTCCGGTCCGCAGCCTTCGCTGCCGGACAACTGGCACGGCGGCTTCCTGTGCCCCTGCCACGGCTCGACCTTCGACATGGCGGGCCGCGTCTTCAAGAACAAGCCCGCGCCCGACAACCTCGAGGTGCCGCCTTACGCGTTCCTGTCCGACACCCGGCTGTTGATCGGTGAAGACAAGAAGGCCTAACTCCCCAGGAACAGGACCGAGGCAGACAACACATGGCTGAATTCAAGGAAGCACCCGCCGGAGCCCCCTTGGGCGTCAAGCTGATGACCTGGGTGGACAACCGGTTCCCCGCGTCCAAGCTCTACAAGGAGCACATGTCGGAGTACTACGCTCCGAAGAACTTCAACTGGTGGTACATCTTCGGCTCGCTGGCGCTGCTGGTGCTGGTGATCCAGATCGTCACCGGGATCTTCCTGGTGATGCACTACAAGCCGGACTCGACGCTCGCGTTCGCGTCGGTCGAATACATCATGCGGGACGTCCCCTGGGGATGGCTGATCCGCTACATGCATTCGACGGGCGCGTCGGCTTTCTTCGTCGTCGTCTACCTGCACATGTTCCGCGGGCTGCTGTACGGCTCGTACCGCAAGCCGCGCGAACTGGTGTGGATCTTCGGCTGCGCGATCTTCCTGTGCCTGATGGCCGAGGCCTTCATGGGTTACCTGCTGCCGTGGGGCCAGATGTCCTATTGGGGCGCGCAGGTGATCGTGAACCTGTTCGCCGCCGTGCCTTTCGTGGGCAACGACCTGGCGCTGCTGATCCGCGGCGACTACGTGGTCGGGGATGCGACGCTGAACCGCTTCTTCAGCTTCCATGTGATCGCGGTGCCGCTGGTGCTGCTGGGCCTGGTCGTCGCGCACATCATCGCGCTGCATGAAGTGGGGTCCAACAACCCGGACGGCGTGGAGATCAAGGCGAAGAAGGGGGCCGACGGCCATCCGCTGGACGGCATCCCGTTCCACCCGTACTACACGGTGCACGACATCTTCGGCGTCGGCCTGTTCCTGATGGCCTTCTCGGCGGTGATCTTCTTCGCGCCGGAACTGGGCGGCTACTTCCTGGAGTACAACAACTTCATCCCGGCCGACCCGCTGAAGACGCCGCCGCACATCGCGCCGGTCTGGTACTTCACGCCCTTCTATTCGATGCTGCGCGCCACCACCGACGTCATGGTCCAGGTGCTGTGCGGCGTGATCGCGCTGTCGGCGGTCATCACGCTGCTGCGCGGCGGGCTGTCGACGCTGGGCAAGGGCATCGTGGTGGTGGGCGCGGTCGTCGGCATCGCGCTGCTGCTGACCTTCGACGCGAAGTTCTGGGGTGTCGTCGTCATGGGCGGCGCGGTCATCATCCTGTTCTTCCTGCCCTGGCTGGATCACAGCCCGGTCAAATCGATCCGCTACCGGCCCGACTGGCACAAGTATCTCTACGGGATCTTCGTGCTGCTCTTCCTGGTGCTGGGTTACCTGGGCGTCAAGCCGCCGTCGGATGCGGGAACGATCGTGTCGCAGATCGGCACGCTGTACTACTTCGGCTTCTTCCTGCTGATGCCTTGGTGGAGCAGGGCCGGCCAGTTCAAGCCGGTGCCCGACCGCGTCACGTTTCACCCGCACTGAACCGCCAACGTCACGGAGTCGAACGAATGAAGAAAATCATCGCCACGCTGCTGACGTCGCTGTGCCTGGGCGCGGGCCTGACGTCGACGGCGCTCGCGTCTGAGGGCGGCATCGAGTGGGACCGTTTCCCGACGTCCAAGATGAACGATCTGGCCGCGCTGCAGCACGGCGCCAAGATCTTCGTCAACTACTGCCTGAACTGCCACAGCGCGAGCTTCATGCGCTACAACCGGCTGAAGGACATCGGCCTGACCGACGAGCAGATCAAGGGCAACCTGCTGTTCGCCGGCGAGAAGGTGGGCGAGACCATGAAGGTCTCGCTGGACCCGAAACAGGCGAAGGAATGGTTCGGCGCCCTGCCGCCGGACCTCACCGTGATCGCTCGTTCACGGGCCGACGGCGCCAAGGGAACAGGGGCGGATTACCTCTATACCTACCTGAGAAAATACTACCGGGACGAAACCAAGGCCACGGGATGGAATAATCTCGCTTTCCCCAGCGTGGCCATGCCGCATGTGCTGTGGGAGCTCCAGGGCGTCCGCACCGCCAGGTTCGAGGAAGAAAAAGACCCGCATGACCCGAGCAAGGTCACGCATGTCTTCAAGGACTTCGTACAGGTGACGCCCGGGACGATGACGCCGCAGCAGTACGACGAGTCCGTTGCCGACCTGGTCGCCTATCTCCAATGGATGGGCGAGCCGGCGCAAGGGACGCGTTTCCGGCTCGGCATCGTCGTGGTGCTGTTCCTGCTGGGGTTCACCGTGTTCGCCTGGCGCTTGAATGCCTCCTTCTGGAAGGACATCAAGTAAGAACCGATGACTCGGCCGAGGGCCGGGTCCTCAAGCGCAGTGGGGCGCCGAACAGGCTCCCACTGCGTTGTCGTTTGTCTGTTCGGTCTTTTGACCGCGCCGGCGTTGAACTGTGTTGTTTGTAGAAATCGATGAAGCCGAGAGGCTTCGATCAGGAGTCCACTGCCATGATGGTGCTTTATTCCGGAACCACTTGCCCCTACTCGCACCGTTGCCGGTTCGTGCTGTTCGAGAAGGGCATGGACTTCGAGATCCGTGACGTCGACCTGTTCGCCAAGCCCGAAGACATCGCGCTGATGAACCCGTACAACGAGGTGCCCATCCTCGTCGAACGCGACCTCATCCTGTACGAGTCGCACATCATCAACGAGTACATCGACGAGCGCTTCCCGCATCCGCAGCTGATGCCCGGCGACCCGGTGGCCCGTGCCCGCGTGCGCCTGTTCCTGTTCAACTTCGAGAAGGAACTGTTCGCCCACGTCAACGTGCTGGAGAACCGCGGCCAGGCCGTCAAGCCGACCGAGAAGCAGCTGGAGAAGGCGCGTTCGCAGATCCGCGACCGCCTGACGCAACTGGCGCCGATCTTCCTGAAGAACAAGTACATGCTGGGCGACGACTTCTCGATGCTGGACGTCGCGATCGCGCCGCTGCTGTGGCGCCTGGACTACTACGGCATCGACATGTCGAAGAACGCCGTGCCGCTGCTGAAGTACGCGGAGCGGATCTTCTCGCGTCCGGCGTACATCGAGGCGCTGACGCCGTCCGAGAAGGTGATGCGCAAGTAATACACTGGCTCCCCATGGATGACAGCAAGGACGGCGGCGGTCTCGCCGCCAGCTCGACGCGGCCGTACCTGATCCGCGCCCTGCACGAGTGGTGCACGGACAACGGGTTCACGCCCTATGTCGCGGTGCACGTGGATCGCACGGTCCAGGTGCCGATGGAGTACGTGAGCAACAACGAGATCGTGCTCAACGTCGGTTTCGATGCGACCAGCAACCTGGATCTGGGCAATGAACTGATCCAGTTCAAGGCCCGGTTCGGTGGCGTGGCGCGCGAGATCATCGTGCCGGTCGATCACGTGGTCGCGATCTATGCGCGCGAGAACGGCCAGGGCATGGCCTTCCCGCCGCCGAGTCCGGAAGACGCCGCCACGCGCCAGCCGGCGCCGAGCGCGCCGCGAGGATTGCGCCTGGCGTCGGATGCGAACGGTGGCAGCGGCAACAGCAGCGGCGATTCGCCGCAGGTCGAGCCCAAGCCGGAGCCGGTCGCCCCTGCTGCGGCCACGACGACGCCGCCGCCGGAGGACGACGATCCGGGCGCGGGTCCGTCGGGGGGGCGCCCGGCGCTCAAGCGCATCAAGTGATCCTTTGAACCCCGTCCCGATGCGGGGACAGGTGTTGCGGGGGCAGGTGTTGCGGGGCAGGGCGGTTTTTCGCTTGGGACCCCTCGAAGCTGCGTCTAGAATACAGCCCGCGCCGCAGCTTCTGCGGTGCCCAGTTTTCCTTGTGCCGGCTTAGCTCAGTTGGTAGAGCAACCGCCTTGTAAGCGGTAGGTCATCAGTTCGAATCCGATAGCCGGCACCATCGAACACGCAGGCGTCCAGCCTGTTGCCAAGCCCCGATTCGTCACCGACGAGCCGGGGCTTTGGTCTTTCTGCGCCCGCCCCTGGCGAGGGGATGGGGACCCTGACACCCCCAAAAGGCGGTGTCGCCCCGCTTGACACTCCTGTGACCTCGCTCACGTAACCATCTGTACGTGATTGATTTCAAAGAGGAATCAGTTGTGGCATAGGGTTTGCTCTGGCCGCCCCCGTGTTCAACCCGCCGGTTCACCACCACACGCCGGCTTTCACGGGAAACCTCATGCACAGCTTGTTCCGTCGCGGTGTCGCCGCCCTGGCCGCCGTCGCCGCCCTCGGCCTCTCCGCCGTCGCCCACGCGGCACCGACCAACTTCTCGTTCGCCGGCAGCTTCGTGCAGGCCAACGACGTCCAGACCTTCACCTTCACGGCGAACGGCTCGTCGGCGGTCCGTCTGATCACCTACAGCTATGCGGGCGGCACGCAGTCCAACGGCAATGTCGTCGCGGCAGGCGGCTTCGACCCGATCCTGGCGCTGTTCAATGCCAGCGGCGTCCTGGTCGGCCAGAACGACGATGCCACCAGCAGCACACCCGGCACCTGCGGCGGCGGTGCGGTGAACCCCGATCCGGCAGGCGGTCAGCGCTGGGACACCTGCCTGGACCTGACGCTGGGCGCCGGTGTCTATACGGTCGCGGTGATGCAGTTCGACAATTTCGCCCTCGGCCCCAACCTGGCCAACGGCTTCACCTACGACGGCAACCCCAACTTCCTGAACGGCAAGTGCGCCAACGGCGTGTTCTGCGATGCCAACGGCCGTGAGCGCAACGCGCTGTGGGCTTTCGACATCCTGAACGTCGAAGGCGCCCAGCAGAACGATGTGCCGGAGCCTGCGACGCTGGCCCTGGCCGCGATCGCGCTGGCCGGGCTGGGCGGCGCGCGCCGCCTGCGCCGCAAGGACTGACCCCGAACGGGGGGCGCCCTGGAAGGAGCAAAGGGACCGCCAAGGCGGTCCCTTTTTTCCTGGTGACCTCGATGTCGGGCCGGCCGGCGCGTCAGGACTGCCTGACGCGGATCCGCAACTCGCCCTCGAGCAGCAGGCCTTCCTCGCGCAGCAGGCGCAACAGGGTCGGTTGCAGGTGCCTCAGCTTGGCCGCGATGGCGGCGTTGTCGGCGACCAGCGTCCACCCCTGCTCATCGAGCGTGCCGGCCTGGACGAAGCGCTTCATCGCGCCCGGCAGCGCGACGCTCACCGCCGCCAGATGGCGTTGCGACAGCGCCAGCTGTTGTCCCAGCCGGGCCAGCACGCCGTGCTGCGACATGGCCCGGCCGAAGTCCAGCGGGTCGGGCGCGTCGGGCTTGGCGCGAGGGGGCAGATAGCGGGTGGCCATGGGGCGGCAGTGTAGTCCTGGTGCTCGGAAACCCGCAGCCCGCCGGAGTCCGCCGCCGGTCCGGCCCGGGCTGTGCCGCCCCGGGCTGCCGGGGGGGCGGTGCTAAACTCCGCCGGTTTTTCTCCGCGCAGACGCTTGCAACCCGAGGCCCCCGGCCTCATGTGCACCGGTCGCGCGGCGCTGCCCTCATCAGGCCGCCCACGAGGCGGTCCGCCGGGCGTTCAGGCCCGGTCGACCGGGCCCTCCACAGAACTTCAAAAAGCCGCATGTTGCCCAAGCTTTTGACCCAGATTTTCGGCAGTCGCAACGAGCGCCTGCTCAAGACCTATCGCAAGGACGTCGAGCGCATCAACGCGTTGGAACCGCAGTTCGAGGGCCTGAGCGACGACCAGTTGCGCGCGAAGACCGAGGAGTTCAAGCAGCGCATCGCCAACGGCGAGACCGTCGACGACATCCTGCCCGAGGCGTTCGCCGTCTGCCGCGAGGGCAGCAAGCGCGTCCTGAAGATGCGCCACTTCGACGTGCAGCTGATCGGCGGCATGGTCCTGAATGCCGGCAAGATCGCTGAAATGCGCACCGGCGAAGGCAAGACGCTGATGGCGACGCTTCCGGTCTACCTCAACGCGCTGACCGGCAAGGGCGTGCACGTCGTGACCGTCAACGACTACCTGGCCCGTCGCGACGCCGAGTGGATGGGGCGCCTGTACCGCTTCCTCGGCCTGACCGTGGGCATCAACTACTCCGGCCTGGGCCGCGAGGAGAAGCAGGCCGCCTACAACGCCGACGTCACCTACGGCACCAACAACGAATACGGCTTCGACCACCTGCGCGACAACATGGTCTACGAGGTGCGCGACCGCGTGCAGCGCAGCCTGGCCTACGCGATCGTCGACGAGGTGGACTCCATCCTGATCGACGAGGCCCGCACGCCGCTGATCATCTCCGGCCAGGCCGAGGACCACACCCAGATGTACGTGGCGATCAATGCGGTCTCGCCGCAGCTGAAGCGCCAGATCGGTGAACTGGATCCCCGCACCGGCGAGGGCGTGATCGAGCCGGGCGACTTCACCGTCGACGAGAAGTCGCACCAGATCTACCTGACCGAGGAAGGTCACGAGAACGCCGAGCGCCTGCTGGGCCAGGCCGGCCTGCTGGCCGAAGGCGCGTCGCTGTACGACGCCGCCAACATCACGCTGATGCACCACCTGTACGCGTCGCTGCGCGCCCACCACGTGTATCACCGCGATACCAACTACGTCGTGCAGAACGGCGAAGTCATCATCGTCGACGAGTTCACCGGCCGCCTGATGACGGGCCGCCGCTGGAGCGACGGCCTGCACCAGGCCGTCGAGGCCAAGGAAGGCGTGCAGATCCAGGCGGAGAACCAGACGCTGGCCTCGGTCACCTTCCAGAACTACTTCCGCATGTACGGCAAGCTGTCGGGCATGACCGGCACGGCCGACACCGAGGCCTACGAGTTCCAGGAGATCTACGGCCTCGAGACGGTGGTGATCCCGCCGAACCGGCCGACGGTGCGCAAGGACGAGCTGGACCTGGTCTACAAGACGACCAAGGAGAAGTACGACGCCGTCACGCAGGACGTCCGCGACTGCCACGAGCGCGGCCAGCCGGTGCTGGTGGGCACGACCTCGATCGAGAATTCGGAGATGGTCTCCGAGCTGCTGACCAAGGCCAAGTTGCCGCACCAGGTGCTGAACGCCAAGCAGCACGCCCGCGAGGCCGACATCATCACGCAGGCCGGTCGGCCGGGCGTCATCACGATCGCGACCAACATGGCCGGCCGGGGCACCGACATCGTGCTGGGCGGCAGCATCGAGAAGGACGTCGACGCCATCGAGAACGACGAGACGCTGTCCGATTCCGACAAGCACGCGAAGATCGCCGCGCTGAAGGCCGAGTGGCAGAAGCTGCACGAGCAGGTGAAGGCCGCCGGCGGCCTGCGCGTGATCTCGACCGAACGTCATGAGAGCCGCCGCATCGACAACCAGCTGCGCGGCCGTTCGGGCCGCCAGGGCGACCCGGGCTCCTCGCGCTTCTACCTGTCGCTGGACGACCAGTTGATGCGCATCTTCGCCGGCGACCGCGTGCGCGCGATCATGGACCGGCTCAAGATGCCCGAAGGCGAGGCGATCGAGGCGGGCATCGTCACGCGCTCGATCGAGAGCGCGCAGCGCAAGGTCGAGGCCCGCAACTTCGACATCCGCAAGCAGCTGCTCGAGTACGACGACGTGTCGAACGACCAGCGCAAGGTCATCTACCAGCAGCGCAACGAGATCCTCGAAGCGCAGGAAGTGCTCGACCAGATCACCCACCTGCGCAAGGGCACGCTGACGGACGTGGTCCGCGGCTTCGTGCCCGAGGAATCGCTGGAAGAGCAGTGGGACCTGGCCGCGCTGGAGCGCGTGCTGCGCGACGAGTGGAAGCTGGACGTCCCGCTGGGCGACATGCTCAGGAAGAGCGAGACGCTGACCGACGAGGACGTGCTGGACGCCGTGCTGAAGGCGGGCGACGCGTCCTT
Source organism: uncultured Burkholderiales bacterium (assembly GCA_966211105.1). GTDB lineage: Bacteria > Pseudomonadota > Gammaproteobacteria > Burkholderiales > Burkholderiaceae_C > Roseateles. The sequence goes on from CBIHMU010000031.1 coordinate 44,096, forward strand.
CCAGGACAAGCTGGACCGCGTCGGCCTCGAGCAGTTCACGCCCTTCATGCGCATGGTGCTGCTGCAGAGCATCGACCAGCACTGGCGCGAGCATCTCGCCTCGCTGGACTACCTGCGCCAGGGCATCCACCTGCGCGGCTACGCCCAGAAGAATCCGAAGCAGGAGTACAAGCGCGAGGCCTTCGAGCTGTTCTCGCAACTGCTGGACGCGGTGAAGCTGGAAGTGACCCGCGTGCTGCTGAACGTGCGCATCCAGTCGCAGGAGGAGGCCACGGCCGCCGCCGATGCGATCGAGCAGCGCGCGGAGAACGTCGGCAACGTGACCTACACGCATCCGAACGAGGACGGCTCGGTGTCGCAGGACGCCGCGCCGATCGCCGGCGGAACCGCGGCCGTGCCGGCCGAGTGGGGCCACGTCGGACGCAACGACCCGTGCCCTTGCGGCAGCGGCAAGAAGTTCAAGAGCTGCCACGGCAAGCTGGCCTGACCGGTCGCTTCCCGTGAGCTGGACGGCGCCCCTCGCGGGCGCCGTTGTCGTTGTGCGCCCCGCAGGGACGCGATCGATCCCGGTTCAGAACATCGTCGACCGATGCGCGCCGAGACCGGCCATCGCGCCGTCGGACACGGCGAGGGTGATGTTGCCCGCCGCGCGGGCCGCGTCGCCGCAGGCGAAGACGTTGGGCACGCTGGTGTCCTGCATCGGACCGACCTTGATGAAAGGTCCCATCGGTCCGTCGTCCATCGTGCAGCCGAGTTGCGCGGCGACGGTGCTGGACGGCGTCGTCCGCGGCTGGGTGAAGAGGCCGTCCATCTTCAACGTCCGGCCGTCCTGCAGCACTACGTCGGCGAAGCCGTCGATGCGGGCGATCCGCGTCGGCTCGACGCGCGTGCCGCGGCGCGCGAATTCGTCGAGGTCCTCGGCGCTGGGCTCGTAGGCGCCGTTCAGGAACAGCGTCGGCACGCCCCAGTCCGGCAACATCATCGCGTGATGCTGGGCCAGCGGGGACGCGGCGACGATGCCGATCCGGCCCTGGTCCAGTTCGTAGCCGTGGCAGTACGGGCAATGGAAGACGCTGCGTCCCCAACGCTCGGCCAGGCCGGGCACGGGCGGCAGTTCATCGCGGACACCGGTGGCGAGGATCAACCGCCCGGCGCTGACCGCGACGTCGCTGACGCAGAATTCCAGTCGGCCGTCCGGCGCCACGCGGGCGTCGTCGGCGAGCCCGGACATCCATTGCACGGTCGGATAGAGACGCAACTGCCGGCGGGCTTCCTCGGCGATCGCGCCAGGCGCGCGGCCGTCCTGCGTCAGGAAGCCGTGCGCCTCGCCGCCGTGGTCGTCGACGCACTGGTTGCGTCGCTTCCCCGCGTCGACGACGAGCACCTGGCGACGCGCCCGCGCCAGCTGAAGGGCAGCGGCCATGCCGGCATAGCTGCCGCCGATGACGGCGAAATCAATCTTCATGGTGATGCTCCTCGAGCCGATGGGGCGCATGGCCGAGTTCGCCCATGCGCTGATGGAAGTCGCGGGACAGCGTGGCCAGCGTGACCGCGCCGAGCCGCTTCAGCAGGAGCGCTTCGGCTTCCTGCACGGCGTTGCCGAGCGCGTCGTTGACGGCGCGGGCGACGAGGCATTCCGGGTGCTCCTCGCGGAAGCCGAGCGACACCAGCGACGGGCCGCCGAGCGCTTCATGCACGTCGCGCAGGGTGAGGCGGTCGAGCGGGCAGGACAACACCCAGCCGCCGCCGTGACCCTTCGAGGAGGCGACGAAGCCCGCCTCACGCAGGCCGCCCATCAGGCGGCGCAGGACGACGGGGTGGGTCTGCATCGCGGCGGCGAGCGATTCGGAGGTGGCGGGGCCGTCGCCCTCGGCCATGTGCAGCAGCACGTGGAGGACGTCGGACAGCTGGCTGTTGGATGTCATGCAACATTATGAGTTGCATGAAATTGTCGATGCGCGATGAGGGGGTTTTTTGAGCACTGGGCCCGGCTGGGAAGGGCGCTGGAAGACGCTGGGCTGTCGACCAATGAAATGCTCGCGGTCCTGCGAGGCTCGGAGACTGTCGCCTCAAAGTCGTCCAAGACAAAACGCGCGCTGGACGTTGAGGTGGTCAGTGAAGAAGAGCTTTGGGCGCACAAGCGCGCAAAGCAGGCGAAGGACATTGCGAACGTGAACTCGGGAAAGGTATCCGCGATGACGATGGGCTGGTTCTCTTCCAAGCGCATCAAGCAGGTTGAGATTCCCGACTCTCCCTACTGAGCATGACCACTTCGCCGAAGCTTCCCGCCGATGAAGTTCCTCTGACCGATGCGGCCATCGACCGGATCCTATCGGCACACCCAAGAAGACGGTTGCGTTCACACGGCGCGTGATTGGGAATGCGATGCTGGTGCAACTGCATGAAGGTTTCAGCATCCGGGTGATGGACCCTTTCGATCTGCTCGAGTCACGCCTTCAGAATGCGGTCGGGGGCGTTCCGCGATCCCTCACACCTCCCACTGCGGATGCATCTCCCTCACCCGCGTGAGCGCCATCGACGCGGCCGCGGTGCGGGTCTCCACGCCGAGCTTGGCGTGGATGCGCTCCAGGTGCTTCTTCACCGTCGCGGGACTGGCGCCGAGGATCTCGCCGATGTCGCGGTTGATCTTGCCCTTCACCACCCAGTAGAGCACCTCCGCCTCGCGCGCCGTCAGGCTGAAGGCCAGGCCCAGCGAGCGGATCACCGCGACGTCCGAGACCTCGCGCATCACGATCAGCCAGTCGCCGCCGGCGGCCGCGCCCACGCCGGCGACGCCGGGCGTGTCCTCGCCGCCGATGCAGTGATGCAGACGGAAGCTCAGCCGCCGCGCGCCCAGCTCGGCGCAGAGCCGCGCCGGCTCCGGCGGCGGCATGCCGTCGGCGGGCGTGTGGGCCGCCATCTCATCGAGCGTCTTGCGCAGCCACGCCAGCACCGGCGGCGGCGTCTGCGGCGCGATCGTGCCGTAGTAGAGCTGCAGCAGCTCGCGCGCCAGCGGCGTCTGCCACAGCAGCCGGCCGGAGGACGCGCGCACCGCGATGCTGGCGTAGCCGAAGGCGTCGAGCGCCTGCCGCGTCTGCCGCGCCTGCCGCGCGCCCTGCAGATGGACCTGCATGCGCGCCAGCACCGCGCGGGGGTCGAGCGGCTTGGTCACGTAGTCGACGCCGCCGGCCTGCAGCGCGGCGACCAGGTGCTCGGTCTCCGTCAGCCCCGTCATGAAGATGATCGGGATGTGCGCCGTCGACGGATCGGCCTTCAGCCGCCGCGCGACCTCGAAGCCGTCCATGCCCGGCATCATCGCGTCCAGCAGCACGATGTCGGGCCGACCCTGCTGCACGCAGGCGAGCGCGGCCTCGCCGCTGGTCGCCGCCAGCACGACGTAGCCGTGCTCGTCGAGCGCATCGTGCAGCAGCGACAGGTTGTCGGGCACGTCGTCCACCATGAGGACACGATCGCCTTGCTGCTGGTCCAGCAGCGCGGCCACGGCGGAGGGGAGCGGAGAGTTCATCGCAGGTCGTCCAACATCTGTCCGGGACACCTCCACGGGGATCGCGGGCGTCGTCATGGCCGCGCTCACGCGGGGTTCTCGCTGCGCGCCAGGGCCCGCAGCATCGCTTCGAACTGGAACTGCCGCGCCAGCGCGCGCTGGGCGTCGCAGAAAGGGCGCCACACGGCGTCGGCCGCTTCGATCGCGTCGAGCTGCTGCAGCACGCCGCGGTAGTAGCCGAGCTGCAGCGCCTCGCGCAGGCCGGTCAGGCGATCCGCGGGCGGGGTCTCGACCGGCGCGGCGGCCGGCTGAAGATCGGCAGTCGCGCGTTCGGGGCCGACGCGCCAGGACAGCGACAGCTGCTCGGTGAGCCAGTCCAGCAGCAGCTCGTGGCGGACCGGCTTGAGGATGAAGTCGCGTGCGGCGATGCCGGCATCGTTGTCCTGGCCGCGTTCGAACGCGTTGGCGGACACCACCGCCACCGCCGGCGCGTTCACGCCCAGGTCGCCCAGCATCCGCCGCAGCCGGCGGATCGTCTCCCAGCCGTCGATGCCGGGCATCGCCAGGTCCATCAGCACCGCGTCCGGCACCCAGCCGGCGGCGACGAGGTCCAGCGCGTCATGGCCGCTCGACGCGTCGCGCACCGTGAAGCCGAGCGGCTCCAGCAAGTCGATCAGCAGCTGCCGGTCGTCCGACTCGTTGTCGACGATCAGCACCCGCGGCGAGACGCCGTCCAGGCCGAGCCGCTCCTTGGCCGCGCGGCGCATGCGCGGCGTGTCCCAGATGCGGCCGTGCAGCTCGGGCAGGAACAGCCGGACGCGGAAGGTCGAGCCGCGGCCGGGCTCGCTGGTCGCCGACATCTCGCCGCCCATCAGCGCGGTCAGCATCTTGGAGATCGTCAGCCCCAGCCCCGCGCCCGGCGCGCCGCCGGCGCCGCTGGTGCCGCGCGCAAACGGCTCGAAGATGCGCGCCAGCTCCGCGGCGTCCATGCCGGGGCCGGTGTCGGCGATCTCCAGCGTCGCCATCTCGCGACCGTGCCGCACGCGCAGCGTGACCTCGCCCTCGGCGGTGAACTTGATCGCGTTGCCCAGCAGGTTGATCAGGATCTGGCGCAGCCGCTGTTCGTCCGCGCGCACCCATTCGGGCAGGGTGCCCTGCGGTTCGAAGCGGAAGTGCAGGCCCTTGGCCGCGGCCTGCGGCTCGAACATGTCGGCCAGCTCGCGCAGCAGCTCGTCGAAGCGCACGGGCGCCGGCTCGAGGCTGAGCCGGCCGGCCTCGATGCGCGCGATGTCCAGCGTGCCGTCGATCAGTTGCATCAGGTGCTCGCCGCCGCGCTTGATGACCTGCACCGCCTGGCGCCGCTGCGGCGGCAGCGAGGCGTCCGCCGCCATCAACTGCGCGTAGCCCAGGATGCTGTTCAGCGGCGTGCGCAGCTCATGGCTGATGGTGCTGATGTAGCGGCTCTTGGCCTGGTTGGCGGCCTCCGCGGCGGCTTGCGCGCGCTCGGCCTGCAGCCGAGCGCCCTGCAGCGCCTCGTCGGTGCGGCGGTGCGAGGCGATCTCGCGCATCAGCGCCTGCGTCTGCCGCTTCGATTCCTCCTGCGCCACGACGCGGCTCTGGTGCGCCAGGACCAGCCACCATGCGACCGTGCCCGCCACCAGCAGCAGCGCGAAGAAGGCCTTGAGCATCCCCGCCTTCAGGCTGGCGCGGAGCGCCTCCTGCGCGACGGCGTCGATGAGCGGCAGCTGCTGCAGCTGCTGGTGATAGAGCAGCCCGAACAGCGTCGCCAGCAGCGGCGTGATCACCAGCATCAGCAGCAGGTAGTGGCCCAGGCCGGTGTCGATGTAGCGCCAGCTGCGCCGCGGCAGCACGCGGCGCAGGGCGGCGGTCCATTGCGCGGCCAGGCTCGCATGCGGCTTGCACAGGTCGCCGCAGCGCGCGTCCAGCGTGCAGCACAGCGAGCAGATCGGCCCCCGGTAGGCCGGGCAATGCGCCATGTCCGGACCTTCGTAGTCGCGTTCGCAGATGACGCAGCGGCGCTCGCCGCCGGCGGTCTCCGTCTGGCATCCCGCGGCCTGGATCTCCGCCAACGGCCGCGCGAGGTAGTAGCGGCCCTTCGTCGCCCACGCGATCAAGGGCGCGGTGACCAGCGCCGTCACCATCGCGATCGCCGCCGACCACGCCTGGGCGAGGTCGCCCATCATCCCGAGGTGCGCCGCCACCGACAGCACCGAGGCCAGCGCCATCGCCCCGACGCCGACGGGGTTCACGTCGTACAGGTGCGCACGCTTGAATTCGATGCCCGGCGGCGACAGGCCCAGCGGCTTGTTGATCACCAGGTCCGCGACGACGGCCATGATCCAGGCGATGGCGATGTTGGCGTAGAGGCCGAGCACGTGCCCGAGCGCCTCGAACACGTTCATCGACATCAGCATGAAGGCGATCAGCGTGTTGAACACCACCCAGACGACGCGGCCCGGGTGGCTGTGCGTCAGCCGCGAGAAGAAGTTGCTCCACGCCAGCGAGCCCGCATAGGCGTTGGTGACGTTGATCTTTAGCTGCGAGACGACGACGAACAGCGCCGTCACCGTGACCGCCCAGCCGTACTGCGGGAACACGTACTCGTAGGCGGCGAGGTACATCTGGTTGGGATCGACCGCACGCTCGGCGGGCACGGCGTGGCTGACCGCGAGGTAGGCCAGCAGCGCGCCGCCCAGCATCTTCAGCACGCCCAGCACGATCCAGCCCGGCCCGCCGGCCAGCACGGCGGCCCACCAGCGCAGGCGGTTCTCCTTCGTCTGGCGGGGCATGAAGCGCAGGTAGTCGGCCTGCTCACCCATCTGGGTGATCAGCGCCACCCCGACGGTCAGCGCCGCACCGAAGGCGTGCACGTCGAAGGCGGCCGTGCCCGATTGCGACCCAACCTGGGTCGTGATGCCGTCGAACGCACCAGGGTGAAGCCATCCGACCCAGGCGAAGGGAAGCACCAGCAGCGCCAGCCAGAGCGGCTGGGTCCACAGCTGCAGCCGGCTGATCGCCGAGATGCCGTGCGTCACCAGCGGGATCACCACCACGGCGCAGATCAGGTAGCCCCACTGCGGCGGGATGTCGAGCGCCAGCTCCAGCGCATAGGCCATCACCGCCGCCTCGAGCGCGAAGAAGATGAAGGTGAAACTCGCGTAGATCAGCGAGGTCAGCGTCGAACCGATGTAGCCGAAGCCCGCGCCTCGCGTCAGCAGGTCCATGTCGACGCCGTGGCGCGCCGCGTAGACGCTGATCGGCAGGCCGGCCAGGAAGATGACCAGCCCCGTCGCCAGGATCGCCAGCGCGGCGTTGGTCCAGCCGTAATGCAGCAGCAGCGTGGCGCCGACAGCCTCCAGGATCAGGAAAGACGCCGCACCGAAAGCCGTGTTGGCCACCCGCCACGTCGACCAGCGGCGGAAACGCTGCGGGGTGTAGCGCAGCGCGTAGTCCTCCAGCGTCTCCCTCGCCACCCAGGCGTTGTAGTCCCGCCGCAGCTTGATGATGTGCTGCGGGGCGTCCTGAGGAGGGAGGGGGGCGTCCATGGGCGGGGTGCCTGGGAAATGCACGAAACATGCCGGGACCGGTCGCGCCGGCCGAGGGGCCGGGGGGCGGTTCCTCCGGGTCCCTCCGTCAACGTCCACCCGGCCTAGGAATTCCCGCCTTGTCCACCCGAAAAGGCCCCCCCTCCCCAGGCCCTCGATACGCTCGTGGTGTACGCCTCATTGCACCGGCATGGGGCTTGCTAGAGAAGGAAGACCATGGAATTGACGCCTCGCGAAAAAGACAAGCTGCTGATCTTCACCGCCGCGCTGCTCGCCGAGCGGCGAAAGGCGCGAGGCCTGAAGCTCAACTATCCGGAAGCCGTCGCCTTCCTCAGCGCCGCCGTGATGGAAGGCGCCCGCGACGGCAAGACCGTCGCCCAGATGATGAAAGAGGGCCGTGAGCTCCTCACCCGCGACGACGTCATGGACGGCGTGCCGGAAATGATCCCCGACATCCAGGTCGAAGCCACCTTCCCCGACGGCACCAAGCTCGTCACCGTCCACCAGCCGATCCCCTGATCGCGGATCCCCGATCCCAGATCCCCCGATCCATTGATTCCCTTGAGGACAGCGATGACCGCACGACTCCTTCCCGCGTCCCTCACCGACGCCGCCGTGACCGCCCTCCAGGCGCTCGCCCTGACCGTCGCCGCCGTACTCCCCGTCTTCGTCTTCGCCCACACCGGCGACGGCAGCCTGCACGACCACGGCACGCAGAGCGCCGGTGCCGCCTTCGGCGAAGGCTTCACCCATCCGTTCACCGGCCTCGATCACCTCGCCGCGATGCTCGCCGTCGGCCTGTGGAGCGCGCTGACGCAGACCGGCCGTCGCATGTTGGCCGCGCCGTTCGCGTTCGCGGGCCTGCTGCTGGCGGGCGCGTTGGTCGGTCTCGCGGTGGCTGACGAAGGACTGCGGGTGCCAGGTGTTGAGCCGATGGTCGCCGCGTCGGTGCTGGTGCTGGGACTGGTCGCCGCCGCGCGCTGGCGCCTGGGCGCGACGATGTCGGCCGCGCTGGTCGGCGCGTTCGCGGTCTTCCACGGCCTGGCGCATGGCGCCGAGCTGCAGGGCAGTGCAGCGCTCGCCGGCATGGTGCTCGCGACCGCGCTGCTGCATGCGGGCGGTCTTGCCCTCGGGCTGAAGCTGCGTTCGCTCGCGCCGGTCTGGTCGCGCGCCGCGGGCGGTGCGATCGCGCTGCTCGGCCTGGGTCTGGTCGCTCGGATGGTGGTCGCATGACGCCCGGCGAGCTGCTGGTCGACGACGGCGAACTCGCGCTCAATCCGGGCCGCCGCACGCTGGTGCTGACCGTGGTCAACGGCGCGGACCGGCCCATCCAGGTCGGCTCCCACTACCACTTCGCAGAGACGAACGGCGCGCTGGTCTTCGACCGCGAGGCCGCGCGGGGCATGCGCCTGAACATCGCGTCCGGCACCGCCGTGCGCTTCGAACCCGGCCAGCAGCGCACCGTGGAGCTGGTCGACTACGCCGGCAGCCGCGAGATCTGGGGATTCCGCGGCCTGATCCAGGGAGCGCTGTGATGGCCCGCATCGGCAAACGCGCCTACGCCGAGATGTTCGGCCCGACCGTCGGCGACCGCGTCCGGCTGGCCGACACGGCGCTGGTCATCGAGGTCGAGCAAGACCTGACCCTGCGCGCCGGCGGCTACGGCGAGGAAGTGAAGTTCGGCGGCGGCAAGACGATCCGCGACGGCATGGCGCAATCGCAGCGCACGCGCGCGCAGGGCGCCGTCGACACGGTGCTGACGAATGCGCTGATCCTCGATCATTGGGGCATCGTGAAGGCGGACATCGGCCTGAAGGACCACCGCATCGTCGCGATCGGCAAGGCCGGCAACCCGGATACGCAGCCGGGCGTGGACATCGTCATCGGCCCCGGCACCGAGGTCATCGCCTGCGAGGGCGCGATCGTCACCGCGGGCGCCATCGATTCGCACATCCACTTCATCTGCCCGCAGCAGATCGAGGAGGCGCTGGCCAGCGGTGTGACGACGATGCTGGGCGGCGGCACCGGTCCCGCGACCGGCACCTTCGCCACCACCTGCACGCCGGGACCGTGGCACATCGAGCGCATGCTGCAGGCCGCCGACGCGTTCCCGATGAACCTGGGCTTCCTCGGCAAGGGCAACGCCAGTCGGCCTGAAGGTCTGGTCGAGCAGATCGAGGCCGGCGCGATCGGCCTGAAGCTGCACGAGGACTGGGGCACGACGCCGGCGGCGATCTCCAACTGCCTGGACGTGGCCGAGGTCACCGACACGCAGGTGGCGATCCACACGGACACGCTCAATGAGAGCGGCTTCGTCGAGGACACGGTGGCCGCCTTCAAGGGCCGCACCATCCACACCTTCCACACCGAGGGCGCGGGCGGCGGCCATGCGCCGGACATCCTGAAGGTCGTCGGCGAGGCCAACGTGCTGCCCAGCTCGACCAACCCGACGCGGCCCTACACGATCAACACGCTCGACGAGCACGTCGACATGCTGATGGTGTGCCACCACCTGGATCCTGCAATCGCGGAGGACCTGGCCTTCGCCGAGAGCCGCATCCGCAAGGAGACGATCGCGGCCGAGGACATCCTGCACGACCTCGGCGCGATCAGCATGTTCAGCTCGGACTCGCAGGCCATGGGCCGCGTGGGCGAGGTGGTGCTGCGCTGCTGGCAGACCGCGCACAAGATGAAGCAGCAGCGCGGCCAGCTGCCGGGCGACAGCGAGCGCCACGACAACGGCCGCGTGAAGCGCTACGTCGCGAAGCTCGCGATCAATCCGGCGATCGCGCACGGCGTGAGCCATGAGGTCGGCAGCATCGAGGTCGGCAAGTGGGCCGACCTGGTGATCTGGAAGCCGGCCTTCTTCGGCGTGAAGCCGTCGCTGATCCTCAAGGGCGGCGTGATCGCGATGGCCGCGATGGGCGATCCCAACGCGTCCATCCCGACGCCGCAGCCGGTGCACTACCGGCCGATGTTCGGCAGCTTCGGCGGATCGCTGGCGCGCGCCTCGCTGAGCTTCGTGTCGCAGGCGGCCATCGCGGCCGGCGCGCCGCAGCGCTACGGCCTGGCCAAGACCGCGGTCGCGGTGAAAGGCATCCGCGGCGTGGGCAAGAAGGACATGGTCCACAATGACTACGCCCCGCGGATGGAGGTCGATCCCCAGACCTATGCGGTGCGCGCCGACGGCCTGCTGCTGCACTGCGAGCCCGCCTCGGTGCTTCCGATGGCGCAGCGCTACTTCCTGTTCTGAATGATCCAAGTCTCCAAACTGCTGGCCCAGGGCGCCGGCCTGGCCCCTGTGCTGCTCAAGCGCGCCGCCGCCGTGACGCTCGACTGGGACACGCGCCAGAAGAGCCGTTTCCAGGTGACCGACAGCCAGGGCCGCGAGCTCGGCGTCTTCCTGCCGCGCGGCACGACGGTGCGCGGCGGCGACGTGATGGTGGCCGAGGACGGCTCGCTCGTGCGCGTCGTCGCGGCGCCGCAGGCGCTGCTGCGCATCACCGCCTGCACGGCGCACGGCTCGCCGTTCGACCTGGTGCGCGCGGCGTATCACCTCGGCAACCGCCATGTGCAGATCGAGCTGAAGCCGGACCACCTGAAGATCGAGCCCGACCATGTGCTCGCCGACATGCTGCGCGCGATGCACCTGATCGTGAGCGAGGTCGAAGAGGGCTTCGAGCCCGAAGCCGGTGCCTACGCGGCTGGCGGCCATGGTCACGCCCATGCGCATGACCACGGGCATTCGCACGGCCACGGGCACTCGCACGACCACGGTCATGCGCACGAGAAGGGCCACGGCCACTTGCAGGACCACTCGCAGGACCACTCGCACGATCACAAGCCCGCGGCCAGGAAGACCATCGCGATCCAGGCCGCTCCGGCGCCCCATGTGCACGGGCCGGGCTGTGGTCACGACCACTGAACCCGTCGTCGATCCCGTTCCGCCGCTGCTGCGGCTGACGTGGCTCGCGTCCCCGGCGTTGCCGATCGGGGCGTTCTCGTATTCGGAAGTGCTGGAAGCGGCGGTCGAGCACGGCCTCGTGCATGACGACATCAGCGCCGGCGCGTGGCTGAGCCAGCAGTTGCGTCTGCTTGCACGCGGCGACCTTGCGGCCATCGCGCAGGGCATCGTCGCGTGGCGGGCCGGCGACGAGCCCGCGTTGCGCGAGCTCGTCCGCTGGCTGCGCACGACGCGCGACGGCGCCGAGGCCCGACTTCAGAGCGAGCAGATGGGTCAGTCGCTGCTGGTCTGGCTGCGCGGCCAGCCGATGGCTTCGCCTTCGCAAGTCGCGCTGCTCGTCGCGTGTGGCGAGCGGCAGCCGCTGCCCTACGCCTTCGTGATGTCGCTCGCCCTCGCCACGATCGATGTCCCCGTCGACCAGGCCCTGTTCTCGCAAGCCTTCGGCTGGGCCGAGAACCAGGTCCAGGCCGCGCTCAAGGCCGTGCCGCTGGGCCAGACCGCCGGCCAGCGCGTGCTGACGCGGCTGGCCTCCGAGATCCCCGCCGCGGTGGCCGAAGCCGTCGCGACGCCGCCCGCGCGGCGGCAGCTGTTCGCGCCGATGCTGTCCGTCCTCGCGGCGCGCCACGAAACCCAGTACTCCCGATTGTTCCGATCATGAGCACGACCTCCACCGCCACCTCCGCCGCCACGTCCAGCGCTTCCGCGCTCCATCACATCCCTGGCCGCACGAAGCGGCTGCCGCCGCTGCGCGTGGGCATCGGCGGTCCGGTCGGTTCCGGCAAGACGACCCTGCTGGAGATGCTCTGCAAGGCGATGCGCGAGAAGTGGGACCTGGTCGCGATCACCAACGACATCTACACGAAGGAAGACCAGCGCCTGCTGACCATCAGCGGCGCGCTGCCCGCCGAGCGCATCCTGGGCGTGGAGACCGGCGGCTGCCCGCACACGGCGATCCGCGAGGACGCGTCCATCAACCTCGAGGCCATCGACCGCATGCTCGCGCAGTTCCCCGAGGCGGACGTCGTGTTCATCGAGTCCGGCGGCGACAACCTCGCCGCGACCTTCAGCCCGGAGCTGAGCGACCTGACGATCTACGTCATCGACGTCGCCGCCGGCGAGAAGATCCCGCGCAAGGGCGGCCCCGGCATCACGAAGAGCGACCTGTTCGTGATCAACAAGACCGACCTCGCGCCGCATGTGGGTGCCAACCTCGACGTCATGCGCGCCGACACCCAGCGCATGCGGCCGACGCGGCCCTTCGTGATGACCAACCTCAAGACGCTGAGCGGCCTGGACGAGGTGGTCGCCTTCATCGAGCAGAAGGGGATGCTGGGCACCGCGTGACGCCTGATGCATGACGCATGACGCGTGACCACGGGCGTCGCCGCGGAGCGCGCCGGTCGCCCGACCACGCCCGAAGGAGGGAAGAACCCGTCCCTTGACCGCCGGACTGAACGGCGATGCACCCCGCCGCATCGTTCTCCTCCACCGTGTCCTCGTCCTGCTCCTGGGGCGACGACACCCGTCCGATCCTGCCGCCGACGCATGCCCACGCGTGTACCGGCAACGAGTCCGGCAGTCCGCCGCTGTCACCCGCCTCCGTCGCTTCTGGTGCGTCTGGTGCGTCTGCCGCCTCCGATGCCGCCCTGATCGACGGCGCGCTCGTGACCCTGGGGCCACGCGGCGCGGCCGACGCCGTGCTGCTCGCCCGGCAACTCGTCGCCGACTGCGACCTTCGGATGAGGCGCGGATCGGTGGCCGAGGGCGTGGACCGTTTCATCCTGGACGGCGATCGGCGCGGCCTGCCGGAGATGCTGCGCGCGTCGGCGGCCCAGGCGCTCGCCCAGGAGCGCGACCGCGACTGCGCAAGCGGCCGCCTGCGGGCCTTCATCGCGGCGCTGGGCCGGGCGGCGGTCAGTCTGGCCCACTGCAGCGCGCGCAACTTCGCGTCGGTGGCCGTGCCGACGATGGTGCGTCAGGCCATCGGCCGGGCGCTGGACATCGCGCTGACCGAGAGCGTGTCGGAGACCGCGCGGACCTGGCTGTCCTGCGGCGCGCTGGCCGTGCCGGTCCTCGGCCAGGCCGTGCTGCTGATCCGGGACGAGGCGCGCGGCGAGGCGACGCGCTATTCGCGCGTCACCCGCGTGGTGCTGATGGCGCTGCCGACGGGCGCGGGCCTGCTCGGCGCGACGACCGGTACGATGGTCTTCGCCGGCACGCGTTTCGCGGAAGCCGTGCTCTATCCGCTGATGCGCGACAGCATCCAGGCGCGCTGGCCCTTGACCACCGAGCCCGACAGCGGACCGACGCGCAGCTCGCTCGCGCTGGCGGGGCTCGGTTATGCGATCAACCAGCTGGCGGTCAGCCGCGTGTTCGCGGCCGCGCCGGATGTGGACCTGGAGGCGCGCGCGCTGCTGCCGGGCGGCATCGTGCTGCGCGGGCTGTCCAACTGGGGTGGCGAAGCGCTCGACCTGTGGACCCTGCTCATGCTCCATCATGCGTGCCGGCACGGCACCGCCACGCAGGTGCGCATGCGCGTGGGACAGGCCAGCCTGCCCGAGTCGATGCGGACGTTGCGCCACTGGGACACGATGGCGGCCAGGGGCTGCTACGTCGCCGGCTTCAACCAGCTCTACGACTCGCTGCTGGACGACCGGACCCTGGCGCGTTGGGTGCGCCCGAGCTTGGGTGCGAGCGCGCCGGTCGCCGCGGACTGGCTCACCGAGCTGATCGTCGGCGCGCTGACGGCGCCGAGCTACGTGTTCTGGACCGATCCCTTGAATTCACACGGCGTCGAGTTGCAGACGCTGGAGGAGCAGCATCGCAGACTTCCGCCGCCGCGACAGTACGCAGGCAACAACGCGGAGCCGGCACTGCCGGACGCGGGCGACTTGGTGCTGACCGCGTATCGCGGCGCGGGCGGGCGATCCGTCAGCGTCCCTGCGGACGACCGCGAGGGTGTCCGCGCCCCGGGGCGCGCCGGTTCCGGTGCCACACCTGGCACGACACCTGGCACGACACCCGGCGCGACTCCTGGCGCTCAGGGCGGGGAGTGAGCGGCGATGCAGCCTTCTTCATTGCAACCTGACGCACTGTCTCCGTCGATCCCGGAAGCGACAGCGCCATCGCCATCGACCCCGCCGTCGACGTCGCCGATCTCCGATGTCGCGCTGCGTCCAGGTCCTGGCGCCGACGCCCAGGCGTCCGACGGGCCGGTGATCGACGACGCCATCACCGCGATGGGCGCGGCGGGCGTTGCCGATCTGGTGCTGTTGGCGCGCGAACTGGCGCAAGGCGTGGACCTGCGGCGCGCGTCGGGCTCCCTCGCCGCGGCGATCGACGATGTCGTCATCGACGGGGAGGTGCGGACCCTGCCGTGCGAGCTGCGCGAGCCGATGGGCGCGGCGCTCGAACAGGAGCGCGATCGGGAATGGCCCAGCGGGCGGCTCCGGGCCGTCATCGCCGCGCTGGGCCGTGGCGCCGTCAACGCCGCGCATTGCGGCGCGCGCAACCTCGCCGCCGTGGCGCTGCCGACCATGGTCAGGCAGGCGGTGGGCCGGGCGCTGGACGTGGCGCTCGCGCACGGTCTGTCGGAAACCGCGCGCACCGTGCTGTCCTGCGGCTGTCTTGCGGTGCCGGCGATGGCGCAGGTGGTGCTGCTGGTGCGCGACGAGCGGCGCGGCGAGGCCACGGGTTATTCGCGCGTCACGCGGATCGCGCTGATGGCCTTGCCCGCGGGGGCCGGCGTGCTCGGCCTCGCCACCGGCACGCTGCTGAACGCCGGTGCACGCTTCGCCGAGGTCGTGCTGTATCCGCTGCTGCGGGACGGCGTCCAGGCCCGCTGGCCCCTCCGCGTGGACCCCGACAGCGCGCCGACGCGGCGCTCCCTGGCGTTCGGCGCGCTGGGCTACACGATCAACCAGTTGGCGGTGAGCCGGGCCTTCCTCGCGGCGCCGGACCTGGATCCCGGGACGCAGGCCCTGTTGCCGGGCGGTGTCGTGCTGCGCGGACTGGCCAACTGGGGTGGAGAGGCCGTCGACCTGTGGACGCTGCTCATGCTGCATCACGCGTCCCGGCACGGCGGCACCACACAGCCACGGATGCGGATCGCCGACGGCGCCCTGATCGAGGCGCTGGGCACCGCGCGTCACTGGGACACGATGGCGGCGCGGGGCAGCTTCGTCGCCAGCTTCGGCCAGATGGACGACTCGCTGAGGGAGGCTTCAACGCTGGCGCGGCTGTGGGCCCCGGCAGTCGGCGAAGCAGGCGCCGCGACGCTGGGGGACTGGAGCACGGAACTGATCGTGGGCGCGCTGGCCGGACCCACCTACGTCTTCTGGACCGACCCGACGCACGCGCGCGGCGTCGAACTCCAGACACTGGACGAGCAGCGCCGCGGTCGATCGCCGCGGCGTCAGCACGCCGGCAACCGCATGGAGCCGGCGCTGCCGGACCTCGGCCCAGTCGCCCTGCGTGCGTTCGATCCCAGGACCGCCTCCGGTCCCGCGGGCGGCGGCGGGATCTTCTGACGCTGGCCGCCCAGAAGCCGTCTGCAGAAGGAGCCGTCCGTAAAAAAGCCGCCGGTCGCGATCGCGGCCGGCGGCGGAAGGTGGCTGGTGCGCCCGAATGCGCACGAACGCGGCGCGGGCGCCGCATCGATGGGGGTGAATCAGGCCACCTGCGGCGTCACCCCGCCGCCGTCCTTGCCCTTGGTGTCGTCGTCGTCATGACCGCCGGGGGACTTCG
>CBIHMU010000032.1:0-58584 GCA_966211105.1 uncultured Burkholderiales bacterium
GGGCGGGCGGGGCGGGCCGGGTGGGCAGAAGGCGCTCACCGACTGGCTCCACGTCTACTTCAACGAGCTTGCGGGGAAGAGCGTCGACGGCCCGCCGCTCAGCTTCGGGGAGTTGTGGGGGCCGGACCCGGCGACGCGTCGCATCAACCTCGAGGTGATCACGAGCGCGGTCAGCCAGCAGATGGTCTACAGCATCCCGTTCCGACCCGGGACGCCGATGTTCTATTACGACCCGCTGGAGTGGTCGCGGTTGTTCCCCCCCGCCGTGATGACGGCGCTGGCGGCCCCGTTCGGCGACGGCCATGACGGACCGGTGATCGAGAGCGCGCAAGGTCGCGCCCTGCGACCGCTGCCGCGGCACGGCGACCTGCCGGTCGTGGTCGCGATCCGGATGAGCCTGAGCTTCCCGCTGCTGCTGTCGGCGGTGCCGCTGTATGCGGTGGACTGGTCGCGCACGGCCAACCAGCGCACGCAGGCCGCGGTCCGCGCGGCGGAGACCGCCGAGGCGCGCCGCCGCCTGCGGCTGCGGGCGACGCGGATCTGGTTCTCGGACGGCGGCATCGGCAGCAACCTGCCGCTGCACCTGTTCGACGCGATGCTGCCGCGGCATCCGACCTTCGCGGTCAACCTGAAGCGCCCGCATCCGGACCACGCGATCGAGCCGGGTGACCCGGGCAACGACGGCGGACGGATCTACCTGCCCGAAGACGACCGCGGCGGCCGCCTGCGCCACTGGCCGGAGCCGGACCTCGTCGACGACTGGGAGCAGCGCGCGCCGGAGGCGCGGGAGAAGACGCCGCTCGCGGGGCTGGCCGGTTTCCTTGGGAGCATCGTCGGCACGATGCAGAACTGGCGCGACGAGATCCTGTTCCCGACGCCGGGCTTCCGCGACCGCATCGTCCAGATCAGCCAGAGGTCCGACGAGGGAGGGCTCAACCTCGCGATGCCCGCCGGCACGATCGCCGCGCTGGCGGAGGCCGGCGGCCTGGCAGCGCAGCGTCTGATCGCGCGGTTCCATCCGTCGGGCGCCGAAGGCGGCGCAGGCTGGGAGAGCCACCGGCGCGCCCGGCTGACGACCTTCCTCGGCGTGATGCAACCCGCGACCGTCGGGCTGGCGGCGGCGATGGGCGCGGGTCCAGGCGCGGGCGCAGGGGCGGAGGCGGGACCGGGGACGGGGACGGGGACGCGGACGGCGGCGGACTGGCTGGTGCTGCTCGACGCCGACGCGCGCTACCAGCGCTCGTCGGCGATGCGGGCCGAGGCGGCGCGGTTCCTCACCGGCCTGGACGACCTGGGCGCCGCGACGCCCCGCAAGCTGTCGGGACCGCCCCGCACGCTGGACGTGGGCTCGCTCAAGCCGATGCCGCAGGTGCGGCTGACGCCGCGGATCTGAAGATCGCCCTCGCCGCTGCCCAGCTTTCCACAGGTCGGAGAGGACTTAACGGCAGCTTGATATCGGTGTACGGTAGCGGTGCCAACATCGCGCCGCACCGCGGTCCGATCTCCCTTCGGACCGGTGTCGAGGAGAACGAACATGATGTCCAACAAGAACGTCCGGGGCTCCATCGGCCGGCGGCTGGGGCTGGTCCAGGCCCTGGTCCTGGTGATTGCGCTGATCGGGTCGGCGATGGGGTATCTGGGACTGAGCCGCGTGGCGGCGCAGACGGAGGCCATGTACCAGGAGACCATCGTGACCGAGCGGGTGGCCTCGGACTGGTACCGCAACGTCTACAACGGCGGGACGCGCACGACGGCGATCGCCGTGAGCGCGGACCCGGCCCTGGCGACCTTCTTCGCCGAGCAGGCGGCGGAGTCGACGAAGTCCTCCACCGAGCTGCAGGCCCGGATGGACAAATTGTTGAACTCGCCGGAGGAGCGCGCCGCCTTCGACCGCGTGATCGACCTGCGCAAGGCCTACATCAAGGTGCGCGACACCATCACCGAGGCGAAGAAGCAAGGCGATCCGGCGCGGGCCAAGCAGCTCTTCGACGAGCAGTTCAAGCCGGCCGCGGCCACCTATCTGGAAAGCATCCGCGTGATCGCCCAGCAGCAGCGGGATCAGCTGGACACGTCGCTGAAGGCGCTGGCGGAGACCAACGCGCGGGCACGGACCGCCCTGGTGGTGTTCGGGCTGGTCGCGCTGGTGGCGGGCGGGGCCTTGGCGGTGTGGCTGACGCGCTCGATCACGCGGCCGCTCGCCCAGGCGGCGGAGGTGGCCGATGCGATCGCGCGTTTCGACCTGACGGGCCGCATCGAGACGACGGGCGGTGACGAGACGGGTCAGCTGTTGCGATCGTTGAGCGAGATGCAGGCTGCGCTGGTGCGCCTGATCGGCGAGGTGCGCGGCTCGACGGACAGCATCGGCACCGCGAGCGCGGAGATCGCCATGGGCAACATGGACCTGTCGGCGCGCACGGAGCAGACGGCGTCCAACCTGCAGGAGGCGGCGGCGTCGCTGACGCAGCTGACGGGCACGGTGCGGCAGACGGCCGACGCGGCGACGACGGCCAACCAGCTGGCCGGTTCGGCGGCGGAGACCGCGCAGCGCGGCGGCGCGGTGATGGGGCAGGTCGTGGCGACGATGGGCGAGATCAGCGACAGCTCGCGGCGCATCGCCGACATCATCGGCACCATCGACGGCATCGCCTTCCAGACCAACATCCTGGCGCTGAACGCGGCGGTCGAGGCGGCGCGGGCGGGCGAGCAGGGCCGGGGCTTCGCCGTGGTGGCGAGCGAGGTGCGATCGCTGGCGCAGCGCAGCGCGCAGGCGGCCAAGGAGATCAAGACGCTGATCGCCACCAGCGTGGAACGGGTGGAATCGGGCTCGCGGCTGGTCAGCGACGCGGGCACGACGATGAACGACATCGTGACCAGCGTGCAGCGCGTGACGGACATCATTGCGGAGATCCGCGCGGCGTCGCAGGAGCAGAGCGACGGCATCAACCAGGTGAACGCCGCGGTGGGTCACCTCGACCAGATGACGCAGCAGAACGCGGCGCTGGTGGAGGAGGCCGCGTCGGCGGCCGAGAGCCTGAAGGATCAGTCGCACCGCCTGTCGACGGCGATCTCGGTGTTCAGGTTGCGCTGAGGTGGCCCGCGCCGCCCGGACCGCCCGGGCGGTCCGTGGCGGAACGCCCGGCGAGGATCTCGGCTTCGCGCGCCGGCGCCAGGGTGGCGACGAGCTTGCCGGCATCCCAGTCCGCCTCGCGCGGTGCCCTCGCCCAGGCGAGCGTGGCGGCCGCCGTCTCCTGGATCGGCCGGGTCGTCAGGCCCGCCGCCACGGCGCGGGCCGCGTCGCCGAGCAGCATGCCGCCGACCGCGGGATCCTCTTCGGGCAGCCACAGCGGCAGCCCGGTCCACGGCGCCACGCCGAGCACCAGCAGCAGGGTGTCCGGCTTCCAGGTGAAGCGGGCATCGCTGCTGGGCGCTGCCTGCACGCAGGCGTCGAGCAAGGCCTTCATTGGCAGACGGGGGCCGACGGCGTTGAACGCGCCGGTCGCGCGTGACTCGGCGAGCGTCACGCAGAACGCGGCGAGATCGCGGACATCGATGACCTGGACCGGCCGCTCGGGCCGTCCGGGTGCGAGCACCTCGCCGCCGCGCGCGACACGCGTCGGCCAATACGTGAATCGACCGGTCGGGTCGTGCGGGCCGACGATCAGTCCCGGCCGCACGATCGCGTGCCGATCGGGCAGGGTGCGGACGAGCGCCTCTTCGGCCCGGGCCTTCAGCGGCCCGTAGCCGGTGTTGCCGTCCGCGAGCGGCGTCGACTCGTCGAAGACGCGATGCGGCGGGAACACGCCGTACGCCGAGATCGAGGACACCAGCACGACGTGCGGCGTGCCCGTGTCGAGCGCTGCGAGGGTGCGCTCGATCTGCGCGGGGTTGAACGCGGTGCAGTCGATGACCGCATCGAACGCGCGACCGCGCAGGGCGCTCATGTCCCCGTCCCGATCGCCGATGAGGCGCTCCACCTCGGGGAACAGGCCCGGGCCGTGCCGGCCGCGATTCAGCATCGAGACCGCGTGACCGCGCGCCAGCGCGGCGTCGATGACGTGGCGACCGAGGAAGACGGTGCCGCCGAGGATGAGGAGGCGCATGGCGAGGCGGGGATGAGCCGGTGATCGCATCAGTATCCCCCTCGTCCGCCTCGTCCCCGTCGTCGCCCTCGTCCGCCTGGTCCCGTTTGCGCGCCTGGCCTGGACGTGCCGGGGCACCCGCCCGGTCAGTCCTCGTCGACCCGGATCACCTCTTCGGCGGCCTTCAGGTAGGCCAGCGCCGCCTCGGGATCGCGAGCGCCGCGCGCCACCGTCTCCAGGGAGCCGGAGCGGCGCAGCGCCTTGTTGAGCGCCGGCACCTCGTCGCCCAGCGCGCGGGCCGCGTCGAGCGCGCGCATCAGGTCGAGCAGGCCGCCGCGCTTCGGACGCGAGACGTCGGGGCAGAGGCGTTGCATCAGCGCCGGCTGCGTGCGCAGCAAGTCGGCCAGGGCGATGGCCTCGCGGTCGCGCAGCGGCGCGAGGTGGCTGGTGCCGTGCAGCAGCATCGGCGCCATCGCCCGCAGGAAGCGGGAAGGGAGGTTGGCGTAGAGCTCGCGCAGCAGCGTGGCGGCCTCGTGCAGCTGCAGGCGGATCGCGGCGCGCGCCACCGGCAGCGTCGCCGGGTCGTTCTCGACCTGGTAGCGCCACACGCAGGCGGCGGCGAGGTAGAGCGCGGCCAGCACGTCGCCCAGGCGCGCGGACAACAGCTCCATGCGCTTGAGCTTGCCGCCCAGCAGTCCCATCGCCAGGTCGGCGGTGAGTGCGTAGCGGGCCGACAGCGAGGCGATGAGCGTCGCTTCCGCGCGCAGGTCGGCCGGCGGCTGGCCGCGCAGCGGCGTGTGCGCCAGGCTGCGCCAGAGATTGCGCATCACATGGCCGACATGACCGGCCAGGGCGCGCCCCAGCCGCTCATCGTCCTTCTCCTGCACGGCCTTCATCTCCTCCAGCACGAAGGGATGGCAGCGGGTCGCTCCCTGGCCGAAGATGATCAGCGCCCGCGACAGCAGGTTGGCGCCCTCCACCGTGATGGCGATGGGCGCATGGCGGTAGGCGACGCCCAGCAGGTTGCGCGGCCCGGCAATGATCCCTTTGCCGCCGAGCACGTCCATGCCGTCGTTGACCGCGCGACGGCCGGCCTCGGTGAGCTGCACCTTGAGGATCGCGCTGGCGACGCTGGGCTGCTCGCCGGCGTCGAGCGCCGCGGCGGTGTAGCGCCGCGCGGCATCGGTGGCGTAAAGCCGCGCGGCCATCTGTGCGGTGATGCCGGCGATCGCGTGGAAGCGCCCGATGGGCAGTCCGAACTGCTCGCGCACCTGGCCGTAGCCGTTGACCACGAACAGCGCGGTCTGCTGCATCGCCGCACCCAGCGCCGGCAGCGAGATCGCGCGGCCGGCGGCCAGGCACTCCATCAGCATGCGCCAGCCCTGGCCGACGCGCGCTTCGCCGCCGATCACCCAGTCCATGGGGACGAAGACGTCCTCGCCGCGGATCGGCCCGTTCATGAAGGCCGAGTCCATCGGATGGTGGCGACGGCCGATCTCCATGCCGGGCGTCGGCACCGGCAGCAGCGCGCAGGTGATGCCGAGTTCCTGCTGCCCCTCCGGCCGCGAGGGATCGATCGCCTGGAAAGCGAGGCCCACCACGCTCGCCACCGGCGCGAGCGTGATGTAGCGCTTGTCGAATCGCACGCTGAAGCCGCGCACGGTCCGGCCGTCGATCTCGCGTTCGGTGAGCACGCCGCGATCGGGGATGGAGGCGGCGTCCGACCCGGCATGCGGCGAGGTGAGGCCGAAGCAGGGCAGCTCGCGGCCGTCGGCCAGGCGCGGCAGGTAATGCTGCTGCTGGTCCGGGGTGCCGTAGCGCAGCAGCAGTTCCGCCGGGCCCAGCGAGTTGGGCACCATCACCGTCACCGCGCAGGCGGTGTTGACGGTGGCGATGCGGGTCACCACCTCGGCATGCGCATAGTGGCCGAAGCCGAGGCCGCCGTATTCCTTGGGGATGATCATCCCGAAGAAGCGGTGGTCGCGCAGGTATTGCCACACCTCGGGCGGCAGGTCGCCCGCCTCGTCGATCGCGTGGTCGTCCAGCATGCCGACGAGCGTGGTCACCTCCTGGTCGAGGAAGCGACGCTCCTCGTCGGTGAGGCGGTTGGGGCCCTGTGCGATCAGCGCGTCGAAGTCGGGCCGGCCCGCGAAGAGCTGACCTTCGAAGCCGACCGTGCCGGCCTCGAGGGCCGCCCGTTCGGTGTCGCCCATCGCGGGCAAGGCCTTGGAGAAGGGCGCCATGGCCAGGCGCCCGATGAGTCGGTGCAGTCCCATGGGCTGAGCCTAGGTCTGCGCGTTCGACGGGAAGGTCAGCCTGGAGCGCATGCGCGCGTAGGACGCCAGGCCGCGAGGCGCCGCCCGCAGAAGAACACGGACTGCAGCCCACCAGCGGCAGAAAGCGGACTGCAGAACACGGACCGCAGCCAGCGCACCGCAGAAAGCGGAAAGCCGGTTGAGTGTTGATATTGAGCGTAGGACCTACCGACGCAGCCCGCACTCCGAGGAGCAGTTGCGCGCAATCATTCTTGATGCCGCAGCGGCCACTCCACCTGAGTCTGGTACGCGTCTTGCGAAGCGGCTGGGCATGGACGTTAAGTCACTAAGGCAGAGGTGCCCGAAGGAGTACGGCGTCCTCCAAGTTGCAAGAAGGAAGCATCTGGAGCAAGAAGCACAAGCGCGCTATCGGAACCTTGAGGAGCGCTTCGAAGCGGCAGCGCGCCAACTCGCACATCGAGGCGTCGCTGTTACTCGACGGTCCTTGCAAGCGGAGGCTGGCCTTACTGTGTTCAAGGGCGTCGGAAATCGGCCCGCTGCACTTGAGACGGTGTTCCTGCGGCGGTCGAGCTTCAATGTGGGGGAAAGCACCAGCGCCGGATGACGGTCGCCTGTAGGCAAAAGAAGAACGGGACCATCTGGTCCCGTTGTCGTTTCTGCTTCTGGCTTGCGGAATGGCCATGGCCTCTTGGCCAGGACCTTTACGAGCCACAGCGCGCTTTAGCGCCAATCCGGCCTGGTTGTGCCGTTTTTGGTCCGGCCTGATTTTGCCGTTTCTGAAATCCGGCCTGGTTCTGCGAATCCGGCCTGATTAGGCCGAATTTGTCAACTCTTGTGACAACCGGCTTCTCGGTGTTCTGGTGCGACCGGCAAGAATCGAACTTGCGACTAAGCCTTCGGAGGGCCCAATGATATCCACTTCACCACGGTCGCCGCGGGAAGCGCGCATTCTAGCCTCGTTCTGACCCGCCTCGCCCCGAGTCGCCGCCTTTGGCCCGAATGGAACGATCGCGAACACCTGCGCGACCCTCGCGCAACACCTGCCCCATCCACGTGCCGACCTTGACGAAAGCCCCAGGGTGGGGCGGCAGGGGGCTGGCTATACTGCGCTCGCTTCTGCTGTATCCGATTCGATTCGAGCCACGAGGAATTCATGAGCGGAACCCAGGACCACGCCAACGCCCAGGACACGCACGCCGAAGGACACGACGCCCACGAGGGCCCGATCAAGACCCCCAAGCAACTGATCGTCGCCGTCTTCTTCGCGTTCGTCATTCCGATCGTGATCATCGTGATGCTCGCGAACTACGTGTCCAGCGAGATCAAGCCCGGCGCCGGCGGCACCGGACTCGAGGCGCAGGCGGTCGCCGCCCGCATCCAGCCCGTGGGCTCGATCGAGCTCAAGGACCTGACCAACGCCGCCGCGATGAAGTCCGGCGAGCAGGTCTTCCAGGCCCAGTGCTCGGCCTGCCACGCCACCGGCGCGGCCGGCGCGCCCAAGCTCGGCGACCACGACGCCTGGGGCCCGCGCGTGAAGTCGGGCTTCGACACCCTGGTGCACTCCGCCCTCAAGGGCAAGGGCAACATGGGCCCGCAGGGCGGCGGCGACTTCAGCGACTTCGAGATCTCCCGCGCCGTGGTCTACATGGCCAACCAGGGCGGCGCGAAGTTCGACGAACCGAAACTCCCCGCAGCCGCCGCTTCCGGCGCCGATGCGGGGGCTTCGGCGCCGGCCGCCCCGGCCTCCGGCGCGTCGCAGTAGGCAGCGCCCGCCAAAGATACGAAAGCCGACCCGAGGGTCGGCTTTTTCATGGGCGGGTCAGGACTTGCCCGATGCACCCTTCGGGTCGACGGGATCCAGCAACACCCCATGACGGGCGATCAGTTCGGCGTGCGTGGCGTTGGACATCGTCCAGCGCCCCGCTTCGAGCACGTCCGCGGCCGGCCCCATGTCCTGCGTGTGGACCAGCCCCAGGCCCAGATCGGTCTCGAGGAACAGGCGGTCCTGCTCATCGAGCACCGCGCCGGTCACCTGGGCCTCGCGTCCGGTATGGCTCAGCACACGGCCGTCCGGCTGCAGCCGCCAGATCCAGGGCGCCACCTCGAGCTGCAGGTAGACCCGCTGCGGACCGTTCTGGAAGAACCAGGCCCCCTGGTCGTCCGAGGCGTAGTTGCGGTCGATGAAGCCGATCAGCTTGTCGTGCACGATGCGGCTGCCCTTGACCGCCGGGAACGCGCCGGCGGCCTGGATGCGCTCGTCGCGCATGTACCAGTCGCCGCGCGCGTCCAGCGCCAGCCAGCCGTAGCAATGCGGCACGTTGGGCCACTTCTTCAAGGCGGCTTCGACGATCGCGTCCATGAGCGTTCCTTTCCGGTCGCGGTCCGCGGGAGCGGGCCGCCGGGAGTTCGAGGGGCGCGGCTCAGAGCCGCGTCGAGAGCCAGTCCGTCACACGTTGCGGCATGGTGCGCACATGCCCGGGCGGTCGGCCCGACGGAAAACCGACATGCCCGCCCTCGCGCGGCTGCCACAGCGTCACATGCGCGCCGACATGGCTCTGCTCGGGCAGGCTGTGTGCCGGCACGAACGGGTCGTTGCGCGCGTTCAGCACCAGCGCCGGAATGCGGATCCGCGCCAGGTGCGGCTTGGCCGACGCGCGCAGCCAGTAATCGTCGACGTCCCGGAAGCCGTGCAGCGGCCCGGTAAAAATGTTGTCGAACTCGTAGAGGTTGCGCACGCGCCGCATCCGCTCGGCGTCGAACAGGCCGGGATGCTGTTTCAGCTTGCTCATCGCCTTGGGCATCATGGTCCGCAGGAACATCCGCGTATAGACCAGCCCGTTGAAGCCCTTGCCGATCGCGTGGCCGGCGGCCGTCAGGTCGATCGGCGAGCAGACCGAACAGACGGCCTGGACCGTCGCCGCCGCGCTCTCGCCGGCTTCCTGCGCCCAGCGCAGCAGCGCATTCCCACCCAGCGAGATGCCGACAGCCATCATCGGGCCGCGATGGGCGGCGCGCAGCTGCTCCAGCATCCAGCCGATCTCGAGGTAGTCGCCCGAGTGGTACGCGCGCGGCGCGAGGTTGAGCTCACCCGAACACCCCCGGAAGTACGGCATCGCGAAGGCCCAGCCCCGTTGCTGCGCCACCGCCGCGAAGGCCTGCACGTACTGGCTCTCCACCGAGCCTTCCAGACCGTGGAAGAGCACGAGCAGCGGCCGTTCGGCGGGTGCGGCGGCGTCCATTGCCGGTCCTGTCCCTGTCCCTGCCGCTGTCGCTGCCGATGCCGCCGGATCGACCAGGTGCTCGACATCGACGAAATCGCCGTCCGGCGTGTGCCAGCGTTCGCGGCGGAACTGGGGGGGCGGGCCCTCGTAGCGCCGCGCGAACAGCGCGGGCCAGATCGTCTGGGCATGGCCTCCGGGCAACCAGGGAGGCGCCTGGTACTGCATGGACACCCCTCTCAATGCAGCGTCGTGGGCGCGCCGGCGGACACGATGGCCAGCTCCTGCTTCACATCCTGCGACGTGCCGGGGCTCGCATGGTGCGCGACCATGCGCCAGCCCAGCGCCGTCTTCAGGTAGACATTCGTCGCGACCACCCACGCGCTCTGCACGCCGTCCTCGTCGGTGATCTCGACGCGTTCCAGCACCTGGTGGATCGCCGTCTCGCCGTTCACCAGCTTGCGCTGGCACTCGGGATGAACAGGGATCGCGCCTCTGGCGAAGATCTGCTCGAAGCTCGCCCGGATCGCCGCCGCGCCGACGACGCGCGGACCGCCGGGATGCACGCAGCAGACCTCGTCCTCGTCGCCCCAGACGGCCATCAGCCGTTCCAGGTCGCCGGCCTGCAGGGCCTCGTAGAACTGCGCTTCGGTGTCCTCCGGAGAGGCCAGCAGCAGGGCGGTCTGAGGCTTGCGCACCATGGGTCTCGGTCCTTGTTCAGGGGAGCGGGCGGCGGACGACGTCGATGCCGTCGACCGTCGTGGCTCAGTGGCCGACGGGCAGGTGCTCGCCGGCCTTCAGCTTGTACA
Source organism: uncultured Burkholderiales bacterium (assembly GCA_966211105.1). GTDB lineage: Bacteria > Pseudomonadota > Gammaproteobacteria > Burkholderiales > Burkholderiaceae_C > Roseateles. The sequence continues at coordinate 10,383 of CBIHMU010000032.1, forward strand.
GCGTGCCGCAGTACGGGCAGGCGCCTTCGCCGGTGTGGCTCAGGTCGATGAAGACGCGCGGATGGTTGCTCCACAGCGGCATCTTGGGATTCGGGCAGAAGACGACGCCCGGACCTTGCAGGTCTCGCGCGGTGACTTCGACGGTGGCCTTGGGCGTGGGGGTGTTGGCGCTCATGATCTTGTTCTTGAAAGCTGGCTGGGACGGACAGGTGGCGATCCAGGGGTGGCGGGGCGCGGAGGCCCCGCTCAGACCACGGTCAGCCAGTGGGCGTATTTGGGATTGCGGCCGTTGACGATGTCGAAGAAGGCCGACTGGATCTTCTCGGTGATCGGGCCGCGGCTGCCGCTGCCCAGTTCGATGCGGTCGAGCTCGCGGATGGGCGTCACTTCGGCCGCGGTGCCGGTGAAGAAGGCCTCGTCGCTGATGTAGACCTCGTCGCGGGTGATGCGCTTCTCGACCAGCTTCAGGCCCAGGTCCTCGCAGATGGCGAAGATGGTGTTGCGGGTGATGCCGTTGAGCGCGCCGGCCGACAGGTCCGGCGTGTAGACGACGCCGTTCTTGATGATGAAGAGGTTCTCGCCCGCGCCCTCGGAGACGAAGCCCGAGGCGTCCAGCAGCAGCGCCTCGTCGTAGCCGTCCTCGGTCGCTTCCATGTTGGCGAGGATCGAGTTGGTGTAGTTCGACACCGTCTTGGCCTGCGTCATCGTGATGTTGACGTGGTGGCGGGTGTAGCTGCTGGTCTTGACGCGGATGCCGCGCTTGAGGCCTTCCTCGCCCAGGTAGGCGCCCCAGGCCCAGGCGGCGACCATCAGGTGGATCTTGTTGCCCTTGGGGCTCACGCCCAGCTTCTCGCTGCCGATCCAGGTCAGCGGACGCAGGTAGCAGCTGGCCAGCTGGTTCTCGCGGACGACCGCCTTCTGCGCTTCCTCGACCTGCTCGATCGGGAACGGGATCTTCATGCGCAGGATCTTGGCGCTGTTGAACAGGCGCTCGGTGTGCTCGCGCAGCCGGAAGATCGCGGGACCCTTGTCGGTCGGGTAGGCGCGCACGCCTTCGAAGGCGCCGCAGCCGTAGTGCAGGGTGTGGGTCAGCACGTGGATCTTGGCGTCGCGCCAGTCCACCAGCTCGCCGTCCATCCAGATCTTGCCGTCGCGATCGTCCAGGGACATGGGTCTTCCTTTGAGGCCGCGCATGGGCCGGGTGCTGCGAAGTCGGGGATTTTATGCGGCCGGTGTGTCGGCGGGGGCGGCCGATGCGGGAGCCTGGGCGCGGATCAGCGCCCATCGCGCGACGGCGCCGCGTTCCATGACCACGTCCACCGCGTCGCCGCCGGTGTCGGTCCAGCGGTAGGTGTTCTCCTCGACCTTCACGCCCAGCGACTTGCACAGGCGGATCAGGTCGATCAGCTTCATCCCGGCGTGCAGCTTCGCGTTCAGCATGATCGCGCTGGACACGTGCCCCAGCGGCGAGTTCTGCGCCGTGCGCATGACGCGCATCAGCTGCGAGAACTGCAGCAGCAGGTAGAAGATGACGGCGGACGTGCCCAGGACGGCGCCCTTCCAGCCGAAGAAGTAGGTGCCGCCGACGATGGCGGCGAGGGCGAGGAGGAGGCCGACGAGGCGGTTCATGCGGGGGAGCTCCGAAGGGGATGGGACCGAACCCGCGATTGTCGTCGGGCCGCCGCGGTGCCGGCTGTGGCGATTGCGGATGCCGACGTCGTCCGCGCCGACGTCGGCGCTCCCGCAGTGATCGTCACAGGGCGCGCAGGATCTCGATGGCGTCCTCGATCCGGGCGACCGGGTGCACGGTCAGGCCGTCGATGGGCTTCTTCGGCGCGTTGGCCTGCGGCACGACGGCGATCGAGAACCCCAGCTTGGCGGCTTCCTTCAGCCGTTCCTGGCCGCGCGGCGCGGGACGGACCTCGCCGGCCAGGCCGACCTCGCCGAAGGCGAAGAAGCCCTTGGGCAGCGGCTTGCCGCGCAGCGAGCTCTGGATGGCGAGCAGCACGGCCAGGTCGGCCGCCGGCTCGCTGATGCGCACGCCGCCCACGGCGTTGACGAAGACGTCCTGGTCCATCGTGGCCACGCCCGCATGCCGGTGCAGCACCGCCAGCAGCATCGCCAGGCGGTCGCGCTCCAGGCCCACGGACAGCCGGCGAGGGCTCGGCCCGCCGCCGTCGACCAGCGCCTGCAGCTCCACCAGCAGCGGCCGCGTGCCCTCCAGCGTGACCAGCACGCAGGAGCCGGGCACCGGCTCGCCGTGCGTGGACAGGAAGATCGCGCTCGGATTGGTGACGCCCTTCAGGCCCTTCTCGGTCATCGCGAAGACGCCGATCTCGTTGACCGCGCCGAAGCGGTTCTTGATCGCGCGGACCAGCCGGTAGCTGCTGTGGGTGTCGCCCTCGAAATAGAGGACGGTGTCGACGATGTGCTCCAGCACGCGCGGCCCGGCCAGCGCGCCTTCCTTGGTCACGTGGCCGACCAGCACCATCGCGCAGCCGCCGGACTTGGCGGTGCGGGTGAGCTGCGCGGCGCATTCGCGCACCTGCGCGACCGAGCCGGGCGCCGAGGAGAGCTGCTCGGAATACATCGTCTGGATCGAGTCGATGACGCAGAAGTCGGGTTGCTCGACCTCGATCGTGGCGAGGATCTTCTCCAGGCCGATCTCGGCCAGCACCCGCACCTGGGACCCGTCCAGGCCCAGGCGCCGGGCGCGCATGGCCACCTGCGCGCCGGATTCCTCGCCGGTGACGTAGAGCACCTTCATCTGCCGGGACAAGGCGTCGACCGCCTGCAGCAGCAGCGTCGACTTGCCGATGCCCGGGTCGCCGCCGATCAGCACCACGCCGCCGGTGACGATGCCGCCGCCCAGCACGCGGTCCAGCTCCTCCAGCGACGTGGGCGTGCGCTCGAAGTCGCGGGCCTCGATCTCGGACAGGGTCGCCACCGGCTGGCTGCGGGCCAGCGCCTGGAAGCGGTTCTTCCCGGCGGCGGGTTCGGCCGCGGTCTCGACGAGGGTGTTCCAGGCGCTGCAGGACGGGCAGCGGCCCAGCCACTTGGCGCTGGTGGCGCCGCATTCGGAACAGACGTAGTGGGATTTCGGAGCAGCCATGCGCGCGATTGTCGCCGCCCGCGCTGTGGACAACCCTGTTGAGAAGCCTGTGGATGCGCGGTGTGCGGGCTGTGGGGGGACGGGGGATGTCCTGTGGGCCACCCCGGATGGGGATGTGGATGGGCTGTGGAAAAGCGGGCCCTCCGCTGTGGTTATCCAGTGGAAAGGCGGTGGAAAGGCGGTGGACTTGCCGTGGAGGACCCGTGGACAAGCGGTGGAGAAACGGCCCTCCGGCCGGGGATGAGCTGTGGACAGGCTGGGGTCAGGCTGTGCTCAAGCGGCCTTCGGCTGGGGATAAGCCGCGGGCCGCGAGCCGGCCCAGAGACCGCCGAAGGTCAGGGCGGCATTGACCAGCAGCAGCTCCAAGCCCATCCGGTAGTCCCCGAAGAGGGTGGCCTGGTGGGCGTCGACGACCCAGCACAGCGCCGGGGCCGCCAGCGCGACCCCCGGCAGCACGCCCGCGCGCAAGGTCCGCGCCGTCAGGATGCCGAAGGCGAACAGCCCCAGCAGCGGTCCGTAGGTGTAGCCCGCCAGCTTCAGGATCAGCGAGACCATGCTCGGATCGTCGAGCCAGCGGAAGCCCAGCGTCAGCAGCAGGAACAGCAGCGCATAAGCGAGGTGGACGGCCTTGCGGACGCGGCGCTGGCGGGCCTCGTCCCAGTCGCGACGTTCCTGCAGGCCGATCAGGTCGATGCAGGTGCTGGAGGTCAGCGCGGTGATGGCGCCGTCGGCGCTCGGGAACAGCGCCGAGATCAGCGCGACCACGAAGATCAGCTGCACCCAGGCCGGCAGGTGACCCATCACCACGGCGGGGAAGAGCCGGTCGCCCTGGGCGCCGATGGCCTGCTGCTGCGCATACATCGTCAGCAGACCGCCGAGGAACAGGAACAGCAGCACCACGACGGTCATGATGGCCGCCATCACCATCATGTTCTTCTGCGCGTCGGCCAGACGCTTGACCGAGATGTTCTTCTGCATCATCTCCTGGTCCAGGCCCGTCATCGCGACGGCGATGGCCGCGCCGGCGAGCAGCTGCTTGGCCCAGTGGGCGGCGCTCATCGGGTCGGTGACGAAGACGTCGGCCAGCCCCGCGGCGCGCATCGCCTGCCAGCCGGAGACCAGGTCCAGGCCCAGCGCGTGGAGCAGGAACACCACGCAGATCACCAGGCCGCCCAGCATGCCGGTGGTCTGGAGCGTGTCGGTCCAGACGATGGTCTTGACGCCGCCCTCGAGCGTGTAGAGCAGGATCATCACGAGCACCAGCAGCGCGCTGAGCCAGAACGGCATGCCGAACTGGGCCAGCACCAGGTCCTGCAGGATGCGCACGACGAGGTAGAGGCGGGCGGTCGCGCCCAGGGTGCGGGACAGGATGAAGAAGCCGGCGCCGGTGCGGTGCGCGGCCACGCCCAGGCGCGCGCCGAGATAGCGGTAGATGGAGCTCAGGTTCAGCCGGTAATAGAGCGGCAGCAGCACGAAGGCCACGACGGCGTAGCCGGCGAACTGGCCCAGCATGATCTGGAAGTAGCTGAACGCGCCGGCGCCGACGGAGCCCGGCACGCTGATGAAGGTCACCCCGGAGAGGGAGGTGCCGATCATCCCGAAGGCGACCAGGCCCCAGTGGCTGTTGCGGTTGCCGATGAAGAAGCTGTCGTTGTCCGCGCGGCGCGACGTCCACCAGGCCACCGCCAGCAGCAGCGAGAAGTAGGCGACGACGACGGCGAGCAGGACGGAGGCGGACATGGCGCGGGATTATTGGAGCGCCGGGGCGGGGGCGGCATTCCGAATGTGGCAGCTGGCATAACCCCGCCGCTCGCGGCCCATGCGCCGCTCCTGTGCCGCCCAGGCCCTGCCGACGCGCCGTCCATTCCCTGACCTTCGTCGGCGCAAGGGTCGGCGTGCTACAACCTCGGCTCCTTCGAAGGAGTCGATCATGGAGTTGTCAGTCTGGCTGGGGTTCTTCGCAGCCTCCTGGGCCATCAGCCTGTCCCCGGGCGCGGGTGCCATCGCGGCGATGAGCGCCGGGCTGAATCACGGCTTCCAGCGCGGCTACTTCATGACCATGGGCCTGATCCTGGGCATCCTGACCCAGATCGTGGTGGTCGGCGCCGGCCTCGGCGCGCTGATCGCGGCGTCCGAACAGGCGTTCGCGGTGGTCAAGTGGGCCGGCGTGGCCTACCTGGTCTACCTGGGCATCCAGCAGTGGCGCTCGCCGGCCAAGCCGCTGGTGGCGGAACAGGCCGAAGGCAAGCAGGTGTCGCGTCGTGACCTGGTCCTGCGCGGCTGGGGCATCAACGCGGTGAACCCCAAGGGCACGGTCTTCCTGCTGGCCGTGGTGCCCCAGTTCCTGAACCTGCACCACAGCCTGCCGCAGCAGTACGCGGTGATCGGCGCGACGCTGGCCTTCACCGACGCGGTCGTCATGGCCGGCTACACGCTGCTGGCGGCGCGCGTGCTGCGGGCGCTGAAGTCGGAATCGCACCTGAAGGCGATGAATCGGATCTTCGGATCGCTGTTCGTCGGCGCCGGCGCCTTGCTGGCGACCTTCAAGAAGGCCGCCGACTGAGCTCGACGGCCAGTTCATCCCGGTGACACCCGCGAGGGCGTCGCCACCCACGGAAGGCCGCCCCCACAGGGCGGCCTCGTCGTTTCCACCGGACCGCTGAATGCCTCTGCGCACGGGCGGCCGGTACAGATCGCCGCCGCACATCATGTCCACCGTTTCCGACCGCTGGTTGTTCTGGGGCCCGACGCTGATCTGGGCCAGCACGTGGCACGTGATCCTCTATCAACTGGCCTCGGGCGTGCCGATCCTGAACTCGGTCGGTTGGCGCTTCGGCCTGGCGGCGCTGATGCTGGCGGGCTTCGCGCGCTGGCAGAAGCTGTCCCTGAAGCTGCCGTTGTCGGCGCATGGGCTGATGCTGGCGACGGGGATCGTGCAGTACAGCGGCAACTACTACTCCGTCTACGAGGCCGAGCGTCACATCCCCAGCGGCCTGGTGGCGGTGCTGTTCTGCCTCATGGTGTTCGGCAACGCGCTGTCGGGACGGGTCTTCTTCGCCCAGCGGGTGACGGGCCGCTTCCTGGCGGTATCGGCGGGCGCGGTCGCGGGGGTGGTGATGATCTTCTGGCCGGAGATCGCCTCGACGGGCGCCCGCCCGACGGCGGCCTACGGCCTGGCGATGGGACTGGCGGCCGTGCTGGCCGCGTGCATCGGCAACGTGCTCACGCTGACCTTGACCCGCCGCGGACTGCCGCTGGTGCCGGTGCTCGCGTGGAGCATGGGCTACGGGGCGGTGTTCCTGCTCGTCACGTCAGTGACGACGGGGCAGGGCCTGAACTTCGCATGGACGCCCGAGTACGTGTTCAGCCTCCTGTACCTGGCGGTATTCGGCTCGGTGATCGCCTTCGTCCTGTACTTCAAGCTCGCGCAGCGCCAGGGCACCGCGCGCGCCGCGCTGACGGGCGTGGTGATCCCGGTGATCGCGCTGGGGATCTCCGCGATCTTCGAAGGCTGGCGGCCGACGATGCTGGCGCTCGCCGGCATGGTGCTGTGCCTGGGCAGCATCTACCTGGCGACGCGGCCGCAGCGGTGAGTAGTGCTGCGCTGCCGGTTCGAACTCTCTTCCTGACTGTCTACTGAAGGCCTCCCACTGAGGCGGGGAACAGTGGCGGGCCTTGCGCAATCGCAAAGTGTCCTCGGCGCCCTGGATGCAGGCTTGCGCTCCTTCAATCGTTCAAGGAGCTGTGAAATGAAATTTCCGGCCTGCGGATTCGCTAGGACCCTACGCGATACCCGCGATATCGAGCATGTTTACAAGGGCAGGTCGACGACCATTCCCGCAGTCACTGGAGACTTCTGCCCATCGTGCGATGAGGTGACGATGGACATGGACGAGTCTGGCCGCGTCATGCGCGCGGTGAGCGCATTCACGAAGCAGGTGAATGCCTCGCAAGTCGATCCGTTCTTCATCTCGGAGGTCCGAAAGAGGCTCGCGTTGGATCAGCGTGAAGCCGGAGAAATCTTCGGCGGCGGTGTGAATGCCTTCTCCCGTTACGAGACCGGCAAGACGCAGCCACCGCTGGCGTTGATCAAGCTGTTGCGCTTGCTCGACCGCCACCCGGACCTGGTGGAAGAGATCAGGGCTTGAGGGTCTCGGCAGCGCGGCGCCGCCTGGCCGCCACGCCGATCGCCGCCACGCCGGCCAGCATCAGCGCGTAGGTCGATGGCTCCGGTACTGCTGCGGTGATCTCGGTGATCGACACGAGGCGTCCCGCGCCGCTGATGTTGACGCTGCTGTACAGGCCGTCGACGGACGCCGTCGAATCCCGCCATTGCAGGCCGACGCATTGCAGGCAGTTCGCTCCTTGCTGCAACATGCCCAGGAAGTAGGCGAGCGGCTCGCGGTCGTCGTAGTTGTCGACGGTGCCGCCGGCAAAGGGAGCGTTCCAGGTCAGCGATACCAGGTTCTGGAAGCCGACACCGGACGGGTCCAGCCAGAGTTCCGCACTCGTCAGATTCCAGAAATCGGTGGACCGGATCACCTGCTGGTTGCTGGTCAAGGAATGAACGCTGCGTGTCCTCGATGCCGAGGTGAAGACTTGGTGCGTCACGCCCGCGGCGCCATCGAATGGATTCGACGAAGCCGACGGCAGGGCGGGGACCTGGGATGCCCGGGCATCGTTTGTCACCCAGTTGGCGTACCGCTCGGTTGCCGACCAGGCGTCGTAGCTGCGACCAGAACCCGGCTCGGTCGACTGGCTGTGCAAGGTGGTGAAATTCGTGCGCCCCGGCGTCGCGCCGATCTCGAAAGTGAAGCTCATCGAGAATGGCTGGCCCCAGACATCGAGGTCCTTCGAGAAGCCGTCGCAGAAGGTGGACTCCGGCGGGCAATCCACCGTTTTCTCGCCGAAGCGCAGGCTGCCCTCGAAGTCGACCTTGTAGGTCGTCGCGTTCGCCATCTGGCTGAGACCGGCGCTCAGCACGACGGCCATCCACAGTTTCTTCATGGGTCTTCCCTTTCGTGTGCTTGATCGGCGCGACGCGCCTTGTTTATTCAGACCGTCTCTTCAGGCCGTCTTGCGTCGACGAGCGGCGAATCCGATGGCGGCCACGCCGGCCAGCATCAGCGCATAGGTGGACGGTTCCGGCACGGCCGAGGCGTCGAGTTCGCGCATGCTGAAGTCGCTGACCGAGCCCCAGTAATAGAACGCCTCGGATTGCGTGTCATTGCTCTTCCAGACACCGAGCGCAAAGGAGTTCTGGCACCCCTCGCACGAGAAATCGCCTTGCATCCGTTCGGTGAACTGGCGCGAGGTGAGTGAGTCGCCGATGTTGTCCGAGGTCACGGGGAACGGCGCCCAGTGGAAGAATTCCAATGTGGTCGCCGCTTGCCAGCCGTCCGGCAGGACCCACGACTGCACCCTGGATGCGCTCCACATGTCGCGTGGAATGGTGCGACCCGGCTCGTCCGGATAGGACGTGAGCATGCGGTCGCGTCGCACGTTGACGTCATCGGTGACCGGACCGACCGGGGCGCTGACGTTCGCCCACGACAGCAGCGACGCCGGCGCGAGGTTCGCGGGAAGGGCCCCTGCCTCGTGCCGCACGCCGATGGTCTGGCTGCCGATGTCGTTCCAGGTGACGCGGCCGTCGACGTCGCTGCCCTGGAAGGCGGACACCGATGTCGTGTCCATCCCGGCCCGCGGGCCGATGTCGATCACCATCGTCCGCGAAAAGCTCAACGGCGCGATCGGCGACTCGGTGGATCGATAGGATTCGCTGCATGAGAGGCAGAAGAACGACGTATAGGCAGTCGTCAACGTGCCGGTGAACGTCACTTCGAAGCGCTCCGCACGCGCCGGTGATGCGGCCATGCTCGCGATGGCCACCAGGGCGAGCGTCAGCCCGCCGATCTTCTTGTTCATGGAGTTCCTTCCCTCTCGGGTCGGATTCTCTCCATGTCAGATTTGCAAAGCGCCGGTGCACCCACTCGAATGGAGGGGCGCGCAGCGCCGATGACACGCCCGGTTACTTCACCCAGCCAATCTCCACCGCCGTCGCCGGACCCACGACCGTCTCGCCGAGGCCTGAGGGGATCCGCAACTCGCCTTCCCGCACCGGGATGCGCCCGGCCATCAGCTCGGCCGCCGTCTGCGGGTCGCGCGGCTCCTGCCGCGGCGCCGCGTAGCCGTCGGGGAACACCGGCGCCAGCGTCGACGGGTCGTACTTGTCGGTGGCGCCGAAGGTGTGCAGCGCCTCGTGCGCGATGACGACCTCGTTCTGCGCCTGCTGCGACTTCGTCGCGAACAGGTGCACCAGGCCGAGCCGGCCCTTCTCCAGCCCGATCGAATGCGGCAGCGCCCCGGCGAAGTCCGGCGGGTGGTACATGAGGAAGAGCTTCACGTCCGGCACGGGCGAGCTCGGCGGCGTCTCGCGCCACGCCCACCAGCGCATCCGCAGGCTCCAGGAGATCGCCGACAGCGGCCCCCCGTCCCGCGGCACCGCCGGCGGCACGACCCGGACCCGGCTGCCCAGCACGACCCGCAGCGGCTCGGACAAGGACACGCCGTACCGGGCCGCCTCCCGCTGGAAGTAGGGCGCCAGTCCCTCGAAGGCGGCGGCGTCCAGCCGTTCCAGGTAGAGCTCCGTCACGGCGTCGCCGGACGCATTGATCGGATACAGCGTCACCACCTGCGGCCGCTTCCAGGACTGGGCCTGCCAGCGACCCACGAGCGTGGTGACCGCCACCGTCAACAGGATCCCGAGCAGGATCAGGATCCGCAATGCCTTGAACATGTCTCTCCCTCGATGGTCTTTCGGTCCGGCAGGTTTCAGCCGCGTCGGCCGCGTCAGTCGCCTCGGACCTTGCCGCGCCCGGCCTTGATGTCGCCGCGCTGGCTCTTGGCCTCCAGCCGGCGCTTCTGCGATCCGTAGGTCGGCTTGGTCGCTCGGCGCGCCTTCGGCGTGTGCGCCACGCTCTGCGCCAGTGTCACCAGCCGGGCGATCGCATCGGCGCGGTTCTGCTCCTGGCTGCGCGATTCCTGGGCCTTGATCACCACCACGCCCTCGGCCGTGATCCGCTGGTCGCTGAGCGCCAGCAGGCGCTCCTTGATCAGCGCCGGCAGCGTCGAGCGCCGGATGTCGAAGCGCAGGTGCACCGCGCTGCTGACCTTGTTGACGTTCTGGCCGCCGGGACCGCTGGCGCGGATCGCGGAGATCTCCAGCTCCCAGTCGGCCGGCGTCCAGTCCAACTGCATGGCGCCGGAGGCGAGCCGCGCGCCGGGCCTCAGCCCAGCGTCTCGACGTGCACCGGCACGCGCTTGGTCACCGCGCACATCAGCTCGTAGCCGATCGTGCCCGCCGAGCGGGCCACCTCGTCGATCGGCAGCACCGAGCCATGCGGGCCCTGGCCCCAGAGCGTGACCTCGCTGCCGATGCCCTCGTTCGGCAGGTCGCTCAGGTCGACCGCCAGCATGTCCATCGACACGCGGCCGATCGTCGCGCTGCGCCGGCCGCCGACCAGCACCGGCGTGCCGTGCGCGGCGTGGCGGGGGTAGCCGTCCGCATAACCGCAGGCCACCGTGCCGATGCGCATCGCGCGCTGCGCCACGAAGCTGCTGCCGTAGCCGACGCTGTCGCCCTCCTTCAGGTGCTGGACCGCCAGGACCTTGGCCCGCAGCGTCATGGTCGGCTTCAGGTCCCAGTGGGCGATGTCGTGCTCGGGGAAATCCGGCGCGCTGCCGTAGGTCATGATCCCGGAACGCACCCAGTCGGCCCGCACCGCCGGATCCTGGCTGTGGCGCAGCACCGCCGCGCTGTTGCTCAGGGTGCGCGCGCCCGGCAGGTCAGCCGTCGCCTCCAGGAAGACGGCGGTCTGGTGCGCGATGCCGCGCGGCCCGTCGGCGTCCGAGAAATGCGTCATCAGCGAGATCTCGTCCACCTGCGGCAGCGCGTTCAACCGCGTCCAGGCGCCGCGGAAGGCGCTCGGCGTGAAGCCCAGCCGGTTCATGCCGCTGTTGAGCTTCAGGAACACCCGATGCGGCTCGTGGGTCTTGTGCATGGCCAGCCAGTCGACCTGCTGCTCATGGTGCACCGTGTGCCAGAGCTTCAGCCGCGAGCAGAGTTCCAGGTCGCGCGATTCGAAGCAGCCTTCCAGCAGCAGGATCGGGCCGCGCCAGCCCAGGTCGCGCAGGCGCTGGGCTTCGTCCAGGTCCAGCAGCGCGAAGCCGTCCGCGCTGCGCAGCGCGTCGAACGCCCGTTCGATGCCGTGGCCGTAGGCATTGGCCTTCACCACCGCGAACACCTGGGCGTCGGGCGCGCAGGCGCGGGCACGCGCGATGTTGTGGGCCAGCGCGGGCTGGTGGACGAGGGCTTCGATCGGACGCGGCATGGGCCTGCATTGTGCCGCGCCATGAACGCCTTCACGCGCCCCGCGGCGCGGACGGGAGCTCGCCGCCGGCGCGGAAAAGCAGTGCCAAGTAGCACACAGACACTGTCTCGTGAAGCGCTGTTACGAAAACGAGCGCGTGCTATAAACCCGCCGCAGCGCTGCCTTTCCCCACCCCGTGGACCCAGCGTGATCACCGCAGTTCCAGGTATGCCGGGTCGATGAAAAAAGGCTTCTACACCATCATGTCAGCGCAGTTCTTCAGCTCGCTGGCTGATAACGCGCTGTTCGTGGCCGCCGTTGAACTGCTTCGCACCAGCGGCGCCGCCGAATGGCAGCGTGCCGCCCTCGTGCCGATGTTCGCGCTGTTCTACGTGGTGCTGGCCCCCTTCGTCGGCGCCTTCGCCGATGCGGTTCCCAAGGGCAAGGTCATGTTCATCTCCAACACCATCAAGGTGCTGGGGTGCCTCAGCATGCTGGTCGGGGTGCACCCGCTGATCGCCTACGCCATCGTCGGGCTCGGCGCCGCCGCCTACTCGCCGGCCAAGTACGGCATCCTGACGGAGCTGCTCCCCACCTCCCAGCTGGTGAAGGCCAACGGCTGGATCGAAGGGCTGACCATCGCCTCCATCATCCTGGGCGCGGTGTTCGGCGGGCAGCTGATCGGGGACAAGGCCTCCGCGGTGCTGCTGGCCATCGACATCCCCTTCATCGATACCGGCATCGACACGCCGCCGGAGGCCGCCATCGCCTTCATGGTGGTGCTGTACTTCATCGCCGCGCTCTTCAACCTGCGCATCCCCCGCACCGACTCGCCGCTGCAGCCCATCTCGCACAGCGCGACCGACCTGGTGCGGGAGTTCGCCGCCTGCAATTCGCGGCTGTGGCAGGACAAGCTGGGCCAGATCTCGCTGGGCATGACGACGCTGTTCTGGGGCGTGTCCGGCAACATGCGCTACATCGTCTTCGCCTGGGCCGCCGCGGCGCTGGGCTACGGCACGACCCAGGCGTCGGCGCTGGCCGGCGTGGTGGCCATCGGCACCGCCGTCGGCGCCGTGGCCGCGTCGATGGCCGTGCGGCTGGACAAGGCGACCAGTGTCATCCCGCTGGGCATCGGCATGGGCCTGCTGATGCTGGTGCTGAACTTCATCAACAACCTGTGGGTGGCCATCCCCTTCCTGATCCTGCTGGGCGGCATCGGCGGCTACCTGGTCGTGCCGATGAATGCGCTGCTGCAGCATCGCGGGCACAACCTGATGGGCGCGGGCCGCTCGATCGCCGTGCAGAACTTCAACGAGCAGGCCTGCATCCTCGGCCTGGGCGCGCTCTACACGATGCTGACCCGTTTCGGCACCTCGGCCTTCGGGTCGATCACGATCTTCGGCCTGCTGGTGGCGGGGATCATGTGGGTGATCGGCCGCTGGCACGCGCACAACAAGGTCGAGCACGCGGAGGAACTCAACCGCCTGCTCGCCATCGCCCGCAGCGACAAGCACTGAGCGGACCTTCCGCAGAAACGACGACGGCCCCTCGGGGCCGTTGTCGTTTGTGGTCATACCCCCTCTCCCGCTTGCGGGAGCGGGCAGGGGTGAGGGCCAGCGGCGGTGGCAGTCCTTCAGCCCCTCAGCCCTCAGCGCCTGGCGCGACCGCGGCCGGTCGGCGGCGCCGCGACGACGATCCCGCCGGTGGTCAGCACCTGGTCGACATGCTCCGACCAGGCCCGCCCGATCTTCAGGCAGCCGCTGTGGTTGAGGTGGATCTCGTTGTGCCAGTCGCCGCTGATGCCGCTCGCGCCCGGCGTGGCCGCGGCCAGCGGCACGGCGGTCGAGTCGAACACGAACAGGCCCGGGAACTGCTCCTTGTCCGCCATCAGCGTCTTCAGGAACTGCGCCAGGTGCATCACCATCAGCCGGCTGACGGCCGCCCAGTCGGCGGACGGGATCGCGTAGGCCTTGAGCGCCGGGTACAGCCACGGGCCATGGCCGGCATCCTCCGCGCCGGCCGGACGCGGCATCGGCACGGCGTAGCAGTGCATGAAGACCGGCTTGCCGGCGGACGGCCCCTGGTCGCGCAGGGTCAGCAGATGGCGCAGGTTGGCCTTCAGGTACTCCGCGTAGGTCGCCCAGCCGGGCTCCGAGAAATAGCGGCCCACGCCCGCGGACGGCGGGCCCCATTCGGTCTGGTTGCGCAGCAGGCGCAGGTGCAGCGGCACCTCGACGCCGTCGATCTGGGTCGGCGTCTGCGCCGCCTTGATCAGGTCGTTGCCGCCGACCGACAGCAGGATGCCGTCCCAGACGGGGGCGTCCGGCGCGGTCAGCAGGCGGACGAAGTCGGGGGAAGACGCCAGTTCGACGACCTTGGACAGGCTCTCGCGTTGTCCGGCGCAATTGATCGCGACGGTCGGCTTGGTCAGCACCAGTTCCTGGAGCAGGTTGGCATGCGCGCTGAGCTTGGCCTGGGCGGTCGAGAACCAGGAGTCCCCTTGAGCCAGCAGACGCCAGTGATAGCTCTGCAGGTCGGGCCCGGGCTGGGACTGCAAATCCTCGGGGGCGAAACAGGCCAGGTGATCCAAGAAGCTCTCCCTACTTTGGTGGACGGGTCACACGCGACAGGGTAGGCCGCGTGCATGACAGGCGCACGGCGACCCGATTGGAGGACAGGGTCAGTCCTTGCGCCATGCTACAAACCCTGGGCATTGTTTGCCGGTCCGCGAGCCGGATCCAAGCCCTGTCGGGGGGACTGTTGCACAAGCCCCACCCCTTGTGCAGGTCTATCGCGCTCCCTGTCCCTTCGTCTGTCGCTCCGTCTGTCCCCAGTTCCCGAATGCCGATCCTTGCCTTGATGCTCAACGCCACCATCTGGGGGCTGTCCTGGTGGCCGTTCCGCCAGTTCGAGGGGGCCGGCATGCACCCCTTGTGGACGACGGTGATCCTGTACGTGCTGTCCCTCGTCGTGGTGCTGGCCAGCCAGCGCGGCGCCGTGGCGGAATGGCTGCGCTCTCCCGGCCTGTGGGTGGTGACGCTGGCGGCCGGGATGACCAACACCGCGTTCAACTGGGGCGTGTCGACCGGCGACGTGGTCCGGGTGGTGCTGCTCTTCTACCTCATGCCGCTGTGGGCGGTGCTGCTGGCGCGGCTGGTCCTGGGCGAGCCGCTGACGGTGTCGGCCGGTCTGCGCATCGTCCTGGCGCTGGGCGGGGCGCTGGCGGTGCTGGCGCCGGCGGACGGCGGCTGGCCGCTGCCGTCCAGCCTGCCGGACGTGCTGGGGCTGCTGGGCGGCATGACCTTTGCCTTCAACAACGTGATGCTGCGCCGCGAGGCCGCCCGCAGCCCCGGCGCGCGGGCGTTGGCGATGTTCGCCGGCGGCGTGCTGGTGGCGGGCCTGTCCGCGACGGTCATGGCCGGCCAGGGCATTGCGCCGTGGCCGTCGCTGCCGGGCGCGGTCTGGTTGCTGCCGCTGGCAGGCATGGCGCTGTTGTTCTTCGTCTCCAACCTGTCGCTGCAATACGGGGCGGCGCGGCTGCCGGCCAACGTCACGGCGGTGGTCATGCTGACCGAGGTGCCGGTGGCGGCGATCTCGGCGCTGCTGCTGGGCGGTGGCACGCTGGACGGAAAAACCGCCGTCGGTGGCGCTGCGATCCTGGCCGCGGCGATGCTGGCGGCGCTTGAGCGGCGTCGCGCCTGATCCCCTGCGCCGCGCTAGGATGCACCCCGGTCCACCCGGGCCGTAACGAGGAGGTCCCCCATGAGCGCCAATGGCAAGACTGCCTTCGACTTCGACGCCGTCAGCATCGCCGGCGAACCGGTCGCGCTGTCGGAGTACCGCGGCCGCGTGCTGCTGATCGTCAACACCGCCAGCGAGTGCGGCTTCACGCCCCAGTTCAAGGGCCTCGAGGACTTGTGGCGCGACTTCCAGGCCCGCGGGCTGGTGGTCGTCGGTTTCCCGAGCAACGAATTCGGCGGCCAGGACCCCGGCAGCAACGAGGAGATCTCGTCGTTCTGCCAGCTGAACTACGGCGTGAGCTTCCCGATGATGGCCAAGGTCAAGGTCAACGGCGGGGAAGCGCATCCTCTGTGGCAATGGCTCAAGGGCGAGAAGCCCGGCATCCTGGGCACGCAGGCGATCAAGTGGAACTTCACCAAGTTCCTGGTCGGCCGCGACGGCCAGGTGCTCAAGCGCTTCGCGCCGAACGACGCCCCGTCGGCTATCCGCGGCGAGATCGAGGCGGCGCTGGCGGAGTGAGTACCTCGGCCGACGAACGTTCCAGCCTCGCGGCTGGTGATGACGGGCGCGACGCCGACGGCGAGGCGTTGGCCCACATTGCCCACCACTTCACCCGTTTTGCCGAGACCGACGGCGCGGACGACGCGCTGTACCAGGCGCTGGCCGCGGTCATCGCCGCCGATCCGGCGCTCATGGCCTTGCTGCTCGAGGCGCCGCAGACGCAGCGCAAGCCGGTGCTGCTGCTGGCCGCGCTGCACGACCGGATCCTGGCCGGCGAGCCGCACCCGCTCGCCGCGTATTACGCGAGCGTGGGCGGGCAGCGGGCGCCGGACGAAGACCTGGGTGCGCATCTCCGCGCCTTCGTCCGTCGGGAGGACACGGCGCTCCGCGCGCTGATCCGCACGCGCACGACGCAGACCAACGAGACCGGCCGGTGTGCGGTGCTCCGACCCGCGTTGCAGGCGCTCGCGGCGCGTCTCGGCGGCACCGACGCCCGGCCGGTCGAACTGGCCCTGTTCGAGTTCGGCTGCAGCGCAGGTCTGATCTTGGGCGCCGATCGCTACGCCTACGACGATGGCGTCGAGACGACGTCCGGTGAGCGCCCTGATGCGCCATTGATCTCCACCACCTGGCGTGGCGAGCGCCCAGCCGGACTGCTCGGTGCGCCGCGCTGGCGGGCGGGCCGACGCATGGGCGTCGATCTGCAGCCGATCGCTCCTGCCGACGACGTGGCAGCCCGCTGGTTGCGCGCCTGCCTTTGGCCGGGCGACGCCGCGCGTCGGGAACGGCTGGACCGGGCGCTGGCCGATGCGCGGCGGCATCCGGTGCCACTGCTGCGGACGGAGGACGGACTGGCGGACCTTGAGCGCTGGCTGGACGAGCTGCCCGCCGGCGTCACGCCGGTGATCTTCAACGTCTGGGTGCTGGCCTACTTCGAGCCTGACGCCCTCAAGGCCCACGTCGCTCGCATCTGGCGCCTGGTGCGCGAGCGCGGTCTCGCATGGATCAGCGGCGAAGTCGGCAAGCTCGCGCCCATGGCCTCGCCGCCAGCGTGCCCGGCAGGGGAATCACCCGGCAGCGGCACCTTGTGGACGCTCCAATGGCGCGACGGCGCCGAGCTCCGCACCGAGGCGCTGGCCTGGTCGCATCCGCACGGACGCTGGATCGAGTGGCTCACGCCAGCGGCGTCAGCTTGATCAGTTCAAGCGGCGCGCCCAGCAGGTCCGGCGCCCGCTTCGCGAAGGCCTGGAAGTGCGGCGTCGCGCGATGCGCCTCCAGGGCGGCCTCGTCGTCGAACTGCTCGTGCATCTGGAACGTGCCGGGCGTTTCCACCCGTTCGAACAGGCGGTAGTCGCGGCAGCCGGGCTCCTGGCGGGTGGGCGGGACCAGTCCGGTCAGCGCGGCGCGCAGCTCCTCGCGGCGCCCGGGCGCGGCGACGAGCACCGCGATCATCGTCACGGTGGCGGAGGAGGTCGTATCGGGAAGGCTCATGGATCGGTCCGTGCAGCAGGGTGTGGAGCGTCGGATGCTAGGGGCCGCGCGCTCGATGCGACAGCCCCTCGCACACGAAACACTTTCAACCCGGACGCAAGAACGCGGCGCCGATAGGATCGGCGCTTCCTTCGCTCCCGAGGGGGCGGTTCCTTCAAGAACGATCTGGAGATCTCGCCGATGCCCGCTTCCCTTCCCACCTGGCGCCGCGCGGCGCTGGCCTTGGCCGCGATGAGCGCCCTCGGCGTCCAGGCGCAGACGGTCCCCGAGCTCAACGCCCTCGCCGCCAAGGAGCAGCCCGCGCTGATGAAGACGCTGCAGCAGCTGGTCGAGATCGAGTCCGGCAGCTCC
Source organism: uncultured Burkholderiales bacterium (assembly GCA_966211105.1). Lineage (GTDB taxonomy): Bacteria > Pseudomonadota > Gammaproteobacteria > Burkholderiales > Burkholderiaceae_C > Roseateles. The sequence continues at coordinate 27,948 of CBIHMU010000032.1, forward strand.
GACCGCCAGGGCCTGGACCGCATTGCCGGCGTCATCGCGCAGCGCTTGCGCGAGCTCGGCGGCCAGGTCCAGTTGATCGATCCGGACAAGACCATCGCCGCGCCGACCTCGGACGCGGGCGACGGTCCGGCCAAGGTCGGCCAGGTCGTGCAGGCGTCGTTCAAGGGCGGCAACCCCAACGGCAAGCGCGTCCTGCTGATCGCGCACATGGACACCGTCTACCAGCGCGGCGGCCTCAAGCAGCAGCCCTTCCGCATCGACGGCAACCACGCCTACGGCCTGGGCATCGCCGACGACAAGCAGGGCGTCGCCACCATCCTGCATGCGCTGGCCATGCTCAAGTCGGTCGGCTTCAAGGACTACGCCGAGATCACCGTGCTGATCAACGGCGACGAGGAGATCGGTTCGCCCGGCTCGAACCCGCTGATCACCAAGCTCGGCGGCGAGCATGACGCGGTGCTGTCCTTCGAGGGCGGCGGCGGTCCGACGACGCCGGACACGGTGCGCCTGGCCACCAGCGGCATCGCCTCGGTGGACCTGAAGGTCAAGGGGCGCTCGTCGCATGCCGGCGCGGCGCCGGAGAAGGGCATCAACGCGCTGACCGAGTTGTCCCACCAGATCCTTCAGACGCGCGATCTCTCCGATCCCAAGCGCGGCCTGCACCTGAACTGGACGATGGCCAAGGCGGGCTCGGTCCGCAACGCGATCCCGGAGCGCGCCGAGGCCCAGGGGGATGCGCGCGCGGACCGCTTCGCCGACTTCGACGCCCTGGAAGCCGAGCTGCGCAAGCGCATCCAGAACAAGCTGATCCCCGATGCCGAGGTGAGCGTGAGTTTCAACCGCGGCCGCCCGCCGCTGGCGGCGACCGACGCGTCCCGCGCGCTGGCCGCGAAGGTCAAGGCCCTGGCCGACGAGCAGAAGCTGGAGCTGGTTGTGCGCGACCGCCCGACCGGCGGCGGCACCGATGCCGCCTATGCGTCGCTGGCGACCAAGGCGCCGGTGATCGAGGGCCTGGGCGTGCGCGGCTACGGCGCGCACAGCAGCGACAGCGAGTACGTCGTCGTCGACGCCATCGCGCCGAAGCTGGTGCTCGTCACGCGCCTGGTGATGGCCATCGGCAGCGGCAAGGCGCTCTGAGGCGTCCCTCGGTGGCTCAGGGACGGCATGGCGTGGGGATTTGCCGCTTGCCGGCAAGGCCCCCTGCCATGGCGGCCAAGCGCACAACAGGTGGCCGGACCAAGCGTGTTCAGGCCTTCGGATAAAGAACCATCTGCGTGCAGCGGAACAGCGCGATCGTCTTGCCGTTGTGCGTGACGGTCGCGTCCCAGACCTGGGTGGTGCGGCCCATGTGGACGGCGGTGGCGAGGCATTCGATGACGCCGTCGCGGGCGGTGCCCAGGTGGTTGGACTTGAGCTCGACCGTGGTGAAGTTCTGCGCGCCGTCGGGCAGCGACGAGATGCAGCCGTAGCCGCAGCAGGTGTCGGCCAGCGTCACGACGCTGCCGGCGTGCAGGTAGCCGTTGGGCGCCATCACCTGCTGGGTGACCGGCAGGCGCGCGAAGACGCGGCCCTTCTCGACCTCGACGATCTCGATGCCCATGTGGCCGGGCAGGCAGGCGGCGCCGCGCGTGTTGAAGTCGTTGATCATGTGATTCTGTGAAGCGGATGGATCAGGTCATGCGAAGCCGGCATTGTCGTCGGCCTGTATCGGCGCTTCGGCGCGGGCGCTGTTCCGGTGCGGGCGGGCGCGGCTGGGGATAATGAGGCGAGCCGATAGTCCAACGGGGAGTTCCCAGCATGTTCCAGCACGTCGACGCCTACGCGGGCGATCCCATCCTCAGCCTGAACGAGGCTTTCCAGAAGGATCCGCGCACGCAGAAGATCAACCTGTCCATCGGCATCTACTTCGATGACGACGGCCGCATCCCGATGCTGGACTCGGTGCGCCGGGCCGAGCTGGCGGTGGTGGAACAGGCCGGCGCGCGGCCCTACCTGCCGATGGAGGGCGCGGCCAACTTCCGCACCGAGGTGCAGAAGCTGCTCTTCGGCGCCGACAGCGAGGCGCTCCAGAGCAAGCGCGTCGCGACGATCCAGGGCGTGGGCTCGTCCGGCGGGCTCAAGGTCGGCGCAGACTTCATCAAGCGCTACTTCCCCGACAGCGCGATCTACCTGAGCGACCCGACCTGGGACAACCACCGCGCGGTCTTCGAGGGCTCCTACATCGAGTGCCGGAGCTACCCGTACTACGACGCCAAGACCGGCGGTCTGCGCTTCGACGCGATGCTGCAGGCGCTGTCGGAAGCGCCGGCGCGCAGCGTCGTGCTGCTGCATGCGTGCTGCCACAACCCGACCGGCGTGGACCTGTCGCAGTCGCAGTGGGACGCGCTGATCCCGGTGCTGAAGGAGCGCGAGCTGATCGCCTTCCTGGACCTGGCCTACCAGGGCTACGGCGACGGCCTGGAGCAGGACACCTTCGCGATCCGCGCGCTGACCGCGGCGGGCCTGAGCTTCTTCGTCGCGAACAGCTTCTCCAAGAACATGAGCCTGTACGGCGAGCGCTGCGGCGCGCTGTCGGTGGTGTGCCCGGACGCCGCACAGGCGGCCAACGTGCTGGGGCAGTTGAAGTTCACGATCCGCCGCAACTATTCGAACCCGCCAATGCACGGCGGCCAGGTCGTGGCCAAGGTCCTGGGCGACCCGGCGCTGCGCGCGCTGTGGGAAGGCGAGGTCGAGGAGATGCGCGAGCGCATCCTGGCGATGCGCAACGCGTTGTTCGAGGTGGTCTCGGCCAAGGTGCCGGGCCGCAACTTCGACTACTTCCTGAAGCAGCGCGGCATGTTCAGCTACACCGGCCTGACGCCCGAGCAGGTGGACCGCCTGCGCGAGGAATTCGGGGTCTACATCCTGCGCTCCGGCCGCATGTGCATCGCGGGCCTGAACACGCGCAACGTCGAAGGCACGGCGAACGCGATGGCCGCCGTCCTCGCCTGACGAAGCGACAAGCTCGGTCGCTCCTGGAGAGGGCCGACCGGGCCCCCTTTGCGCAGGTATTAGGAGGAATTTGGCATCCGGGAGGATGCCAAAGGGGGACACGGAGCAAAGGGGGCCCGGTTGGCCCTCTCGCGCTAGGTCTCCCACGGGCATTCCCCTTGCGCGCATGCGGCGAGGTTATGGGTAGCGGCACCGCTTTCATTGGCTGAGGGTGTCGTGAATCCGTAACCTCCCGGACCATTCAAGAATGAATTCGTCCGGGATGAAGCAGCTAGTCGTGATCGGTGGGGGCGTCGTGGGCGTCACCACCGCCTGGGCCCTGGCGGAGGCGGGGCATCGGGTGACGCTCGTGGAGCGCGAGGCCACCCTCGCCTCCGGCGCGAGCCGTGCGAACGGCGGACAGCTCAGCTACCGCTACGTGTCGCCGCTGGCGGATGCCGGCGTGCCTTTGAAGGCGCTGCGCTGGCTGCTCGATCCGGACGGTCCCTTGCGTTTCAAGCCGGACGGCACGACAGCGCAATGGCGCTGGCTGGCGTCTTTCCTGGCGCATTGCCGCGGGCCGGTGAACCAGCGGACCACGGAGCGTCTGCTCGAACTCGGCGCGTTCAGCCAGCAATGCTTCGGCGAACTGCAACGGCACGCGGCGCTCGATGCCATCGCGCTGCGCACGCCGGGCAAGCTGGTCGTGTATCGCAAGGCGGAGGAATTCGCGCGCGTCGCCGCGCGCACGCCCGCCGGCGGGCCGGAACGGGCGCTGACCCGCGACGAGTGCCTGACGATCGAACCTTCGCTCGGCGACGGCGGCGCGCAGTGGCTGGCCGGCGGCATCTTCACCTCGGGCGAGGCGGTCGCCGATTGCCATGCACTCAGCGTGCAACTGGGCGAGCGCCTGGCGCGCCATCCGAATTTCCGAGGCCGGGTGAAGGCCACGGCCACCGGCTTCGTCGTCGAGGGCGACCGGGTCGTCGGGCTCAGGACGGACCAGGGCGATCTGGTCGCGGATGGGATCGTGCTGGCGGCCGGGCTGCAGAGCGCGGCGCTGGCGGAGCGCGTCGACCTGCGCCTGCCCTTGTACCCCCTCAAGGGCTACAGCCTGTCCGCGCCGATCAACGGCGTGCACCGCCCGCCGACGGTCAGCGTCACCGACTTCGAGCGCAAGACGCTTTACGCCCGCATCGGGGACCAGCTCCGCGTCGCGGCGATGGTGGACCTTGTCGGCGACGACACGAGCATCGATCCGAAGCGCCTGGCCGCCTTGCAGCGCAACGTGCGAGAGACCTTCCCGAGGGCTGCCGACTATGACCACGCCGTGCCCTGGGCCGGCCTGCGCCCGGCGACGCCGAGCGGCGCCCCCATGCTCGGCGAGACGCCGCTGCGCGGGCTGTGGCTCAATGTCGGCCATGGCGCCCTGGGATTCACCTTCTCGTTCGGCTCGGCCCGCATCGTGGCCGACCTCATCTCCGGCAAGCCCAGCCCGATCGCGCTGGACGGGCTGCAACTCCGCGCTGCCTGAGGGTCTGCGATGACGACGGCCGTCAAGCCCGTCGCGCTGGAAGCGGCCGCACTCGCCGAGGCGCTGCGGTCCGCGGTGCTCGCGCAGGACTTCGGCGCCACGCGCGATCCGCAGGACGACGGCCGGCCGATCCGGCATTTCCCGAGCATCGATCTGGCCGTCGTCGCGTTCCCGGAGCAGGGCGCGCCGATCGCGGCCAACGTGCTGTTCTCGCGCGAGCATCCCGGGGGCCTCGTCGCCGACATTGCGCCGGACGCGGGCCCCGTGCGCAACATCCGCTACCTGGCCGATCAGCGCGATGCCGACGGCAACTCGATCGCGTGGCGGCCGGCGTCGGACTGGTCCGCGATGGAGTGGACGCCGCTGGCCGGCGGGGCGGGCGAGGCGGGCGATGAGGGCGAGGGCGGCGGCCGCATGGTGGCGCCCTACCCGGCGTCGCTGTTGAAGCTGATGCTGCTGGTGGGCGTGGGTCGGCTCGTCGATCAAGGGCGGGCGGGCTGGTGGCAGCCGCTGACCTATGCCGGCCGCGAGCGCGCCGTGTCCGATTGGGCTTACGACATGGTCACCTGGAGCAGCAACGAGGCGACCTCGGCGCTGGTCACGCTGATGCATGCGGCCGGCGCGATCCGCCGCGACGGCGGGCGCGAGGTGCGCAACGAGCTGCACGCGCTGTTCGCCTCGCTCGGGCTGACGACGCTGCGCTTCGCCAACACGACGGCGGAGGGCGGCTGGGGCAACGGATCGGGATCGGGCGTCGGCCAGATCCAGATGACCGCCTGGGACACGGTGCGGCTGCTGTGGTGGCTGGATCCGGTCGCGCCGCGCGCGCCGTGGCTGCGCGCCGATGCGCCGCGCTTGTCGCCCGAGAGCCGCAACCAGGCCATGCACGCGTTGCAGGACCAGGCGCTGCATCAGGTGCTGTCGAGCAGCGCGCTCGGTGGCTTGCCCGGCTGGGTGCCGGGGCTGCCGGCGCGTCTGCCCGGTCGCTGGTTGATGCCGGATGGCGGGCTGCATGCGGGCGGGGTGTCGCTGCCTGGCGATCTGCGCCGTTTTGCGACGGGCGGCGAAGTCTGGTTCGCGCACAAGACGGGCAACACCGAGAACTACACGTCCGATGCGGGCATCGTGCGCGGCATCCTCCCTCGTCGCCGGCATTACCTCATCGCGCTGCTGAGCAACCTCGGCTCGCGCTACGCGCCGCATCCCGACTGCGCCACCACCTGGCGCATCCCGGCGCTCGGTGCCGCGATCGACGCGAGGATGGCTGCATGGCTGGCGTCCTGATCCGGACCATGTCCCCGGCGCGCGCGCCGATGTTCTTCAACGCTGCTCATGGCTGACGACACCTTCCTGCTGCCTCCGTTGCCCGAGCGCGCCTGCCTCGGCGTGATCGCGCCCGCCGGACCGCCGCGGGACGGCACGCTCGACCTCGTGGTGCCGCTGATCGAGCGGCTGGGCTTTCGCGCGAAGCTCTTCCCGGGCTGCCACGGACCGGCGTTCCTCGGCCACCTCGCGGCGGACGATGGCCGTCGGCTCGCCGATCTTCATGAAGCCTTGGATGATCCTCAAGTCGATGCGGTGATCGGCCTGCGCGGCGGGTACGGCTGCCTGCGTCTGCTCGATCGCATCGACCGCGCGCTGCTGCGTCGATCGACCAAGCCATTGATCGGCTACAGCGACCTGACGGCGCTGCATGCGCTGCGCCAGCAGCTCGGCATGGCGGGGTGGCATGCACCGATGCCGGCTTCGGACTGGCACAAGAGCGATGCCGGCTGGGCCGATGCCGTCGCGCTGGGCGAGCGACTGCGTCGCGGCTTGCGCGTGGGTGATCCACTCGGACCGGCGCTCGCGCCGCATCCGCTGAACCGCGGCTCGACGCCGGTGCGCGGCGTGCTGAGCGGCGGCAACCTGGCGGTGCTCGTCGCACTGATGGGCACGCCGTTCATGCCGGATCTGCGCGGCGCGGTCCTGTTCCTTGAAGACATCGGCGAGGACCCCTACAAGATCGACCGCTTGTTGTGCCAGCTGCGCCTGGGCGGCTCGCTCGACGACATCGCCGGCGTGCTGCTCGGCAGCTTCACCGACGCCGATTCACCCGACGAGGTGCTCGCCGATTATTTCGGCGACCTCGGCATCCCGGTCCTCGCCGGTTGGCCGAGCGGCCACACGACGCCCCACCTCCCGCTGCCGATCGGCGTCGCGGTGACCTTGGATCCGGACGAGAGAACGCTCCGGGCCTGAGCGCTGCGCTTCCCCCATGAGGGGGCCAACTTCAGGACGAATCCGTCCTGGGCATGACCTGTCACTCAGTCCTCTCGCAACAGTGCGAAGAGGTCGATGTGGCGACTCCCGTCTATCTGGTCCAGGGCTTTCAACGGTGGATGCGCAAGCAGGAACTGCGCAGACGCGGACCTGTGCCGCGCCGTGGCGGAAATGGAACGCGGGCTGATCGATGCAAATCTCGGTAGTGGACTCTTCAAGAAACGGATCGGACGATCCGGGGCCGGCAAACGCGATGGGTATCGCGTGATCGTGGCCCGTCGGCGAGGTGGTCCGTGGTTCTTCGTCGAGGGCTACGCCAAAAGCGCCATTGCCAATATCGAAGCAGGGAAGTTGCATATCTGCAAACAGACAAATGCGCTGCTGGAAGAGATGAACGCCGATCAACTGGCGGACGCCGTTGACTCTGGACTCCTGAAAGAGGTGAACTGTGATGCGTAAGCGCAAGCACGAATCAATTGACCGGATGGTGAAAACCGGGTGGGCCATGCACGCTCGCGGGTGGGTGAGCGACGAGCGAATGCAGCGTCTGGGATGGGGTGGCATGGCGCCTCCCGAGGACCTGACGCCCGAGGAGGTCCGCGCCATCCGGGAGGAGGAGGATCTGAACCTCTATGTCTTCGCCAACATGCTCAACACGACGGCGCGTCTGCTGCGCCGCTATGAGCAGGGCATGACCCGGCCCACCGGACCCGTCCTCCGTTTGCTGCACACGATCCGGGAACAGGGCATGAGGAACGTTTTCCCCCTGAGTTCCCGTGCGCTCGGCGGCACCACGAAAAAGCCCGCCGGTCTCCCGGCGGGCCTGGTGTCCGAAGGCCCGCCGCGCGAGGCGGCAGGCGAGGCCTGATCAGAAGAACTTGTAGTCCAGCCCCAGCGTGAACGAGCGTCCGCGCGGGTCGGCCACACGCGGCTCCCACGAGCTGCCCGAACCGGTGTTGGTGTCGTAGCTGTTCGCGAACGGCGGGTCCTGGTCGAAGATGTTCTTCACCCCGACGGTGACCGTCAGGTTCTTGACGCCGCTGTAGGCCACGCTCGCGTGGTGCAGGTAGTACGGCTTGACCCAGCGGTCGAAGGCGGGCGCCGACGCATTGCCGTTGGCCACGCCCGGCGGGACGTAACCGTAGTAGCCGGTGCTGTACTGCTGGCGCAGCGACCAGGCCCAGTCGCCATACGTGTAGGTGATGTACGCGCTGTGCTTCCAGCGGATGCCCAGTTCGCTCGAGCGCGTGAACTGGCCGATCTCGCTCGGGCCGAAGGCCACGTTGTCCAGCAGCTTGGAACGCTTCTTCAGCAGGTAGGTGCCGTCCAGCCCGCCGCTCAGGCGGCCGCCGTTCATCGGCGTGCTGCCGCGCAGCGACAGCTCCAGGCCGCGTGTCTGCGTCTCGCCGGTGTTCACCCAACGGGTGTCGACCGTCTGCAGCGCGCCGCTGGCGTCGCGGATGAAGGCCTGCGGGAACAGCTGGTAGTTGTTCAGGATCTGCGTCAGCGTCAGGCTCTGGATCTGGCCGTCACGACGGATGTCCCACAGGTCCACCGAGGCGCTGAAATCCTTCACCGGCTGCCACACGAAGCCGATGTTGGACATCTTCGACTCTTCCGGCTTCAGGTCGTTGCGACCGCCGAACAGCGTGTTGAAGGTGACCGCCTGGCAGCCCGGCGCGTTGCTCACCACGTTGCCCGGGCAGGTCGCCGGATCCGGCACGCCGGCGCCGGTGTACGGCGACTCGGTCACGCCGTTGAACAGCTGGTTGAAGGTCGGCACGCGGAAGCCGGTGCTGTAGGACGCGCGGAACACCAGGCTGTCGATCGGCGCGTAGCGGATCGAGGCCTTGGGGTTGGTCGTGCTGCCGAAGCCGGTGTACTTGTCGTAGCGCACCGAGAGGTTCAGGTCCAGGTTCTTGACGATGGGGATGATGGTCTCGCCGAAGATCGCGCCCACCTTGCGCTTCACGCCGCTCAGCGCGTTCACGTTGTCGAACGGCGCGTTGAAGATCCAGGTGTTGATGTCGTTGGTGTTGACCGTCTGGTTGCCGTCGAAGCGGTACTTCTCGATCCGGTAGTCCACGCCCACCGCGCCCATCACGTCGCCAGCCGGCAGCTTGAACAGCGGGCCGGAGGCGGTCGCGTCGTACTCGTCGGTCGTGTACTTGCCGCCGTAGAGCTTGGTGCCCTCGGCCGAGATCGCGTCCAGCGCCGCCAGGGCGGCGGGCGACTGCGACTGGCCGGCCAGCAGGAAGGGATTGAGCACGCCGGTGTTGATCAGGTTGGCCAGGCCGACCCAGTTCTGGTAGCCGGTGCCCAGCACCGAGTTGCTCTTGCTGAAGGCCTGCGACGCGCCGACCTTGTAGTCCCAGTCCTTGAGGAAGGGCAGCGGGCCGTCCATGCTCACCAGGTAGCGGCCGGTGTCGGTGGTGGTCTCGAACTCACGCTGGCCGCACTCCATGCAGCGCCAGCGGAAGGCCAGCGGCTTGCCGGCCTGCGAGGCCAGCGACGGGAAGGCGCCCACCAGCGCGTTCCACACGGTCTGGTAGCTGGAGCCGCTCGACGGGTAGGCCAGGCTGCGGAACGGGCTCGGGACCGTGGTGCCGTTGGGCAGGCCGATCGTCGCCGTGGCGCTGCCGCTGCTGATCTGGTTGGCCGAGAAGATCTTCTGCGACTCCGACTTGCCCAGCAGCACTTCACCGGTCAGCGTGTGCTCGCCCAGCTTGAGCATGCCGCGCGTGACCAGGTTGGTGTTCTTCACCGGCTGCTGGATCACCGCCGCCTTGCCCGAGTCCCAGGCGCAACCGAACTGGTTGGCCGGCGACGCGGCGGCCGAGTTCCACAGCTTCTCGGCGTAAGGCGCCATGCCCGGCTGCGACGCGCAGCCCGCGCCGCCCGGCAGGTCCAGGATGTTGGCGCTGGTGAGGGTGGCGCCGTTGTAGACCGGCGGCGTGATCGTGGGCGAGAAGAAGACCGTCGCGAACGGCGTGCCGCGCGTGTCCGGGGACAGGCCGCGCTCGGGCTGGAAGCTGTTGACGAAGTCGCGCTGCGAGCCGTCCAGGCGCTTGTTGTCCGTCATGGACAGCACGGCCATGACGTTGAAGCCGTCCTTGTCCAGGTTGCCGACGCCGCCGGTCACCGAGCCGCGGTAGATGTTGCCGCCGCTGTGCTGGGTCACGTCGGTGAAGCCGCTGACGGTCAGGCCGGTGTAGTCCTTGCGCAGGATGAAGTTGATGACGCCGCCGACGGCGTCGGTGCCGTAGGTCGACGAGGCGCCGTCCTTCAGCACCTCGACGCGCTCGATCGCGGCCATCGGGATCTGGTTCAGGTCGACGACGCCGCCGTTCAGGCCGTGCGCCGCGATGCGCCGGCCGTTCAGCAGGATCAGCGTCGCGTTCGCGCCCTGCAGGCGCAGGTTGGCGGAGGTCGCGCCGTTGTTGCCGCGGGACTGGCCCGAGACCACGTCCGCGTTGGAGGCCAGGTTGTCCAGGCCGTTGCCGTTGGAGGAGAGCGTGGCGATCAGCTGCTCGGCCGACACGATGCCCTGGCGGTCCAGGTCGCGGCGGGAGATCGTCTGCACGGGCAGCGCGCCTTCGTCCTGGATGCGCTTGATGCTCGAGCCGGTGATCTCCACCCGCTCGATCTTCTGGACTTCCTGCGACCAGGCCGCCGCGTGGGCGCCCAGTCCCACCACGACGAGGCAGCGGGCGAGTTGATTCAGTTTCACGATCTTCTCCTTGTTAACCGGTCCGGCGTCCTGGAACGCCTCCAACGACTGCGGCCGTCCGATGCGGGGGCGACCCTTTGGTGTGGCTGTGTTGCGAGCTGTGAATGATCTTCAAGCACGAGCGGTTTTCACCGTCATAGGAACGTCACCCATTTGTTGTTTCCGTCCCGATGAATGCTTGTCTCGCGCGTATAACCTGCGGGAATGCAGCGGGGCCGGGAATATACAGTCGCTGCTCATGCGATCGATCCCCGCCCTCGTGCTCCTGGTTGCCGCGCTCGCCACGAGCGGCTGCGCGACCCTCGTCGACACCCCGCCCGCGCCGGTCGAAGCCGCGCTGCGCCAGGCCGGCGTGCCGGCCTCGTCGCTGGCGGTGGTGGCCTATCCGCTGGACGCGCCCGGCACCGGGCTGCGCCTGAACGCGGACCGGCCGATGGCGCCGGCCTCGACGATGAAGACGATCACCGCGGTCGTGGCGCTGGACCGGCTCGGTCCCAACAGTCGGGGACAGACCCAGCTGCTGGCTGCGGGCGCGCTCCGCGACGGCCGGCTCGACGGCCCGCTGGTGCTCAAGGGCGGCGGCGACGCGGACCTCGACTGGCCCGCGCTGTGGGCGATGCTGCGCGAGGTGCGCGAGCGCCACGGCGTGCGCGAATTGGCGGGCGGCATCGTGGTCGACCGCGGCCTGTTCAACCCGGCGCGGCCCGACATCGGCGCGCCGCGTTTCGACGAGCAGGCCGAGTTCCCCTACAACGTGATCCCGGACGCGCTGCACCTCAACGGCAGCCTGCTGCAGTACGACTTCTGGTCCGACGACCGCAGCCTGACGGTGCGGCCCTTCCCGCAGTTCGGCGGGCTGGCCATCGACACGAGCGCGGTCCTGCTGAACGACAAGCCCTGCAAGGACTGGGACGACGACTGGAAGCCGTCGCGCTTCGAGGCGCTGCCCGAGGGCGGCGGACGACTGGTGCTCGCGGGCGAATTCCCACGCGGCTGCCAGGTCACGCAGTCGCTGAACGTGCTGGACCGCCAGTGGGAGACGGCGCAGGCGCTGCGACAGCTGTGGGGCTCGTTGGGCGGCACGCTGTCGGGCGAGATCCGCGAGGGTGCGACACCGGAAGGCGCCCGCGTGCTGGCGCAGCACCGCGACCGTCCACTGGGGGAGTTGCTGCGGCCGGTCATGAAGTCCTCGGACAACGCGCTGGCGCGGATGCTGTTCCTGCGGCTCGGCGCGTCGGCGGCCCAGCCCGGCGAAGACACCCGTGAGGCCGCCGCGCGCGTCGTGCGCGAATGGTTCGCCGCGCAGAAGATTGGCACGGACGGTCTGGCGCTGGAGAACGGCTCCGGCCTGTCGCGCAGCGAGCGCGCCTCGGCCGCGCAGATGGCGGCGATGCTGCAGGCGTCGGCGCGCGGTGCGCATGGTCCGGAGTTGCTGGCCACGCTGCCGGTGGCCGGCGTCGACGGCACCCTGTCCCGACGCTTCAAGGGCACGGCCGCCGAAGGCCGTGCGCGGATGAAGACCGGCACCTTGCGCGACGTCGTGGCGCTGGCCGGCTTCGTGCCGGACTCGACCGGCAAGACCTGGATCGTGGTCGCGATCGTCAACGACGATCAGGCGGCCAAGGCGCGTCCGGCGATCGATGCGCTGGTGGACTGGGTGGCGCGGCGCTAGCCGGCGCGTTCCGCACCGGCTGACGCGCTGCCTGCCGAGCCAGCCGCCGCGTTGGCTGCCGCCGCGTTGGCTGCCGCGTTCCGCGCCAGCGATGCGTCCAGCCGCCGGCGGCTCAGCCAGTTCGCGCCGTGGTACGCGCCGATCCATACGACCAGCAGGCCGATCAGGGCGAGGAGGCCCTTGCCCACGCTGCCTGAGCCGCCAGAGCGGGAGCGCGCCTGGATGTCCCACGACAGGTCGTGGCCCACCCAGTCGGCGGCCTGGTCCATCGTCTTGACGTGGTCCGCCAGTTGGTCGACCGGCACATGGTCGGACTTGCTGCGGAAGGTCTGCGTCAGATGGACGCGGTGGCCTTCCATCCTGAACTCGCGCTGGTACGAGAAGGCCTGCGCCTGGAAGGTCCGGACGTCGCTGTCCTTCTCCATCGGTGTCCAGGAGGCGGGCACGCGCTCTTCGACCCGCATGATCAGTTCCTCGCGCCGGGAGAAGCTCAGCGGCTGCTTGCGCAACGCGATCTCCGGCTTGCGCAGCAGGTCCACCATCTCCGGCGACGGCAGCCCGGCCGTCGACGGTGCGCCGTGCTTGTCGCGCTGCCAGGGGTCGTCGATGTCGTAGCGCTCGTGGGTGGTGACGACGTTGGCCTGCTCGTCGTCCACCCACTCCATCGCCGCAAGCGGCTGGATGCCCGCCAGGCGGGTGAATTTTGCGTAGTACTTCAGCGCCTTCGATTCGTACTCCGGCAGGTTCTCCGAGAAGTTGCCGTTGCGCATGCGCTCCGCGGCCAGGCCTTCATAGCGGGTCGTGACCTCGAAGCCGGCGCGGTGGCCGGGTCCCTTGCCGAGGTCGAAGACCACTGCGATCTGGCGCCGATAGAGCGCCGACTCGCCGTTTTCCATCCGGGTCAGACCGATCGTCTGCGGCGACAGCACCAAGGCCTGGCCGAAGTCCGCGGGGGCGATCCGATCCAGCGACGCGCGCTGCGGCGGTTGCGTCGGGTCCAGCCAGTAGGTCTTGCCGTCGACCACCGCCTGCACGATCGCATGGTCGAAGACGCTGGCGGAGGGCAGCGAGTCGGCCAGCTTCTCCCGCATCTCGGTGTGGACGAGGGCGACGTTCGCCTCCAGGCCCAGGGCGCGCATCAGCGAGACGGTCAGCAGTGACTTGTCCTTGCAGTCGCCGAAGCGCTGCGCGAAGACGCGGTCCGGCGCACGCGGCGCGTGCGAGCCTGTGCCCATCGAGATGGACAGGTAGCGCACCTGCTCCTGCGCCAGCCGCAAGGCGGCCGCGGCGCGCTCGGCCGGCGCGGCATACGCGCCGGCGATGCGGTCGACCTCCGCCCGCAGCGCCGGTGATAGCTTCGCCGGCGGTTGGTACAGCGGCGCGCCCCAGCGGGCGACATCCCCCCAATTCTGGAACTCGGTCCAGCGCACTTCGCTCCACGGGTCGAACCAGGACGGCGTGTTGTCCTCGCGTCGCACGGCGGGCACGTCGTCGGCGTCCCAGACCAGTTCCTGCTGGCTGCTGCCGACGTTGCGGCGTGGCCCGGGCGTGCCCGGCGGCGTCCGGACGACAAACTCTCGCCCGGTCGGCAGCACCAGCCGGTTGTGGATGCGCGCCACCGGGCTGCCGTAGTCCAGCGAGAAGCCGCCGAACTGCTTGCCTGCGTAGACCGGGTTCCAGCCGTTGACGGTGTAGGCGTACTCGAGCACGTCGCCCACGCGGATGTCGTCGAGCTGCAGCAGCAGGGTCTTGCGACCGTCGTAGATGCGCTGCTCGGCCTCGGGCTCCCGGTCCAGTGTGCGGGCGGCGGCGCGATCACGCCATGGCAGCCAGCGACCGTCTCGGAGCACGCGGATCTGATGCAGCTGCAGGCGCTGGTAGGCGGGGTCCCACTCGATCTCGACCTGGCCCGCCTGGTCCAGGCCCTTGGTCGTGCGTACCCGCATCGCGTAGTGGCGGAAGGCCTGCCGCGTGCCGTCCGGCGCGACGCGCGTCTGTACGTCCGCCAGCAGGTAGTCCAGCCCCTGGACGGCGTTCTTGACCGTCCTTGCGGGGTCCGGCGCGACGGGGCTGACCCAGGTCGGGGTGTCGGTGAGCGCCGGCAGCGGCGCGGCGGAAACGCCGGCAGGCAGCAGCGCCATGGGGGCTGCCAACGCCACGGTGACGGCCGCCGTCCTGGCGAAGGCGGCCATGCGGCCGCTTGCCCGCGTCGCGCGCGGGGCTCGATCGATGTTCATTGTTTCGCGACTCCCTCAGCGCGCGATGCTAGCCGCGGCGGCGAGCACGCGAGAAGGGCGGTTCCCCGGGGGGGGCACCTCAGCGTCGCCGCTGCCTGAGACGGTGTCGGTCGGCGAGCGCGAGCCAGCGCAAGACCATCGATCCGGGGCCCTCAGAGCACCGCCGCCGACAGCAGCCGCAGCGTGCCGGCGCGGGCATCCATCTCGGCGGGCTGGCCCACCGGCACGGTGAACTTGCGCTTGATGTGGCCGATCATGGCGCCGCGGTAGACCGGCACGTTCAGCGGCAGGAAGTAGTCGTCGAAGACCTCGTCCAGCGTGAGCGTGCCGAAGTTGCCGTCGCCCGGGCCGCACTGCGTGAACTTGCCCAGCACGACGCCGGCCAGCTGGTCGAGCGCGCCGCACAGGCGCAGCGTCGAGAGCATGCGGTCGACGCGATAGATGTACTCGTTGACCTCTTCCAGGAACAGGATCGCGCCGCGCGTGTCCGGGAAGAAGGGCGAGCCCGCCAGCGAGCTCAGCACCGCCAGGTTGCCGCCGACCAGCGGCCCGCGTGCGAGCCCCGGACGCAGCGTGCTGATGCGGTCCTCGCGCTGGACGACATGGGCCCCGCGCTCGCCCTGCGGGTTCTGCAGCAGGTCGGCCTGCGCGTCCATCGCGACGGCGCGGAAGTGCTGGAGCGAGAACTCGTTCCACTCCGAACCCGCGACCGGGCAATGGAAGGTGATCAGCCCGGTCTGCCGGTGGATCGCGTTGACCAGGCTGGTCAGGTCCGAGAAGCCGCCGAAGAACTTCGGCTTGCGGCGGATCAGCGCGTAGTTCAGCTTGTCGACGATGCGGTTGCAGCCCGAGCCGCCAGTCAGCGCGAGGATGCCGGCGACCTCGTCGTCGGCGAAAAAGTCGTTGATGTCGGCCGCGCGCTGGACGTCGGTACCGCCGAACTGGCCGTAGCGCCCGCGCACGTTGGCGCCGAGCTTGACCTTGAAACCGAGCGCCTCCAGCGATTCGACGGCGATCTCCAGTGGCTCGCGCTCATAGGTCGCGTTGGCCGGGCTGACGAGGCCGATGGTGTCGCCGACCTTCAGCCGACGCGCGCGCAGTGGCTCGGGCACAGCAGGCGTGCGGGTGCCGCGGGCATCGCGCCCGTCACGCGCTGGCGCGGCGGTCTGGCCTTGTGCCGTCGGCAGCGCGCCGAGTGCGGCGGCCGCGGCAGTGGCGGCACCGGTGAGGATCTGGCGACGGGAAGCGGTCATGGAGTCTCCGGAGGGCAGGCGCGTGGGAGCGGCCAAGCGGCTGGACGGATCGGGCGGCGAGGCGACGGCGGGTGTTCGTCAGATCACCAGCGGCAGCTCGCGGCGGACGCGTTCGCGGTCGCCGAAGTCGAAGTGCCACCACTCGGTGCTGATGGTCTGGAAGCCGGCGTGGCGCATCGCCGCGCGCAGCCAGCCGCGGTGGCGGAGCTGGTCGGCGGTCAGGCCGCCGGCGGCGAGCTGTTCAGCCTCGAACTCGGGGTGTGAGGCCGGCGTCATCTCGTCGAAGCCGGTGCCCATGTCGAGCTCGCGGCCCTCGGCGTCCAGCAGCGTGACGTCGACCGCCATGCCGAACGAATGGATGGAGCGTCGCGCGGGATGCGCAAGGTACTTGGTCAACGGCGTGCCTTCGAGCTCCGCCCAGAGTGCTTCCTGCACGCGCTGCGGCCGCAACGCGTCCAGCACGACCAGCGTCACGCCGGGGCAGTGCCGGCCCAGGTAGGCGGCGGCCTCGGCGACCGCGTCCGCCGACTCGCGGCGCAGGTAGGCGCAGTCCAGCCCGCCGTAGACGTTGCGGCCGACGAAGTTGTCGGGCGTCGCGTAGCGCAGGTCGACCGCGATGCCGGGGATGGTCAGCAGCGCGCGGAACTCGGCGTGCGAGGCGATCTCCTCGCAGGCGATGGGCGGCGGCGGGGCGTTGTCGACGGAGGCGTCCGGCATCATGGTGGGGCGACGTGGAGACGGAAGATCAGACGCCGGGGCGCGTCACTCCAGGCTCTCGAGGTTGGCGCGGGCGGCGTCGCGCAGGTAGGTGACCAGCCGGCGCGCCGCCTGCGCCAGCGGTGCGCTGGCGGAGGTCAGCAGGTACAGCTGGATGCTCATGGCCGGCGCCAGCGGCCGCACCTTCACGCGGCTGCGGTCGGCCGACGCGGCGGTGAAGGGATCGACGGCGGTCATGCCGACGCCGGCCTCCACCAGCGCGCGGGCGAGCTGGTAGGTCTGCACGGTGATGCGGCTGTCGAGGTGGCGGCCCTCGGCCTCGCTGGCGTTGTGCAGCATGTGACCCAGCGGATCGTCCTCGGCCATCGCGATCAGTTCGGACTGGATCTCCTCCAGCGGCAACGGACCGGAGCCCTGCGCCTCGGGGCTGTGCATCGGGCACAGCGCCATCATCGTGCCGCTGGCCAGCACCTCGGCCTTGATGCCGGGGTGGCGCGGGTCCTGCAGGCTCAGGGCCAGGTCGGCCTCGCCGAGCAGCAGCGCGGAGACGATCTCGCGGGTGTGGTTGGTGCTGAGCTGGCAGCGGCTGCGCGGGAAGGCCTGCGCCCAGTGCGTCATCGCCGCGGGAATCACCGAGGCGCCCAGCGTCGGCGTGGCCATCAGGCGCAGCGATTCGGACTCGCCGCTGCGCAGGTTGGCGGCCAGGCGCCGGATCGCGACGAGGTCGCGGTTGAGCTTGTCGATCTCGACGAACAGGCGCTGCGCCTCCGGTGTCGGATAGAGCTTGCCGCGGACGCGGTCGAACAGCGGCATGCCGAGCTGCAGCTCGCAATGCTGCAGCACCTTGGTCACGGCGGGCTGGGAGATGTGGAGCAGCTGCGCCGCGCCGCTGATCGTGCCGGCCTGCATGATCGCGTGGAAGACTTCTATGTGGCGCAGGCGCATGGTCACTCGCGGTAGACGTTCTCGAAGACAACCCCCCCGTTCGGCTGCATCTTGAAGCCGCGCAAGTCCTTGCTGATGGGGATGTAGACCGTCGAGTGTGCCATCGTGATCCACGGGCGCTCGCGCTTGAAGATCTCCTGGGCCTGTTCGTAGAGCGCGATGCGCTTGCCCTGATCGGAGGTCGCACGGGCGGCGTCGATGAGGCGTTCGAAGTCCTGGTTGCAGAACTTCACGCCCGACTTGTTGGTCGCGCAGCTGAGGTTGGGCGTCAGGAAGTCGTCCGCGTCGCCGCTCTCGCCGGACCAGCCGCTCATGTAGACCGTGTGCTCGCCGGCGTTGGCGCGCTTGAGGTATTCGCCCCATTCGTAGGTGCGGATCTGCGCGCGCACGCCGATGCGGGCCCAATCCTGCTGGATCAGTTGCGCCATCAGCTGACCGTTCGGATTGGTGGGGCGGGTGACCGGCAGCGCCCAGAGGTCGAGGTCCAGGCCGTTCGGGAAACCGGCCTGTTTGAGCAGCGCCTTGGCGCGATCCGGGTTGTATTCGTTCTTGATCGAGCGGTTGTAGCCGGGGATCGCGGGCGGGAACGGATTCACCGCCTGCATCGCGTCGCCGCGCGGGAACAGCGCGCGGAAGATCGCGTCGCGATCGACCGAGATGTCCAGCGCCTCGCGCACGAGCCGGTTGTCGGTCGGCGCCTTGCGCAGGTTGAAGGAGAGATAGGAGATGTTGAGCGCCTGGATCTTCTCGAGCTGGATGCGCTCGGGATGGCGGTCGATGGCGGCGACGTCGATGTCGCGCAGCGGCGAGGTGATCTGGCACTCGCCCGCGAGCAGCTTCTGCACGCGCACCGGCGCTTCGCGGCTGATGCTGAAGATCAGCTTCTGCGTCTTCTGCGTCTTCTGCGGCTCGCCCCAGTAGTCGGGGTTGCCCTCCATGCGGACGACGTCGTCCTTGGCGTAGCTGCGGAAGCGGTACGGGCCGGTGCCGATGGGCAGGCGGTTGATCTGCGCGGCCTGGCCCTCGCGCAGCAGCTGCTGGCCGTACTCCGCCGACTGGATCCCGGCGAAGGCCATCGCGAACCAGGTGACGAAGGTGACGTTGGGCCGGGTCAGCGTGAAGCGGACGGTGCGGTCATCGAGTTTCTCCATCTTCGCGATCGCCTTGGCCAGGCCGAGGTTCTGCGGATAGATGAAGTTGGCGGGGAAGGCCTTGTTGAACGGGTGCTCGCGGTCGAGGAAACGGCCGAAGGTGAAGAGCACGTCGTCGGCGTTGAACGCGCGGGTCGGGGTGAACCAGGGGCGGGTGTGGAAGCGGACGTGCTCGCGCAGCGTGAAGGTGAACTCGCGGGCGTCGGGGCTGATGGTCCAGCTCGTCGCGAGGGCCGGCTCCAGCGCGGTGCCGCCGCGCTGGAAGCGGACCAGGCCCTGGAACATCTGGTTGTTGACGTTGTTCGTGCTGGCCGAATCCCATAACCCCGGGTCGAAGCCCTCGGGGCTGGCGTCGGTGCAGTACACGAGCGGCTTGACCGCGGCGGCGCCGGCCGCGTGAGCGGCGTGGAACGCGACGGACAGGACTATGGCCAGCGAGAGGGGGAGGACAGGGCGCATCGGGAGGAAGGCAAGCCGCACATTGTGGAAACGCCGCTTCCCAGGTCACAACTGAAATGGGCGGGTTGGACCATAACACTGGGTTATGTGGAAGCCCCTTCCTTCATCTCATCACTGCCCTTGTTCGCCTTGCTCGATCTGGACCTTGAACCGCTGAAGCGCGAGCGCGGCGACGTCATAGGCCTCCTTCCGTTCGCGCTTTCCCAGACTCATCACCGTGACGACGAGCCGGCCGTCTTCCACTGCGTAGATCAGCCGAATGCCCAATCGGCTGAGCTTGATCTTGTAGCACCCGGCCAACTTGCCGTGCAGCCTGGCGCCAGGCACATGCGGTTGATCGAGTCGTTGCTCCAGCAGCGGCCACAGCACGGTGCGGACAGAGCCATCCAACCTGATCCATGCTGTCCGTGCCTCCGGGGAGAACTCAAGGCGGTACGCATGCCCTTCCCCCGTCGGCACCTCAGCGATCGTCAATATCGACCTCCATCGCAGAGGTTCCATGGGCCAGCGCTTCGATGGCATCGCGATGCAATCCCATGTCTTCGAGTTCATCCATGATGGCTTCGAAGAGCGCAGGCTCGAGGACATAGAAGGCAGGCTTCTTGTTTCGCAGCACGGCGACAGGTCGGTTCTTCGCCAAGCGCAACGTGGCGTCGGGATTCTTCTTGAAGTCCGTGATGTTGACGGTGAGGTCGGCGAGGATCTTTTCCATGTCGGCTCCTGAATGCGGGCCGATTATGGGCGGGTCAATCGGGAGCGGTGGCGCCCGATAGGGGCGGCTCATCGACGGCGTCGGGAACTCGGGCGAGCGATACGGCATTTGGAGGTCTCCGGGAGTGGAAGGCGACCATTTCACGTCGTCCGTGTTCCGCTCTCAATCACCTCAACCAGTCGAATTGCTGACTAGAAAACGCAGGTTGCTTTCACGCCTTCCATTCGATGTGATCAGTCCGTCAGATCACATCACAAGCCACGAGTCGCCCATCCACTTCTCGCAATTCGGGCCGCACCTCCGCGCAGCGCGCGACGGCCATCGGGCAACGCTGATGGAACGCGCAGCCCGTCGGCGGCTTCAGCGGGCTGGGCAGCTCGCCGTGGATGCGGATGCGCTGGCGGCGGTCGGCCGGTCGCAGCGCCGGCGTGGCGCTGATCAGCGCCTGCGTGTACGGATGCAGCGGCTTGGCGAAGAGACGGCGCTTGTCGCCGTGCTCGACCACGCGGCCCAGGTACATCACCATCACCTCATCCGCCACATGCTCGACCACCGCGAGGTTGTGGGAGATGAACACGTAGCCGGTCCCGAATTCCTCCTGCAGGTCCATGAAGAGATTCAGGATCTGCGCCTGGATCGACAGGTCCAGCGCCGAGGTCGGCTCGTCCGCGACGACGATCCCCGGCTGCATCACCATCGCCCGCGCGATCGCGATGCGCTGGCGTTGGCCGCCGGAGAACATGTGCGGGTAACGCTGCAGGTGCTCCTGGCGCAGGCCCACCTTGGCGGCCAGCGCCTCGATGCGCTCCTGGCGCTCGGCGCGGCTCAGCGGCGTGTTGATCACCAGCGGCTCCGCCAGCGTCGACGCGATCGTCTTGCGCGGGTTCAGCGCCGCATATGGGTTCTGGAACACCATCTGCACGTCGCGCCGCAAGGCCTTGCGCGCGGCGGCGTCGGCGGCGTCGCGGCCGTGGATCCGCAAATCGCCGGAGGTCGGCGCCTCGATCAGCGTCAGCGCGCGCGCCAGCGTGGACTTGCCGCAGCCCGATTCGCCGACGACCGCCAGCGTCCTGCCAGGCGACAGCGAGAAGCTGACCCCGTCCAGCGCCCGCACCGTCGCCTTCGGTGCGAACCAGCCGCGGCTCACGCGGTAGTGCCGGGCGAGGTCGCGCGCCACCAGCAGCGGCGCCGCGCCGGCGCCTGGGCCAGCGGCGGCAGACTGGTCTGGCACGGCGCTCATGCGACGGACTCCTCGATCAACGGATAGAAGCAGCGCACGCCTTCGACGACGTCCGGACGTGCCTCGCGGCAGTGCGGCTGCACGCGCGCGCAGCGCGGCGAGAACAGGCACCCCGTCGGCCGGTCCAGCGCGCCCGGCACGATGCCCGGCAGCGCCTGCAGCCGGCGCGCGCCGCGGTTGTGTTCCGGGATCGCCGCCATCAACGCCGCCGTGTACGGATGCTTGGGCGCCTCGAAGACGTCCGGCAAGGGGCCCGTCTCCACCACCTGACCCGCGTACATGACGGCGACGCGCTGCGCCATCTCCGCCACCACGGCCAGGTCGTGCGTGATCATCACCAGCGCCATGCCCTGCTCGCGCTGCAGTCGCAGCAGCAGGTCCATGATCTGCGCCTGGATCGTCACATCGAGCGCGGTCGTCGGCTCGTCCGCGATCAGCAGCTTGGGCGAGCACGCGATCGCCAGCGCGATCATCACGCGCTGGTTCATGCCGCCGGAGAGTTCGTGTGGATAGGCCTTCAGCCGGCTCGCGGCGTCGGGGATCTCGACCTGCTCCAGAAGTTCCGTCGCCCGCTGGCGCGCCGCGGCGCCCCGCAGCCCGAGGTGGGCGCGCAGCACTTCCTCCAGCTGGTGACCGACGGTGTAGCTCGGGTTGAGGCTGGCCAGCGCATCCTGGAACACCATCGCGATGTCCTTGCCGATCAGCCGGCGCCGCTGCGAGGCGCTCATGCCCAGCAGGTCCTGACCCTGGAAGCGCAGCGCCGCCGCGCTCACCTGTCCGGGCGGATCGATCAGGCCCATCAGCGCCATCATGCTCACCGACTTGCCGGAGCCGGACTCGCCGACGATGCCCAGCACCTCGCCCGGTGCGACGTCGAGGTCGACGCCGTCCACCGCCGGGAACGCGCCGAAGCGCACGCGCAGATCGCGGATCTCCAGCATCACGAGACCTTCTTGAGGCGCGGATCGAGCGCGTCGCGCAGGCCGTCGCCCATCAGGTTGACGCTCAGCACCGACAGCAGGATCGCCAGACCCGGCAGCGTCACCACCCACGGCGCGCGGACGATGTAGTCGCGTGCGGACGAGAGCATCGTGCCCCATTCCGCCATCGGCGCCTGGACGCCCAGGCCGAGGAAGCCGAGGCCGGCTGCCTCGAGGATCGCCGCCGAGAAGCTCAGCGACGCGTTGACGATCAGCGGCGCCAGGCAGTTCGGCAGCACCGCCGAGAACATCAGCCGCCAGGTCGACGCGCCGGCCACGCGGCTGGCGGTGACGTAGTCCTTGCCGAGTTCGGCCATCGCCGCGGCGCGCGTCAGCCGGACGTACTCCGGCAGGCTGCCGACGGCGATCGCGATCACCGTGTTCGTCAGGCCCGGACCGAGCACGGTGATCACGCAGATCGCCAGCAGCAGGCCGGGCAGCGCCAGCATCACGTCCATCACGCGCATGACGACGGGCGCGAGCAGCCGTTGGTGGAAGGCCGCCAGCAGGCCCAGCAGCACGCCGGGGATCAGCGACAGCACCACCGACGCCAGGCCGATGCCCAGCGACACCCGCGCGCCGTGCAGCAGGCGCGACAGCAGGTCGCGGCCGAGCTCGTCGGTGCCGAGCAGGAACCGGGTCTGTCCGCCGTCCATCCAGATCGGCGGGGTCAGCATGTGCTCGCGGTACTGCCGCACCGGATCGTGCGGCGCGATCCAGGGCGCGAGCAGCGCCGCCAGCGCCAGCAGCGTGAAGACGATCAGCGCGACCAGCGCGCCGCGGTTGGCGGAGAAGCCGCGCCAGAACTCGGCGTAGGGGCCGGGAGGCGCGATCGTCGGCGTCGTCGCTGGAACGGAGGGCAGGGCGCTCATGTCGATCTCTTCCCTGCCATGTCCGCCGCCGGGCCCGCCCCGAGGCGGATTGCGCCCCTTGGGGGCAGGAGCGGAGCGACTGGGGGGCTCATTTTCTGATGCGCGGGTTCACCACGCCATAGAGCAGGTCCACCAGCAGGTTGACCGCGATGAAGGTGCAGGCCGAGATCAGGATCCCCGCCTGCACCACCGGATAGTCGCGCCGCGCGATCGCGTCGATCAGCCACTTGCCGATGCCGGGCCAGCTGAAGATGGTCTCGGTCAGCACCGCGCCCGCGAGCAGGCTGCCGACCTTCAGGCCGATCACCGTGATCACCGGGATCAGCGCGTTGCGCAAGCCGTGCACCAGCACCACCCGCGCCGGCGACAGGCCGCGCGCGCGGGCGCTGCGCATGTAGTCCTCGCGCAGGACCTCGAGCAGGCTGGAGCGCGTCATGCGCGCGATCACCGCCGTCGTGCTGGTGCCCAGCACCAGCGCCGGCAGCAGCAGGTGCCGCAGCGCCGAGCGCCACGCGCCGGCCTCGTCGTGCAGCGCCGCGTCGATCAGCATGAAGCCGGTGACGCGCTGGACGTCGTACTCGACCGCGATGCGGCCCGACACCGGCGTCCAGCCCAGGCCCACCGAGAAGAACATGATGAGGATCAGCCCCCACCAGAACACCGGCATCGAATAGCCGACCGTCGCCACGCCCATCACGCCCTGATCCAGCAGCGAGCCGCGCCGCAGCGCCGCCCCGGTGCCCAGCGCCATGCCCAGCACGATCGCCAGCAGCAGCGCGAACAGCGCGAGTTCCGCCGTGGCAGGGAACAGTGCGAGGAACTCGTGCGACACCGGCTCGTGCGAGACCAGCGAGCGCCCGAGGTCGCCGTGCAGCAGGCCGCCGACGTAGTCCGCGTACTGGCGCCACAGCGGCTGGTCCAGGCCGAGCTCTTGCATCAGCCGCGCATGGGTGGCGTCGTCCAGCGCGCGCTCGCCCATCATGATCGCGATGGGATCCCCCGGCACCAGCCGGATCAGGCCGAAGGCGACCAGCGTCACGCCGATCAAGGTCGGCAGCAAGGTGGCCAGGCGGCGGAGCAGGAAGTTCAGCAAGGCGGGCGGCGTCTATCAATACTCTGAACGCGGCTGGCTGTCCGCTGGCAGCGGCTTCTTCATCAGCATGCCGCCGGGCGTGCTCACAACCTCCAGCAGCGCGGCGGTCTCGGCGTCCATGTCGCCGGTGAAGTTGGTCGGCCGGTACTTCATCTGGAAGGTGCTGATCACCTCGCGCGTCGCGGTGTCCAGCATGCCGGTCTGCGGCGTCTGGTAGCCGACCTGCGCCAGCCGCTTCTGGAACCAGGCCGCATCCGGCACCGGGGCGACCTGGTAGATCGCCTGCTTGATCTGGACCTGCGCCGGGTCGGGCCAGGCGATCAGGCCGGCGTCGGCGAGCTGCTTCCAGGGGAAGGCCGGACCGGGGTCCTGCTTGCGGCCCGGCGCGATGTCGTTGTGGCCGAGGATGCGGTCCGAGCGGATGGCGTGGCGCGCGGCGATCTCCTTCACCAGCTTGATCACCTCGTCGATCTGCGCCTGCGGATAAGGCGCGTAGACGCGGCCCATCGGCGTCTCGGTGAAGCCGGGGTTCACGATCTCGATGCCGATCGAGGCCGAGTTCAGGTTGGTCGCGCCGCCCCAGTAGCTCACGCCGCCGTGCCAGGCGCGGCGGTTCTCGTCCACCAGCTGGTAGACCTTGGGCGGGTTCTCCTGCACCAGGTAGTGGGCCGAGACCTTGCCGCCGGTGGTCAGCACTTTCATCGACTTCTCGAAGTCGATCACCGTGTAGTGAATGATCAGGAATTGCGCGCGGCTGTCCTGGTTCTCCGACACATGGGTGCGGTCGATCTGCAGCGTCGACGTCGGCGTGGCGCAGGCCGCCAGGAGCGCGGCGGCGGCGAGGGTCAGGAGCTTGGTTTTCATGAGGCGAGCGCGGCCCGCCTCGCGGCGGCCAGGGCGGTGTCGGGTTGATGGACGGTGAGGGGCAGGTCTTGCGGCAGGGCGTCGCGCAGGCCCGATTCGATCGCCGGATGCAATTGCAGCACACGTCCGGCGGCGCTCACCGGTCGCGGGCCCAGCCGTCGCACCAGCGCCAGCGGCAGCCGGGCCAGCTCCCGGCCCGCGCGGTGCAGCAGGGCCAGCGCGTCGGCGTCGTCGTCGGTCGCGGCGCGCGCGACGGCCAGCGCCAGGCGGCCGATCGCGCCGCGGCGCGCCGCGCTGTCACCGCCGTACATGAAGGCGCGCGTCGTCGGCCAGTCGGCACCGCCGAGTTCGTCGAAGAGATGCCGCGCGAGCGGGGAGTCGGTCCAGGCGCCGGGTGCGTCGTCCTCGCGGCGCCAGACCAGCGCGAGCGCTTCGCGCGCGATCCATTGGCCGCCGCCTTCGTCGCCCAGCAGCGGACCGCGGCCGCCGGCGCGGTGCAGCGTGCCGGTCGCGTCGATGAAGGCCGCGATCGCGCCGGTGCCGGCGTAGACCAGGTAGCCCTCGCCGGGTCGGAAGAGTGCATGCCAGGCCTGCGCGATGTCGCTGTCGCACTGGATCTGCGACGGGGCGAGGCCCAGCTGTTGCGCGAGCAGAGCGCGCAGCTGCCGGCCGGCGGGGCCGTCCGGCTCGCCGAGTCCGGTGATGCCGGCCTGCAGCCCGCGCAGCGCGCCCGGGGCCGCCGTCGACAGGACCGCGGCGGCCAGCGATTGCAAGGTCTGCGCCAGCACCACGCGGCCGGCGCTGGTGTCCAGCAGCAGCGCGCTGAAGCCGCCGACCTCGCCGCGCGCGACCAGCGTGCCGTCGGGGCGGGCCAGCGCCCAGCGCGTCTGCGTGCCGCCGGCATCCAGGCCCAGGCCCAGCGGGCCGGGCACCGCGCCCGCACGGGCGGGCGCGGGCCGGTCAGGGGCGAGGGGGTCGGCGATGGCGGCGGGCGTGGAACTCATGGCGGCGTTGGCGCGCGGAGCTTACGGGGGGCGCCGCGCGTTTGCCATTGTCAATGCACGCGATGGGTATGAGTTGGGCTCATGGCTCGTGAAGGGCGGTGCAGCCCTTGGGAAGGTCGGTGGGCCGGACCGGGCGTGCCCGGCCGGTCGTGGAAAGAAAAACGGGCTCCCGAAGGAGCCCGTTGCGGTGCCTCGAAGGACCGGCCGCGGAGGCCGGTCGATCGCGGGAATCGCGGAGATCGCGGCGATGGCGATCGTGCCGTGGATCAGAACTCGTAGGCGGCCGTCACCTGGATGGCCCACTGCGATTCGCCCTTGACCTGGCGGATGGCCAGGTTGTCGTTGATCGCGTTGGCGTTGGTGCGGTACACGTAGTTGCCCTGGGCATCGATGCCGGCGAAGTTCACGAAGCTGCGGCGGTTGCCGCCGGCCGACTGGAACGTCACCTCGTCGATGCGGCCCCACTTCTTGTTGAGCAGGTTGCCGATGTTCAGGATGTCGAAGGTGACCTTGCCCTTGTGCTGCGGGAAGAAGCCCGGCACTTCCTGGCTGACGCGCAGGTCGAAGCTGTTCACGAACTGCGAGAACGAGCTGTTGCGCGGCACCACGGCGCCCTTGTACTTCGCCAGGTCCGGGTTGTTGTCGACGATGTTCCAGAACGCCGCCTCGTCCGCCGGGGTGGCGAACTTGACGCCGGGGGCGCCGCGCGAGGCCGGGATGTACAGCAGGTCGTTGCCGGACACGCCGTCGCCGTTCATGTCGTTCAGGTAGGTCCAGCTGTAGGGCTTGCCGCGACGGCCTTCCCAGAACAGGCCGACGTTCGTCTTCAGGTTGCTGATGAACGCCTTCTGCCACGTCACGTTGGCCGTGAACCGGTCGCGGATCATGTACGCCGAGTTGGCGGCCACGTTCTCGTTCGGGTTGAAGATGGCGCGCGAGTTGAAGTTGGAGTTCGCCACCGACGAGGTCAGCGGGCTGACTTCCGACGCTTCCGTGTAGGTGTAGGCGACGCCGAAGCCGAAGCCGTCACGCGCCGGGCGCTGGAACGACAGGGTGATGGCATTGCCGTCGCCCTTCTTCGTCTTCGTCGCCTGCGTGACGTTGTTGTAGGCCTCGTTGGACAGCGCGCGCGAGCGGCCGCCGGCGCAGGCGCCGGTGGTGGACAGGCTGCCGTTCGTGTTGGTCCAGCAACCCGTCGCGTAGCTCTGCGGGGTGTAGTACAGCGAGCGGCCGTCCGGACCGGTGGCGGTCGGGTCGCCCAGGTTCAGATGCTGGTAGTAGATGCCGGTCTGGACCTTCGTGTAGACCCACTCCACGCCGAAGTTCATGCCGAAGAACGGCAGCTCGGCGTCATAGGCCAGGTTCATCTTCCAGACCGAAGGCTGGCTCAGGCCCTTCTGGATGAAGTCGACGTTGGCTGCCGGCGTGGTGCCGGTCAGGATGGGCTGCTTGGTCGGGTCCGCATTGAACACGCCCGAGGCCGTGCCCGAGCAGGCGCTCAGGCCCGCGGCGCCGCAACCGATGATGCGCGTGGCCGTGCCGGTGTTGGAGTACGGGTTGGTCAGCCACACGGAGGCCGCGGCGCCTTGGAACAGGCCCGCGCCGCCGCGGATCTGCTTCTTGTGGCCGGTGCGGCTGTCCAGCGCGTAGTTGAAGCCGAAGCGCGGCTGGAACAGGTTCTCGCCGTCGACGGTGGTCGAGTTGTCCAGACCGAAACCGCCCGTGGCGCGGGCCACCGCAGCCGGGCCGGTCACACGGCCCGCGACGGGAGCGGCCGCGGCGGCGGCGTTGTACGTCGGCTTGTCGTCCGTGCTCATCTGGTCGACGCGGAAGCCGGCCGTGATGTTCAGGTCCTTGGAGATGTTCCAGGTGTCCTGCACGAACAGGCCGGCCTGCTGCAGCGTCCACTGGGCGGCGCCGTCGTTCAGCGTGCCGCCCGCGACGGGGACCTGCACCTGGTACGACGACGGACGGCCGCGGGTGAAGTTCTCCAGCACGGCCTGCTGCACGAGCGCTGCGGAGGCCGTGTTGCAGTTGATTGCGCCGAAGCTGTACTGCCACGCGCTTTCACAGCCGAAGGTGTAGTTGCCGTTCACGTTCTGGAAGAACGCGTTGTAGATCTTGTTGCGCTGGATGTCGCCGCCGAACTTGAGCTCGTGATCGCCCTTGACCCAGGTCGCGCCCAGGTAGCCGTCGATGGTCTTGGTGTCGAGGACGTTGAACTGGCGGCTCTGCTCGGTGCCGAAGTTGACGAAGCGGTTGCCGGTGCTCGAACCCGCCGGGGCGCCGTCAGGCAGCGCGCCGTTGAAGCGGATGCCGATCGCGGGCAGGTTGCTGTTGTTCTGCGGGACGCTGTTGTAGTCGCGGTTGGAGATCTTCAGCTCGGTCGAGAAGTCCGGCGTCCAGTCGGCGAACCACTGGCCGACGACGGTGTCGATCTTCTTCTTCTGCTGCCACCACTGCGAGGTCATCTGCAGACCGGTCGCGCTGTAGCCGCCGAAGGAGCCGTTGTTGGTGTCCGACTGCTCGGTGCGGGCGACGCGGATGCTGGCGCGGTGCTGGTCGTTGATGTTCCAGTCGATCTTGGCCAGGTAGTCCTTGACCGACAGCTGCGACGTGCCGATCACGCTGCCGGTGTCGATGCCGTAAGCGTCCTTGGCGGTCTTGGTGATCGCGTCGAGCTGACCTTGCGAGATCGCGTTGTTGGTCAGCGAGCTGCCGATCGGGCCGAATTCCGGCTGCGCGCGGTTGCTCTTGAGTTCTTCATAGTTGACGAAGAAGAACAGCTTGTCCTTCAGGATCGGGCCGCCGAGGGTGAAGCCCTTGGTGTCTTCCTTGAAGGGCAGGAAGTCGGTGTAGCGCTGGTTGCCGCGGTCGAAGCGCTTGCCCACCATGTCGTCGTTGCGATAGACGTAGTAGACGCTGCCCTTGTACTCGTTGGTGCCCGACTTGGTGACGGCGTTGATGTTGGCGCCGGTGTAACCCTTCTGGGTCACGTCGTAGTTGGACAGGTTGACCTGCACCGACTGGATCGCGTCGATCGAGATCGGCTGCTTGGCGGTCGGCAGGTTGTTGGCTTCCAGGCCGAAGCTGTCGTTGATGGCGACGCCGTCGATCGTGATCGAGTTGTAGCGCGAGTTCTGGCCCATGGCCGAGATCTCGCCGCGTTCCTTGTCGGTCTGCGCCAGGCGGGGATCGTTGCGGGCGTAGTCCTGCAGGTTGCGCGCGATCGATGCGTACGAGTCCAGTTCGGCGCGGCTGATCTGCGTGCCCGAACCCATGGTCGAGTTGTTGAACTTCGCCGCGGTCGCGCTGCCGGTGGTGACCACGGTCTCCAGCTGCGTCGAGGCCTTGCCCAGTTGCACGTCCAGGCCGAGCGTCTCCGCCAGCGCCAGGTAGACGTTGTCGGAGACTTCGCGGTCGCCGCCCTTGGTCACCGTGATGACGTAGGGGCCGCCCACGCGCAGGCCGCGCGCGCTGTAGCGGCCGTCGGCGTCGGTGGTCTGCGTGTTCGAGGAGCCGGACTCCTTGTGCAGGATCACCACCGTGGCGCCCGAGACGGGCTTGCCGTCAGCGCCGACCACGCGGCCGCTGACGGCCGAGGTGGTGTTCTGGGCCATCACCGGCGCGGCCGCCACGATGGCGACCGCGACGGACAGCGCCGTCCGCGAAAAACCCGACCAATCCTTCTGATTCATTTCCTGTGCTCCTGTGCGACGTCAGACCGAAAACCCGTTCCGAGGGGGCACCAAACGTTCCGCAAACGTTTTCCGTGGCCGACTTCACCGCGATTGGTCGCGTGTCCGTCCTTGGCCGCCCTCGATTTGTTATTGCGCGAGGCCGGCTGATGCAGCGGCCTTCTTCGCTTATGAAGCAAAAAGCCTACCAGCCGAAACCAGCCGCATCAATGCGGCAATATCGGGAGAGCTCCCCTTCACGCCGCGCTGTCAATGCGCCGTTCGAGCCCATTTGCATGGCCGCTCCCGGCGCCTCGACGACGCGTCAGCGGCGCAGTCTGGAGAGCCAATGTTGAGGAGCTGTGACAAGTGTTCACTGGCGTTTGCGGTTGGTGCACCCGCGCAACACGTGGCGGAAACATGGCCCCGGGGCAGGGCGCGACGGCGCGCGACGGTGCATGGGCCCGTCGCTTCCAGAAGGCGGTTTCCGAGGGTTTCCCCTAGGCGCGGCCACCGCACGCGATCAGGGGGCGTCGTTGCGCCGAGTCGACAGAAACCGTCGGGGTTCAGGCGACGAACGTCGCGCGCGGTCCCTCATCACCGATCGCGTTGATCGCGGACAGCACCAGGGCTTCGCCGGGAACCGGCTGGGCGATGCGACCGTCCGGCGGCAGGACCTCGAAACGCCAGACGCCGCCCGGCAGGCGACGCCAGAGCGCGAAGCGCTGGGCCGCTGTCCCGCTGACCGTGGCGCGCAGGGTCCCATCCGGCTCCCTGGACAGGGCGACGACGTCGCAGGTCGGGGCGGACAGCCAAGGCGTCGCTGGCGCCAGCGCCGCCTGCGCATAGGCGCCGTCGCGCAGCGTGCCGGCGATGCCGCGGCGGTTCTTCAGCAACGCGATCATGCTGAAGTGCAGATGCCCGCCGGTGGCCGGCGCGGAGCGCATGAGCTCGACCTGCGCGGGGATCTCGTCGACGGGCCAGGCTTCGGCCTCGTTGGCGGCGCGGCTGGTGAACAGGCCGGGCCACAGGTGGCGGCCCAGCGGATTGACGCCCTGCCAGGCGCGCATCAGCGGCTCGAAGGCCTGCGGCTTCTGCGCGCGGGGCCAGTAGAGCTGCGGCGCCACATAGTCCAGCCAGCCCATCGCCATCCAGTGCTCGACGTGGGCGTAGAGCTTGTCGTACTGCGAGAACCCGGTGATGCCCGCCGGACGCAGGTCCGGCCGCGGCAGGCCGAAGGGGCTGATGCCGACACGGGCGGCGGG
>CBIHMU010000033.1:0-55603 GCA_966211105.1 uncultured Burkholderiales bacterium
CCGCCGCCGTCCTTGCCCTTGGTGTCGTCGTCGTCATGACCGCCGGGGGACTTCGCGCCCTTGCGGTTGGCCAGGATGAAGGCGATGAACTGCCACGCGATGAAGAACGCGATGATGGCCAGCAGCGTCGCGCTGATCGGGCGCTGCACGAAGACGTCGAAGTGGCCGCGGCTGATCAGCATCGCGCGACGGAAGTTCTCTTCCAGCATCGGGCCCAGGATGAAGCCCAGCATCAGCGGCGCGGGGTCCATGTCCAGCCGCATGAAGATGTAGCCGGCCAGACCGAAGACCGCCGTGACGAAGATGTCGTCCAGGTTGTTGTTGACGCTGAAGGTGCCGATGCAGCAGAAGAACAGGATCGACGGGAACAGCACGTTGTACGGGATCTTGAAGACCGACAGCCAGTAACGCACCAGCGGCACGTTCAGCACGACCAGGAAGACGTTGCCCACCCACATCGAGGCGACCAGGCCCCAGAAGATGTCGGGGTGTCCGCCGATCATGTTGGGACCCGGCTGGATGCCCTTGATGATGAACGCGGCCATCATCAGCGCCATCACCGGGTTCTCCGGGATGCCGATGGACATCAGCGGGATGAAGCTGGTGCGGGCGGCGGCCTCGTCGGCCGCGGCCTGGCCGGCCACGCCTTCGATGGCGCCGTCGCCGATCTCGTCGCGGTACTTGCTGACCTTCTTGTCCACGGCGTAGGCCGCGAACTGGGCGATCGTCGGGCCGCCGCCGGGCAGGATGCCCAGCACCGAGCCGATCACGCTGCCGCGCAGGGCGCTCGGGATGATGCGCTTGAACTCGGGCCAGGTCGGCATCAGGTGGATCTTGCCGTTGAAGGGCGTGCGCTCGTTCTTGGCGTCCAGGTTCTTGGAGATCTCCGCGATGCCGAAGCAGCCCAGCGCGATGCTCACCAGGCCCACGCCTTCCGCAAGGAAGGGCATGTCGAAGGTGTAGCGCTCCATGCCGCTGTTGACGTCGGTGCCGATCTGGCCGAAGAGCACGCCGATCAGGCACATCGCCAGACCGTTGAGCAGGCTGCCGGTGGTCACGAAGCTCACGCACAGGAAGCCGAGCAGCATCAGCGAGCAGTAGTCGGCAGGGCCGAACAGGAAGGCCACTTCGCCCAGCGTCGGCGCCAGGCAGGCCAGCACGACGATGGCCACGGTGCCGCCGATGAAGCTCGAGATGCCCGCGGTGAACAGGGCCAGGCCCGTCTTCCCCTTCAAGGTCATCTGGTACCCGTCGATGCAGGCCACGATGGAGCTGGCATGCGGGATCTTCATCGTGATGGCGCTGACGCTGTCGCCGTACTGCGCGCCGTAGTAGATGCCGGCGAGCATGATCAGCGCGCCGTTGACGGGGATGGAGTAGGTCAGCGGCAGCAGCACGCTGATGGTGGCCAGCGGGCCGAGGCCGGGCAGCAGGCCGACGAGGGTGCCGACCACGCAGCCGATCGCGCAGAACATCAGGTTCTGCCAGGTCAGCGCGTGCTCGAAGCCGAAGGCGAGGTTGTGAAGGATGTCCATGGTCGGTGCCTTACAGCAGCGGCAGGTTGAGGCCGAGAAGCTTCTGGAAGGCGAAGGCGATGGCCAGCAGGCCGATCGAGATCGCCACGTTGCGCTTCCACGAGTAGTTGGTGCCGGCGGCGGTCGCGATGAAGACCATCACGACGATGCCGGCGGACATGTTGACGAAGCGCGAGGTCAGCGAGAACGCGGTCAGCGCGGCCATGATCAGGCCGATGTTCTTGACCTGGAAC
This sequence comes from uncultured Burkholderiales bacterium, assembly GCA_966211105.1. Lineage (GTDB taxonomy): Bacteria > Pseudomonadota > Gammaproteobacteria > Burkholderiales > Burkholderiaceae_C > Roseateles. The sequence continues at coordinate 1,769 of CBIHMU010000033.1, forward strand.
TCCAGGCCGGGACCGCCGGCGACGATGCCGCGCACGATGGTGGACAGCGCCACCAGGCCCAGCAGGATGCTGATGATCAGCGGGAACATGCCGGCGCCGGCATGGTCCATGCGGCCGATGGGATAACGCAGCGCGCCCAGTCCGAAGAACAGGGCCACCGCGGCGAGGAACAGGCCTCGCACAAGCGAACGGTTGAAGGTCATGGCACACCGGGGAGGTATCGAGATGTGCCCATGGTTCCGGCGCGGCTGCCGCGTGTCGTACGCATTTCTGCGCAGCACGCCGTCGCTGACGGGCCGTCGACAGCTTGTCGACAGCTTCAGGTTAAGAACGTGTTTGCTACGCGTTGAATGGACGTTCTGATGGCGTCGCAGCGTCGTTGATTCACGACGCCGCCGCGCCCTCGCGAGGGGCGCCGACGGCCAGCACCTGCTCGCGCAGCCAGCGTTGCGCGGCGTGACCCTGGTTGCGCTCGTGCCAGACCATGGCGATGTCGAAGCCCTCGATCGGCAGCGGCGGCGGGAGGACCTGCAGGCCCGCGGAGCGGCCCTTGACGAGCCGTTCGGGCACCAGGGCCACGAGGTCCGAGCGGCCGACGATGTCCGGCACGAAGAGGAAGGACGCAGCGGAAAGCACGACCTGGCGCTTCAGGCCGAGTCCGGCCAGCGCCTGGTCGACGGGGGTCGAGAACGCGCCGCCTGCGGGAGAGACGATGACCTGTTCCAGCTTGGCGAACGCCTTGGCGCTGAGCTTGGTGCTCGCTGTCGCCGCTGCCTTTGCGCCGGGCGTGCCCGCCAGCGCCGGATGACCGCGGCGCGCGATCAGCACGTAGCGCTCGTGGAACAGCGCGCGCATGCGCAGGCTGGGCGCGGCCTCGATCGGCTGCATCAGGCCGAGGTCGACGTCGCCGCGCGCCATCTGCGCCGCGTGCTGGGCCGGGTCCATGTGGCGCACGGCGATGCGGATGCCGGGCGCCTCGCGGCGCAGCCGCAGCACCAGCGGCTGCAGGACGCTGGTCTGCAGATAGTCGGAGGCCGCGATCGTGACCGTGAGGTCGGCGGTCGCCGGATCGAAGCTCAGGTGCGAGCTCGCCACGCCGCGCACCTGATCCAATGCCTGGCGCAGCGGCTCCAGCAGGGACAGCGCCTTGGCCGTCGGTGTCATGCCGCGCTGCGCGGGCAGCAGCAGCGGGTCCTCGAAGACGTCCCGCAGCCGTGCGAGTTGCGCGCTGACGGCCGGTTGGCTGAGGTTCAGCCGCTCGGCGGCACGGGTGACGTTGCGCTCGGTGAGCAGCGCTTCGAGCGTCACGAGCAGGTTGAGGTCGAGTCGGCTGGTATCCATGCCATCGATGGTAGGACAGAGAAGAAGTGATTTCACGGATGGATCGCGGATCGTCAGACTGCCTTCATTCCCGATCCACTTCGACTTCCTGGAGCCTCGCATGACCCGTTCCCCTGAGACCGACTTCCCCGATCGCAAGACCGTGCTGATCGTCCACGCCCAGCCCGAGCCGACCTCGCTGACGCGCACGCTGGTCGACGTTGCCGAGCGGACCTTTCGCGCCGCCGGTCACGAGGTGCTGCAGTCCGACCTCTACGCGATGGGATGGAAGGCCGTGTACGACGCGCAGGACTTTCCGGTGCGCGCGGACGCGGGCCGACTGGACTTCGTGCGCGAGTCCGGCCACGCCTTCGAGCAGGGGCACCAGCCTGCCGACGTGGTCGAGGAACAGCGCAAGCTGCTCGCCGCCGACCTGGTGATCCTGCAGTTCCCGCTGTGGTGGTTCGGCATGCCGGCCATCATGAAAGGCTGGATCGATCGCGTCTGGGCGCGCGGCCTGGCCTACGGCCGCCACGGCCAGGGCAACCGGCTGCGCTACGGCGAGGGCGGCTTCGAAGGCCGGCGCGCGATGGTGTCGGTCACGACCGGCGGCCCGGCGTCGGACTACGGTCCGCGCGGGATCAACGGACCCATCGACCAGCTGCTGTTCCCGATCACGCACGGCACCTTGTTCTATCCCGGCATGTCGGTGCTGAGGACGCACGCGGTGCATGGCGCGGGGCGGATGACACCGGAAGCGGTCGAAGCCGCGTCTGCCGCGTGGCGCGAGCGGCTGACGCATGTCTTCGACGAAACGCCGGTGGCTTTCCGGGCGCAAAACGGCGGGGACTATCCCGATGGTCACGAACTGGACGACGAGGTCGCCCCGGGCGTCACCGGCTTCGCGGCGCACGTGGCCGCTTGAGCGGCGGAGTGACCGAGTGACCCGGTGACGGAGTGCCCCAAGTGACGGAGTGACGGAGTGACGGAGTGACGGAGTGGAGGAGTGGAGGAGCGGCGGGGCGTCGGCCGGCTTGTCAGTTCGTCAGCTTGTCAGTCGCGCAAGGAGGCCGAAGCCGCGAGCGTGTGCAGCAGCCGCAGCAGATGCGGCAGCACGGCCGGGGCGTCGAAGCGCAGCGACGTGCCGGCCGCGAGCAGGGAGAAGCCCAGGTGCTCCAAGGCGATGACGCCGGCGGGGTCGCGCCGATCGGTGGCGCGGGTGGCGTCGATCACGGTCGCGGCGCCGCTGCCGACGACGCGCAGGTCGACGTCCGGACGGATCAGCAGGGCGGTGTCCTCATCGATGCCGACACCCAGCCGGCGCGGATCGAGCGACACGAGTCGCAGCAGCCGCGCGTGGCGCTTGCGCTGCGCGAAGTGCTGATCGATGACGAGCGCCGGCATCAGTCCGAGCGCGCGATGCAGCGCCCGCGGCGGACCGGCGAACTGCTCGTCCAGATCGCCGACCGGCATGTGCGCGCCCAGCGCCGAGGCGCCGGCGCTGGTGCCGGCGATGGCCAGATCGCCGGCGCGATGGCGTTCCCGGATGAGTTCGTGCAGCGGTGTGTCGACGATCACGTCGACGAGGCGCTCCTGGTCGCCGCCGGTCATGAAGAGCAGATCGGCCGTCCGCACGGCGTCGAGCGTCGCCGCGGCGCCGGCCGCGTCGCGATCGCGCGGATCGAGCCAGCGCGGCGCTACACCGAGCGAACGGAAGGCGGGTTCGTACTGGGACCAGAGCAGGTCGGGCTCGCCGCTGGCGGTGCTCAGGACGACGACCTGCAGCGGCGCGGCCGCCGCATGCGTCTCAAGACAGGCCGCGATCAGTTCGCGCAGCACCGTACCCGGCGTCAGCCGGTCCTCATTGCCGCCGATGAGGGCGAGCAGCGCGGGGGGGCGTGGGGACGAGCGGGCGTTCATGCGATGGTTCCAGGCATCAGCGGCATGCGGTCGTCGGAACAGGCAATGAAGGATGCAGACTTGTGGTCATTGCTGGCTCATTGCTTTCAGACGAGCCAGCACCAGCCCCGCACGCTCGGGCTCGGCAAGCAAGCCCGGCAACACGTTTAGGAAGCCAGCATTTTTCAGCAGCGGCGTGAAGGCCGCCGCCACGGCGTTTTGCAGTTCGACGGGAGCTCCCGCCAGTTCGGCAACGAGTTCCTGGCGGCCGTCGACGATGTTCAGCACGTCCTCCAGGTCGTGGCTGGTCATGTAGTCGCTTTCCCCGCGGCTGGCGAAGGCCTCCAGCTTGGTGGCCACGAAAGCCACGGCGCTCACCAATCGGACCAGGCAGCCTGCGCCGAGGTCCACCACCTCGGCGGTCTCGGCGGCGAATGGATACCAACGATTGGTGAAGCCCAGCACCTCGGGCTGCACCGGCATCAGGTCGAACAGCACCCCCCGATTCCTTGTGCACCCAGCGGCAGATCACGTCGCTGCTGACATCGCGTGCGAATCCTCGTGCCGCGACGGCTTCCTCGATGCGATGGAACATCGCGCGGTTGGCGTTCACCACGGCATCGACATCGCGGGTGGCGCGCACTGCGTCAGCCAGTGGATCTGTCACCAACAGGCCGGCCACGGCGCCGCCGACGAAGACCACCTGCTCGCGCAATTCGCCCAGCGCTTCGGCGACGCTGCGCAGGTAGGGCAGGTTGGGGTCATCGCGGCGCATGGGCTGCCACCTTTCCAGCAAACGCCTGCGTCAATTCAATTTCCATGAGCTTCGACGCCATGCTGCGCTCGCGAGCCCGGCCCGTTCGCAGGGCATCGAGCAGTGCGAGGAGGCGATGCAGGGCCGGATCGGCCAGCGCGGCCTGCGGCGCCGTCCGATAGATTGGCGACAGCGTCGGCCCCTTGGCGTTGCCGGTCGGATGGGCCCAGACCGGTGCCTCACCGGGAGTCACCGTCAACTGGCTTGCCAGCGGCTCGGCGCCGAAGGCCGTCGGTACGCCGCGCTTGACCGGCCCGGGCATGGCCGGCCAGACGTAGCGCACGCCGTGCAATGCGAACTCCAGCAGGTTGGAGTGAACGGGCGACCATTCACCGCGGGCGGGTGCCACGGCCAAGCCGGAAGCGACGGCCCGCTTGACGCTCGCATGCGTCTCCGAGGCGCTCATCGCTAGTGCCTCGCCCAGCGAGGCATAGGTCCAACGTTGCGGCGGATGCGCCGCGGCCTTCAGCAGCACCAGCAGGTCTTGGGGTTTGAGATCCATCTCAGCGTGATATTCGGTATTCGCGAATTGCGAATATCGCTGAGGCGGCGGCGCTTAGCAACTCATTGCTTCAGGCGGCGCGAACGTTGGGCTACAAGGCCCATTTCTAAAGTGTTCCTGGCGGAGACGGTGAGATTCGAACTCACGGAGGGCGCGAACCCTCGGCGGTTTTCAAGACCGCTGCCTTAAACCACTCGGCCACATCTCCTGGAGGAAGGCGCGCATTGTAAGCGCGCCGCGACGCCTCCGAGGGAAGCCGGCTCAGTCCGCGCCGGGCTTCTTCGCCTGCGCGCACGCCACCTGGATGATCTCCTGCGCTTCGCCGTCCGCGACGCGGGCGGCCGTCAGCTCGCCGCCCCAGACGCAGCCGGTGTCCAGCGCCAGCAGGTCCGGCCGCTGCACCAGCCCCAGCGTCGACCAGTGTCCGAACGCGATCGGGTGCCCCGCCGTGCGCCGCTCCGGCACCTCGAACCAGGGCATGAAGCCTTCCGGCGCCGTGCCCAGGCCTTCCTTGGTCTTGAAGTCCAGCCGGCCCTTGGCGTTGCAGAAGCGGATCCGCGTCAGCACGTTGATGATGAAACGCAGCCGCGGCACGCCCGTCAGTTCGTCCTTCCATCGGTCCGGTTCGTTGCCGTACATCTGCGGGAGGAACTCCGCCAGCTCCGGGCCGCGCAGCAGCGCGTGCACCTCTTCGGCCAGCGCCAGCGTCTCGTCCGCGTCCCACTGCGGCACGACGCCCGCGTGCACCATCAGCCAGCCTTGTGCGCGCATCGCCAGCCGCTGCCGGCGCATCCACTCGAGCAGCGCCTCGCGGTCCGGCGCCTGCAGGATCGCGTCCAGGGTGTCCCCTTTGTGCGGGGCCCGCACCCCCGCCGCCGTGGCGAGCAGGTGCAGGTCGTGGTTGCCCAGCAGGCACTGCGCCGCGTCGCCCAGCGACTGCAGCCGACGCAAGGTCGTCAGGGAATCGGGGCCGCGGTTCACCAGATCCCCCAGGAGGTAGAGCCGGTCGCGGGACGGGGAGAAATCGATCTTTTCCAGGAGCCGGGCCAGCGCGTCGCAGCAGCCCTGGAGATCGCCGATGAGGTAATGCATAGCGGGATTCTGCGGTGCCGATGTCACACAGGCTCTGCTAACCTTGCCGACCTTGTGTTTTGGGCGCGACTCGGGGTTAGTACCCGGTCCGCGCTGTCAATGGATACCGCCCTAGTTCTCTTCCTGATCCTGCTCAACGGTTTGTTCGCCATGTCGGAGATGGCCCTCACGGCTTCCCGCAAGGCACGCTTGCAAGTGATGGTGGAGGGCGGCGAGGCCGGGGCGCAGGCCGCGATGGACCTGCACGAGAACCCCACCAAGTTCCTGTCCACGGTCCAGATCGGCATCACCTCCATCGGCGTGCTCAACGGCATCGTCGGCGAGGCCGCCTTTTCCGGTCCGCTGGCCGACGTGCTGCGCGCCAACACGCCGCTGAGCGCGCGCGCCGCGGACATCACCGCCACCGGCCTGGTCGTGCTGGTGCTGACCTTCGTGACCATCATCTTCGGCGAACTCGTCCCCAAGCGCCTGGGCCAGATGTACCCGGAGAACGTCGCGCGCCTGGTCGCGCCGCCGATGGAGATCATGTCGCTGGTGACGCGGCCCTTCGTCAAGCTGCTGAGCTTCTGCACCGAGTTCACGCTCAAGCTGCTGGGCATGGGCGGCCGCGCCAACCGCGCGGTGACGGAAGAAGAGATCGCCGCCAGCCTCGACGAAGGTCGGGACGCCGGCGTGATCGAGGAACACGAGCACCAGATGGTGCGCAACGTGTTCCGCCTGGACGAGCGCCAGATCGGCTCGATGATGATCCCGCGCGCCGAGATCGCGTGGCTGGACATCACCGACCGGCCCGACCAGATGCTGCAGATCCTGCGCGCGCACGGCTACAGCCGCTACCCGGTCTGCCGCGGCGGGCTGCACGACGTGGTCGGCACGGTCAGCGCGCAGAACCTGCTGGCGCGCTCGCTGGCCGGCGAGTCGCTGGACCTGTCGACCGGCCTGGAAGCGCCGGTCTTCGTGCCCGAGACGCTGTCCGGCATGGAACTGCTCGCGCACATGCGCGGGTCGGAGACGCCGCTCGTGTTCGTCGTCGACGAATACGGCGAAGTGCAGGGCGTCGTCGCGATGCGCGACGTCCTGGAAGCCATCGCGGGCGAGTTCAACTCGTCCGATGGCGCGGACGCCTGGGCGGTCCAGCGCGAGGACGGGAGCTGGCTGATGGACGGCCTGATCCCGGTCACCGAGCTGAAGGACCGCCTGGATCTGAAGGAACTGCCCGAGGAGGACCGTGGGCGCTACAACACCCTGGCCGGCATGGTGATGCTGCTGCTGGGGCGTCTGCCGCGCACGGCCGATGTGGCGGAGTGGGACGCGTGGAGATTCGAGGTGGTCGACCTCGACGGCAAGCGTGTGGACAAGGTGCTGGTCTCGCGACTGGCGGACGATGGAGTGAATCAATGAGCAACCCCCCGATGTATGAGAACCTGGTCCCCGTGGACCGCGTGCAGCACAAGAACACGCGCATGAAGATCGGCGCCCCGGTGCTGGACCGCGTGACGCAGCTGAACTCGCTGTTCGTCGCCGTGGCCGAGTTCGCCGACGCCAGCCTCGAGTACCCGGTGGTGTTCGTGCGCGTCGGCCAGGCGGTCGACGGCCAGCGTCCGGCGGTGGCCCCGCTGGCGGTGTTCGGCCTGCGCCAGGGCAGCAACCTGTTCATCAAGGACGGCCAGTGGACCGGCCGCTACGTGCCGGCCTACATCCGCCGCTGGCCCTTCGCGATGGCCCGCATCGAGGAGAACACCGCCGACATGGCGCTGTGTCTGGACATGGGCTCGGGCGCGTTCTCCGAGACCGACGGCGAGCCGCTGTTCAAGGCGGACGGCGAGGCGACCGATCTGCTGCTCAACGCCAAGCAGTTCTGCGAGGACTTCGAGCGCGAGGCCGAGCGCACCCGCCAGGCCTGCGAACTGCTGCAGGACCTGGACCTGCTGCAGGACATGCGCTTCGAGGCGCAGCTGCCCAGCGGCGAGAAGCTCGACGTGGACGGCTTCCTGACCATCAATGAGAAGGCCCTGGCCGAGCTGCCCGACGCGAAGGTCGTCGAGCTGCACCGCAACGGCCTGCTGGAGGTCATCACGATGCATCGCCTGTCGCTGCGCCTGATGAGCCGCCTGGCCCAGATGTACGTCCCGGCCAACTGAAGCGGACGCACTGAACCGGCATTGAGACCTCCGCCGGCGCTCCCCTGGATCCGGGGACGCCGACGGGCGATCACCGGCCGAGACAAACCCCAAGCGGGTTTGCTTGAGTACGGCGTACGCGGCAGCCTCGATAGCATCCGAAGTCCTTAAAGGACGTTGGATGCTGTTCGAGGCTTTTTTGTCGTCCACCGCGATGGAATCGGTGTTCTCGCCGACCGCGGTGGTCCAGTCGATGATGGATGTGGAGGCCGCGCTCGCCCGCGCGGCGGCCCGCGTGGGGCTGATTCCGGCGCCGGCGGCGCAGGCCATCGCCAGCCTGTGCCGCGCCGAACTCTACGACGTGCCGGCGCTGATCGCCGCCGCGCCGCACAGCGGCAACCTGGCCCTGCCGGTCGTGCAGCGCCTGCGCGAGACGGTCGCGCTGTTCGATCCCGCCGCTGCGGTCTACGTGCACCGCGGCGCGTCGGCACAGGATCTCGTCGATACCGCGATGGTGCTGCGCACCCGCGAGGCGCTGCGCCTGCTCGACGACGACCTGCAGCAGCTCTGCGGGCAGCTCCTGGATCTGGCCGAGCGCCATGCCGCCGTGCCGATGCTGGGCCGCACGATGATGCAGCCGGCGCAGGTGATCAGCCTGCGCTACAAGCTCATGAACTGGCTGATGCCGCTGCTGCGCAGCGCCGAACGGCTGCGCGAGCAGGGCCAGGCCTCGCTGCTGCTGCAGCTCGGCGGCGCGGTCGGCACGCTGGACGCGATGGGCGATCGCGCCGACGACATGCTGGTCGCCGTCGCCGCGGAACTCTCGCTGCCGCGCCCCGACATGTGCTGGCACACGCAGCGCGACCGCTGGCTGCGCCTGGGGCTGGAGGTCGGCCTGCTCTGCGGCAACCTCGGCAAGCTGGCGCAGGACTTCGCGCTGATGGCGCAGGCCGAGGTGGACGAACTCAACGAGCCCCCCGGCGAGGGCTACGGCGCCTGCCTGTCGATGCCGCACAAGAAGAACCCGGTCGCGGCCCTGCAGGCGATGGCGGCGGTGCAGCGCGCGCCGCAGCGCGTCGCCGGCCTGATGGGATGCATGACCCCCGAGCATGAGCGTGGGCTTGGCCAGCACCAGGCCGAATTGGCGGAGTGGAGCGGCCTGATGGGCGGCGCGCATGCGGCGGTGCTGGCGCTCAATCGTGCCTTGGCGGAGCCCGTGATCCGGGCGGACCGGATGCGGGCGCATGTCCTCGAACGCCAGGGGTTGGTGGCCAGCGAGCGCCTCGAGCATCTCCTGCTGCCGCGCCTGGGACGCCAGCGCACGGGCGCGATGATCCGCGACCTGATCCACCGCGTGCGCCAGGGCGAAGGCTCGCTCCAGCAACTGCTGCGCTTGGCGCTCGACGTCGGCGACCTGCCGCCGGCATCCATTTCGCCCAACGAACTTGCCGCCATGTTCGACCTGGACGCCATCGCCGCACAGGCGGACGGGCGTGTCGACGCCTTGATGGCCGAAGCGCGTCAGCGCCTGGATGGGCTGGCCGCTCAACCGTGTGTGTGAGCCCGTTCGTGACCGATTTCACGACCGGTGGTCGGACGCAACGAGATACGAACTTGTTGGTCGAATGACGGACAAGCAGGGCGTGAAGCGACAAATATCCCCAGATGCTGTATGGATTTCAGCAAAAAAGTGGGGGTGAGCTGTCCCATGAATTCGGCATTTGAACCAATTGCATCTGGTTACGCCTGCAACAAGTCTCGCGCCGGGAGGCGTGACCCCCAAGGGCGGGGAACTCGGGCAATGCACGTGGCGGCGAGGGACGGCGCGGTTCCCCAAGTGGGCGTCCGCTTTGTAACGGAATTCCCTCAAATGCGGGGTTTCGCCCTGGCAAGGGATTGACCCGGGTCGGGACCCGGGACAGACCCGTAAGACGAGGGTCGCATTTGTTAACTATCGTAGCGGCCGGCAGTAACTACTTTGAGTAGGTCATAGACTCGCCCTTGATAACCAAGCAGTCTGGAGTTGGGAATGAGCGACGAATCTCGCATGTCGAACATTGAATTGGAAGCGCCCGCAAGCCCTTTGCAGGCGCTGCAGTCCATTGGTTCGGAGATGTCGTTTCTCCGCTCCGATTCCGTGGAGCTCGTTTCCCGTGAGACGGAGTTTGGCCGCATCGAGATCCGTGCACTCATGGAGGGCACCGGACATGCGCTGCTGGAACGTCGGTACGCGTCACGGGGTTACAGGCTGAGCCGGTCTGCGGACGTGACCCTGGGCGCTTATTGGGAAGGTCGGCTGGTGTCGACGCTGGGCTTGCGGCGTGACGGCGGCAACCTGGCCGCGGACCAGAGTTTCCCGGCGGAGATGGCCGGCATGCGCCGTCAAGGCTGGCAGCTGTGCGAATTCACCCGGTTGGCCGCCGATCCTGAAGGTCCGTCCAAGCTCGTGCTGGCCAGCCTGTTCCACCTGGCCTACCTGCATGCGGCCCACCATTGGGGGGCCGAGTTCCTGGTGATCGAGGTCAATCCTCGCCACAAGGGCTTCTACCGCCGGATGCTGGATTTCCAGCCGCACGGCGAGGAGCGGCTGCACCGCAGCGTCGGCGCCCCGGCGGTGCTGATGAGCCTGTCGCTGGCCTACGGCGCGACACAGGTCAAGAAGTTCGGCGGTTCGCTGAACGAGGACAGCCGCTCGCGCACGCTGTTCCCGTACTTCTTCGCGACCAAGGACGAACCGGCGCTGCTGAGCAAGCTGGCCGACGTCTACGGCTACGACGCCTGATCGAAGCGCGGCCTCCCGCGCCGATGCGTCCGCCGGCTTGCCGGCGTCCCCGAAGTCCCCGCGTCCTTGCGTCCCCGGGGCGAGCGGCGCGTCAGGCCTCCAGCCAGTGCAGGCTGAACCAGCGCTGATCGTCCGTCCAATGCGCTGACGGCTTGAATCCGGCCTCCCGCGCCAGCGCCTGGAAGCTCTCCACGCTGTACTTGTACGAGTTCTCCGTGTGCAGGCTCTCGCCGGGCACCAGCGTGTAGCGGCGACCCTGCAACTGCAGGTGCTGCTCGCCGCGCGGCAGCAGGTGCATCTCGATGCGATGCTGGCGCGGGTCGTAGAACGCGTAGTGGTCGAAGCCGTCCGGGTCGCATTCCAGCTTCAGCTCGCGCTGGGCGTGGCGGAGCAGGTTGAGGTTGAAGCGCGCCGTCACGCCTTGGGCATCGTTGTAGGCGGCATGCAGCCGGGCGGGGTCCTTGATGAGGTCCACGCCGATCAGCAGCGCGCCGCCGTCGAGCTCCTCGCGCAGGAGCCGCAGGAACGCCAGCGCCTCGTCCGGATTGAAGTTGCCGATGCTGGATCCGGGGAAGAAACCCACGCGCCGGCCGTCCGTCGGCGCGTCGGGCAGCACATGCATGCGGGTGAAGTCGGCCACCACCGGCAGGATGCGCAGCGCGGGGTGCTCGCGCTGCAGCGACTCGCAGGCGGCCAGCAGGTGCGGGCCGGAGATGTCCACCGGCACGAAGCTGTGCAGCTGCTGCGTGCGTTCCAGCAGCAGGCGCACCTTCACCAGCGCGCCGGCGCCGTACTCGATCAACTGGGCGCCCGGCCCCATGCGCGCGGCGAAGTCGTCGGCGAAGCGGCGCAGCAGGGCGAGCTCGGTGCGCGTCGGGTAGTACTCCGGCAGGTCGCAGATCTGCTCGAAGAGGGCCGAGCCTTGCGTGTCATAGAAGTACTTCGGGGAAATCGCGTGCTCGGGTCCGGCCAGCGCCGCGTGAAGGTCCTCGGCGAAACTGCTCATGCGTGGGTCTCCGCGCGGGGTCGCGCATCGCGGGCCAGTCTCAGCCCGGTGAACTGCCAGCGCGCGGCCGGCGGGAAGAAGTTGCGGTAGGTCGGGCGCGTGTGGCCGGGCGGCGTCGCCACACTGCCGCCGCGCAGCACCAGCTGGCCGACCATGAACTTGCCGTTGTATTCGGACGCGGCACCGTCCAACGGCCGGAAGCCGGGATACGGGTGATAGGCCGAGCGGGTCCACTGCCAGACCTGGTCGTCCAACTGTTCGATGCCGGGCAAGGCCGACGCGGCCTCCCATTCCTGCTCGCTGGGCAGCCGGGCGCCAGCCCATTCCGCATACGCGGCGGCCTCGTAGAAGCTGAGCTGCATCACCGGCGCGGCCGGGTCCATCGGACGCAGCCCGTGCAGGCCGAACACCGACCAGCGCTGACCGATGCCAGTCCGGGTGCCAGTGCTTGCGTCCGCGGACGGATCGCCGCCCTCGTCCACCCAGTACATCGGCGCCCGCCAGCCCTGCTGCTGCACCGTGGCCCAGCCGTCGGACAGCCACCAGCGCGGCTCGCGGTAGCCGCCGGCCTCGATGAAGCGCAGGAAGTCGCCGCAGGTCACGAGCCGGCTCGCGATCTCGAAGGGCTCCAGCCAGACGCGATGGCGCGGCCCCTCGTTGTCGAAGGCGAACGCCGCCGGCGTCGCGCCTTCGGCGCGCACGTCGCGGCCGATCTCGACGAGGCCGCCCTCATGGCCCAGCCAGTCGCTCGTGCCGGCCGCGATCGGCGCGGGCGTGCTGTCCATCAGGGCGGGCCGCCACGGATGGCAGGACAGCAGATGCAGCGCGTCGGTCAGGAGCAGCTCCTGGTGCTGCTGCTCATGATGCAGGCCGAGCGTCAGCGTCGGCGCGATCTCGTCCCACTGCGCGTCGCTGCAGCGCGCGATCAACTGACGGATGTGCGTGTCGACATGGCGCCGGTAGGCGCGCACCTGATCCAGCGACGGCCGCGTCAGCAGGCCCCGCTGCGGGCGGGGATGGCGCGGGCCGAGGCCTTCGTAATACGAGTTGAAGAGGAAGTGGAAGGACTCGTCGAGCGGCTGGTATCCCGGCAGGTGCGGGCGCAGCAGCAACGCTTCGAAGAACCAGCTGGTGTGGGCCTGGTGCCACTTGGCCGGGCTCGCGTCCGGCATCGACTGCGCGGCCTGGTCTTCGACCGACAGCGGCTCGGCCAGCGTCAGCGTATGGCGCCGCACCGCTTCGAAACGGCGCGCGAGGTCGCGCCGCGCCGGCGGCAGATCGTGATCCGACATGCAAGCAACTCCTGCGGCCCCGGGGGGGGGAAAGGGCCGGACGACAACGGTAGCCGATTTGCCGCGTCCCCGCCCGGCACGGGCCGCTCGGCGGGATCCGTCGGGACGGCTCAACTGCCACCCGATGTCAGGTAGGGCAAGGCGGGTACCCGCGATCGGTCGACGGCAGTGGCGCAAGGCCGGGAGCGCACCGACGACGCGCGCGCCGTCGATTCATCGGGACGTCACGCCGCGCGGGCAGGCTGACGGCGATCCGGCTTCACGCCGCCGCCCACGCCGCTGCCCTTGCCCATACGCATGACGCCACGCCCATGACGCCGCCCTCGATGTCCTCGTCGCTGACCTCCCCATCGACCCCTGCGCTGGTCTCGACCGCTTCTGCGCCCGGGCTGCCGGCGATCGCCCTGCCGTTCGCCGGTCTGGCCGACGGAGACGGCCTCCCGCTGTCGTGGCTGCAGGACCGCGTGCTGGCCGAGCGTCTGCTCGAGGCCTTGTGGAGCGCGCGCCAGCCGGCGACGCCGGCGCAGTTCTTCGTGTGGAGCCAGAATCGGCTGCAACCGCTGCTGCCGCATCGGCTGATGGTCTGCGTCGGCGATCAGTCGCCGTCGCCGCGGCTGGCGGCGCAGCTCTTCCATCTGAAGCCCATCGGCGACGCGCTGCACTCACAGCTCGAATCGTCGGACCACGGCTTGTGGCTGCATCTGATCCGCCGCTGGGGCGACGGGCGGCGGCCGCTGCACATCGATCTCGCGCGGGAATCGGACTCGGCGCTGTTCCAGCCGCTGCTGGAGGCAGGCCTGCGGGAGCTGGCGCTGCATGGCGTCGCCGCCGACGGCGATCGGCCGCAGGGCCTGTTCCTGTTCGCCGGAGAGGGCTGGGAGGACGACCACCTGCGCCGCCTGGAGCTGCTGACGCCGGCGCTGCACGCCGCCTGGCGGCGGGCGCGCCTGCAGTCGCGGGGGCAGGCCTTGCCGCGTCGGGCGGGATCGCTGGTGACGCCGCGCGAGCAGCAGATCGTCGAGGGCTTGCGCGCCGGCCTGAGCAACGAGGGGATCGCGATCCAGCTGGGCATCAGCATGTTCACGGTCAAGAACCACGTGCGCAAGATCCTGCGCAAGCTGGGCGCGAACAACCGCGCGCAGGCGGTGGCGATCGCGATGTCGCGCCGGGAACTCAGCGAGCCGGAGCCGCCCGCGGCGTGAACAAGCGCAGCACCAGCGCGTGCACCGCGACGCCGATCACGGCGCCGATCATGTCGGCGAGCACGTCCTGCGCGTCGGCATCGCGACCGGGGATCTGCGACTGGACCAGCTCGATCGCCACGCCGTAGGCCAGCAGCGTCGCCAGGACGATCCAGCGGCGGCGCGGACCGGCGGCCACGCCCTGCATGCCGATGAAGGCCAGCGTGCCGAAGGCGGTGAAGTGATTCGCCTTGTCCCAGCCGAGGTCGGCCGCCGGCGGCGGATGGGGCGAGAACGCCAGCCAGCTCGCGCCGGCCACCACCGCCAGGAAGAGGAAACGCCAGGCGTTGCGCCAGCGCGGGTCATGCAGGACTTCAGACATGCGGGGCAGTGTGCCATGCACGTGTGAAGCGAAAGTGAGGCAGCGGCCGCTTCACGGGTCGCCTCAGGGGTCGCCTTACGGGTCGCCTCACTCCAACTGCTCGTGATGGTGGCTCGCGCCGCGCTTCCAGTAGGCCGACGCGCGGATCGCATGCCGGTCGTGACCCTTCTCGTCGACGAGGATGCGTCGCACGGCGGCCATCGCAACGGCCTCGCCGGCGCACCAGGCGTAGCCCTCGCCGGACGGCAGGCTCAGCGAGCGGGCGGCCGACAGCAGCGCGTCGTCGCCGTCGACCCAGTGCAGGTCGATGTCGGCCCGGGTGTCGAAGGCGCGGCGATCGCTTTCCGGCACGTTGAGCAGCGCGATGACGCGTGCGCCAGCGGGCAGTTCCTCGAGGCGGCGCGCCACGGCGGGCAGGGCGGTCTCGTCGCCGACCAGCAGGTGCCAGTCGAAGTCGGTCGGAATGATGAAGGAGCCGCGCGGTCCGCCGACGGTCAGGGTGTGACCCGGCTGCGCCTGTGCGGCCCAGGCCGCGGCGGGGCCGTCGCCATGTTGGGCGAATTCGATCACCAGCTCGCGTGCCGCATTGTCGAAGCGGCGCGGCGTGTAGTCGCGCATGACCGGCGCACCGTCGGCATCGGGCGCGAAGATCAGCTTCACGTGGTCGTCGAAGGACGCGCTGACGAAGTCGGCGAGTGAATCGCCGGTCAGGGTCACGCGGCGGAAGTTGGGCGTCACGTCGTCGACGCCAATGACCGTCAGCTCGCGGCGCTTGAGTTCATGGCGAACGCGCTGGACGCGGCTGGCGGAAGACATCGAAGGGAGGGCGTCCGTCGTGGACGGGCTGGGCGTGTTCAGGGGATCGGGCTTCATTGCGGTTGATCTCGATATCGTTGACAATGTCATCCATCTTGCGACGAAACGATTGACAATGTCAACCAACACCACGGGCCGAAGGGGCAAGGACGAGGACGTGCTGGAGCTGGTGCATTCGGTGATGCATCGCTACCGCGCGTTGCAGTACCGCTTCCTGCGCGACGGCCCGCAGGACATCACGCACATGGAAGGCAAGGTGCTGTTCTTCTTCGAGCGGCACCCCGGTGCCACGCAGAGCGATCTCGCGTTGCACAGCGGGCGGGACAAGGCGCAGTTGGCGCGGCTGATCAAGACCTTGCGGGACAAGGGCCTGCTCGACGCGAAGACCGACGAGGTCGATCGCCGCCAGGTGCGGTTGAGCGTCAGCGAGGCCGGCTTGACGGTGCAGCGCGAGCTCAAGCGCCAGGCGAAGCAGGTCTCGGTGCAGGCGCTCGCCGGGTTGAGCGCGGAGGAGCAGTCGCAGCTCGCCGCACTGCTGAAGCGCGTGCAGGGGAATCTGGGCGAGGAGTGAATCGGCGCGGGCGTTGTCTCCGTGCGACGGCGGCGCGGAAATTGTCGACCTCGAAAATCTGCGCTATAGTCGTAGACTCTGTTGTTCGCGACAGCGCCGATGTAGCTCAGTTGGTAGAGCAGCGCATTCGTAATGCGAAGGTCGGGAGTTCGACTCTCTTCATCGGCACCAATCTGAAAAGCCGCTTGGGTTCTCCCAAGCGGCTTTTTCTTTGGCGGCGCATCGCGCCACAGGTGGGGCGCCACAGGTGGGCGCCGTCGGTGGCAACATGGCGCGCCATGAGCCCCCTCGACCGCGACCACCACCATCACGACCACCCGCCCGGCCCTGCGCCGGTGACGCTCACGCTCGCCGCCCTCGAGGCCGAGCCGCTGCCCGGCACGCTCAAGGGACTGCCCGCGGTTGCCGAAGGCGTGCCGCTGAGCGGGCTCGGCGCGCTGGGGTTGTCGCTGCTGGCCGGCGACCTGCCGTTGCCCGCGGCCATCTTGAAGGAGTCGGCGCTGACCCACAACGCGCGCTGGATGCGCGAGTTCACGGCGCGCGCAGGCGTGAGCCTCGCCCCGCACGGCAAGACGACGATGGCGCCCCAGCTCTTCCAGCGTCAGTTCGACGAAGGCGCCTGGGGCATGACGGCGGCGACGGCGGCGCATGTGCGCACGTACCGGCGCTTCGGCGTGCCGCGCGTGGTGCTGGCGAATCAGCTGATCGGCAAGGCGGACCTGGAGCTGGTGTTCCGCGAGCTGGAAGCGTCGCCCGATTTCGATTTCTATCTGCTGGTCGACTCCGCCGCGGGCCTGGATGTGCTGCGCCGCGCCGCTGTCGAGCGCGGCCTGAAACGGCCCCTTCAAGTGCTGTTGGAAGTCGGCACGCCGGGCGGGCGCACCGGCGTCCGGACGATGGCGGACGGCGTCGCGCTGGGCCGCCTCATCCGCGATGCCGCGCCGACGATCGTGTTGCGAGGCGTGGAAGCCTTCGAGGGCGTCTACAGCGGTGACGACACGGCGCGCGTGGAACTCGGCGCGCTGACGATGATCGAGACGGTCGCAGAGCTGACGCGCCTGGGCTGCGCCGAGGGCTGGTTCGCGGCGGACGAGGTGCTGCTGACCGCGGGCGGTTCGGCCTTCTTCGACATGGCGGCGAAGACGCTGGCGTCGGTCGAGGCGGCCGGCACCGGCCATGCGCTGCGCGTGGTCCTGCGCAGCGGCTGCTACCTCAGCCACGACAGCCTGCAGTACGAGCGCATGCAGGACCGCATGCGGCAGCGCGCCGGCGCGCTGTGGGGCGACGGTCCCGGGCTGCGCAACGCGATCGAGGTCTGGGCGTATGTGCAGTCGGTGCCCGAACCGGGCCGCGCGATCTGCACGGCGGGCCGACGCGACCTGAGCTACGACGCCTGCCTGCCGCAACCGCTGTGGTGGTACCGCCCGAGTCTGCATGACGCGCCGCGGGCGACGCCGGCCCACTGGGCGGTCACGAAGCTCAACGACCAGCATGCGTATGTCGATGCCGGCGGGGAGGGCGGCAGCGGCTCGGACGGTGGCGCGCTGCTGCTGCAGGTCGGCGACCTGATCGCCTTCGGCGTCGGCCACCCCTGCACGACCTTCGACAAGTGGCCGCTGCTCTACACGGTCGACGACGGCTACCGGGTCATCGGCGGCGTGCGGACCTTCTTCTGAATCGACGGCGAGAATCCGCCATGCATGACATCATCTGCCCGCACTGCCACAAGGCCTTCAAGATCGACGAGGCGGGATACGCCGACATCCTCAAGCAGGTGCGCGACACCGACTTCGAGAAGCAGCTGCATGAGCGGCTCGCGCTGGCCGAGCAGGACAAGCGCAACGCCGTGGAGCTGGCGCAGGCGAAGACGGCCGGCGAACTGCAGAAGGCCGCCGCGCTGAAGGACGGCGAGATCCAGGAACTGAAGGCCAGACTCGACGCCGGCGAGGTGCAGCGCAAGCTCGCGGTGAGCGAGGCGCTGAGCGCGCTGGAGAAGCAGGCCCAGGAGGCCGCCGCGGCGAAGGACGCCGAGATCCAGGGCCTGAAGGCGAAGCTGGACGCGGCCGGCGTGGCGCAGCAGCTGGCCCTGTCGAAGGCCGTCGTCGCGGTGGAGAAGGAACGCGACCAGCTGCGCAGCGGCCTCGAACGCGCCGAGCTCGAGAAGCAGCTCGCCGAGAAATCGCTCAAGGACAAGTACGAGACGCAGATCAAGGACCGCGACGACGCCATCGAGCGCCTGCGCGACATGAAGGCGCGGCTGTCCACCAAGATGGTCGGCGAGACCCTCGAACAGCATTGCGAGACCGAGTTCAACCGCATCCGCGCGACCGCGTTCCCGCGCGCCTACTTCGAGAAGGACAACGACGCGCGCTCGGGCAGCAAGGGCGACTACATCTTCCGCGACGCCGATGAGTCCGGCACGGAGATCGTCTCGATCATGTTCGAGATGAAGAACGAGAACGACCGCACCGCCACGAAGAACCGCAACGAGGACTTCCTCAAGGAACTCGACAAGGACCGCGTCGAGAAGGGCTGCGAGTACGCGGTGCTGGTCTCGCTGCTGGAGCCGGAGAGCGAGCTCTACAACACCGGCATCGTCGACGTCTTCCACCGCTATCCGAAGATGTACGTGGTGAGGCCGCAGTTCTTCATTCCCATCATCACGCTGCTGCGCAACGCGGCGATGAACTCGCTGAAGTACAAGACGGAGCTGGCGCTGGTCAAGGCGCAGAACATCGACATCACCCACTTCGAAGCGCAGCTCGAGGGCTTCAAGTCGGCGTTCGGGAAGAACTACGAACTGGCGTCGCGGCGCTTCCAGACGGCGATCGACGAGATCGACAAGTCCATCGACCACCTGCAGAAGACCAAGGAAGCGCTGCTGGGCACCGATCGCAACCTGCGCCTGGCCAATGACAAGGCGCAGGACGTGACGATCAAGAAGCTGACCAAGGGCAATCCGACGATGGCCGCGAAGTTCGCCGAGCTCAAGAATGGCGACAAGCCTGCCGCCGCCGATCGCGGCAACGACGGCAGCGACGGCAGCGACGGCAACGACGGCAACGACGGCAACGACGGCAAGGACGACAGGCGCGACGAAGGCCGTCTGTTCTGAGAGGCTGAGCGGCGGAGGGGCCCGGAAGCAGGAAGGCCGCTCATCGAGCGGCCTTCTGCGGGGGCGAGGTGAGGGATCCGGCTCGCGCCGGATCGATGCTTTCCCTCACTTGGCCTGGTCGGCCTCCAGGTGGTATTGCGTCACCCGCTCGACCTCGTTCTTCGAGCCCAGCACGACCGAGACCCGCTCGTGCAGCTTGCCCGGCTGCAGGTCCATGATGCGCTGGCGGCCGTTGGTCGCCGCGCCGCCGGCCTGCTCGACCAGGAAGGCCATCGGGTTGGCCTCGTACATCAGGCGCAGCTTGCCGGCCTTGTTCGGCTCGCGCTTGTCCCACGGGTACAGGAAGACGCCGCCGCGGGTCAGGATGCGGTGCACGTCCGCCACCATGGACGCGATCCAGCGCATGTTGAAGTCCTTGCCGCGCGGACCCGTCGTGCCGGCCAGGCACTCGTCGATGTAGCGCTTCACCGGCGCGTCCCAGTGCCGCATGTTGGACATGTTGATCGCGAACTCCTTGGTGTCCGCGGGGATCTTCACGTCGTCGGCGGTCAGCACCCACGAACCCTGCTCGCGGTCCAGTGTGAACATCGCCACGCCGTCGCCCACCGTCAGCACCAGCGTCGTCTGCGGTCCGTAGACGCAGTAGCCGGCCGCCGCCTGCGCGGTGCCGGGCTGGTGGAAGTCCTCTTCGCTGATGCCCTTGGCGCCTTCGGGCTTCTTCAGCACCGAGAAGATCGTCCCGATCGACACGTTCACGTCGATGTTGCTCGAGCCGTCCAGCGGATCGAACATCAGCAGGTACTCGCCCTGCGGGAAACGGTTGGGCACCAGGTGGATGCTCTCCATCTCCTCCGAGGCCATCGCGGCCAGATGGCCGCCCCACTCGTTGGCTTCGATCAGCACCTCGTTGGCGATGATGTCCAGCTTCTTCTGGACCTCGCCCTGCACGTTCTCGGACCCGGCCGTGCCCAGCACATCGCCCAGCGCGCCCTTGTTGACGCTGATGGCGATGCGCTTGCAGGCGCGGGCGACCACCTCGATCAGCAGCCGCAGCTGCTGGGGGATGTGGCCGTGCAGCCGCTGCTGCTCGACGAGGTATTGGGTCAGGCTGACGCGTTGACTCATGAAACGACTCCGATGGTTGCGAATCAGGGGGCGGGCTCGGCCTGCGTGTCGGACGCCAGCGCGCGCTGGATGATCTCGCGCACGTCGTTGGACAGGTCCGGCTTGGCGGCGACGCGGGCGATGGCCTCGCGCGCGGCGCTGCGGTACGGCTGGGCCAGCGCGGTCCAGCGGTCCATCACGCGCGCCAGTCGGCCGGCGACCTGCGGGTTGATCGCGTCCAGCGCCAGCACCTGCTCCGCCCAGAAGACGTAGCCCGCCGCATCGGCGCGGTGGAACGCGGCCGGGTTGAACATCGCCAGCGAGAAGATCAGGCTGCGCGCGCGGTTCGGGTTCTTCAGCGTGAAGTCGGGGTGCTTCATCAGCTGCTTGACCTTCGCGAAGGTCTTGCCGTCGCGCTCGGCCGCGCGGCCTTGCAGCGCGAACCACTTGTCGATGACCAGCGCCTCGCCCTTGAACTGGGCATGGAAGCGCGCCAGCGCGCTGTCGGCCAGCTCCGCATGCGCGTTCACGAGCGCGGACAGCGCGCCCATGCGGTCGGTCATGTTGGTCGCGTCCTTGAAGCGCTGGTACGCGCGGCCCGGCCACACCCCGTCGCCGCCGCGGGCCGCGTTCAGGACCAGCATCGCCAGCGACAGGTTCACCAGCGCGCGCTTGCCGCTCTGCACCGGGTCCGGGTTGTAGCCGGTGGTCACCTGGTGCGCGTCGAAGGCCCAGGCCCAGTCGGCCTGCAGCGCCGAGGCCAGCTGCATTTGCGCCGCCTCGACCGCGGCGTGGATGGCCTGCGGGTCGACGACGTCCAGCTGCTCGGCGATGTAGGCCTCGTCGGGCAGCTGCAGCGCCAGCGCCTTGAAGGCGGGGTCCAGCTCCGGATGACGCAGCACCGCGCGCATCGCGTCGATGTAGGCGGCATCCAGCACCAGCGGCTGGCCCGCGCGCACCGCGCCCAGGATGCGGTTCAGCGCGAGCCGCTGGCTGGCTTCCCAGCGGTTGAAGGCGTCGCTGTCATGCTTGAGCAGCACCAGCAGCTCGGCGTCGCCGAGGCCGTCGTCCAGCACCACCGGCGCGGAGAAACCGCGCAGCAGCGACGGCACCGGCTCGGACGGCACGTTGACGAAGACGAAGGACTGTTCGGCCTGGTCCAGCACCAGCACGCGCTCGGTGTCGGTGGCGCCGGCGGCGCCATCCTCGCCTTGCTGCATCAGCGGCAGCGCCTGACCGTCGCGCGACAGCAGGCCGAGCGCGACCGGGATCACCTGCGGCAGCTTGGCCGCCTGGCCCGCCGTGGCCGCGCTCGATTGCGTCAGCGTCAGCGTCCAGGTCTGCGCGGCCGCGTCGTAGACGCCGCGTGCCTGCAGGCGCGGCGTGCCGGCCTGTGCGTACCAGCGCTTGAACGCGTCCAGGCGCGTCGTCAGCGGCGAGCCCGGGTTCGCGTCCGCGATCGCCTGCGCGAAGTCGTCGCAGGTCACGGCCTGGCCGTCATGCCGCTCGAAATACAGCGCCATGCCCTTGGCGAAACCGTCGCGGCCCACCAGCGTCTGGTACATGCGGACCACTTCCGCACCCTTCTCGTAGACGGTGGCGGTGTAGAAATTGTTGATCTCGACGTACTCGTCGGGACGGACCGAGTGGGCCATCGCGCCGGCATCCTCGGGGAACTGGCGGGCGCGCAGCGCGCGCACGTCCTCGATGCGGCAGACCGCGCGCGCGCTCGGCGTGGCGGCCATGTCCTGGCTGAACTCCTGGTCGCGGAAGACCGTCAGGCCTTCCTTGAGCGACAGCTGGAACCAGTCGCGGCAGGTGACGCGGTTGCCGGTCCAGTTGTGGAAATACTCATGCGCGACGATGGACTCGATGCGGGCGAAGTCCGCGTCGGTCGCGGTGGCGGGGGAGGCCAGCAGCGCCGAGGTGTTGAAGATGTTCAACCCCTTGTTCTCCATCGCGCCCATGTTGAAGTCGGACACGCCGACGACCATGAAACGTTCCAGGTCCAGCGGCAGGTTGAAGCGCGCCTCGTCCCAGACGACGGACGCGATCAGCGAGTTCATCGCATGTTCGGTCTTCTCCAGGTCGCCCTGGCGGACGTAGACCTGCAGCAGGTGGTCCTTGCCGCCGCGGGTGCGGATGCGCTGCTCGCGCGCGACCAGGTCGCCGGCGACCATCGCGAAGAGGTAGCTGGGCTTGGGGAAGGGGTCGTGCCACTTGGCCAGATGACGGCCGTTGTCGAGCTCGGCCGACTCGACCAGGTTGCCGTTGGACAGCAGCACCGGGAATCTGGCCTTGTCGGCGCGCATCGTCACCGTGTAGACCGCCATCACGTCGGGGCGGTCCAGGAAGTAGGTGATGCGGCGGAAGCCTTCGGCCTCGCACTGCGTGAAGAAGCTGCCGCCCGAGGTGTACAGCCCCGACAGCGTGGTGTTCTTCTCCGGGCAGCAGGTGTTGCGGATCTCGAGGGTGAAGTCCGCGTCGGGCACGTTGTCGATGATCAGCTCATGGCCTTCCTGGCGGAAGGACACGCTCTCGCCGTCGATCAGCACGCGCAGCAGGTTGAGTTCCTCGCCATGCAGGCGCAGGGGGCCGTGGGGCACCGCGGCGTTGCGTTCCAGGCGCATCTTGCTGGCGACCAGCGTCTTGGCCGGATCGAGGTCGAAGCACAGGTCGACGGTGCGGATCCAGAAGATCGGCGCGACGTAATCGGCGCGGCGGATCAGGGTGGCAGTGCCTTCACGCATGGCGGACTTCCTTGTAGGAATGAAGAAGCCCCGGGCCGGGAATCGAGCGCCGGGGCATTTGTCTCAATGTTTCTCTTACACGCCCTGTTTGAGGGACGCTGTGATGAACGCGTCGAGGTCGCCGTCCAGCACCTTCTGGGTGTTGGAGATCTCGACGTTGGTGCGCAGGTCCTTGATGCGGCTCTGGTCCAGCACGTACGAGCGGATCTGGTGGCCCCAGCCCACGTCGGTCTTGCTGTCCTCGAGCTTCTGCTGCTCGGCCATGCGCTTCTTCATCTCATGGTCGTACAGGCGCGAGCGCAGGCGCTTCCAGGCCACGTCGCGGTTGCTGTGCTGGCTGCGGCCGTCCTGGCACTGCACGACGATGCCGGTCGGGATGTGGGTCAGGCGCACCGCCGAGTCGGTCTTGTTGATGTGCTGACCGCCGGCGCCCGACGCGCGGTAGGTGTCGGTGCGGACGTCCGACGGGTTGATGTCGATCTCGATCGAATCGTCCACTTCCGGATACACGAACAGCGAGGCGAAGCTGGTGTGGCGGCCGCCCGAGGAGTCGAACGGGCTCTTGCGCACCAGGCGGTGCACGCCCGATTCGGAGCGCAGCAGGCCGAAGGCGTACTCGCCTTCCACCTTGATGGTGGCGCTCTTGATGCCGGCGATCTCGTCGTCGGTCTGCTCTTCGACGTCGGTCTTGAAGCCCTTGCGCTCGCAGTACTTCAGGTACTGGCGCAGCAGCATGCCGGCCCAGTCGCAGGCCTCGGTGCCGCCGGCGCCGGCCTGGATGTCGATGAAGCAGTTCAGCGGGTCGGCCGGGTTGCTGAACATCCGGCGGAACTCGAGTTCCTCGACCTTCTCGGCCAGCTTGACGGACTCGGCCTCGATGGTCTGGATGCCGGCGATGTCGTTGTCGTCCTTGGACATCTCGAACAGTTCGAGGTTGTCGGTGATGTTGGACGTCAGGTGGTTGATCGTCTCGACGACCTGTTCCAGCGTGCGCTTTTCCTTGCCGAGTTCCTGGGCCCGCTTGGGATCGTTCCAGACGTTGGGGTTCTCCAGGGCGGCGTTGACTTCATTCAACCGCAGCGCTTTGCGGTCGTAGTCAAAGGTACCCCCTTAGCGCGTCGGTACGCGCTTGCAGATCGGCCAGCGTGCTGCCGATCGCATTGATGTGTTCGATGTCCATGATTCGTTCGAAGCGTTCGAAGGGTGGAGCCCCCGAAGGGGGCCCGAAGCCGGGTATTTTCTCATGCTGACGCGAACGGGCTCCCTAAGATGGCGGCATGCGTCCAAAACCGCCTGTCCCCGATGCGGGTTACCCGTCCGGAACGCCCCCAGGGCCCCCGGCAGGCCCCCCTTCAGGCACCCCCTCCGGCATGTTCCGCGCCCGGCGCCGCCGGGTGCGCCGCGGGAACTGGCGGCTGACGCTGACGCTGCTCGTCGTGTGGGCGCTGGTGACCTTCGGCGTCGCGTACTTCGCGCGGGCGCTCAGCTTCGATTTCTTCGGCTGGCCGTTCAGCTTCTGGGTGGGCTCGCAGGGGGCGTTGATCGTCTACGTCGCGATCGTCGTGATCTACGCGACCGTCATGAACCGCCGGGAGGCGGAGGCCGGCGTGCAAGACCCGGCACCGTATTTCGACGAGGTGGAGGCCAAACGCCCGGAAAAGGAGCGCTCCGGGCCGATCACGGGGTTTTGAGTCAGAACGGCGAGGACGCTTGCTTCGCCGCGGCCAGCTGCGCCTGCAGGTCCGCGACCTGCGCGCGCAACTTGATGTTCTCGTCCTGCAGCGCGCCGACCTGCGCGCGCAGCAGGGCGACGGCCGGATCGGCTTCGAGCTCACCGTCTTCGTTCGTCGGCACGCCCAGCAGCTCGACGGCCACTTCGGCGACGGCGTCGCCAGCGGCCTTCTTGCCGACCTTGGACTCGCGCACGCGCTTGGCGGCCTGGCGCAGTTCCTTCTTGCCACCGGCCGCGGCGGCGGCCTGCTCCTCGGCGGGCAGATCGGCGATCACGGCGGCGGCGCTGATCGAGACCTCGCCCGACTTCACCGCGGCGACGAGCTCCGGCGCGGCGGCCTTCTGGATCTTCTCGATCTGCGTCACGGTGGCGCTGCTGATGCGCGCGGCGCGTGCGATGGCTTCGCGGCTCTTCAGCGGCGGGCCTTCGGGCACCGGCGCGGCGGTCGCGTCGGCGGCGGGCGCCTCCGGGGCGGGATCGTTGAGCACGGCCAGCCGGCGCGCTTCCATGATCTCCTTCTTGCGCAGGGCGAGCACGCCGCGCTGGAAGTCGGAGACGCTGCGGCGGCCCAGGTGCTGGTCGATCATCCACAGGTGGACGTCTTCCATCGACTTGAAGCGGGTGTTCTGCACCGTCTGGAAGGGGATGCCGTGCTTGGTGCAGATGCCGTAGCGGTTGTGGCCGTCGACGAGGATGTCCCCCCAGAGCACGAGCGCGTCGCGGCAACCCTCGGCGAGGATGCTGCGCTCGAGCGCGGCGTGTTCGTCCTCGGTCAGGGGATCGATGTAGGCCTTGAGTTCTTCGGTGACGATGATGTTCATGGGGACGGGCGGCGGGACGGCAGCAGGGCGGAGCCGACCCGGCAGGACCCGGTCGGCGAGGTATTCGGAAGATGCAGGATGTGCGGGATGTGCGATTGGCGCGCGGGTCGCACGGGCGACGGACGACGCCGGAAAAGGGCGGCATTCTGCCTGCCTCGCGACGCTAACCTGTCGCACCCCGAGCGTGAGCGTCGGATATCCCACGGAACCCACCCCCAGATGAGCGCCCCCCGATGAGCGAGATGAGCGAGATGAACGAAGCGATCCCCGCGCCTGTCGACCCCTTGTCCAGCGGTTGGGACTATCCGTCTCCCCATCGATTGGCGGTGTGCCCCCAACCGGCCGATATCGACGGCCTGAATCACACCAACAACGCGGTCTACGTGAAGTGGTGCGAGCAGGTGGCGTGGTCGCACTCGGTGGCGCTGGGTCTCGACATCGAGGACTACCGCCGGCTCGACCGCGCGATGGCGATCCGCCACGGCGGTTACGACTATTTGCTGCCGTCCTTCGAAGGCGAAGCGCTGGTCCTGGGCACCTGGCTGACGTCCGGTGACGGGAAGCTGGCGATGGAGCGCCGCTTCCAGCTGCGCCGCGCGAGCGACGGCCAGACGCTGATGCGCGGCCGCTGGGAACTGGTGTGCATCGACATCAGCGGCGGCCGCCCGAAGCGGATGCCGCCGGAGTTCATCGCGGCGTATCAGGCGGCGGTGGTGTCGCCGGGTTAATCGCGAACCTCGCTCCTTCTTGCCCCCTCTCCCGCACTGCGGGAGAGGGTAGGGGGGAGGGCCGGGGTCGTGGCACGGCGAAGGCCGATGGCTAGCCGAGAAACTCCTGCACCGCCTGGGCGAGCGCCTCAGGCTGGTCGTGATGCATCATGTGCGCCGCCTGCTGGAGCGTGACGCGCTGCAGGTCCTTGACGACGCTGAGCCGGGTTTCGAAGTCCTCACGCGGATAGCGATCGCCCCACCACTGCGCGAGCTGGGTCTCGCTGCCCTCCACCCACAGCGTGGGCGCCTCGATGCGCGACCAGCAGGCTAGGGCCTCGGCCCGCTTGTAGAGGACCGGATTGGTCCGCTTGTGCGCCGGATCCCCGAGGATGTGCCAGCGCCCGTCCTCGCCCTGCCGCGACCAATGCGGCGCGAGCCACGCGGCCTTGTCGGCGGAGAGTCGCGGATTCGTCTTCATCAGCCGCTGCGCGACGCCCTCGACGCTGTCGTAGGTCTTGAGGCTCTGCGGCTCCTTGAGCTCGTCGAGCCAGCTCGCGAGCCGCGCCGGCGCCATCTCGGGCGTCGTGTCCGGCAGCCCGAACCCTTCGAGGTTCACGAGCTTGCGCAGCCGCTGCGGCCGCACACCCGCATAGGTCATCGCGATGTTGCCGCCCATGCTGTGGCCGAGCAGGTCCACGGGCGCATCCGGACTGAGCGCATCGAGCAGCGCATCCAGATCGCCGAGGTAGTCCGGGAACCAGTACGCGTCGCTGCCATTGGCGTCGGTGAGCCCGAAGCCGCGCCAGTCGATGGCGACGACGCTGCGGTCATCGCGGAACGCGTCGACCATGAACTGGAACGACGCGCCGACGTCCATCCAGCCGTGGACCATGACGAGCAGCGGTCGCTGCCCGTCCGGCTCCGGACCCCAACGCAGCACGTGGTGGCGCAGACCGCGCAGCTGCATGAACCCGCTGCGATGCGGACGGCGGACGGTGTACTCGGAAGCGGGCGCGGAACTCGGGTCGGTGCTCATGGAGGGCGACTGTAGTGCGGCGCGGGCAGGCGCGCTTTCGCCATGGAGACAGGGTGCGGCGAGGCGGCCGATCGGAATTCAGAACTTCCTCCCCGCCCCCCAATCCCCGACATCGCACTTCCCGCTGAAGCCCGGCAGTCCCTTGATCTCGATGAGCCCGCTGCGCCGGTCGATGGTGAGACTCGGGCGATTGAGCCCGTTCACCCGGTACCGCGCCGTGATGCGCTCCGGCTGCAGCTGGAGATCCTCCAGCGCCCACCAGCCCTCCGTGCCGCCCGAGTTGAGCGGCGGGATCATCTTGCCGGTGAGGTGGATGCGACCCTGACCGTCCCGGATGTCGATCTGCACGCCGGAGTTGAACTGCTCGTTGCCCGTCTCCATGCGCTGCATGGGCTCGTACTTCTTGCTGCGGTCGTTCCACTCGTAGCCCATGTGCGAGGAGTACGTCGCGTGCTGGCCGCTGCCGTAGCAGACCAGCGTGATCGCATCGGGTTGGGGCGGCGTCGGCTCGGCGTCGCTGCTCGCGCCACCCGGGCGGCAGTTCTGCGTGGGGATCTTCTCGATGCTGGCGTAGCGACCGTTGGTGGTGGCGATGCTGACGCATTGCTTCTGCACGTCGCTCCACCAGAAGGTCCACGATTGGTCCCGAACCCGCGTCGCCCGCACGAACTGGTAGCCGCGCGCCTGCATCTGCGTTTCTCCGCTGCTGCCGCGCGCACCCACCAGATCGGACAGGTCGCCAGGAGGCTCGGCATGCGCGGACCCCGGCGATCCGATCGACGCGAAGGCGGCCGCGATCAGCGCGGCGGCGGGTCTGATTCGATTCATGGTCTCATCCCTTGTGCGTTGCGAAGTGGAAGGCGATGGCGCTCACGCCGGGGCGTGGTTGGATGCCGCCAGCAGGAGGCCCAGGGAAAACAGGGTCCAGTCGTTGAGCACATGCGCGAGCGTCGACACCCAGAGGTTGCGTGTGCACAGATAGGCCAGCGACAGGACCAGACGCGCCGATCCGATGACCACCACGCACTGCACCCAGTTCCACTGGTAGGTCGGCAGGTGAGCCAGAGCGAAGATCAGCGCGGACATCAACCATGCGGCCACGATCGCCGTCCGCCTGGACCAGCCGGCCCGGGCCGTGAAGAGCGTCATCAGGGCGAGGAAGGGCAGCATCGTCAACACTTCCTCGCCCAGCAGTTGAGGCAGGCTCTGCAAGGCGAAGAGCCATCGATCCGACGTCGAGTCATGCACGAGGGCATCGAAGACGGGATTGGCGCTCACGTCGAAGAAGCGGGTCGTCAGCAGGCCCAGGGCGGCCGTGACGACCAGGTTGAGCAGCGCGATCCCCACCGCGATCGCGACCGCCTTGACGCCCAGGCGTTGGAACAGTGCCCGCCAATGTCGGCCCGCCACCGCGCGCAGCGCCAGCAAGGGAATGGCAGGAAAGAGGACGGCCGGGATGAACGCCAGGATCGGCGAGGTGTCGCCGAACGACAGATGGAGCGCCAGGAAGCCGGCGACCACGGCCAGCATGAGCCCTGCCCATTGAGCTGGACGCAAGGCGACGGGTTCACCGTTGAAGTACGGGAAGTCTCTGGTCATTATGTTGGCCCCACCCACGCTGTCGTGCGCCATGCTCCCGCGAGACGCCCGCCATGGCAAGCCGCGACGAGCCGGGGTACAGAATACCCACATGTCCGCACAACCCGACCCCTATACCCTCCGCGCCGCACGTCCCGACGACCTGAGCGCCATCGTCGGCCTGATCGGCGAGCTCGCCGACTTCGAGGGCCTGTCGCACCTGATGGACGTGACGCCGGAGAAGCTGCTCCCGCATCTCTTCGGCGAACGCCCCGTCTGCGAGGCCCTGGTCGCCGAGCACGACAGCGGCACGGTCGTCGCCTTCGCGCTGACCTTCACCAACTTCTCAACTTTCCTCGGCAAGCCGGGGATGTACCTCGAAGACCTGTACGTGCAGCCCGCGCATCGCGGCGCGGGCCTGGGCAAGCGCATGCTGACGCGCCTGGCGCAGATCGCGATCGAGCGCGACTACGGCCGCTTCGAATGGTGCGTGCTCGACTGGAACGAGAACGCCATCCGCTTCTACGAGAAGATGGGCGCGACGATCCTGCCGGACTGGCGCTTGTGCCGTCTCGCCGGCGACTCGCTCGCGCGATTCAAGGGCTGAGGAAGCGCAGGCGCCAGCCGCCAGCCGCTAGCCGCTAGCCGCCAGCCGCAGGTGGCACAGCCTTGGGCATCGTCGAGCCAGAGGGGCGGATCACCCGGTCCAGGTGGGCGGCCACATCGAACAGTTCAGCCCCTTCCCACGACGAAGATCTGCTGGGGGCCAGACCGCTCTGCGCACGGCTCGCGATGTCGGACGGCAGCGTGGACAGCAGCCTCGGAAAGGCGCGGCAGTAGCCGGTGGCGACGCCGGCGAACTCGGCCAGTTGGCGATAGGAAATGCAGCAATCCGGCGGCACCGCGTGCAGGACGCGAATCACGCGCGCCTGCCATTTGTCGCTCATCGCGGGGATGGCCGATCGCGCGTACCGCAGCTGATCGCCCGGTGTCAGGGTGCCTCCGCGCACAACGCGCGCCAGCACGCCTCGACTCGATCCCATGGACCGAAGCAGCCCGGGACTGCGTCTTTCCAGCAGGCTGCAAGGCTCGCACTGGAACGTGAGCCACAGCACGACGTCTGGTCCGATGGCAAGGAGATCACCGGAATTCAAGTCGTCGGTCGGGACGTCCACCAGCAGGTTTTCCCTCAGCGTATTGCTTGGAAGGTTCAACCGGTCATAGGCCGGCTGACCTGCGATCAGCAGCTGTCGAGGGGAGCGTGGCGACGCATGCCGATCTCCAGCAGCGCCGAGGTGCTTGATCAGTTGCAGCGAGGACTGCGGGCGCGCGCAGGGATCCTTGGGGCCGCGGACAAAAAGTCCCGTGACCTTGCCGATCGTCTGCCAGTGCGCTTCGCCGGGTTGTCCTTTCGACTCGCCGACACCAGCCCCGTGGCAGGACTGGGAACCATCCACTGAGGGCTTGCGCATCAACCGACTTCAACCGACGTCAACCTGCTTCAACCAGTCGTTCAGCAACTCCGGCGGACGCGCGATCAGCGCGCGGTCGCCCTGCACGACGATCGCGCGCTGCAGCAGCTTCGGGCGGTCCGCGACGGCCTGCAGCAGCTGCGTGTCGGTCAGCGATTCGTCCGCCAGATCGAGCTCGCGATAGTCGTCCTCGTTGTCGCGCACCATCGCGCGCACCGGCGTGCCGAGCTGCTGGTGCAGCGTCTGCAGCTCGGGCAGCGTCAGCGGCGTCGCGAGGTACTCGACGACCTCGGGGTGGAGGCCGCGGGACTCCAGCAGCGCGAGCGCCTCGCGCGACTTGGAGCAGCGGGGGTTGTGCAGGATCTTGAGGCTCATGCGGACCAGTGTAGGAGTCGCGATCCGGATATCGATATGCGGATCGCCCCGCGCTTGCCCATGCACCGCTCGCGGGCATCGGGCGCGTGCGCAGGCACCGACCTGGCGCTACGGGCTTTCCATGACGCCCGTCCAGGACCCGCTCGCTAGCATCCACGCTCTTGTTCCAGGAGGGAGACCCGATGACCGGCAAGACCGCCAAGGACGCCGGCCCGGCCGACGGCATCACCGTGCCCGCCGCGGCGACACGGGCCGCGCCCGACGCCTACGCGCTGATCCACGGCGCCTTCCGCTGGCAGGTGCCGGAACGGCTGGCCATCGCCGAGCTCTGCTGCGGCCGGTGGGCCCGCGAGACGCCCGATGCCCCGGCGATCTTCTTCGACAGCGACAGCGGCTGCCGCGCCCAGTACTCCTTCGGCCAGCTGCAGCGCGCGGCCAACCGGCTGTCCAACGCGCTCAAGCGCCTCGGCGTCGAGGCCGGCGACCGCGTCGCGCTGGTGCTGCCGCAGCGCTTCGAGACCGCCGTGGCGCACATCGCGATCAACCAGCTCGGCGCGGTCGCGATGCCGCTGTCGATGCTCTTCGGGCCCGATGCGCTCGAGTACCGCCTCAAGGACAGCGAGGCCTGCGTCGCGATCGTCGAGGGCGGCGCGCTGGCCGCGCTGCGCTCGGTGCGCGCGTCCTGCCCGACGCTGCGCCACGTGCTGGTCGTCGGCGAGTCCGATGCCCACGAGGGCGAGCTCGGCTGGATGGCCGCGCTGCAGGCCGAAGACGCGCGCTTCGCCGCGCGCGACAACGCGGCCGAGGACCCCGCGATCCTGATCTACACCAGCGGCACGACCGGCGCGCCCAAGGGCGCCTTGCTGCCGCAGCGCGCGCTGCTCGGCAACCTCACCGGCTTCATCGCGAGCCAGAACTGGTTCGGCTTCGACCCCCACGATCCGGCCGTGCGCAGCGAGGCCGTGTTCTGGAGTCCCGCCGACTGGGCCTGGACCGGCGGCCTGATGGACGCGCTGCTGCCCTCGCTGTGCTTCGGCCGGCCCATCCTCGGCTACCAGGGGCGCTTCTCGCCGGAGAAGGCCTTCGAGCTGATGCAGCACTACCGCGTCAGCCACACCTTCCTGTTCCCCACCGCGCTGAAGGCGATGATGAAGGCCGTGCCGCATCCCGCCCAGCACTACACGCTGCAGCTGCAGGCCGTCATGAGCGCGGGGGAGGCCGTCGGCGACGCCGTCTTCGACTGGGGGCAGCGCGAGCTCGGCGTGACGATCAACGAGATGTTCGGGCAGACCGAGATCAACTACGTGGTCGGCAACTGCGCGCGCTTGTGGCCGGCGAAGCCGGGCAGCATGGGGCGCGCCTATCCCGGTCACCGCGTGGCGGTCATCGACGACGAGGGTCAGGTCTGTCCGCCCGGTCAGATCGGCGAAGTCGCCGTGCATCGCCGCGACGCGCAGGGCGTGCCGGATCCGATCTTCTTCCTCGGCTACTGGCGCAACGAGGCGGCGACGGTGGCGAAGTTCACCGGCGATCCGGCGGACAGCTGGTGCCGCACCGGCGACCTGGCCCGCACCGACGAGGACGGCTACCTCTGGTACCAGGGGCGCGCGGACGACCAGTTCAAGGTCGCGGGGTATCGGATCGGGCCGGGTGAGATCGAGAACTGCCTGGTGCGCCACGAGGCCGTCGCCAACGCCGCCGTCGTGCCCAAGCCCGATGCCGAACGCGGCGCGCTGGTGAAGGCCTTCGTCGTGCTGGCGCCGGGCCGGCAGCCGTCGGCGGCGCTGACCGCGGAGCTGCAGGACTTCGTCAAGCAGCGGCTGGCGCCTTACGAGTACCCGAAGGAGATCGAGTTCCTCGACGCGCTGCCGATGACGACCACGGGGAAGGTGCAGCGGCGCGTGCTGCGCCAGCTGGAAGCGGACCGCGCATCGGGACTGGCAGCCTGATCCGTCGACTGCACAGGCCGCTGCCGCTCACCCCTGCCCGCTCGCGCAAGCGGGAGCGGGCGCCAGGCGGCTCAGCTCGCGCGCGCGTTGCGCAGCTTGACGTAGAGCTTGGTGTTGGCGCCGGGCTGCGGCTGCAGCAGCGCCGAGTCGGGCCATTGCTCCTGGCCGGTCAGCACGGTGCAGGCGCGGGAGGGCTGGCCCTTGGGCGTCTCGGGCTCGCGCTGCTGGGCCTCGGACGGCAGCGGCAGGCGCAGGTGCTGGCCGCTCTCCGTCCAGTCCAGGCTCCACTGCGGCTGGTCGCTGCAGACGATGACGCCGTCGATCTGCGGGAACATCCATCGCACGTACCAGGGCAGCAGCTCGGTGCGCAGCCGCTGCCCGACCGCGACGATGCGGCGCACCGTGGCCATGTCCAGCATCTCCGGCGGCGTCGCGAGGTCGATGCTCAGGCGCACGCCCAGCTCGCCCTTGGGCACGTTGGTGCCGAAGTCCATGTCCTTGACGCGCTGCTCGGAAAAGGTCGGCAGGTCGAAGCGGCCTTTCTCGTCGATGGGGATCGGGATGTAGTCGTCGTCGCTCATCAGCGCGAGCTTGGTGCCGGCCGGCGGCGGCTTCGTGTTGTCCTTCGCGTCGGTCAGCACGAAGCGGCTCACGAACAGGCCTTCGCCCTCGGTGCGCAGCTTGGACAGCAACTCGTTGAGCCGCTTGTAGGGGAAGGACGCGCCGCGCTTCATGTCGCTCTGCACCGCAGGCAGGGCGATGGCGCTCGATGTCGCGGAAGTCGCGGCGGAGGACGTCGCGGCGGCCGATGGCGCGGCCGCACCGGCCGGCGCCGGATCGACGCCGGTCGCCGCGGCGACCGGATCGCAGGCGGCAAGGGCGCTCAACACGACGATGGCCATCGCGGCGACGGGAACGCGGCGTACCGCGCGGAGGAACTGCTGGGGCTTCACTTCGACTCTCTCCCTGTGTCGCACGACGGTTGTCGCAAAGGCGATCTGCGCTGAACGGCGCGCGGCCGGTGCCGGTTGACGACGCATGTCCCGCATCGGCGCTTCAGCGGGCGGGACCGCCAAGGCCTCGTCGCCCATGCGCTTGCTCGTGCCCGCGTTCATCGCCGGCATTTCCCGCGCGCCTCGGCCAGCACCCAGAACGGCAGGCTGAGCAGGCCCGCGCCTCCGCCCGCGAACTCGCCTTTCAGGCAGTCGCCGGTGGCGCCCTTCATCATTTCCTTGCCGAGCTGGGTCGACGCGTCGATCTTGTCGGGCGCCCGGCTCGCCTGGTCGGCGCGCTCGGCCAGCAGCGGTTGTCCCTGCGTGCCCTGGCGGATCGCGCGCTGCGTCGCGGCGCCGTACATCAGGTCCCGCCCGGTCGGGCCGGACGCAGCCGACGCCGGCATCGGCGCGGCGACGATCACCGCGGCGCGCGGCTCTTCCTCGTGGCGATCGACCTCGGGCCGGGACCGCTGGACGCGCGCGGTGGGGTGCGTCGACGGCGCCGCGTCCGGCGGTGGCCGCCTGGGGTCAGGACTTGCCTGGCGGTCCGGAGATCGGGCGACCGGCGTCGTCTTCGGCCTGGGCACGGGCACGGGCACGGGCACGGGCACGGGCTTGGGCAGCGGTGGCAGCTGGATCGTCACCATCCGGACGGTCGAACGGCGCTGCTCGCGGTGCGCGTCGGCCCGGTGCCAGGCCTGCTGCAGCCAGCCGATCAGCGCGAGGTGCAGCAGCAGCACCGCGCCGATCGCGATCGTCCGGGGGCCGACGCGCCGCCGGGCCGCACCGGTCCTTCGAGGAGCGGGCGTATCAAGGGGCGCCCCCGATGACTCACGCGCCGCCATCGGGGCCCCCGTCCTCGGGCTCGTCGCCCGGCTCCCAGGCGAGCAGGTCGCCGGGCTGGCATTGCAGCGCCCCGCAGATCCGCGACAGCGTGTCGAAGCGCACGCCGCGCACCTTGCCGGACTTCAGCAGCGAGAGGTTGGCCTCGGTGATGCCGATGGCCTCGGCGAGCTCCTTGGAGCGCATCTTGCGCTGCGCGAGCATCACGTCGAGTCGGACGACGATGGGCATGGGCGGGGTTCCTGCGCCGGTCCGTTCAGACGAACTCGGCGTTCTCCTGGGCCATGCGCTGCGCTTCGCGCATCACCATGGCCATCGCGATCAGCACCAGCCCGAGCAGCAACACGACGTAGTGCTGGCTGCCGAGGTGAACGGAGAGCATCCGCTGTCCCGGCGGGTTGCCGAGCGTCAGCGCCAGGATGGTGACCGTGTCCGTCAGCGGCATCACCAGCGCCATCGCCGTCACCGATTGGCCCAGGCGCCGCAGGTGGCGCGTCGCGCCGTCGGTGAAGACCTCGCCGCGCAGGTAGGCGCCGAAGAGACGCCACAGGCACAGCAGCGCGAACAGCGTCAGCAGCGCTTGCGGCAGGTTGACCGCCAGGCCCCAGGCGCGCGAGACGGCGTCGAATTGCATGGGACAGTCCACGCACCATTCCTTGCGCGCGGTGCGTTCGACCAGGCCGCGGTGGGTCCAGAACAGCGCGTGGAAACCGACCACCACCGTCATCGCGATCAAGGCCATCGCACGCACGCAGTGAGCGATCCAGCGGATGCGCTGAAGGCTGGCGGGGAAGGGGGCGTCGCTCATGGTCTTACCGTCGGGTGGCAAGAAATTACTGTAAAACAATAATTCCTTGGATGCAATGCGGGGGCGGGTAAAGGGCGGCGCCAACGTCCGGGCGAGGCCCGCGCGGCGATCGCCCGGCCATCGTCCGTGCGCGCGGCGGCGGCGTGCGGGCTCATGCAAACTGACCGGTTGCGGCGTCCGGACTCGACCTCGGTCACGGGGTCTCGATCGCGCCGCGCTTCATGGAGAACAAGATGGAACGCATCACCCTCGGACAGTCGGACCTGTCGGTCAGCCGCATCGGCCTGGGCACCATGACCTTCGGCGAGCAGGTCGACGAGGCCGGCAGCCAGGCGCTGCTCGATCGCGCGGTGGCCGCCGGCATCAACCTGCTCGACATCGCCGAGATGTACCCGGTGCCCGCGCGCGCCGACAGCTTCGGCCGGACGGAGGAGATCATCGGCCGCTGGCTGAAGGCGAGGCCCGGGATGCGCGAACGCGTCGTCGTCGCGACCAAGGTCGCCGGGCCGTCGCGCGGCTACGACTGGATCCGCGACGGCAGCCTGGACCTGACCGGCGCGCAGATCGTGCAGGCCTGCGAGGACAGCCTGAAGCGGCTGCAGCTCGACACCATCGACCTGTTCCAGATCCACTGGCCGGCGCGGCATGTGCCGATGTTCGGCGGCGTCTATTTCGAACCGGCGAAGGACAAGCCGGTGGCGTCGATGCACGAGCAGCTGGAGGCGCTGGGACAACTGCAGCGCGCCGGGAAGATCCGTCACATCGGTCTGTCCAACGAGACGGCGTATGGCGTCGGCGAGTTCGTGCACCTGGCCGCGCAGCATGGACTGCCACGTATCGTGAGTGTGCAGAACCCCTACAGCCTCGTGAACCGCGTCGTCGAGAACGGCCTCGACGAGGCGCTGTACCGGCATCAGGTCGGGTTGCTGGCGTATTCGCCGCTGGGCTTCGGCTCGTTGACGGGGAAGTATGACCAGCACGGGTTGGCCGATCCCGCCAAGCCGGGCCGGCTGGCGATCTTCGAGAGCATGAAGAAGCAGCGTTGGGCCCGGCCCGAGACGCTGGCCGCGGCGCGGCGCTACAACGCGCTGGCGGCGGAGCTGGGGATGTCGCCGTCGACCTTGGCGATCGCTTGGGTGAGCGCGCGCTGGCAGACGGCGAGCACGCTGATCGGCGTCACCACGGCGGCGCAGCTGGACGAGAACATCGCGGCGATGGGCCAGACGCTCGACGCCGAGACGCTCGCCCGTATCGACCGCATCCGTTGGGAAATCCGCGACCCGGCGCAGTGAGCCGGTCGGACTCCCTCTCCCGCACTGCGGGAGAGGGGCCAAGCGGAGGGCTCTCTTTCAATCGCGGAGGGGCCGAGTGAGGGCGCTCAGTTCATGAGCAACTCGAACGTCCCGCCAGCGAGCCGCTGACCGTTGACCATCACCTCGATCGCATGCGTGCCCGCGTAATGCGTGCGGGTCGTGAAGTTGCGCAGCGCGCGGCGGATGCGGATGGGCGTCGACGCGCCGGCTTCCAGCTCCACCGTCTTCAGCTTGAATACCTTCGGCGACGCGCGCCCGTTCTTCTTCACGTAGTGCACGGCGTAGTCGACGACCAGACGCTGCGTCGTCTCCGCGGTCGACCGCAGCTCGAAAGCGATCTCGACCTCGCCGCCGATCGCCACGCGTGACGGCGCGATCGCCAGACGCTCGACGACGGCCAGCGCGCCGTCGCTCGCCCCGATCAGCTTCAGCGCCCGGGCGTCGCCCTGCTTGATCCGTGATCGCAGCGCATGCTTGACGATCCACGCGCTGCGCTCGTCGGCGAGGTCCCAGTCCCCCACGTGTGCGAAGACCCAGTCCGCATGGTCCTTGGTGATGTCGTTCAGGTTGTTGGCGACGGAGCGCCGCACGTAGAGGCTGTCGTCGGCGCGCAGCGCCTGCAGGATCTCCGCCAGCGGCCCCGGATCCGCGACCAGCGCGTCGAGCCGGAACGACCACGGCAGTCTTGGCCGACTGCCCTCGCTGGCGAGGCGCCGCACGTGCTCGTCGCGATCCGTTGTCCAGCGCGTCATCGTCTTCAGCGTGCCGGCCAGGTCCTGACGCAGGAAGGGGCGGATCGCGAATTCCGCGGTGCCATGCGCGGTCATCCGCTTGAGCGCCTTCAGCGACGCCGCCGGATCGTGCAGCCCGTAGCTCGCGACGAAGTCGCACAGCCCCATTTTGACGAACGCCCCACCGGTCTTCGGCGCCGCCGCGACGACGGCGTCGAGCTTGTCCGCGAAGCTGCCGGGCAACGCCGCATCGAGCGCCTCGGCCACGCGATGCACGCGTTGCATGATCGACAGCGGCACCAGCCCGTCGGTCGCGACGGCCATGAAGCGCTTGCGCTGGAAGCCCGGCGTCGATTCGGCGAACACGGACGCCAGCGATCGCAGCGCGGTCTCTCCGATCAGGTCCTTGAGGTGGTAGCTGGAGGTCGAAGCGGCGTCCGTCATGGGGGCTCGGTGAACACGAAGTGCGCCGCAGGGTAGCGCGGTCGCCGCCAGGGGGTGTCAGGAGGGGGGAGGCCGCGCGGCGCTCGTGCGGCGCGCGCAGCAAGCTCGTACAAGCCGCCGCCGCGGCCAGCGCGGACAATCGCGGCATGAGCAAGAAATCCGCCCATGTCAGCGAGACGCTGGCCACGCAGATGCTGCGCCAGCACAAGATCGCGTTCGGCGAGCACGTCTACGACTACGTCGATCACGGCGGCACCGGCGAGTCCTCCAAGCAGCTCGGCGTGCCCGAGCACGAGGTCGTCAAGACCCTGGTGATGCAGGACGAGAAGGCGCAGCCACTGATCGTGCTGATGCACGGCGATTGCACGGTCAGCCTGAAGGAGCTCGCCCGCCAGATCCCCTGCAAGAAGGTCGAGCCCTGCAAGCCCGACGTGGCCCAGCGCCACAGCGGCTACCTCGTCGGCGGCACGTCGCCTTTCGGGACGCGCAAGACGATGCCGGTCTTCGTCGAGGCCAGCGTGCTTGCGCTGCCCCGCATCCTGATCAACGGCGGGCGCCGCGGTTACCTGATCAGCCTCGAACCCCGGGTTTTGACCGAGCTGCTGGAGGCCCGCCCGGTCGAGTGCGCGCTGAAGTCCGGGGCAGAATAGCGCCCCATGCAAAGTGTCCTGTTCCCCTTGTTGGCCGTGTTGGCCGGGTATCTGATCGGCTCCCTGTCCTTCGCGGTGATCGTCAGCCGGCTGATGGGCCTGTCCGATCCGCGCAGCTACGGCAGCGGCAACCCGGGCGCGACCAACGTGCTGCGCTCCGGCAACAAGGCCGCCGCCATCCTGACGCTGGTCTTCGACGCGCTCAAGGGCTACCTCCCCGTGCTGCTGGTGCTGAAGTTCGGCGCTCCGTACGGCCTGGAGGAGGGCACCGCCGCGCTGGTCGGCCTGGCGGCCTTCGTCGGCCACCTGTGGCCGGTCTTCTTCAAGTTCATCGGCGGCAAGGGCGTCGCCACCGCGGCCGGCGTGCTGCTCGCGATCAACCCGTGGCTCGGCCTGGCCGTGCTCGGCGTGTGGATCGTGATGGCGGTGGTGTTCCGCTACTCGTCGCTGGCGTCGCTGGCCGCCGCCGTCGCCGCGCCGCTGCTGCAGATGCTGATCTGGGACGTCGGCCCCGAGCTGCCGGCCATCGCGCTGATGAGCCTGCTGCTGATCTGGCGCCACGCGCCCAACATCAGGAAGCTGATGGCAGGGACCGAAAGCAAGCTCGGCCAGAAGGCGGCGCCGGTCGCCGCGCCCGCCGCGAAGTCCCATCGCCACGAGCAGTCGCGCGCGCAGCGGCACGATCACAAGCGCGATCACAAGCCGTCCAGCAAGGCTTCCAGCAAGCCGTCCGGCACGCCTTCCAACAAGCCCAACCAGCACAGCAAATGAGCAACATCGAACGCTTCGACGTCGGCCCGCGTCTCTCGGAGATGGCCATCCACAACGGCGTGGTCTACCTCGCCGGGCAGGTGCCCGACGACGCCACCGCCGACGTGAAGGGCCAGACCGAACAGGTGCTGGCGATGATCGACAAGCTGCTGGCCCGCGCCGGCAGCGACAAGACCAGGATCCTGCGCGCGCAGCTCTACATCGCCGACGTCAAGGACCTGGCCGGCATGAACGCCGCGTGGGACGCCTGGGTGCCGGCCGGCCACACGCCGCCGCGCGCCACCGTCGAGGCCAAGCTGGCCAAGCCGGAGTGGAAGATCGAGATCGTGATCACCGCAGCGGTCTGAGCCCTGCCGAGGCCGCGGGCCTCGTCATGCCTTTCATGCAAAACGCCGGCTTCGCGCCGGCGTTTTGCAGGGTGCCTCGATCGGGCGTCGCGCCCGCTCCGGCCTCAATCGTCCGCTCCGGCCTCTTCGAGTTCCAGCCCCAGGCAGGCCGGATCGCCGCAGCCGCGGCGCACGAGGACCGGCGGCTCGGTCGTCAGGTCGACCACCGTGGTCGGCTTCATCGGGCAGGCGCCGGCGTCGATGATGAGCTGGATCAGCTTGTCGTAGCGGGCGGTGATCTCTTCGGGGTCGTTGATCGGCTCGTGCTCGCCGGGCGGGATCAGCGTCGTGGCCAGCAGCGGGCCGCCGATCAGCGCCAGCAGGTCCTGCGTGACGCGGTGGTCCGGCACGCGCAGGCCGATGGTGCGGCGCGACGGATGCGACAGGCGCCGCGGCACTTCCTTGGTCGCCTCCAGGATGAAGGTGAACGGCCCCGGCGTGGCCGTCTTGATCATCCGGTACTGCTTGTTGTCGACGCGGGCGTAGCTGCCGAGCTCGCTGAGGTCGCGGCACAGCAGCGTCATGTGGTGCTTGTCGTCGACGCCGCGGATGCGGCGCAGCGCCTCGGCGGCGGCCTTGTCGTCGAGCTGGCAGACCAGCGCGTAGCTGGAGTCGGTCGGGATCGCGCCGATGCCGCCCTGGTTCAGGATCTGCGCCGCCTGACGCAGGAAACGGGCCTGCGGGTTGTCGGGATGGACTTCGAAGATCTGGGCCATGGTCCTCACCTGGGGCAATCGGCATGCGCGCCGATCTGGGCGCCGGTCTGCGCCGGCGATGGTTGCGGCGGGCGCGATCCGCGAGGATCAGGCCGGCCAGTGGATGCGGTGTTCGAGCGCGCCCCACACCGGTTTCAGCCGGCCGGAGAGGTGCTGGTCGAGTTTGCCGATGTCCACGCGGCTTTCCTCCGGGCTGTGGAAGTCCGAGCCGCGCGACGCCAGCAGGTCGAATTCCAGCGCCGTGTCGGTGTACTGGATCATGTCCGCGGCGGTGTGGCTGCCGGTCACGACTTCGATGCCGCGTCCGCCGTGCGCGATGAACTCGGTGATCAAGGCGTATTCCTCGGTCGGCGTGAAGCCGTAGCGGCCCGGGTGCGCGATGACGGCGAGGCCGCCCGCGTCGACGATCCAGCCGACCGCGTCGCGCAGCGCCGCCCAGCGGTGCGGCACGAAACCGGGCTTGCCTTCGGTGAGGAAGCGGCGGAAGACCTCGGGCACGTCCGAACACTGGCCGGTCTCCACCAGGAAGCGCGCGAAGTGGGTGCGGGAGATCAGCTCCGGATTGCCGGCGAACCTGAGCGCGCCCTCGTAGGCGCCGGGGATGCCCGCCCTGGCGAGATCGTCCGACATCTCCTTCGCCCGCGCGCCACGGCCGCCGCGCGTGGCGCGCAGGCCGGCGACGATGCGCGGGTCGTCAGGGTCGAAGCCCAGTCCCACGATGTGCACGACCTTGCCCGCGAAGCTCACGGAGATCTCGACCCCGGTCAGGTAGGGCAGCCCTGCGGCCCTGGCCGCCGCCATCGCGCGCTGCTGGCCGCCGACCTCGTCGTGGTCCGTCAGCGCCCAGAGCTCGACGCCGTTGGCCTTGGCGCGCGCAGCCAGGGCTTCCGGCGACAGCGTGCCGTCGGAGACGGTCGAGTGGCAGTGGAGGTCCGCGTTCGTCTGCGCGTGCAGCGCAGGCACCCCAATCTGCCCGGGCGCGGCGGCGGATGCCGGCGGCGCGTCGGTGGGGGCGGAGGAAACCGGCGGTGCCG
Source organism: uncultured Burkholderiales bacterium (assembly GCA_966211105.1). Lineage (GTDB taxonomy): Bacteria > Pseudomonadota > Gammaproteobacteria > Burkholderiales > Burkholderiaceae_C > Roseateles. The sequence goes on from CBIHMU010000033.1 coordinate 42,879, forward strand.
GCAGAACGGGGGATGGGGTAGTCACCCCGTCGATTCTAGGAGCGGCGCCATGTCCGTGACGCCGGCGCTGGATCGGCGGCGGTCGACGAAGTAGCGGCTGGGTCCGGTGCCGCACTTGGCGACGTGCTTGGGCTCGGCCAGCGCGGCCGACAGCGCGCGCACGCTCTCGAAGGCGCCGGGCTGCACCTGGATCACGCCGGCGCTCAGCGTCGGCAGCGGGTTGAAGGATTCCTGGTTCTGGCGGTTCAGCGTCACGTAGCCGCCCAGCGCCTGGTGGTCGGCGGAGAAGAAGGGGCGGATCTGGCGGTCGAACTCGCGGCACACGCGGGTGACGCGGGCGGTCCAGTCAGGGGAGCCCAGCACCATCACGAAGTCGTCGCCGCCGATGTGGCCGACGAAATCCAGCGCCGGGTCGGCGGCGTCCTGCAGGATCTGCGCGCAGAGCTTGATGATGTCGTCGCCCGCGGCGTAGCCGTAGACGTCGTTGAAGGGCTTGAAGTGGTCGATGTCCCAGGCGACGACGACGAACTCGCGCGCCTCGTGCAGCAACGCGTCGAGGTGCTGGTCGGTCGGCACGTTGCCCGGCATCAGCGTCAGCGGATTGGCGTAGCGGGCGCTGTGGACCTGCAGGTCGGAGACGGCCTTGAGCAGGTCGGTGCTGCGACCGGTGCCGAAGTATTCGCCGTTGCGGGTGACGATGAAGCCATCCACCATCAGCCGGTCGTCGAGGCTGGAGATCGCGTCGCTCATCTCGCGCAGGGAGGTGCCCGCGTCGAAGATCAGGGGCTGCGGATCCATCAGCGCGGTGCAGGAGCGCTTCTCGTGGATGTCCATGAAGTAGCGCTCCGCGCTGCGCTTGAGCACCTGCAGCGAGCGCAGGATGCCGATGGGGCGGTTCGCATCGTCCAGCACCGGCATCGAGAACAGCTGCTCGTCGCGCTGGAACATGTCGGCGACCGCCTGGCAGTTGAGCTTGGGCGTGACGGTGTGGCTGCGGCGGGCCAGTTGCGCGGCGGTGGTGATCGCGTCCGGCGGCAGCCGCATCCAGTCGGCGTTGCGGCGGCGGTGCTCGGGCGCGAGCAGCGCGTCCACTTCCGCCCGCAGCGCGGCGCGCGGGGCGGCGCTCGGGCGGGCGAGCAGGTAGCCCTGGCAGACCGGCACGCCCAGGCGGCGCAGCACGGTCAGGTCGCTGAGCTGCTCGAGGCCTTCGGCGACGACGGTGCAGCCGGAGGTGGCGGCCATCTCGAGGATGGAGCGCACGAACTGCTGCTTGAGCGGATCCTGCGCGATGCCGTCGATGAAGTGCCGGTCGATCTTGACGAAGTCCGGGCGGATGTCCATCCAGCGCTTCAGGCTGGCGAAGCCCTCGCCCAGGTCGTCCAGCGCGACGACGAAGCCCAGTTCGCGCAGGCTGCGCATGCTGTCCTGCAGGCGTTCGGGCTCGAGGATGGGCCGGGTCTCGGTGAGTTCGATGACCACGCGCGAGGCGGGCAGGTCGAGCTGCGCGAACTCGCGGGCGATCAGCGCGCCGCGGTCGCTGGTGGCGAGCAGCGTGTCGGCGGTGAGGTTCAGGAAGAGCTGGCCGGGGAGCTTGAGCTCCTTGAAGCGGCGCAGCGCGCGGCGCACGACCAGGCGCTCCAGCTCCACGAGCCGCCCGAGCCGCGCGGCGGTTTCGAACAGCACCAGCGGCGAGTGCAGGGGCGTGTCCGCCGGCCCGCGCGTCAGCGCCTCGTAGCCCAGGATGTTGGCCCGCTCGACCTCGACCAGCGGTTGGAAGTGGATGTCCAGCGCGCCGTCGCGAATGATGGCGGACAGGGCGATGCTCAGCGGGTCGGGCGGTTGCAGATGGGTGGTCGGCATGGGGAGGCACCACCGCGGACGGAGCGCCGCGTGGTGTCCCCATTCTGGGTGGCCTCTATGTCATCGATTTGACAAACTGTTACAGCAGGGGTCAGGTGTGAACCACCTCACGGCTTCTGCTTGCTGAAGTCCCGCTCCGGGAACAGGCGCGTCGTCAATGCGCCCAGGCTTTCGTGGACGACGTCGACGTTGGTCTCGGCGATGACGAGCTTGGTGATCTGCGGGCTCAGCGCCTTGCGCAGCAGGCCCAGGAAACGCGGCGCGGCGACGACGTGCAGCTGCGTCACCTCCCCGTTGTTGTAGCCGTCGTCCAGCGTCTTGGCCACGCGGGCCGCGAAGCTCATCGCCTCCTGATGCGATTCGTCGACGCCCGCCGATGCGGTCACGTTGTTGCCACGACGCCCCGCGGCATCGCGGCGCAGATCGGCATTGTTCGCATGGGCGGCGGCGTCGGTCAGCGTCGTGACGTCCTCCAGGTCGCCGCCTTCCTCCGGCAGCTTCAGCAGACGCGCCACGCCCTCGTCGGCCACCAGCACCCACAGCTTCCCATCGTCTTTGTATGCGGTCATCCCGGTTCCTTCAGCAGAGTTGTCGTTGACGGCAATGTGGCAATCGTCGTACCTCGGCCCCTGCGGGCGCGGCAAGGACGAGGGCGAAGACGAGTGAGGGACGAGTGAGCGTGAGTGAGCGTGAGCGAGGGTAGGTGAGGGCGCGCTTGGCGATCGGGGACGAAGCAGGGAACATGGCTTGCCTGCCGGTAGATCGCACCGGCTCTTCCGACCCGAGACCGCCATGGACACCGACCACTCCGCCGCCGCCGTCAGCCTCCACATCGTCTGCCCGTCCTGCGGTGCAAAGAACCGCGTGCCGCGCGAGCGCCTGGGCGAATCGCCCGACTGCGGACGTTGCAGCACGCCGCTGATGCGGGCCGAGGCCCTGGACCTCACGCCGGAGGTGTTCGACAAGTACATCGCCGGCACCGAGCTGCCGGTCGTGGTCGACTGCTGGGCCGAGTGGTGCGGTCCTTGCCGGATGATGACACCGCAGTTCGAGAAGGCCGCGGCGATGCTGCCCGAGGTGCGCTTCGTCAAGCTCGACACCGAGGCCGCGCCTCAGCAGAGCGCGCGTTACGGCATCCGCAGCATTCCCACGATGCTGTTGTTCCTCGATGGGCAGGAGATCGCCCGGGCGTCCGGCGCGATGCCGGCTGAGGCCATTGTGGACTGGGTGCGGAAGCAGTTGCTCGGCTGAGCGGCTGAGCGGCTGAAGGATCAGCCGCGTCCTTTCACGCTGTCCGCTGCAGTCGTCGCCAAGCCGCGCTATTCGGCCATCGCTTCCACGACCATCTGAACGCGCTGCTGGCCCTGGAACTCGTCGAGGCTGAGCCGGTAGGCCAGCGTCACCTGCTCGGGCAACTGCTCGGTGTGACCGAACCAGATGGCGTCGCGGATCCAGGCGCCCTGACGCAGGCGCAGCTTCAGGTGGCGCTCGCCGACGATGCGCTGGTTCACGACCTGCACGCGGTCGCAGAACAGCGGCGCCTCGAAGGCCTGACCCCAGACCTGCGCTTCCAGTTCCTGGACCGTCTCGGCGCAGAAGGCTTCCGGCGGCAGCGGGCCGTCGGTGCGCAGCGTGCGGGTGAGCGAGGCCTCGTCCAGCCACTCACGGGCGACGTCCTCGAACGCGCTGCGGAAGGCGTCGACGCCGCCGGGCGCCAGCGTGCAGCCCGCCGCCATCGCGTGGCCGCCGAACTTCTTCAGCAGCTCGGGGTGGCGCTTGGAGACCAGGTCCAGCGCGTCGCGCAGGTGGAAGCCGGGGATGGAGCGGCCCGAGCCCTTGAGCTGGCCGTCCGCGCCCTCGGCGAAGACGAACACCGGGCGATGGAGCCGGTCCTTGATCCGCGAGGCGACGATGCCGACGACGCCTTCGTGGAAGTCGGCGTCGAACAGCGCCAGCGCGGGCGGCGGGGCGCCGTTCAGGCGCGGGTCCGTCATCAGCCGTTCGAGCAGCGCGAGCGCCTGCTCCTGCATGCCGGCTTCGATCTCGCGGCGCTCGCGGTTGATGCGGTCGAGCTCGCGCGCCAGGGCGAGTGCCTGCTCGCTGTCGTCCGTCGTCAGGCAGGTGATGCCCAGCGTCATGTCGTCGAGGCGGCCGGCGGCGTTGATGCGCGGACCGAGCGCGAAGCCGAGGTCGAAGCTGTTGGCGCGCGCGGCGTCGCGGCTCGCCGCGGTGAACAGCGCCTGCACGCCCGGCTGCATGCGGCCGGCGCGCATCCGCCGCAGGCCCTGCGCCACCAGGCGGCGGTTGTTGGCATCCAGCCGCACCACGTCGGCGACGGTGCCCAGCGCGACCAGGTCGAGCAGGCCGTCGAGCCGCGGCGGCGGGTTCTCGCCGAAGGCGCCGCGCCGACGCAGTTCGCCGCGCAGCACCGTCAGCACGTAGAACGCCACGCCGACGCCGGCGAGGCTCTTGCCGGGGAAGGGGCAGCCCGGCTGGTTGGGATTCACCAGCGCGTCGGCATCGGGGACGGTCGGTTGGCCGTCGGCGGTGACCGCCGGGAGGTGATGGTCGGTGACCAGGACCTTCAGCCCGAGTGCGCGCGCGAAGGCCACGCCGGCGTGGCTGGCGATGCCGTTGTCGACGGTGACCAGCAGCCTGGGGTCGTGCTTCAGCGCCAGTTCGACGATCGTCGGCGTCAGCCCGTAGCCGTGCACCGCGCGGTCGGGCACCACGTAGCTGACGGTGCCCGGCTTCGCGCCCAGGAGCGCCAGTCCGCGCAGCATCACCGCGCAGGCGGTGGCGCCGTCGCAGTCGTAGTCCGCGACGATGCAGATGCGCTCGTCCGCGGTGATGGCGTCGGCCAGCAGCACCGCGGCCTTGTCGATGCCGAGCATGCCGAGCGGCCCTTCGGGCGGCAGCAGGTGCTTCAGGTCGGGGTCGAGCTCGTCGCGCGACAGCACGCCGCGCGCCGCGAAGAGGCGCGACAGCAGCGGCGAGAAGCCGGCTTCCTGCAGCGCGTGCGCGGACTCCGGCGGGACGTCGCGGGTCAGGAGGCGGGGGCTGCTCACAAGGGCTCCAGGGCGGCGGCGACGGACGCGCTCGGCGCCGCGAATCGTTCCTTGAGACGCTGCCAGCCGCTGGCGGTCTGGCGTCTCCAGGTGCGGGCCAGTCGCTCCCCGCTCAGCGTGAGCGAAACGGGCTGGTTCGCGCGCGCGGCGTTCAGCAGCTGTCCGATCGGGCCCTGGTCCAGCGCCTTCCAGCCTTCGCTCCAGGCGTAGAGGTCGCCGGTCAGCATCGGTCCGCGCAGGCGCGGGTCGACGAGGAGGTCGGCCGGCAGGGCATGGCCGCGCTCACGCGCGCCGCCGCCGATCCAGACGGCGTTCAGCGGGCGCAGGCCGCGCTGCTCGCGCGCCTGGTTGAGCGGGTGATCGTGCAGCAGCATCTGCGCCTCGTTGAGCAGCGTGCGCAGGCGGCGCGCACGCGGGTACCAGGTCTCGACCCCGCGGTTGAGCACGCGGTCCGCGCTGGCGGCCTCCAGGCCATCGAGCTCGTCGTGCGCGATCGCCCATTGGCCGGTCGACAGCCAGGCGGTCCGCCAACCCTCTGCGGCGGGGAACAGGGCCGTCGACAGGGCGTCGAGGAAGGCGCGCGATTCGGCTTCGTCGAGATCGAGCGTCTCCGGCCCGAGCGCGGTGACGCCCTCGGTGCCGATCGCGAAATGGGCGGGCGTCAGCAGCGCCCAGGCCGCGTCGGCGGGATCCTGCCCGGCGGCGCGCACGCGCCAGGCGGCGATCGGCGGAGGGGCGTCGGCGACGCCGCGGCGGCGCGCCAGGAAGTGTTCGTGCGGGGGGAGCGGGGCGGTCTCGTCGCCGTCGCCGACGTCCTCCACCGGGGCCAGCAACCCGAGCAGGCGGCTCAGGTTCGGCAGCTCCAGTTCGCGCAGGGCGCCCTCGAAATGAGGATCCAGCGAACTGGCAAAGGGGATCAGCAGGTGCATGGCGGGGGATTATCGGCGGTCCGGTCATCAAGCTTTCATCCAGGGTCGGCAACCTGTGGGGCCATGCTGACCGACACCCTCATGGCCGCCGCGATGTCGAACGAACCGCCTGGGGCCGAGGCGGCGGAGCCTGACGACGGCGGTTCCCTCCGCGTGCGCACGGTATGGATCTCCGATCTGCACCTGGGCACGCCGGGCTGCCAGGCCCGGGCGCTGCTCGAGTTCCTGCGCGAGGTCGAGTGCGAGCAGCTCTTCCTCGTCGGCGACATCGTCGACGGCTGGCAGTTGCGCCGCAGCTGGTACTGGCCGCAGGAACACAACGACGTCGTCCAGAAGCTGCTGCGCAAGGCGCGCAAGGGCACGCGCGTCATCTACGTGCCGGGCAACCACGACGAATTCGCCCGCAAGTACCTGCAGCACAGCTTCGGCGGCATCGAGGTCGCGCACGAGTGGATCCACGAGACCGCCGACGGCCGCAAGTTCTGGGTCACACACGGCGACCTGTTCGACGGCGTCATCCAGCACGCGAAGTGGCTCGCCCATCTGGGCGACACGCTCTATGAGTTCACGTTGAAGCTGAACCGCCACCTCAACTCGCTGCGCGCGCGCATGGGCCTGCCGTACTGGAGCCTGAGCAAGTACCTGAAGCTCAAGGTCAAGCGCGCGGTCTCCTTCATCGGTGAGTTCGAGCAGGCGCTGGCCCGCGAGGCGCGCAAGCGCGGTGTGCAGGGCGTTGTCTGCGGCCACATCCACCACGCCGAGCTTCGCGACATCGACGGCATCACCTACGCCAACGACGGCGACTGGGTCGAGAGCCTCACCGCGCTGGTCGAGCACGCGGACGGCCACCTCGAGATCCTCGACTGGGCCGAGCGCCAGCGCCGGGTCACCGAGCAGGGCACCGCGGACGCACTCGCCGCCGCGATGCGCCAGCCGGCCTGATCCTCGCCCCCGACTGAAGACCTCCGTCGTCCGGACGGCGGAGGACAGATGTCGCCCGCGCCCTCGATCCAACCCTGGCCGGGCCTGGGTCACCCTGAGTGACCCTGATTGACCCTCGGTCACCCGCCCGAAAGAGGGTCACCTGACTGTCACACCAGCTTCATAGAATCAGTTCATGACTTTGCCTGATGTTCCGCTGCTCAACCGCGAAAACGCGATCCTCGAGTTCAACCGGCGCGTCCTGGCCCAGGCCCAGCGCGTCGACGTGCCGCTGCTGGAGCGGCTGCGCTACATCTGCATCGTGTCCAGCAACCTCGACGAGTTCTTCGAGGTGCGCTTCGCCGACATGCTGGACATGCAGCGCGATGGCAGCGGGCTGGTGACGCCGCGCGACGTCGAGCGCGTCGGCCGTGCTGCCCACGACCTGATCGACGAGCAGTACGCGATCTTCAATGACCAGGTCATGCCCGCGCTGCGCGAGCACAACATCCAGATCCTGAACCACGCCGACCGCACCGACGAGATCCGCGCGTGGGTCGCCAAGTTCTTCGAACGCGAGGTGCGCCCGCTGCTGGTGCCCGTGGGCCTGGACCCGGCGCATCCCTTCCCGCAGGTCGGCAACAAGGCGCTGCACTTCATCGCCCGGCTGTCGGGCAAGGACGCACTGGGCCGCGACAACCGCATCGCCATCGTCAAGGTACCGCGCGTGCTGCCGCGGGTGATCAAGGTGCCGGCGGCGCTCAGCGGCGGCAAGCAGAGTTTCGTGCTGCTGACCAGCGTCATCCGTGCGCATCTGGAAGAGCTGTTCCCGGGCCGGCACGTCGAGGCCTTCTCGCAGTTTCGCGTCACACGCGACTCGGACCTGGAAGTCGACGAGGAAGAGATCGCCAACCTGCGCCATGCGTTGCGCTCCGGCCTGACCACGCGCCACTTCGGGCGCGCGGTGCGGCTGGAAGTGGTCAACACCTGCCCCGAGGAGCTGTCGCGTTTCCTGCTCGAGCAGTTCGACCTGCCGGAGGCGGCGCTCTACCGCGTCAACGGGCCGGTGAATCTGGTGCGCCTGAACGAACTGATCGACCAGACCGACGCCGAGGACCTGCGCTTCCTGCCCTATGAGCCGAGCTGGCCCACGGGCCGGCTGCCGCGCGGCAAGTCGATCTTCGACAAGCTGCGGACCAAGGGCGACGTGATGCTGCATCACCCGTTCGAGAGCTTCGACCCGGTGGTGCAGCTGCTGCGCGAGGCGGTCGAGGATCCGGACGTGCTGGCGATCAAGCAGACGATCTACCGCACCGGCAGCCAGTCGGTGCTGGCCGACCTGCTGATCGAGGCGGCGCGGCGCGGCAAGGAAGTGCTGGCGGTTGTCGAACTCAAGGCGCGTTTCGACGAGGAGGCCAACATCAACTGGGCGGAGCGGCTCGAGGCCGTCGGCGCGCAGGTGGTGTACGGCATCGTCGGCCTGAAGACGCACGCGAAGCTGATGCTGATCACGCGCCGCGAGGGCGGCAAACTGCGTCGCTACGGGCACCTGTCCACCGGCAACTACAACCCGAAGACGGCGCGCTTCTATACCGACCTGGGCTACCTGACGGCCGACTCGGAGATCACGGCCGACATGGACCTGGTGTTCAGCCAGCTGGCGTCGCTGTCGAAGTTCAAGGCGCCGAAGAAGCTGCTGCTGGCGCCGTTCAACCTGCACCGCACGATGTGCGAGCTGCTGACGCAGGTCGAGGAGGCCGCGAGGCGCGGCGAGCCGGCGCGCGTGGTCCTGAAGATCAATGCCCTGACCGATGCCGAGCTGATCAACGGTCTGATCCGCGCGGGCAAGGCTGGCGCCAAGATCGACCTCATCGTGCGCGGCGCCTGCATGCTGCCGCCGGGCCTGCCGGGCGAGACGGACAACATCCTGGTCCGCTCGGTGGTGGGGCGTTTCCTGGAGCACTCGCGGATCTTCTATTTCCGCTGGGGCAAGGACGAGCAGGAGGCGCTGTACCTGTCGAGCGCCGACTGGATGGCCCGCAACATGCTGAGACGCATCGAGGTGGCGTGGCCGATCACGGACGCGAAGCTGCGCCAGCGCGTGATCGACGAAGGCCTGACGCCGTACCTCTACGACAGCCTGGACGCCTGGCAACTGGGTCCTGACGGCACCTCGCAGCGCATCGGCACCGAGAACACCCCGTCCCGCGTCTGCGCCCAACAGGCCCTGATGCGCCTCTACCGCGAAGAGCTCTGACCCTCGCCGAAGTCCTCCCTGCTGGTGGACGGGCATGGCCCGGGCCGGCGACGAAGTCGAGCTTCAAAAACTGACTGGGGCGCCGTCTGTCTGAGCGGCGCGAGCCGAAGGTGAGCAAAGCGAGTTGGCGCCTGCTCGACGCCCGTCGCCGGCCCGGGCCATGCCTGTCGCGCTCAGGCTTCCAACGCCAACTGGACTTTCCCGATCTTCGCCCAGGCGTCCAACTCTTCCCGCAGCAGGAAGTGCGCCCGCGGATGCGTGTCTGCCCAGCCTTTGCGCATTTCGATGGTCACGTCCATGCCGTCGCGGCGGATCTTGATGTCCGCCGGATCGACGTTGCTGCGCGCATGGCACTTGATTGCCGCGAGCCGGAGCGCCAGCAACTGCCAGACCATGGACTCTTCCTGCAACTGTTCCTCCAGTTTGCGCAGCCCGCCGCGCTGACCGAGCGCGAGGTCTCCGAGGCGCCGCAACTGGTTCTGCGAGAAGCCTGGCGCGTCGACATGCGACAGCAGATAGGCGCTGTGGCGATGGTGGTCGTGGTGCGAGACCATCATGCCGATCTCGTGGAGCGCGGCGGCCCAGGAGAGTTCGCGGCGGTGTTCTTCCTCGGCCTTGGGCGACAGCTGGGCGTGCAGGCGTTGCGCGAGCGACTGGACGCGGCTGGCCTGCTCGCGGTCCACGGCGAAGCGGCGCTGCAGCTCGGCGACCGATTGCTCGCGCATGTCGCGGCCGGCGGCGAGCAGGCGCGGATCGAGGCGCTCCGCGAGGTCGAAGATGACGCCCTGGCGCAGCGCTCCCTTCGCGGGGTGCAGACGATCGATGTCGAAATGCGTGAGCAGCGTGTAGAGGATGCACAGTCCGCCGCCCACCACGGCACGGCGATCCTCTTTCAGTCCGGGCAGCTTGAGCGCGTCGACGCGACCCGCGGCCAGGCACTGTTCGATGCACCAGCGCAGCCCGTCGAGCGTGATGGAGCCGTCCGGGCTCACGCCGCTGGCGGCCAGGATCTGGGAGACGGCGCCGACCGTGCCGGACGAGCCCAGCGCCTGCCTCCAGCGCGGCTGCGCCGACTGGCGGGAGAACTGGGTGATGGCTTCCTCGAGCTCGGCGCCGGCGGCGACCTGCGCGGCGCGGAAGGCTTCGGCGGTGAAGCGGCCTTCCGGGAAGAAGCGCATCGACAGGCTCACGCTGCCGATCTGGAAGGACTCGGTGCTCACCGGCTGCGCGCCGCGGCCGAGGATCATCTCGGTCGAGCGGCCGCCGATGTCGATCACCAGGCGCGGGTCCTCGGCCGTCTGCAGGCGGGCCACGCCGGCGTAGATGAGACGGGCCTCCTCGCGGCCGGAGATCACCTCGATCGGATGCCCCAGCACCTCCTGCGCCCGCGCCAGGAAGGCGTTGCGGTTGCGTGCTTCGCGCAGCGTCTGCGTGGCGACCGCGCGCACCTGGCGGCCGGGCAGTCCGGACAGCCGTTCCGCGAAGCGCCGCAGGCAGGCCAGGCCGCGTTCCGTGGCTTCCTCGGTCAGCATGCTCATCGCATCCAGGCCCGCGCCCAGGCGCACCGTTTCCTTCAGGTAGTCCAGGCGGCGGTACTGCCCGTGCTGCAACTGGGCGAGTTCCAGACGGAAGCTGTTGGAGCCCATGTCGATGGCGGCCAGGATCAGGGGGACTTGCGCTTGCGTCATGGGTCGCGATTGTCGCGGTGTTTGACCCGCCCGCCGGGAACGAAGTGCTTTCAACTTGAGCGTCCCCGCAGGTGTGATCCTGGGTGTCATCGTGCTGTCGCGCGGCACCCGCGCTAGCATCCGGCGTTCCGTCCCCCCTTGCATCCCAACCGAGGAGCCGCAGATGACGAATTCCGATTCCCGCGACGAGGGCGCCGCTGGCGTGTCCCCTGAACTGGTCGACGCGATCCGCGACGACATCGACGCGCTGGCGCCGGGCCGCGCCTTCAGCCGGCGCGCCTTCGTCGGCACGGCGGTGGGCAGCGGCTTCGCCGCCGCCGTGCTGCCGGTCTCCGCGCAGACGATCAGCACCGACGCGCAGGGCCTGGACGCGGGCCCGGTGTCCATCCCGGTCGGCGACTTCAAGATGCCGGCGTACGTGGCCCAGCCGGCGGGCAAGAAGAATGCGCACGTCGTGCTGGTGATCAGCGAGATCTTCGGCGTGCACGAGCACATCGCCGACGTCGCGCGCCGCTTCGCGAAGCTGGGCTATCTGGCGATCGCGCCCGACCTGTTCGCGCGGCAGGGCAACGCCACCGTGTACTCGGACATCGCCAAGCTGCAAAGCGAGATCATCCAGCGCACGCCCGATGCGCAGGTCATGAACGACCTGGACGCTGCAGTCGCCTGGGCGAAGCAACAGGGCGGCGACACCTCGAAGCTGGCGATCACCGGCTTCTGCTGGGGCGGTCGGATCGTGTGGCTGTATTCGGCGCACAGCAAGGCGGTGAAGGCCGGCGTGGCCTGGTACGGCCGCCTGCAGGGCCAGACGAACGCGATGACGCCGAAACATCCGATCGACGTCGTCGGCCAACTGAACGCGCCGGTGCTGGGCCTGTACGGCGCCCAGGACACCGGCATCCCCGTGTCGACGGTCGCCGCGATGCAGGAGGCGCTCAAGCAGGGCAGCGCCGCCGCGAAGGCGAGCGAGTTCGTCGTCTACCCGGACGCCGGCCACGCCTTCCACGCCGACTACCGCCCCAGCTACAAGCCCGAGCCGGCCAAGGACGGCTGGGCCCGCTGCCAGGCCTGGTTCAAGCAGCACGGGGTTTGAACGTCCTCCGAAGCAGGGGGGCTTGACGAGTCTGAGACAATTTTGAGAACCCCATCCGGCGCACCCACAGTGGTGCGCCTTTTTTATCCATGACCCTGACCTACATCCTGCTGGTGACTTTCGCCGGCGGTCTCGCCTCCGTGACGATCGCGGCGATGCTGACGGTCGGCCTGCTGAGCCGCATCGTCAAGCACCTCGTGAGTTTGTCGACCGGCGTGCTGCTGTCGACGGCGCTGCTGCATGTTCTGCCGGAGGCGTTCGAGAGCGGGGCGGATCCGCACAACCTGTTCCTGGCGCTGCTGGGCGGCTTGATGTTCTTCTTCCTGCTGGAGAAGGCGGAACTCTACCGTCACACCCACCACCATGAGGGGGACGGGCACCATCATCATCACCATTTCGACCAGGAGCAGGCGGGCCGGGGTGGCTTGTCGGTGCTGGTGGGGGATTCGATCCACAACTTCTGCGACGGGATCATCATTGCCGCGTCCTTCCTGGCGGACCATCACCTGGGCTGGGTCACCGCGATGGCGATCGTCGCCCATGAGATCCCGCAGGAAGTCGGCGACTACATCGTGCTGCTGAACGCGGGCTTCACACGCAGGAAGGCGCTGTTCTTCAATGCCGTGTCGGGGATGGCGGCGGTGATCGGCGGGCTGGTGGGCTACTACGTGGTGGGCCCGTGGCAGCAGCTGTTCCCCTACCTGCTGGTGGCGGCGTCGAGCAGCTTCGTCTACGTGTCGGTCGCCGACCTGATCCCGCAGTTGCAGCGCCGGCTGCCCTGGAAGGACACGGCGCTGCAGCTGCTGTGGCTGGGCGTGGGGATCGTGTTCGTGCTGATCGTCGTGGGCGGCAAGCACGCCCACTGAAAGGGCGCCAGGCGCCTACTGCGGGGCGCCTTCCCCGTGCACC
>CBIHMU010000034.1:0-55117 GCA_966211105.1 uncultured Burkholderiales bacterium
TGACGCCGACCTTTACAACCGTCCGAGACTGTCAACGCATTTCAGGACGGGTCAAATGCCGAATATTGCAGGACGGCATTTGGAATCGATTCTGTGTCGGTTCTTCAGTGCGATGAAGGATCCTGGAGTTCGGTTGAACGTCAACTCCATGTGGGGGTTCTTCACGACGCCCCACATCATGTTGGCTTGGTCGACGCCGCTTGAGGTCCTGCTGGGCGAGCGGATCTACGACACGCCGATCGACTCGGAGGTGCTCCTTTACTTCTCGAAGGATCCGGAGTCGCGATTCATGGCCGTATTGGGAGCCGTACATGACGAACTCTGGCATCGGAGGGCCTGACAGCCATGCGTGTGCCACCTATTCCTGCCTTCAAGGGCTGGCAGCTCGACACGGAGCTCATCGACGCTGGCAGCATTGACCTGCTGAGGGGATTCTCGCGCCCTGGCGCCGAGTGGGAACCGCCACCTTCAGAGTTCCGGAACGGACGAATCGATCCGCCCCCGGGACACAAGTCCGAGTACGCGGTGCTCTACACAGCGACTGAGATTCAATGCGTTGCCGCGGAAATGCGGGTGTTGGAGAACGTCCGTCGCGATCACGTCTGGTCGGTGGATAAGTCCAAAGAGGTGCGTGTCGCAACCTTTGCAGTGGGACGTGCGAGTCTGTTCATCCCGCTCGATGGGCTTAACCGGACCATTTTTGGTGTGCGGGGGGAATGTGACAGTGACTATCACGCCTACCAGTGGCTCGGCCTCCAACTGTTTCGCCGCTATGGCCATTTGGCCAATGGGCTGTCCTGGGAGTCATTTCACGGCGAGCAGCCTGGACGCTGCTACGCGATCTGGCACTCGCGCAAAGCAAGCATGGAACTCGCAACCGGAAGGGATTTCCCGACACTGCACGACCATCCGCGATGGCGGGCGTTTCTCGCTGCGTGTCCATTCATTCGACCCAATGACACGGATGCAGCGGCGAAGGACGAGAGAACCAGCAACGCGGAGGCGATCAATTGACGCGATCGAACAGCTGGTCGTGCGGTGCGGCCGCCAACCACCGCCGCACCTCTTCATCCGTCGTCTGCTCGAACCGTTCGTACCATTGCCCGACCGAGCGGAAGCGCTCCGGCGTCCGGGCGCAGATGACCTCGTCTGCATCCCGCGAGATCAGGTGGCAGGTTTCCGGCGACGACACCGGCACCGCCGCGATGATCTTCGCCGGCCGCATGTCGCGCAGCGCCTGGACGCCCGCGCGCATCGACGCGCCCGTCGCCATGCCGTCGTCCACCAGGATCACCTGCCGGCCCTCGATCGTCAGCATCGGCCGGTCGCCGCGGTAGAGCCGCTCGCGCCGCTGCAGCTCGCGCACCTCGGCGCGGGTCACGAGTTCCACCGCCGAGTAGCTGATCGCCAACTGCTGCAGCACCTGCGTGTTGAGCACCCGCACGTCGCCCGAGGCGATCGCGCCCATCGCGTACTCCGGCTGACCGGGCAGGCCCAGCTTGCGCACGACCAGGATGTCCAGCGGCGCCGCCAGCGCATGCGCGATCTCCGCCGCCACCGGCACCCCGCCGCGCGGCAGCGCCAGCACCGTCACGTCATCGCGGTGGGCGTAGGCCGTGAGGCGGGCCGCCAACTGCCGGCCCGCATCCCGCCGGTCGGCGTATCGCTGCGCCAGGGCAGGCGCATCGGAGGAAGGCGGGGCGGACAGCATGGCGGAGGCTTCCACGGACAGGAGGGTCGGACAAGGTCGATGGTCTTCTCCCCTGTGGACTGAGCAAGCCGGATGCCCGCGCCGATGCGCCGACGCGCCGACGCGCGGCGTGCGGCGTGCGGCGTGCGGCGTGCGGCATGCCAGGGCTGCAGGTGCGCTGCGCTGCCGACGGAGCGCACGGGCGCGCGATTTGCCAATGCATGGATTCCACCGATACGCCGTCGAGGGTCCCATGCCCACCAGAACCGCCGCCACGTCTTCCCGCAGCCCTCGCAAGGCCGCCCCGCGAGCGGGCGGCCGGAGCGCCCCGGGGGCGAGCCGCCCGCGTGCCTCCAATGCCGATCGCGCCGCGCCCGGCAAGGGCGCGTCCAAGACGTCTGGCAAGTCCGCGCACCAGGCACCCCCGGCGGCGCGTGGCGACAGCGACGACGCCCCTGCCGCCCGCCGTGCGATCTGGAAAGGCGCCATCAGCTTCGGCCTGCTGCACGTGCCGGTCGCGCTGTACCCGGCCTCGCGCGACCAGCGCGTCGATTTCGACTGGCTGGACAAGCGCAGCATGGACCCGGTCGGCTACAAGCGCATCAACAAGCGCACCGGCAAGGACATCGACAAGACGCAGGTCGTCAAGGGCGTGAAGCAGGAGAACGGCGACTACGTCCTGGTGTCCGACGACGAGATCCGCAAGGCCTACCCGACCACCACCCAGACCATCGAGATCGAGACCTTCGTGCCCGCCACGCAGGTGTCCTTCGTCTATCTGGAGAAGCCCTACTACCTCGAGCCGATCGGCAAGTCCGGCAAGGTCTACGCGCTGCTGCGCGAGGCGATGGCCGACGCCGGCCTGATCGCCATCGCGCGGCTGGTGATCCACAGCAAGGAGCACCTGGCCGCGCTGCTGCCGGCGGGACCGGCGTTGATGATCGGCATGCTGCGCTGGGCCAACGAGATCCGCCCCTGCGACGACCTCAACCTGCCCGCCGAGGGCAAGGCCGCGCACGGCTTCAAGCCGGCCGAGCTGCAGATGGCCCGCCAGTTGATCGACGAGATGAGCCACGACTGGCACCCCGAGGACTACCACGATGAATTCACCGCGGCGATCCGCGCGCTGATCGCGCGCAAGGTCGACAAGGGCGAGACCGAGACCGTCACGCCGCTGGAGGCCGCGCCCGGCGAGGGCGGCGATGGCGGCGAGGGCGGCAACGTCGTGGACCTGACCGAGCTGCTGCGCCGCAGCCTCGGGGGGAAGTCCAGGAAGAAGGCGGCCTGAGCGCCGCGTGACCGCGAGGAGCCCGTCGATGCCGACCGCGCCGCGCCAGGATCCGTTGTCCCGCTACCGGCAGAAGCGGGACTTCCGCATCACGCCCGAGCCGGACGACGCGGGCCAGGTCCGTGACCAGGCGAAACGCCCGCGCGGCGGGAAGACGTCCTCGTCGACGACGGCGTCGAAGCGGGTCGGCAAAGCGCCGCCGCCGGCGTTGTCCTTCGTGATCCAGAAGCACTGGGCCAGCCACCTGCATTACGACGTCCGGCTGGAACTCGACGGCGTCCTGGTGAGCTGGGCCGTCCCCAAAGGGCCGTCGTACGACCCCAAGGAACGTCGCATGGCGATCCATGTCGAGGACCATCCCCTGTCCTACGGCGGCTTCGAAGGCACGATCCCGCCCAAGCAGTACGGCGCGGGCGAGGTGATCGTCTGGGACAAGGGCACGTGGACCCCGCAAGGCGATCCGCACGACGGCCTGCGCGACGGCAAGCTGGTGTTCCGCCTGCAGGGGCACAAGCTCGCCGGCCTGTGGCAGCTGATCCGGACCTCGCGCGATGCCGCCAAGCGCGAGCAGTGGCTGCTGATCAAGAAGCACGACGGCCGCGAGCGTCCGCATGCGGACTACGACGTCACCGTCGAACTGCCGGACAGCGTGATCCAGCATCCGTTGGGACCGGCCGAGCCGGGAGGCAACGCCGCGGACGGCCTTGCCACCGACGGCGCCGCGACCAGGGGCGCTGGCGACGATCAGGCGGCGGGCGACCCCGACCTCCGCCGCGCGAAGAAGGCGCGGCTGCCGGCGGCGCTCAAGCCGCAACTCGCCACGCTGGTCAGCGCGACGCCGCCCGGCGACTGGATCGCCGAGGCGAAGTTCGATGGCTACCGGCTGATGGCCCGCGTCGACAAAGGCCAGGTGCAGCTGATCACGCGCGGCGGCAATGACTGGACCTCGCGGCTGCCCTCGCTCGCGGCGGCGATCGCCGACCTCGACATCGACACCGCGTGGCTGGACGGCGAGATCGTCGTGCTGCGCGACGACGGCGCGCCGGATTTCAGCCTGCTGCAGAACGCGATCGGCCATCCGAACCGGACGCGGCACGAGGACATCGTCTACTTCCTCTTCGACCTGCCGTTCCTCAACGGTCACGACCTGCGCGAGGTGCCGCTCATGCACCGTCGCGCCGTGCTGCGCGCCCTGATGGGCGGGCAGGCGGGCGAGCGCCTGCGATTCAGCGAGGACTTCGCGGTGCCGCCCGAGGAGATGCTGGCCGCCGCCTGCCAGATGCGGCTGGAGGGTCTGATCCTGAAGCGCCCCGACAGCCCTTATGTGTCCGCCCGCAGCGAGGCCTGGGTGAAGCTGAAATGCCAGCAGCGGCAGGAGTTCGTCGTCGTCGGCTTCACGGACCGCTCGGACGGCGCGAAAGCGCTCGGCAGCCTGCTGCTCGGCTACCACGAGGACGGCGAACTGCGCTACGCCGGGCGCGTGGGGACGGGCTGGTCGCTGAAGCAGGCGGGCGAGATGCACAAGCGGCTCTCCGCCCTCGAGGTCAAGACACCGCACTTCGACGACGCGACCATCGCCCGCAGCCATTGGGCGCGGATCGCCGGTCGCGCCGGCGGCGCCGCGCGCTGGGTGAAACCCACGCGGGTCGTGGAGGTCGCCTTCGCCGAATGGACCCCGGACGGTCACGTGCGCCACGCCTCGTTCCAGGGCGAGCGTGAAGACAAGGCAGCGAAGGATGTCGGGCGGGAGGCGGCCAAGCCCGCCGACGAGGTCCCGGCGCCGGCAAGCTCGACAACGTCCAAGCCCTCCAAGCCCGCCAAGCCCTCAAAGCCCTCAAAGACCGCCAAGCCCTCCAAGCCCACCAAGACCTTGACCGCCTCCAAGACATCGAAGGCATCGTCGGCGTCGTCCGCTGCCGGCCAGCTGCGCATCACGCATCCGGAGCGCGTCATCGACCCGTCGACGGGCCAGACGAAGATGGCGCTCGTCCGTTATTACGAGAGCGTGATCGACTGGATGCAGCCTCACCTCGCCCGTCGGCCCGTGGCCATCGTGCGCGCGCCCGACGGCATCGAGGGCCAGCTGTTCTTCCAGAAGCACGTCGAGGGCGACGCGCTCATCGTCCTGCCCGATCCCGCCGCGCTGATGGCGATGACGCAGATGAACGCGATCGAGTTCCACACCTGGAATGCCCAGGACGACAAGCTCGATCGCGCGGACCGTTTCATCATCGATCTGGATCCGGGCGAGGGCGTCGCGTTCCCGGCGGTCGTGGACGCCGCGCGCGTCACGCGCGCGCTGCTCCAGGAACTCGGCCTGCAGGCCTGGCTCAAGACCAGCGGCGGCAAGGGGCTGCACGTGGTGGTGCCGCTGGCGCGACGCCACGACCACGCGACGACCAAAGCCTTCAGCCAGGCCCTGGTGCAGCACCTCGCCGAGACCTTCCCGAAGAAGTTCTCCGCCAAGAGCGGCCCGAAGAACCGCGTCGGGAAGATCTTCCCGGACTATCTCCGCAATGGGGAAGGGCAGACCACGGCCTGCGCCTTCTCCGTCCGCGCGCGGCCGGGGCTCGGCGTCTCGATGCCGATCGACTGGGACGAACTGGGGGACCTGAAGCGCGGCGACCAGTGGACGCTGGCCAACGCGCGCGACCGGCTCAGCTTCCAGAAGGTCGACCCGTGGCGGGACTACTGGAAGAGCCGCCAGACCTTGACGAAGGGCATGAAGCTGCTCGGGCTGTGAGTCCGGTCGGCCGGCCGGCCGCGGTCGGGCCCCGGGCGCGTTCCTGCGCCGTCGTGGCGGACCGGGTCAGGCCGGTGCCGTCGCCAGCATCGGCAGGCGCAGCTCGAAACGCGCCCCGCATCCTGCGCCCTCGCTGTGCACCGAGACGCTGCCGCCGTGCATGCCGATCAGCTGCTTCACCAGCGACAGGCCGATGCCCAGGCCGCCCTGCGAGCGGTCCAGCGCGCGGTCGCCTTGCACGAACAGGTCGAACATTGTCGCCTGCAGCGCGGGCGGCACGCCGATGCCGTTGTCGCTGACCCGGATCAGCGCGCAGCCGGGGCCGCCGGACGACGCGGGCTCCTCGCTCATCGACAGCTCGATCCGGCCCTCCGGATCGGTGTACTTCGCAGCGTTCGTGAGCATGTTGGCCACGCACTGCACCAGCCGCGCCAGGTCGCCGTTCACGCGCACGGGCTGCCCGACGGTCGTCACCGAGAAGTGGTGGCGCCGCTCCCGCATCAACGGCTCCGCCGTCTCCACCGCCTGCGCGATGACTTCCGACAGCAGCACCGGACCCAGCTGCAGCTCCACACGGCCCTGCGTGATCCGCGAGACGTCGAGCAGGTCGTCCACCAGGCGCGTCAGCGTCTCGACCTGGCGACGGATGATGGCCACCATCTTCTTCGAGCGTTCATCGGGCAGGCCGATGCGCGACAGCACGTCCCCCGCGCTGCGGATCGGCGCGATCGGATTGCGCAGCTCGTGCGCCAGCATCGCCAGGAACTGGTCCTTCTGCCGGTCCGCCGCCTCCAGCCGGCGCCGCGCCTTCAAATGGGCCGAGATCTCGCGGAAGTAGCACACCACCCCCGGCGAGCCGTCCGGCAGGGGGATGCGGCTGATCTGCCATTCGTAGGCCTCGGTGACGCCGAGGTCGCTGCGCTCCTGGATGAACTCGGGCGTGTGGTACGGGTCGCCGGTCTCCAGCGTGCGCAGGAACAGGGAGACGATCTGGGCGGACAGCGGGTGGCCCCATTGCCGTTCCACGAGCGCGTCGAAGCGTGCGCCTATCAGTTCGGCAGGACGGCCGAAGCTCGCGCGGGCGGTCGGATTGGCCTCGCGCAGGCGCAGCGTCGTGCCGTCGTGCTCCACCAGGAACACGCCCATCGGCGCCTCGTTGAGCAGGGTCTCGAACTGCTCGGTCCGGCGCCGGAAGGCCGCCTCCGCCGATTGCCGCAGGCGCCGCAGCTCCAGCAGCGCGCCGAGCCGCGCGAGCAGCTCGCGCGACGAGAACGGCTTGATCATGTAGTCGTCCGCGCCCGAGTCCAGGCCCTCGATGCGGGCTTCCTCGCCGGCGCGCGCCGACAGCAGCACCACCGGCACGCCCCCGAGCTTCGCATCCGCCCGGATCGCCGTCAGCAGCGCCAGGCCATCCAGCCTGGGCATCATGACGTCGCTGAGCAGCAGGTCCGGCGGCTCGCGCCGCGCGGCCTCCAGCGCCTGCAGGCCGTCCGCGGCGAGCTCGACCGCGTAGTACGGCGACAGCAGGTCGCGCAGGTAGGCGCGCATGTCGGCGTTGTCGTCGGCGACGACGATCCGCGCGCCGAAGGTCGCGGCGAAGCGCTGGTCCACCGCGGGCCAGGCGCCGCCGCCCGCGCCGGCGCGGCCGGGCGTCACGGCCCGCAGCGGCTCCGGTGCCGGCAGCCAGCGCAGCGCTTCCTCGACGTAGGCGCGCGCGCCGGTCGTGCTGGCGGGCAAGGCCGTCGGGACCGGATCCACCCGCTCGATGCGGTCCTGCGGCAGATGCTCGCGGCCCAAGGGCAGCAGGACGCGGAAGAGCGTCCCTTGGCCGTGCACGCTGGACGCCTCGATCCGGCCGCCGTGCAGCCGCACGAGTTCCTGCACCAGCGCCAGCCCGATGCCCGAGCCCTCGTGGGTGCGGCCCTCCGCGCCGGCGACGCGGTGGAAGCGCTCGAAGACCTTCGGCAGCTCGTCCGCCGGGATGCCGACGCCGGTGTCG
The DNA here is from genome assembly GCA_966211105.1 of uncultured Burkholderiales bacterium. Lineage (GTDB taxonomy): Bacteria > Pseudomonadota > Gammaproteobacteria > Burkholderiales > Burkholderiaceae_C > Roseateles. The sequence continues at coordinate 7,721 of CBIHMU010000034.1, forward strand.
GCCACCTCCAGCACGGCCAGTCGCGGATCGCCGCCGGACTCGCGCAGGCGAACCGTGACCTGACCGCGCATCGTGAACTTGAAGGCGTTGGACAGCAGGTTCAGGACGATCTTTTCCCACATCTCCCGGTCGACGTAGGCGTGCGCGGCCAGCGGCGCGCAGTCCACCTCGAAGGCCAGGCCCGCGCGTTCCATCGCGGACCGGAAGGTGCTGGCGAGGTCGCGCGTCAGCGTGGCGAGGTCGGTCGCCTGGTAGCGCGCCTGCGAGCGGCCGGCCTCGATGCGCGAGAAGTCCAGCAGCGTGTTCACCAGCCGCTGCAGCCGCATGGCATTGCGCAGCACCAGGGCCAGCCGATCCCGCATCGGGCCGTCCAGGTCGGGCGCGGTCACGCATTCCTCGAGCGGACCCAGCATCAGCGTCAGCGGCGTGCGGAACTCGTGGCTGATGTTGGAGAAGAAGGTCGTCTTCACCCGGTCCAGTTCGGCCAGCGACTCCGCGCGACGGCGCTCGGCCTCATAGGCGGACGCGTCGGCAAGCGCCGCCGACACCTGGCCCGCGACGAGGTTCAGGAAGTCCCGGTAGTCCTCGTCCAGCGGCCGGCGCGGGCTGACGCCCAGCACCAGGAAACCGGCCAGGTCCTTGCCGGTGCTGCGCAAGGGCAACAGCACGGCACGCGACAGGGTCTCGGGCCAGGGCGGCAGCGTCAGCGACACGCCCAGCGCCGGCATGTCGGGCAGGTCGCGGGCCGCGCCACCCGCCACCAGGTCCCGCAGCGGCCAGCCGTCCGGCGGATCGGCCAGGCTGAGCGCCTCCGGGAAGGGCGAGGCGACCTCGGCCGCGCCGGACGGCGCCCGCGGCACCGGCGGCAGGCTGAAGCAGATCCGGCGCGCGCTCTGCCCGCCAGGATCGGTCAGGTAGATCGCGGAGAACGGCAGGTCCAGCGGGTAGTCGGACACCACGCCGCACACGCGCCGCGCGCACTCGTGCGTCTCGTCCGCCCCGACGGTGCGGGCCGCCAGGTCGCGCAGCACGCGCAGGCGGCGCTCGCCGATCACGCGGTCCGTGACCTCGGTGACCACGCACAGCATGCCGTGCACGCGCAGCTCGTCGTCGTAGGCCGGGCTGTAGGAGAAGGTGTGATACGTCTCCTCGGAGAAGCCGCTGCGCTCCAGGAACAGCAGCAGGCCTTCGTCCCAGGTCGCCTCGGCGGTCGTCTGCACATGGCGGATGCGGCTGTACGCGGCGTCCCAGACCTCCGCCCAGACCTGCGCCGACCGGGCCCCGAGCGCCCACTCGCGCTTGAGACCCAGCGTCGGCAGGTAGGCGTCGTTGCAGAAGAAGGTCATCTCCGGCCCCCACGCCATCCACATCGCATAGCGCGAGTCCAGCATCATGCGCACGACCGTCTTGAGCGAGGCCGGCCAGCCGTCCGGCGGGCCGAGCGGCGTGGCCTCCCAGTCGAGCGCGCGCATGCGCCCGCCCATCTCGCCGCCGCCGTCCAGGAAGTGACGGCGGCGCGGGGCCGCGGCGGGCGCTGGGAGCGCCGGGAGCGCCGGGAGCGCCGGGAGCGTCGGGAGCGTCGTGTCGGCGGACGCCCCGACGCGCGGCTCGGGGGACGGGGGCGGCAGGCTCGGGGAGCCGGCGGGCGAGGCATGCATCGGCAGATATTTCCTGGTCGGGGCCGGAGTGGGTCCAGTCTAGGGGGCCCAAGCAAGCCGCGCACCCGCATCGGCCCAGACCCCCGCCTGGATGAGTCGGTGCCGCGGTGGCTTCTGGCCTGGACGGGCTACCCGGGCGGCGCGGAGCGCCCGCTACACTGGCCACCCCCCCATTCCGGAAGCCGCCTTGAGTTCCAGTCTGCTGCTCATCTTCCTGCTGATCTGCGCCAGCGCGTTCTTCTCGATGGCGGAACTCTCGCTGGCTGCGTCGCGGCGGCTGAAGCTGCGACAGCTGGCGGACGAGGGCGACCACCGCGCCGCGCAGGTGCTGAAGGTCCAGGAGCACCCCGGCTACTACTTCACCGTCGTGCAGATCGGCGTCAACACGCTGGCGATCCTGGCCGGCGTGGTCGGGGAGGGCGCGCTGACGCCGCATTTCGAGACGCTGCTGCGGCCGCTCATCGACATCGACACGGCGCAGCGGGCGGCCTTCGCGCTGTCCTTCACCTGCGTCACCATCCTCTTCGTCGTGCTGGCGGACCTGCTGCCCAAGCGGCTGTCCATGAACGAGCCCGAGCGGGTCGCGATGGCGCTGATCCGGCCGATGCTGTTCCTCACGATCGTGCTGCGGCCGATCGCCTGGGCGCTGAACCACGTGGCCGACGGCCTGCTGCGCCTGCTCGGCCGGCCGATGAGCCCGGACAACACGATCACCCACGACGACATCCTCGCCCTCGCCGCGGCCGGTCAGCGCGCCGGCGTCGTCTCGGCCGCCGACCAGCAGGTGATCGAGAACGTCTTCGAGCTCGACACCCGCACCGTCGAATCCTCCATGACCTCGCGCGAGCGCGTCGTCTACTTCTCGCTCGACGACGACGAGGCGCTGATCCGCACGCGGATCGCGGACTCGCCGCATTCCACCTACCTCGTCTGCGCGGGCGAGATCGACCAGGTGGTCGGTTACGTCGACGCGACCGATCTCTTCCAGCGCGTGCTGCGCGGCGAGGTCATCTCGCTGCGCGCTGAACCGGCGCTGGTCAAGAAGGTGCTGATCGTGCCGGACCGGCTGACGCTGGCCGAGGTGCTGACGCATTTCAGGAACGCGCACGAGGACTTCGCGGTCATCGTCAACGAGTACTCCCTGGTCGTGGGCGTCATCACGCTGAACGACGTGATGAGCACGGTGATGGGCTCGCTGGTCTCCACCGCCGAGGAGGAGCAGCAGATCATCCGGCGCGACGACGGCAGCTTCCTGGCCGACGGCATCACACCCATCCCCGACGTGCAGCGCGCGCTGGGGGTGGACGACTTCCCTCACCCCGGCCAGTACGACACGCTGGCGGGTTTCCTGATGGTGATGCTGCGCCGCATCCCCAAGCGCACCGATGTCTTCGAATGGCACGGCTGGCGCTTCGAGGTCGTCGACGTGGACAGCCACCGCGTCGACCAGGTCATGATCGCGCGCGTCGGCGGACCGCCGTTGGGGGACGCGCCGGCGCCGGGTGCGGCGGGATCACCGGACCTGGCCGACTGAGTCCTGTGTGCCGGGCTCGGCCCGCAGTGCGACGTAGTGCCGAAGCACCTGCCGCGCATAGGCCTGCCGCTTGACCGGATCGCGGGCGTTGTAGGCGCCCAGCGCGTCGGCGTTGCGGCCCATCGCACGGAAGTTGCCGCCCAGGATCCACGCCCCGACCAGGATGTTGGCGCAGGGCACGTGCAGGTCGCCGGCCTTGACGCCGTGCCTCTCCAGGACTGGCAGCCACGAGGAGTTGATCTGCATCAGGCCGACGTCGGTCGAGCCGTTGGCATTGCGGTTGAGCGCCGCCGGATTCAGGCCGGATTCCTGGCGCGCGATGGCTTTCAGCAGCAGCGGCGAAACGCCGTAGCGCTCGCCGGCCAGCAGGAAGCAGCGGTCGAAGCGCGTGGCATTGGCGTTGGCATTGGCATTGGCCTGGGGGTGGGTGTGGGTGTTGGTGTTGGTGTTGGCGGGGGCGGCCCGCGCCGGCGACGGGGCCGCGAGCATCCCCGCCGCGAGCGCCAGCGTGAGCGACCGGGTCACGACCGCGCGCTTCACAAGCCGCCCATGTCAGCCTGGAGGCTGCTCTGCGCCTCCATGACCGTGGCCAGGAAGCCGCCGAGCAGGAACAGCAGCAGCAGCGCGGCGGCGACCAGCAGCAGGCCGTTCAGCCGCGCGGCGGCGTCCGAGATGCCGAGCTGCAGGCGGTCGATCGAGCCGATGCCGATGCGCACGAACGCGGCGACGGGATCGCGGCGGTCGGCGGCGTCCTCGATGCGCGCCTCCATCGCGGGGTTGAGCACGCCGGTGGCGAAGGCGCGCCCGAACTGCGCCGACTCGCCGCCGGACAGCCGGGAGAGGATCTGCCGCAGGTGCCAGCGCATCCACGGGGCGCTGAAGCGTCCCGCCCGTTCCAGCGACGCCCGCAGCGACACGCCGGCCCGCATCAGCGACGACAGCGAGATCACCAGCATCGCCCCGGAGAAATCGCGATAGAGGCTGAACGGCGGATGCCGGTCCAGCCAACGCCGCGCGCGCCCCTGCCAGCGCGGCAGGGACCACAGGAACAGCCCGCCCCCGGCCAGCACGGCGGCGCCCAGGACCAGGCCGTGCTGGCGGATCGTCGACGCGACCGCATACAGCGCGCGTCCTGGCGCCGGCCAGCGCTCCGGCGCGATCAGGTCGGCGAGCACGGGCACCGCGTGCAGCGAGAACAGCACCAGCATCCCTGTCATCGCACCCAGCAGCAGCAGCGGATAGGCCACCGCCTGGCGCACCGCGCGGAACATGCCGTCGACCTTCTCGGCGGTGCCGGACAGGAACAGCAGGCCCTCGGACAGTCGCTCGTCGCCACCGCCCTGCAGCGCATCGATCATGAGCAGTTCGGTCGGCGGCATGACGCCGTGCAGCGCGCGCGCCAGCGACCCGCCCATCGCCGCTTGCAGCATCCGGCGGTAGAGCAGTTGATCGCCGCGCGAGCGCCGCCGCGCGCGGGCCTCGAGCTTGCGCAGGATGGTGTACAGCGGCACGCGGTCCGCCAGCGCCGACGCCAGGTCGTAATAGAAATCGCCGCGCCGGCGGCGCAGGCGCCGGGCCGCCGCGCGCAGCAGCAGCCAGTCGAGCGGACGGGTCATCGGAGGAGGCCCTGGTCGATGTCTATGTCTATGTCGAAGTCGAAGTCGAAGTCGACGGCGGTGTTGGTGCCTTTGTCCGTATCTCTGTCGGTGTCTGTGTCTCTGTCGGTGTTGATCTCGGTGTGCATATCGGCGTCGGAAGGGGCTGCGGCTGGTTCAAGCGTCATCGTCGGCGAGCGTCTGCGCCAGCAGGGCCGCGCTGCCGAAGGTCCGCTCGAAGTGGAAGGGATCGACCCGCCCGAGGGCGACGTCGTACAGCACATGCCCCCAGGCGTCCTTGCCGTCCATGTCGGCGTCGGTGAACGGCGCCCGGCGGCGGCGGCGCCAGTGCCGCCGGGCCTCGGCGTCGCGGCCCTGGCGCAGCAGGTCCAGCAGACGCAGGTCGGGCACGATCACCTCGGCGCCGACCTTGACGCCGGCGGTGCCGTCATGGGCGTCGTCCGCCAGTCCCGCGCGCCCGGGGCCGGGGAGCAGACCCTCTCCATAGTCGATCCCGGGCCGCCGGCAGTGCGTGCAGCCTTGCGCGCTCGCGCAGTAAATCTTGACCGGATCGAGGCCGAAACCCGCCTGGAAGGTCTGCAGCGCATCCGCGCCCATGACGGCGGCGGCGGGGCGCTTGCAATGCTCACAGTTGATCGGCATCAGCACCTGGTAGACCAGGGCGGAGAGGAACTCCGGATCGCACAGGTCCTCGCGGGCCAGGCCCAGGAGCCGCGACGACAGCCGCCCGACGATGCCCAGCGCGGAGGTCGCATGCACCGTCGAGAGGATCTTGTGGCCGGTCTGGATGGCGGCCTGCGCCATCGAGGCCGACAGCCCGTCGCGGATCTCGCCGAACAGGCCGACGTCGGGGTCCATCCGCAGGAAGGCCAGCATCGCGCCATGGAAGGGATCGGCGCCGCCGGCCGCGCCGCGCTGGATGGAGAGGTGACTGACGCCGGGTGTCTCGTACTCGACCGGATCCTCGATGGTGAAGAGCTTGCGCGAGCCGTCGCGCGCCAGCATCGTCATCAGCGCGTTGAGCGTCGTGGTCTTGCCCGATCCGGTGACCCCGGCGACGAACACGCCGCCCCAGGCCGAGGCCAGCGCCTCGCGCAAGCGGGCGGCCTGCCACGGGGTGAACCCCAGCGGCTCGAGTGCCGCCGGGCGCGGACGACCGCCGCGAGGCGGACCGCGGTCCCCGCTTTCACCGAGGGGGCCCAGGTCATCGAGATCACCGACGTGGCCGCCGCCTTCGCGGTCCTGGACGCCCTGGCCTCCCTCGCCGCCCTGGCGGTCCTGCCGCTGACCGCGATCGTCCCCGCCCGACGCCCGCAGCAGCCGCACCACGACGTCCATGCCCCCCACGGCGGGATGGCTCTGGTAGCGCAAGGTCAGCCGCGATCCGGGCAGGTCCAGCGGGATCATCGCGGCCTGCGGCACCGCGCCGTTGAAGGCGACCTCCGAGCGCGAGCGCTCTTCGGCCAGCATGGTGTAGGCGGCCGAAAGCCCGTCGATGGCGACGCGCGCCGGTTGGCGGGCCAGCACCCGCATGCGGCCGTCCAGCCGCACCCGGGCCAGCGCCACCGCGCCGCGCACCTCGATGTGCAGGTCGCTCGTGCCCGCCCGGAGGCAACGCTGCACGATGTCGCGGAACCATTCGAGCGGCGAGGAGCCCGCCACCATCGCGTCGATGTCGCGGGCCGACTCCGCGTCCCGGCGCTCGTCGGGAGTGGCATCGGCGGGCAATTCCCGGAGGGCGATCGCCGACGGCGTGGCGCGGGCGAGCAGCGCGGCGAACACCTCCGGCGCCGCGGTCAGGTGGCCGGCGAAGACCAGTCCCTTGGCCTTGCCGGCCTGGACGAGGCGGTACCAGTCGGGGCGATGGACCTCCTCGATCGTCGACACGACCAGGAATCGACCGCCCGCCAACGCGAGCGCCACCAGCCGGTCCTGCTTGTGACTCGCGACCGGCAGCGCATCGACGTCCGGGTCGATGAGCAGCGCGTGCGCGGCGCTGGACAGCACACGCTCGAACGGCGGCAGCCGTGCCGGGTCGTCGATGTGGCGGCTCAAGGGGTTCAAGGGGCTGCAGGGGCTCAAGGGGCGGCCACCCGCGACGGCGCCGGGACCACCGGCGCGGGCAGGGCGGCGGCGCGATGGACCGCGCCGGGGTCGCCGACGTCGGCGTGGTCACCGTGATCGCGACGATCGACGTGATCGACGTGATCGCGATGCCCGCCATCGCCGGCTCCGCCACCGGGCCGCTCGACCCGATCATCGGCGGGCACCCAGAGACGCTCGAAGCGGTAGCCCGCCGCCGCAGTGCCCCGCGCCGGCGGCGACAGGACGAGGCGCAACGGCGGTCGTCCACGCGCCGCGATCCGCTCGACGTCCAACCCCGCCCCGGTCAGTCCGACCACTCGCCAGGGGCCGACGCGCAGCCCCGGCCCGGCGGCCGCGTCGACGGCGTGGACCCGTCCCTCCAGCAGGACCTCGGCCCGCCAGCGGTCGCCCGCGGCCGTGAGCGACCAGAGCCGGGGCAGCCCGTCCGACGCATCCCCCGCGAAAGCCGTCGGCGCCATCGCATCGGCGGACGCACGCGGCAGGCCAGCCAGACGCGTCGTGGCGATGGCCAGTTCCGCGGCCTTGTTCAGACGGGCGGCGTCGACCAGTTGGCGCAGGGTGACGGCCGGCGTCGTGCCGGTCACGGCCCCCTCGGCGTTGCCGGCCTGGGCCACGGAGAGGTTGGCGAGCAGCCACGGCCCGAGCCAGGCCAGGCGGCTGACCCGCGGACGTCCGGGCCGGCTCGGCTCAGTAGCGCGCGCCATGGGCGAAGAGGGATCCGGAAAGCTCATAGCTGATCTGTGAAGGGGCGAAGTTCAGGGTGAGGGATTCAACGACGACGTACGGCGGCACTTGAAGCAGCGGCAAGGACCAGACGCCGTCCTTCAGACGCCAGTCCATGCGCACAACCACGTGCGCGTCATGGGCCGCAACCACGGGCTCCGCAGGTCCGGTTGCTCCGGCTAGACCGGGCACTTCGGTCACCCCGGTCACCCCGGTCACCCTGGTCACCCCGGTCGCGCTGGACGTGCGGGTCGTGCCGGTCGTGCCGGAGGTGCCGGACGGTGCCGTCGTGGCGCTCGCCGCGGTGGTGCCCGCGCTTGAGTCGTCCGCCTCGGCCAGCAGCGGCACGCCCGGATGGAGCGTCGCCGCGGCGCCGCCCGCGGTCGCCAGGTCCTGCAGATGGCTGCCCCACACGTTGACGGCCAGACGCTGCGGCGGCAGCCGCGCGGCGACGAGCGCTTCCCCGGCAGCCAGCGGCGGTTCGCCGGTGTCGGCCAGCGGGGTGCGCATCGATGTCGCGAGGACGTCCTCGCCGACGGACGGGTCGGGCGGGTCGGTCCGCATCGACGGCGCACCGAGCGCGCCGACCGGCAGCGCGTCCAGCGTCTCGAAGCTGCCGTGATGGCGCGCCCAGGTGGCCACGCATCCTGCCGCGCGATCGCAGTCGACCTGCTGCAGCGTCCATCCGGCACGGCTCACCGGCATCGCGGCGATGGCCGCACGCCACCGGTCCAGGGGCGCGGCGCCAGGACGGCCCGCCTGTGCGAGCTGTTGAGCGAGTTGCCGGCGCCGCGCGGCGTTGGCCTGCACGCGGGCCTGCGCGCTTGCCGCGGCCTGGCGGGCCGCGGCAATCAGTTCGCGCTCGACTGCCCGTTCATGCCGCAGCCAGGTGGCGAAGCCCATCGCGATCGCCAAGGTGGCCGCCCCCGCGGCCAGCGCGGCCGGCCACCGGGCGGACCGCAGCGGCCGCAGGCGCGTGTCGCCGTCGGGGTGCCCGAACAGCACGTCCGGCGCCATCGCTTCGCCGACGCGGTCCCGCGCGGACAGATGGCTGGCGACGCGCACCGGCTGGTCCGGATGCATGTCGCGGAATTCCTGCAGCACCGCCAGCGCGGCGTCGAGGTCCGGCAGCAGCCGGTCAAAACCTGGCACCGGCCGACGATCCATCAGACCCACGAAGGCCACGGGCGACGGCCGGTCGTCCGTCGCCGCGGCCGGTTCCGTCGCTGCAATCAGACAGGCCTCCGCGCCACGCTCGGCGAAACGGGCCACCAGCAAGGCCACCGCCGAGTGCACGCGATGGCACGCGCGATGACCGACGCAATGACCGACGCCATGACCGACGCCATGCCCGACGCCATGCCCGACGCCATGCCCGACGACGTGGCCCGCGCCAGGTCCTGCGCCATGTTCTGCGCCATGTCCTGCGCTACCTCCTGCGCTACCTCCTGCGCCATGTCCGGCATCGATCCGCCGCGCCAGCCCCAGCCAGCCATCGTCCGGCAGTCGCGCCACGATCCGGTAGCCCGCCGCATGAGCTTGACGCAGCTCGGCGCCTGGCGCGTCCGGCCTCGCCACCGGATGCCACTCCAGCCCGAAGGCCAGGCGCACGCCGGCGACCACGATCACCCGGGCCACGCCGCTCTCGGGGCTCGCCGGGCGCTCGTGGCGGGCATGGGCACGGCGGTCCCCGTCGACGTGGTCCGTCTTGCGGGCCTGTGCCGGCCATGACGATCGGGGGCCCGTCATGGTTCCACCAACCTCGGCGTGATCAGCACCACCGTGCCTTGCCGGGCGCGCAACCCGCGTCGCGCCAGCGGCAGCACGCCGCGCACGACGTCCGCGTCGTCCAGCTGCGTCTGCAGCCGCTCGAAACCCGCCAGCACCAGCGTGCGGCCGGCCGGCACGCCGATGCGCTGCAGCGTGCTGAAGCTCATCGTCTCGGGCAACTGCACCGATTGCGACAACGGACCGCTGCCGCTGGTGAAGGCGCGCAACTGGCGCAGCTCGCTGATCTGCAGCGCCGTCTGCAGCAGCACCAGGTGCGAGTCGAGGATCACCGGCAGCACCGTCAGGCCGAGGCCGGTCGTGAGCTTGCCGGGCTCGATCGCGCCGGGCGTGCTCAGACCGGTCGCGGGGTTCACCGTCGGCGCCGTCGTGCGCTGCACATACGACCGGGTCTGCAGCGCACCGACCGGCACCGGCATCCGGTTCGTGGTGGTGACCACGCTGGAATAGGCGGTCGACACGCGGCCGTATTCCTGCAATGCCCTGGCCACCCCTTCGACGGTCGATCCGCCATCGTCCGGCCGGCCCAGCACGGCGGTCAGGGCCGCGGGCGCGCCGCCGCCCAGCGGACCGAGCGCCGACGACGCGGCGAACTGCAGGCGCCGGCCCGCGTCCAGGCGTCCCAGCATCGCGGCCCAGTCGATGCCGTTGCTGAACTCGTCGGAGAAGCTCACCTGCAGCACTTCGATCTCGAGCACGACTTGCCGCAGCAGGTTGGCGTTGAGCGCGTCGAGGTAGGCCTGCACCCGCTCCACGTTGGCGAGCGCGTCCGTCACGGTGACCAGCCCCGCGCGCGGATCCACCTGCAGCGCCGCGACCGCCGAGAGCATGGGCTTGAGCGCCTCCGGCAGTCCCGCCCAGTAATCGCTCTGGGTGCTGCCGTCGATCTTGGCCCCCCCGCCGCCGGCGCCTTCGGCGCCGCCCAGCACGTCGAAGGCCGCGCTCGCGTCCAGCCCGCCCGGCAAGGCCTTGACGGGCATCGCGCGCGTGACCACGCGGGAGAACACGATGCGCCCCCCGGTGTAGCTCCACTGCAGGCCCGCCTGCGCCGCGATGCGATCCAGCAGCGGCCGCAAGGGGCCGGCGTGGTCGATCTCGACGGTGTTCTGGTGTTCCGGCGCGGAGATGTCCAGGCGGTGGGCGCCGGCCCGGGCGGCCAGGCGCCGCGCGGCGGCCTCCTCGGGCGCAGCCGTGGACGCGTCGAAGGCGGGCCTCGGCACCGGCCCGGGCGCGTAGTCGGCCGCCCCGTGCAGCGCGTCCGGCGTCATGATCACCGGCAGACCGATCGCGCGCGACAGCAGCTCGGCCACGGCGGCCAGAGGCAGCCGGCCGGGCGCGTGCAGGCGCACGTCGCCGAGGTGCGACGGCAGCCGTTCGTCGCGGCGCAAGGGGATGGACCGGCTCGCGAAGCGCGGCGCGGCGTCGGCCACGACCAGCGGCGGCGGGGCGACGTTCTCGCGCAGGCGGGACTGCAGCGCCGCGGCGCGGTCGAGCAGCGCCTGATGCGTCTGCTCGGTCTGGCGGGCGGCCGGCACGGCGCAGCCGCCCAGCGCGAGGACCGCGCTCGTGCCGGCGGTGGCCGCGACTCGGCGCGCCAGGGCGGCGATCCTCACCGGCGTGCTCCGTCGGGCAGGTAGCGGCCGATGCGCACCACGCGGGTCTCCGCCTGGATGCGGGCCTGCAGCGGAAAGTCGGTGTCGCGCAACGCGGCCATCGTCTGGTTCAGCACGTCCAGCAAGTTGCCGCGCAGCGTGACCTCGGCGTCGATGGGAAAGTCGCGCTCGACCTCCCAGACCAGTTGCCACCCCGCCTCGCGCGACCATCGTTGAAGCGCCTGATGAACGGTGCCGTCGGCGCGCAGGAAGGTCCAGGCGGCTGGGGCTTCGGCTTCGAGCGTCCGCCAGGCGGTCGACGGTGGGACGACGGGTTCCGGCGGGCCGGCGCGCGCGACGTCCGCCGATCGGACGCCCAGCGGGGCCAGGGCGATCGCCATCGCGGCGATGAGGGGCGTGGGCTGCATGTCGCGTCCGATCACAGGGCCATCAGCACATGGATGGTCGCGGCGTCGCCGGCCTGGCTGCATTGCTCGGCCAGCACGCTGATGTCGAGCGGCGCGTCCTTGCCCGGCACGCGCAGCATGCTGCCGGTGGCGGGCATCGCCGCGGGCAGGGCGCCGCTCGCGTCGATCCACAGACCGTCGCCCAGCATGGCCAGGCCGCGCGCGACGCCCGCGCACTGTCCGGCCGGGATGTCGGCATAGGTCAGGGTGAAGGCGCGCCCGCGTTTCAGCGTCTCGAAATCGGCCTCCAGGCCCTTGGCGAAGATCGGGCCGCCAAACGGATGGGTCACCCGTGCGTCCTTGCCCGAGCCCGTGACCATCTCCCGGGGGAAGGCGCCGATGGTGATGGCGGTGGCCGTGTCCAGCCGGGCGAGGTCGCCGTCGCCGGAGGCGCCGAAGCCGGTGAGACTGACCTTGATCTGAGGCGCCTGGCGCAGCAGCGCGGAGCGGTCCATCTGCGCGTTCAGGCTGCGCATGCCGATCAGCACGCCCACCATGAACACGATGATCACGCCCACGCCGATGAGCAGCTCCAGCAAGGTGACGCCGCGTTGCGGCGCCAGGCCGATGCGATGGAACCTGGAACGGCGGAGGGCGACCGCGGACGCGTTGGCTTTCATGGAACTGGCTTTCCTTCTCGAGGGGGTGGTGCGGGGAGGGGGCCGGTCGTGACCGGCGCCGGCTCAGTGGGGGTGCGCCACAATGCGCGCATGACTCCCTCGAGGTCCCATCCCGTGCCGACTGACGTGCCGCCTTCCACGCCCACTCCCACGCCCACCCCCACGCCCACTTCTGCGCCGACGCCCGTGTCCTCCCTCACCGCCGCGCAGGCCGCCGCGCGCGCCGCCGCGCTCCGTGAGCTGCTGCATCACCATGCCCACCTGTACTACGTGCTCGACACCCCGTCGCTGCCCGATGCCGAGTACGACAAGCTGTTCCAGGAACTGCAGGCGATCGAGGCCGCGTTCCCGGCGCTGCTGACGCCGGACTCGCCGACGCAGCGTGTGGGCGGGCAGGTGCTGGACGGCTTCGAGCCGGTGAAGCACGTGGTGCCGATGCTGTCGATCCGCACCGAGACCGACACCGAGGCCAGCGGCGCCGAGAACTTCGACGCGCGCGTGCGCCGCGAGCTGGACCTGGGCGAGAACGCCGCGCCGGTCGAGTACGCGGCCGAACTCAAGTTCGACGGATTGGCGATCAGCCTGCGCTACGAGCACGGCGTGCTGGTGCAGGCCGCCACGCGCGGCAACGGCGAGACCGGCGAGGACGTGACGCAGAACGTGCGCACCATCCAGCAGATCCCGTTGAAGCTCAAAGGCGAGGGCGCGAAGGCGGCGGTGCTGGAAGTGCGCGGCGAGGCCTACATGCGTCGCGACGATTTCGAGGCGCTCAACGAGCGCCAGCGCGCCGCGAACGAGAAGACCTTCGTCAACCCGCGCAACACGGCCGCCGGCGCGATCCGGCAGCTGGATCCGGCGCTGGTGCGGCAGCGCCCGCTGAGCTTCTTCGCCTATGGCATCGGCGAGACGCAGGGCTGGGACATCCCCGCCACGCACGGCGCGATGCTGGATGCGCTTCAGCGCTACGGCCTGCCGGTCTGCGAGGACCGCGCGGTGGTGCGCGGCGCCGAGGGGCTGGTGGCCTTCCATCGCCGCGTCGGCGAGAAGCGCGACGCGCTGCCCTTCGACATCGACGGCGTGGTCTACAAGGTCAACAGCCGCGAGCTGCAGCGGCGCCTGGGTTTCGTCTCGCGCGAGCCGCGCTGGGCGGTGGCGCACAAGTACCCGGCGCAGGAGCAGGTCACGAAGCTCGACCGCATCGACATCCAGGTCGGACGCACCGGCAAGCTGACGCCGGTGGCGAAACTGGAACCGGTCTTCGTCGGCGGCACCACGGTCAGCAACGCGACGCTGCACAACCTCTTCGAGATGCGCCGCAAGGGCATCCGCGTCGGCGACCAGGTGATCATCCGGCGCGCCGGCGACGTGATCCCGGAGGTCGTCGGCAAGGTCGACGCGACGCGGGCGACCTACGTGCCCAACTTCCGCATGCCCAAGCACTGCCCGATCTGCGCGAGCGACGTCGTGCGCGAGAAGGGCGGCATCGACCATCGCTGCAGCGGCGGCATCTTCTGCCCGGCGCAGCGCAAGCAGGCGATGCTCCACTTCGCTGGACGGCGCGCGATGGACATCGAGGGCCTGGGCGACAAGCTCGTCGACCAACTCGTCGACGGCAGCATCGTCACCAGCCTGCCGGGGCTCTACAAGCTCGGCGTGGCCAAGCTCACCGCGCTGGAACGCATGGGGGACCGGAGCGCGCTGAACCTGATCGACGCGCTGGAGAAGAGCAAGCGCACGACGATGGCGCGCTTCCTGTTCGCGCTGGGCATCCGGCAGGTCGGCGAGACCACGGCGAAGGATCTGGCCAAGCATTTCGGCAACCTGGACGCGCTGATGGGCGCGACCGAGGAGCAGCTGCTGGCGGTCAAGGACGTCGGACCGATCGTCGCGAAGAGCATCGCGGCGTTCTTCGCCGAGGCGCACAACCGCGAGGTCGTCGAGCAGCTGCTCGCCGCTGGCGTCGAATTCCCGCAGTCGGAAGGGGCCGCCGCGGCGCCCGCCGGACCGCAGCCGCTGGCCGGCAAGACGCTGGTGCTGACCGGCACGCTGCCGACGCTGTCGCGCGACGAGGCCAAGGAACTGATCGAGGCCGCCGGCGGCAAGGTCAGCGGCTCGGTGTCGAAGAAGACCAGCTACGTGATCGCGGGCGAGGAGGCGGGTTCCAAGCTCGACAAGGCGCGCGAACTGGGGGTCACGGTGCTCGACGAGGAAGGCCTTCAAGCGCTGCTTGCCGCGCCGCCGGATGCGGTCGCGGCGGAATGAACAAAGGGACGGCGAACCGTCCCTTCGATGCACGCTGTATCGGGGCCTTCGCGCCCCGATGTCATTGGAGGCTCAGCTCGCAGCGACCGTCTTCCGACGGATCACCATCGCCATGACCGCCGCCAGCAGGCAGGCCGCGCCGGCGACGTACAGCGCCGGGGAATAGCTCAGCAGCAGGCTGCGGCTCAGCCCCGCGCCGTAGGCCGCGACCGCCGCGCCGATCTGGTGGCCCGCGAAGATCCAGCCGAACACCATGCCGACCTTCGCCGCGCCGAAGCGCTCTGCCGTCAGGCGCACCGTCGGCGGCACCGTCGCGATCCAGTCCAGTCCATAGAACACCGCGAACAGCGACAGCCCGTAAAGCGTGAACTCCGCATTCGGCAGCCACAGCAGCGACAGCCCGCGCAGCGCGTAGTACCAGCACAGCAGCTTGCGCGTGTCATAGCGGTCGCTGAGCCAGCCCGACAGGATCGTGCCGATGAAATCGAAGATCCCCATCATCGCCAGCACCGAGGCCGCCGGCACCGCCGCCAGGCCGTAATCGCCGCACAGCGAGATGAAGTGGGTCTGCACCAGGCCGTTGGTCGACAGCCCGCAGATGAAGAAGGTGCCGAACAGCAGCCAGAAGGTCGGCTGGGTCGACGCTTCGCGCAGCGCGGTGAACGGCGTGAGCCAGCCCACCTTCGCCGCGGGCGCCGCCGCCGGACCCGCCGCCGAACCCACGGGACCCGCCGGGGCAGCGGCGGCCGGATCGGCGCCGTACGGTGCCAGGCCCATGTCGGACGGCCGGTCGCGCATGAACAGCAGCACCAGGCTCATCACCGCCAGGCACAGCACGGCCAGCGGCAGCAGCGGCGCGCGCCACCCCCAGCGCTCGATCATCCAGGCGGCGATGGGTAGGCAGATCAGCTGCCCGGTCGCGGCGCTCGCGGTCAGGATGCCCATGATCAGGCCCTTGCGGGTCGCGAACCAGCGGTTGGACACGATGGCGCCGAGCACCAGCGCCGTCATCCCGCTGCCCAGTCCCAACACCACGCCCCACAGCACGACGAGATGCCACAGCTGCGTGACCAGTCCCGCCAGCAGCATGCCGCCGCCGACCAGGCCCAGCGCCACGCTGACCACGGCCCGCACGCCGAAGCGCTCCATCAGCACCGCCGCGAAGGGCCCCATCAGCCCGAACAGCGCGAATCGCAAGGCCAGCGCCGACGAGATCTGGCTGGTGGACCAGCCGAACTCCTGCGCCAGCGGCTGCAGCATCGCGCCGGGCAGCCCCAGCGCCGCCGACATGAAGAGCATCGTCAGGAAGGTCAGCCCGGCGATCACCCAGCTGAAGTGGAGACCCCGGTGGGTCAAGCGGCGGGACAGGGCGGCGGCAAGCATGCGGGAGTATCCTTCCAGGGGCGCCTTTTGATGATGGCCGCCATCGTATCGGGATTCCCGATGCGCGCCGCAGATTTGATGATGACCCTCTTCAAAATTGTGGCTTTGCGCCTGCGACGGCAGTGGCGGTCGCGGTTCCTACAATGGTGCTCATCATGAAAGTCACCAAAGAGCAATCCGCCGTCAACCGCCAGGCGCTGGTGGACGCGGCGTCCAGGCTGTACCGCGAGCGCGGCGTGTCCGGCGTCGGCCTGGCGGTGATCTCCCGCGAGGCCGGCTTCACGCATGGCGGCTTCTACGGACGCTTCGCCTCGAAGGAGACGCTCGCGGCCGAGGCCTGCGACGTGGCCTTCGAAAGCTCGCTCGCGCGGCTGGGATCGCAGCTTGAGAAACACGGCGGCGACTACCAGCCGTTCCTCAAGCGCTATTTCGGCGCGGCGCACCGCGACGCGCCCGGCGCCGGCTGCCCGATGGCGGCGTTGGCCGTCGACGCGGCGCGCGAGGGCGGCCTGCTGCGCGAATCGATGAGCTCCGGCATCGCCGCCTACCTGCGCGAGCTGGCCACACACCGGCCCGACGGCAGCGTGGTCGACGCGCCGACCGCGGAGGACGAGGCGCGCGCCATCGGCGTGCTGTCGACGATGGTCGGCGGGATGATCCTGGCCCGGGCCTGCGCGGGCGCGGCGCCGGGCTTGTCGGACCGTATCCTCAGGACGTCGCTGGAGGCGTCGGCGAAGGCAGCTTGATCACGCCCACCGCGAGGGCGGTGCCCAGCAGCACCACCAGGCAGCCGGCGGCCATGCTGGCGTTCAGCGTCTCGCCGAGGAAGATCCAGCCCCACAGCAGGCCGAAGACCGGGATCAGGAAGGTCACCGAGATCGTGTTGGTCGGGCCGACGCGCTTCATGAGCCGGAAGAACAGGATGTAGGCGATGCCGGTGCACAGCAGCGCGAGCAGGGCGACGGCGCCCCACGCGTGGCCGCTGGGCAGCGCGGCGGGCCGCAGCGACCAGGCCGGCCAGGCGAGCAGCAGCGCGGCGGCGAACTGGCTGCCGGTGGCGACGGCCAGCGGGCTGGCCCCGGTCAGGTAGCGCTTGGTCGCGCTGGCGGCGATGCCGTAGCTCAGCGCGGCGATCAGGCAGGCGACGATCGCGAAGCCGCTGCCGCCGGGCTTGAACGAGGCCTTGTCCCAGGCCAGCAGCACGACGCCGGCGAAACCCAGCGCCAGGCCCAGCAGGCGCGATCCGTCCAGGCGTTGACCGAACCAGGCCCAGGCGACCAGCGCGCCCCACATCGGCGTGGTGGCGTTGAGGATGCTCGACAGGCCGGCGTTGATCGACAGCGCGGCGAAGCTGAACAGCGCGAAGGGGAAGGCGCTGTTGAGCAGCCCGACCAGCAGCAGGCCCTTCCAATGGGTGCGCAGGTCGCCGAGGCCCTCGCGCAGGCCCAGCAGCGGGATCAGGAACAACGAGGCGCCGGCGACGCGCACGGCGGCCGTCGCCACCGCGCCGAACTCGGGCGCGGCCACCCGCATGAACAGGAACGAGGCGCCCCAGATGGCGGCCAGGACGAGCAGTTCGATCAGGTCGCTTCGCTTCACGCGGGGGCCTTTTGCTGGTTGTGTTGCCTGCCGGGACGGCGCGTCGCCGTCTGACCGGGCGGAGTCTCCGTCGGCGAGGACGTCGGCGAGGACGGCGGCGGGGAGGTCGGTGAAGATGCCACCGAGGGGCGCAGCTTAGCGGGCAGGCCGCCTTCGATTGTCAGCAGGGCTTCCTTGCGGTGCAGACCGCCGGCATAGCCGGTCAGGCTGCCGTCGGCACCGAGGACGCGGTGGCAGGGGATCAGCACGGAGACCGGGTTGCGGCCCACCGCCGCCGCGACCGCACGCACCGCCTCGGGCCGCCCCAGGCGGGCGGCGAGCTGGGCGTAGGTCACCGTCTCGCCCGCCGGGATGCCGAGCAGCGCCCGCCAGACGTCCTCCTGGAAACGGGTGCCCGTCGGGGACAGCGGCGGCAGCGTCGCGGCACGGCCGGCGAAGTAGTCCTTCATCGCCGCAACCGTGGCTCGCAGCAGCGCGTCGTCATCGTCGCGAGGCGCGGCGAGCGCGCCCGGGTGGTACTTCTGATCCTCGAACCACAGGCCCGACAGGCCCTCGGCATTGCGGGCGATCAGCAGGCGGCCGAGCGGGGAGTCGGTCTCGGTCCAGGCGGTGTGCGTCGACTTCATGGCGTGCTTCCTTTGACGGGCTTGACCTTGGGTTTGAGCGCGGCATCCCGCCATAGTTGCAACACGGCGTAGCTGCGGTAAGGCGCGAAATGCTCGGCGGCAGCGATCAGCTCGCGGGGGCGCAGCGGCTGGCCGGCACGTTCCTCGAGGCATTGCTTCAGGACCACGTCGCCCGGCAGGTAGGCGTCGGGCCAGCTCCAGCCGCGCATCAGCATGTAGTGCGCCGTCCAGGGGCCGAGGCCGGGCAGGGCGGCTAGTTCCGCGATGGCCTCCTCCACGGTGCCGCGCCCGAGGGCGAAGGCCAGCGTCGGCCATCGGCGCGCGAGGTGGATCAACGCTTCGGCGCGGCGCCCGGGCATGCCGATCGGCGCGACGTCGTCGACCGTCGCGGCGGCCAGTGTGGCCGGCGTCGGGAACACGTGCGTCACGCCGGGGGGCGCGCCGGCGGCATCGGGCAAGGGGTCCCCGAAGCGGGCGATCAGGCGGGTGGCGAGGGTGCGGGCCGCGGCGACGGTGATCTGCTGGCCGAGCACGGCGCGGATCGCGAGTTCGAAGCGGTCCAGCGACCCCGGCAGCCGCAAGCCCGCCGCAGCGGGGCCGAGCGTTCCTCCGAGCGCGTCCGCGATGGCCTGCGGGTCGGCGTCGAGGTCCAGCCAGCGGCGCAGGCGCGGCATCAGCGGCGCGATCACGGGCCACAGCGACGGGCTCAGCGACACGCGCACGCGCGGACGTTCGTCGCCGTCCGCGGGCAGACGCACCGACAGCCAGCCCAGCACGTCCGGCTGGCCCGGACGCGCCAGGCGCACGCTGCGCGACAGCGACAGGCGCTCGACATCGACCTGCTCGACGCCCGGCACCGCGCGGGCGGCGAGGAAGTTCAGCAGCGCGGAACTCAGCAACGGCGGCCGCAGGTCCAGGCGCAGCTCGGCGGTCCCCAACGCGGTACCGGGCGCCATGCCGGGCATGCGGGCAACCCCGGAAAGGCCGGAAACGCCGGAAACGCCGGAAACGCCGGACAAGCGGGCCGCGCGGGCCACGCCGTTTTCCGCATCGACGCCGCCCTTGCGCAGCGCGGACGGGCTCAGCCGGTAGTGCTCCTGGAAGGCGGCGTTGAAGCGGCGCAGGCTGGAGAAGCCGGCGGCGAGCGCGACCTCGCCGATCGGCAGATGCGTGTCGGTCAGCAGCTGTTTGGCCAGCAGCAGCCGGCGCGTCTGCAGATACTGCAGCGGGGCCACGCCGTGCACGGTGGTGAAGACGCGGCGCACGTGGCGCTCGCTGACGCCCAGATGGGCGGCGAGTGCTGGGAGCGAGGCGTCTTCCGGCGCGCATTCGTCGAGCCAGCGGGCGGCTTCGCGGGCCAGCACCTCGGCGGCGTCCATGGTGCTCCAGGGACGTGCGGCGGGCGCCAATTCGGGGCGGCACTTCAGGCAGGGGCGGAAGCGTGCGGCCTCGGCCAATGTCGCGCTGGGGAAGAAGCGGCAGTTCTCGCGCCGCGGCGCGCGCACCCGGCAGATCGGACGGCAATAGACGCCGGTCGAGGTCACGCCGACGAACCATTGACCGTCGAAGCGGGCGTCCCGCGCCAGCAGGGCGGGGTAGCAGTGGTCGGGGTCCAGGAGGAAGTCCATGGCAAGGATCATAGGAGGCGGTGTCCGACGGTTCTCGCCGTTTCCGGACATCTCCCTCCGACCTCGCCGCCCACCACGAGACGTGCGGAGGGAACCGGCCAGGGGCCCCTTTTCGGAAGTATCAGGAAGGAATTTGTCGGCCGGGGCGGCCGACAAAGGAGGGACATGGAGAAAAGGGGCCCCTGGCCGGTTCCCGATCGCCCGGTCTCCGTCGGATCTCGTTCCCTGGCCCGGGAATTGCCCTCTTCCGGCCTCCGTGCACCGGGTTACACGGAGGCCTCAAAGGCGCTGCCTACAATGCGCCCCAGTTTCAAATCACCATCCATTCCTGCAAGGAAGCACATGCAAGTTCACGCCTCCATCTTCAAGGCTTACGACATCCGCGGCGTCGTGGGCAAGACGCTGGACGAGACGCTCGCCGAGCACCTCGGCAAGTCCTTCGGCACCGAAGCGATCAACGCGGGTGAAAAGGCGGTCGCCGTCGGTCGTGACGGTCGCCTGTCGGGCCCGTCGCTGGTGGACGCGCTGATCCGTGGTCTGAAGTCGACGGGGCTGGACGTCGTCGACATCGGCGCCGTCACGACGCCGATGCTGTACTACGTCGCCGCGACGCGCGGCAAGCAGGGGTGCAACTCCGGCATCATGGTCACGGGCAGCCACAACCCGAAGGATTACAACGGCTTCAAGATGGTGCTGAAGGGGGCCGCCGTCTACGGCGAGCAGATCCAGGGCCTGAAGCGCCGCATCGAGGCCGAGGACTACGCCACCGGCAACGGCCGCGTGGGGCAGATGGACGTCATCGCCGAGTACACCCACCGCATCGTCAAGGACGCGAAGCTCTCGCGTCCGATGAAGGTGGTGGTCGACAGCGGCAACGGCATCCCGGGCGCGACCGCGCCGGCGATCCTGCGCGCGCTCGGCTGCGAGGTGGTGGACATCTTCTCGAAGGTGGACGGCGACTTCCCCAACCACCATCCGGATCCGTCGCGTCCCGAGAACCTCGAGGACCTCAAGCGCATCGTGCACGCCACCGACGCCGAGCTGGGCCTGGCCTTCGACGGTGACGGCGACCGCCTGGGCATCGTCACCAAGGACGGCACGATGATCATGCCGGACCGCCAGATCATGCTGATCGCCGCGGACATCCTGACGCGCCTGCCGGGCTCGGAGATCATCTTCGACGTCAAGTGCTCGCAACGCCTGGGCCCGTGGATCGAGGAACACGGCGGCAAGCCGCTGATGTGGATGACGGGCCATTCGCTGGCCAAGGCCAAGCTGAAGGAAACCGGCGCCCCGCTGGCCGGCGAACTCTCGGGCCACATCTTCTTCGCCGAGCGCTGGTACGGCTTCGACGACGCGATGTACACCGCCGCGCGCATGCTGGAGATCCTGTCGCGCAGCGACGACCCGAGCAAGGTCCTGAACGACCTGCCCAACAGCGTCAACACGCCGGAACTGAACGTCCCCTGCAAGGAAGGCGAGCACCACGAGGTCGTCGCCAAGCTCAAGGAGATCGCCGAGTTCCCGAACGCCAAGGACATCATCACGATCGACGGCATCCGCGTGGAGTACGACGACGGCTTCGGCCTGGTGCGCGCGTCCAACACGACGCCGGTGCTGGTGCTGCGCTTCGAAGGCCACACGCAGGAAGCGCTGGAGCGCATCCAGAAGGAAGTGCTGGCCCAGCTCCAGCGCGTGAAGCCGGACATCACCTTCACGTCCGGGCACTGATCGTCCGTTGCATCGTCCCTTGCCCGCCGATTCGTTCAAGGAGCGCCTGGCGCGCGGCGTCTTCAGCACGGTGCTGAGGCTCGCCTCGCCGGCGTACGTCCTGCGCCTGTTCCTGCGCGGACGTCAGGAGCCGCTGTACGCGGTGCATCCGGGCGAGCGCTTCGGCTTCGGCGAGGCGATCGCGCCGGGCGCGATCTGGGTGCATGCGGTCTCGCTCGGCGAGACGCGCGCAGCCGCGGCGCTGATCGAGCGGCTGCGCCAGGAGCGGCCCGGCATGCGGCTGCTGCTCACGCACACGACGGCGACCGGCCGGGAGGCTGGCCGCGCGCTGCTGCGCGAGGGCGACACGCAGCGCTGGCTGCCCTTCGACACGCCGGGCGCGGTGCGCCGCTTCCTGACGCGGACGCGGCCGGCGGTCGGCGTGCTGATGGAAACCGAGATCTGGCCCAACGTGCAGCACGAGACGCGGAAGGCGGGCGTGCCGATGGTCCTCGCGAACGCGCGGCTGTCCGCGCGCAGCCTGCGTCGCGGCGAGAAGTTCAAGGCGCTGCTCGCGCCGGCGGCGCGCAGCCTGCGGCTGGCGCTCGCGCAGACGGCCGCCGATGCCGACCGCCTGCGGCAGGCCGGGGTCGAGGACGTGCGCGTCTGCGGCAACCTGAAGTTTGACCTCCAGCCCGATGAGGCCCTGCTTGCGCGAGGCCGCGCCTGGCGCGCCGCGTTGAATCGACCCGTGCTCATGCTGGCCGTGTCGCGCGAAGGCGAGGAGGCGGCGATGCTGGCCGCGTGGCAGGCTGCCGCGCCAGCGCGGGCGCAAGCGGGTTCACCGCTGCTGCTGGTCGTGCCGAGGCACCCGCAGCGTTTCGACGAGATCGCCGCGATGGTGACCGGGGCGGGCCTCACGCTCGCGCGGCGCAGCGCCTTCGGCGCCAGCGACCTTGCGCCGCCGTCGAGCGCGGCCGTGGCGGACGTGTGGCTGGGCGACTCGATGCGCGAGATGGCGCTGTACTACGGCCTGGCCGACGTCGCCCTGCTCGGCGGCAGCTTCGAGAAGCTCGGCGGCCAGAACCTGATCGAGACGGCTGCCTGCGGCGTGCCGCTGTTCATGGGACCGCACACCTTCAACTTCGCCGAGGCGGCGGAGTTGTCCCTGCAGGCCGGCGCCGCGCGCCGCGTCGAGACCTTGCCGCAAGGACTGGCGCAGGCGCTCGCCTTGCTCACGAGGTCCGATGAGCGCGACGCCATGGCTGCATCGGCCACGGCCTTCGCTGCCGCGCATCGCGGCGCGGCGGCGCGGATGGCGGCCCCCATCCTGGCGCTTGCGACGCCTCAGGGCTGAAGCGCCGGGACTCGCAGCGGCCACGGACGGGCGGAACCCTTGGCGATGCCGGCTCTCAGATCGTCGACCGACATGGGACGCGCGAAGTAGTAGCCCTGAAAGAGATCGCATCCCTTGGATCGCAGAAGCTCGAACTGCTCCAGCGTCTCGACGCCTTCGCACACCGACCGGAGGCCCAGCCTGCCGGCCAGCGTCAGCATCGTCTCCAGCAGCACCGCGCCGCACGGACTGTCGGCCCCTCGGACGAACGACCGGTCGATCTTCAGCTTCTTGACCGGCAGGCGCTGCAGACGGCTGAGCGATGAATGCCCTGTCCCGAAGTCGTCGATCGCCAGCGAGAACCCGCGCGCATACAGGTCGGTCAGCGGGCGCTGCGCGCGGCCGTCCTCGCTCATCGCGGCCGACTCGGTCAGCTCGATTTCGATGTCTCCCGGCATCAGGCCGGCCTCCTCGACCATGGCGCACAGCGCGGTCACCAGGTCCGGCTCGCGGAGCTGGAGGGCCGAGAGATTGACTGCGATCCGCTGGATCGGCACGCCATCCGCGCGCATCGCGGCCAGATCCGCGCAGACGCGGCGCATGACGTTCAGGCCGAGGGTGTGGATGCAGCCGCTGGACTCGGCCAGCGGAATGAAGACGTCGGGCGCGATCGGTCCGAGCGTGGCGTGTCGCCAGCGCGCGAGTGCCTCGGCGGCCACCGGGCGACCTTCCTTGTCGAGGATGGGTTGGTAGACCACCTCCAGCTCGTTGCGCTCCACGGCGTCGATCAGGTCGCGCCTCAAGCGATGGATGCGGCACGCCTCGCGATCCTGGGAGGGATCGAAGATGGCGAGCCCGCCCGGCCCATCCGCCTTCGCAGCCTGCAAGGCCACATGGGCCATGCGCAGTGCTTCCGACGGCGTGTTCGCGTGATCCAGCAGCGCGGCCCCGACGCTCACCGACGGCACAAGGCGCAGACTCTCGTGGAGGATAGGCACGCCCATCGACGCACGGAGCGACATCAGCGATTCCGTCAGCGGCTCCTGGAGCGATGCCGGCAGCAGCAGGCCGAATTCGTCGCCGCCGGTGCGCGCCATCGCACTCGACGCCTCGAACACTTTCATGAGCCGTCGGGCGACCCGCTCGATGATGGCGTCACCCGCGCGATGTCCATGGAGGTCGTTGACCGCCTTCAGGCCGTCAATGCCGACCAGCACCAGCCACTGCATCCGATCCTCTTTCAGCCGCGTCTGGAGCACGCCCTGCAGGCCGGCGCGGTTGAGCAGTCCCGTGGCGACGTCGGTGGAAGCGACGCGCGCCAGCTGCTCCTGCCACCGGCGTGTGCGGGCGAGATGCTTTCTTCCGGATGCCCGCCAGATCATGAAGCCCGCTCCTTGCGCAATCAGCAGGATGACGGTGTCGCGGGCGATGTCCTCGAACACCTCCGCGCGCGCCTCCTGGCGCAGCACGGCTTGGACTTGCGCATCCAGTCCGTTGTTCTCGACGGCCTGCCGGTCTTTCAAGCCGTAATACAGCGTCATGCCCGCCATCAGCACGACTGAGAGGGCTGCCGCGATCAGGAAGTAGATGCCCTGGGCGCTGGGTGGCCCTGGCTCCAGGACGTCGAGGTGGGGTACTGCGGGCAAGGCGTTGTTGTCCATGTTTCTCCCCTGGAAGCGGCGTCTGGGGTCCCGTCACCTCTCGTGCACCGAAACCCGACGTCATGGGAAGACTCTAGAAACCGCCAGGGACATTCTCTAGACGAACTTCATGGAAACGCTCGTACGGTGATGCCCTACATGTCGGCCAGATGAGCCATCAGGAGGCGCAGATCGCCGGCCTCTGCCAGCGGGAACGGGACAGCACGGACGGGCGTCCCGGCATCGCCGGCCCCGCCGCGTCCGTCGGCCACGGCCTCAGGCAGGAGCAGACGCACCGACGCCTGCAGCCTCCGACCGAGTTGTTCCAGCTGGAGCAAGGGCTCCCGCGCCGCCTGCCGTCGGTCCTGACGGATGAGTTGCTCGGCGGCCGAGGCGGACTCCTGGAGTTCCCGCCCGCCCAGGGTGCCGGCGATCGATTTGAAATCGTGCAGCGCCGCCGCGTGCGCGAGCCAGGCTTGGGGGTCCTCGTCATGTCTGGCAAGCAGCGCCGCGTTGTCCTCCAGTGTCTTCAGCAGGCTCTGCACCATGCGGCGCAGCATCTGCCGATCACCGCCCAGATTCCGCCACGAGAGGTGGGGATCCAGCAGGGCCAGGCCGGGCCAGTCGTCAACGGCCGCGAGGTGCGGGCCGGGCGCGGGCAGGGCCGCAGGCGGACTGTCGCCCGCGGCGCCCGGCACAGGACCGGGGGTCAGATGCCCGGCCACGGTGTCCGCCAGCATTTCAGGATCGAAAGGCTTGCCCACCACGGCATTCATGCCGGCGGCGAGCGCCGCCGAGCGCTCGTCGCTCGAGACCCCCGCAGTCAGGCCGATGATCGGGAGACCGCCGCTTCGCCCCGGCATGGCGCGCAGACGCCGGGTGGCCTCCAGGCCATCCATGACCGGCATCTGCACGTCCATGAGGATGGCGTCCAGGCGCCGGGCGCCGTCGTGGACCATCCCCTCGACCGCCGTCACCGCCTCCTGGCCGTTGGCCGCCATCGACACGATCGCGCCGGACGCGCGCAGGATCCGCGCCGCCACTTCCCGGTTGAGCGCGTTGTCGTCGACCACCAGGATGGCGCGGCCGGCCAGGGCCGTCGATGCGCGGTCGGCGTGTCCGGCGACGACGGGGGCCGACAGCGCCGAAGCGGCCGTGGGCAGCGCGATGCGGATCTCGAAGACGCTGCCGACCCCCGGCTCGCTTCGGAGCGCGATGGCGCCGCCCATCAGGTCCACCAGCTGGCGGACGATGGACAAGCCGAGCCCGGTGCCGCCGAATCGCCGCGTCGTGGACGTGTCCGCCTGGACGAAAGGTTGGAAGAGCCGCTGTTGCACGTCCTGCGGAATGCCGATGCCGGTGTCGGTGACGGTGACCGTGATCGGCAGTCGTCCGCGGTCATCCGGGCGGGCCGTGCGGATGTCCAGGGCGACACTGCCGTGCGAGGTGAACTTGATGGCGTTCGTCAGCAGGTTCAGCAGCACCTGACCGAAGCGCGTCCTGTCGCCGACGACCACCAGCGTGTCGGGGGCGTCGCTCACGAGGCGGAACCGGATGTCGCGTTGCTCCGCGGACACCGCGGCGATGGAGGCGATGTCGCCGATGACCTGCTGGAGACGGAAGGGTGCCGTCTCCAGCACCATCTGTCTCGCCTCGATCTTGGAGAGGTCCAGCACGTCGTTGAGCAGCGCCAGCAGGGTCTTCCCCGCAGTGCTCACGCGGTTCAGCATGCCGGTCTGCTCGTCGTCGAGGCGGGTCTTGCCCAGCAGGTGCGTCATGCCGATCACCGCGTTCATCGGCGTGCGGATCTCGTGGCTGATATTGGCGAGGAAGCGGCTCTTCGCCTCGTTCGCCTCCCTCGCTTCCCGCATGGCCTCGGCCAGCAGTCCGGTCCGCTCCCGCACCTGTTCCTCCAGCGAGGCGTTGAGGTCCCGCATGCGCTGCTCGGTCGCCTTGGCATCGCGCACGTCGCGCAGGATCTTGGCCGCGCCAACGACCGCGCCCGAGTCGTCCCGGATCGGCGACGCCGTGACGGAAACCGGGATCAGCGTCCCGTCCCGGGCGCGGCGCACCGTCTCGAAGACCTGCACGCGACCGCCCTGCGCCACCGTCTCGCGGATCGCAGCGTCCTCGGCTTCCAGCGCCGGAGGCAGCAGCAGGGCGGTCGCGGTCCTGCCCTTGGCCTCGGTCTTGGCATAGCCGAACAGGCGCTCGGCCCCTTCGTTCCAGTCGGTGATGGTGCCGGAGAGGGTCTGCACGACGATGGCGTCCGCGCTGCCTTCGACGATGGCGGCCCGCCGGGCCTGCTCGAGGCGATGCCCGCGCGTGCGGTCGTTCAGCTGGACGACCGTGGCGATCAGCGCGGCCACGGCCGCGCCGAGCAACAGCGCGAACAGTCCCTGTGAGCGCGGCGAGGGTTGATGCAGCGAGGCGAAGAAGGCCGGGGTCGGCCGGAGCGCCGCCTCCCATCGCCGGCCGTAGATCGGGATGCTGACCCGCGGGCGCAGATCGCCGGCCCCGGTGTCCGGGGCATGACGGTCCGTGAAAAAGGGTCGTTGCGCATCGTGGTCGGCGTCGTAGAGGGAGAGTTGATACCGGTCCTCCTCGGTGTCCAGCCCCTGGAGCACCTCCTCGATCAGGAGCGGCGCATAGGACCAGCCCACCAGCTGCTCGCGCGGCTGGTCGAACTGGCCGTCGGCGGGTCCGGGTCGATGGATCGGCAGCAGCAGGAGCAAGCCGCCTGATCGGCTGCCGCTGGCCTGCACCAGCGTCAGCGGGGCGGTCAAGGTCGCTTCACGGCTGGCGGCGGACGCCAGTGCCGCCGCACGCCGCGCCGATTCCGAGCCGATGTCCAGGCCGAGCGCCTCGCGATTGCGCGCCGCCGGCTCGACGAAGGTGATGACGAAGCGGTCGCCGTCGTGGGCGCCGAGGCTGCGGATGCTGAAGTCGGGCGAATCCAGTTCGCGGCGGTTCCTGACGAAGTCCTGCTCCGCCGGTTCCGGCACGCGCAGCACGATGCCGAAGCCGCGGGCGCCGGGGAACTCCCGGTCGATCTGGCGCGAGGCGGCGTAGCGCGAGAACTCGGCGCGCGTCAGGCGCCCGTCGGCGGCGACGGCGACCCCTCGGGCGCCGCGCAGGCCATATTCGTAGCGGTGCATCCGCTCCACGATCTGCCGGGCCACGCGATGGGAGATGACGGCGAAGCGTTCCTCGGCGTCCAGCCGGTTGTGGGTCGCCTGCACGAGGTAGCCGAGCACGCCGCAGCACAGGGCCGCGACGACCATCAGCAGGACGCCCAGCATCGAAGACCGGCCCGGCTTCCCGACGCCGTCCGCGAGGGTGGCGGCCCGCCGCGCGCTCATGCCTGCAGCTCCGCCGCCGTGCCGCACGGTGGGGCAGGGTCCGCCGCGCAGTCGGGATGGCCCTTGGACACGCAGACCCGGTTCCGTCCCAGGGACTTGGCCGCATACAGCGCGCGATCCGCGAGTTCGATGAACTGGCCCACGCCGTCCGCCGTCGCGCCCGGCAGGGGGCGGCAGGTCGCCACGCCGAGGCTCACCGTCACGCAGGCGCCGGTCGTCGACATCGCGTGGGGCAGCTTCAGCGCCGAGACCTCGGT
This sequence comes from uncultured Burkholderiales bacterium, assembly GCA_966211105.1. Taxonomy (GTDB): domain Bacteria; phylum Pseudomonadota; class Gammaproteobacteria; order Burkholderiales; family Burkholderiaceae_C; genus Roseateles. The sequence goes on from CBIHMU010000034.1 coordinate 35,628, forward strand.
CCGCAGGCGTTCCGCCGCATCCTGCGCATGCGTGGCCGAGGTCTCTGGCAGCAGCACGGCGAACTCCTCGCCGCCGAAACGCGCCGCCAGGTCGGTGGCCCGCCTGGCCTGGTCCCCGATCACCCGCGCGACGGCCTGGAGGCAGCGATCGCCGGCAGGGTGGCCGTAGTGGTCGTTGTAGCGCTTGAAGTGATCGACATCCACCATCACGAGTGACAGCGTGGAGCCCGCGCGCGCGGCGCGACCCCATTCCAGGGACAGGCGGCGGTCGAGTTCGCCGCGGTTCGTGAGGCCGGTCAGCCCGTCCAGCGTGGCGGATCGCAGCAGTTGATCCGACAGGCTCTTGAGCCTGAGCTGCGTGCGCACGCGCGCCAGCAGGACGGCCTCATGCACCGGCTTCGCGATGAAGTCGACCGCGCCGGTCGTCAGCGCCCGCACCTCCGCCTCCGCGCCGCCGTGGCCGGTGACGAACATCACCGGGATCGCGGCCAGCGAGGGATCGTCCCGCATCGCCTCGCAGACCCGGATGCCGGACATGCCGGGCATCTCCTCGTCCAGGAGGACCAGGTCCGGACGGCAGGTCCGCATCTGGCGCAAGGCCGCTTCGCCGCTGGTGGCGAAGGCGACGTGCGCCAGCGGTTCCAGCATCCTGCCCATCAGGGCGATCAGGTGGATGTTGTCGTCGACGATGAGGATGGACGGCATGGCTGATTCCTGGGGCGAGTCAGACCGCGCCGAGGGCGGGCAACTGGAACTTCGCGACGATCTCGTTCAGGGCGCGCGCCTGCGCGCTCAGGCTTTCCGAAGCGGCGGCGCTTTCCTCGACGAGGGCCACGTTCTGCTGCGTGACGTCGTCGATGCTGGCCACCGCGGCGCCGACCTGCGAGACGCCGGCGCTCTGGCGCCGGCTGTCGTCCGCGATCTCGTCGACGAGTGCCGACACCTTGCCGATCGAGGTGACGACGCCGCGCATGGCCGCCCCCGCCGCATCGACGCGGTCGGCGCCGTCGCGCACCTGCTCGGCGCTGTCCCGGATGAGCGTGGAGATCTCCTTGGCTGCTTCGGCGCAGCGGCGGGCCAGGCCGCGGACCTCCGCGGCGACGACCGCGAATCCGCGGCCCTGCTCGCCCGCCCGGGCCGCCTCCACGGCGGCGTTGAGCGCCAGCAGGTTGGTCTGGAAGGCGATGCCGTCGATGACGCCGGTGATCGCCATGATGCGCTCCGAACTGGACCGGATCGCGTCCATGGCCTGGGCCACCTGGCCGACCGCCTGATCGCCGCCCGCCACGGCGGAGGCCGCCTCCTGGGTAAGCCCCCTGGCGGCGTCCGCATGCTCGGCATTGCGCGCCACCATCCGGCTGAGTTCGCGCATGGTGGCCGCGGTCTCCTGCAGCGCACCGGCCTGGCGCTCGGTGCGGGAACTCAGGTCCGCGTTGCCGACCGCGATCTGACCGCTGCCCGCGGCGATGGAGTCGCTGCCTCCCCGCACGGTGCGGACGATGTCGCCCAGGTTGCCGTTCATGCGGGTCAGCGCGCGCAGCAGCTGCGACACCTCGTCCTTGCCGTCCACGGCCAGGCGCAGGGACAGATCGCCGTCCGCCACCGACTCGGCCAGGTGGACCGCGCGGTGGATCGGCGTGATGATGGATCGGGAGACGGCATAGGCCGCCGCGACGGCTAGCGCGAGCGCCGCGGCGCCCACGCCCAGGAGGAGCAGGCGCTGCGCGTTGTTGTCCTCGAGGGCGCCGCGCACCGTGGCCTCGCTGCGCTGGGCCGTGTAGCGCTGGTAGTCGGCGACCACCGCCTCCAGCGCGCCCAGCAGCGGGAGGCATTGGTCTTCCAGAGCGGCCAGACCCGCTTCGCGCCGACCCGACTCGAGATCCGCGACGATGCGCTGGGCGAGCGGCCCGTAGGCGTTCTCCACGCGACGCATCTCCTGGATCAGCGCCTGCGCATGCGCCGATGCATCGGAGCCTGGTGCGGCCAGCCGTTCGAGGACGGACAGCCGCTCCTCAGCCTCGCCATGGGCGGCTCGCGCGTCGCGTCCGAATTCCGCCTGGCGCGTCGATGTCGACGACAGGGCCATGTTGCGGACGGCCAGCGCCCGTCGATCCACCGCCGCTCGGAATTCACTCGCGACCGTCGCCCGCTGCGCGACGCCGTGGACATAACCGGTGAGCCGGCTCTGTGCGCGGTCCAGCGAAACGACCGCCAAGGCGGCCACCGTGAGGACCGCTGCCGCCAGCAAGCCAAAGCCGGCAACCAGTCGGAACTTGATCGTTACACGATTCATGGGATCTCCTTCGAAGAGGCGCTCGAACCGGTCGGCGCGGGCATCTTGAAACACCGCGTAAATGATAAAAAGGCAAGTTGAAATTTCGATTTGATTTATTTTGAAACTCGCGCTTCAGAAGGAGGCCCGTGAGGCGGTTCACGAATCGAGGTGGCTTCGACGGTGCGGAAACGCCGGAAACGTCGGCATGACGTCCATCCTGACGTCCCACTGACGCCGTATCCCCCAGCAGGCCGCTCGTGCTTTGACGCCTCTTCAGTTCGCCTTCAGAAGCGTGATGTGCGAGGTTAATCTGATAAAAATGATCACGATGTCAGCGTCCCCTGATCGGCTTGCCCGGGCGCAAATCCTCAAGCTATCCTGATCCGCGACCTGGCATGAGGGAGCAACGATGCGACATCTGACGAAGGCCGTCCTGGTGGCCGTCCTGTGGTTGGCGGCGGCACTGCTGTCGCGGTCGATGGCCCATGCCACGACGCAGACCACGCCGGTCTGGCTGAGCAGTGGCATCACCTTCGCCGCGCTGCTGGTCGCCGCGCGCTGGGCCTGGCCGGCGCTCCTCGCGGGTGCCGCCGTGGCCGCGACCGTCTGGGGCGTGGTGGATCACGGGCTCGGTGTCGGTCCGGCCCTGGCGTTCGCCGGCATCGAGGTGTCGAGCATGGCGCTGGGCGCCTGGATCGCGACGCTCGGCCGACACGCGCCGCAGACGCCTCGCGGAGCGGCGCTGATGATGGCCGGCGCCGGGGTGGCGTCGCTGATCGGGGCCACGCTGGCGACCTTGCTGTGGGGCTGGCAACGTCCGGACGTGGACCTCGGTGTCGAGTGGCGCGCGTGGGCGCTGTCGACGGTCGTCGGTCTGTTGCTGGTCGCACCGCTGGCCACCGCCTTCCAGGGCTTCCGGATCAGGCGCTCCGGCGGTCTGCCGATGGCGCCGTTCCTGGGCGGGGCGGTGGCCTTCGCCGGCTTCATCATCGCCGTGCTGCTGGTGTTCTCGCACCAGGCCGCCCAGCGTTGGGGCGATGTCGCGGCGACCTTGGCCTACGTGCCGATGCCTTTCCTGCTGGTGGCGTCGCTGTTGTGGGGCGCTCGCGGCGGCACGCTGGCCACGCTGCTCGGCGCCTTGCTGATCATCGGACGCACGGCGCAGGGTGCCGGGCCGTTCGCGTTCCATGAAGGCTTCCGTGGCGAGGCCGTGGTCGAGGTGCAAGGCTTCGTGATGGCCTGGGCGGTCGTGCTGCTGGTGACCCGCGCGTTGGCCGAGGGGCGCCGCGCCGCCCTGGCCCGCGCCGACGAGTGGCACCTGCGCTATGAGCGCACGCTGCGGGCCGTGGGCGTGGCCAGCGTCGAGTACGACGCCGCCACCGGCCGGGCGACCTGGGGGGCTGGGGCCGAGCAGGTGCTGGGCCGCGTGGCGTCGGCCGCCGCCGGCATCCACGATTGGCTGGACCTGATCGACCCCTCGGAGCGCGGTCTGGTGGAAGCGACCTGGCAGGCGGTGGCGCAGGGCGCGCGCGCCTCCAGCGAGCAGGCCTACACGCTGCGCCTGCCGGGCGGGCAGGTGCAGCGCGTGCACGAGCGCCTGGCCGCCGTGCACGGCGGCGACGGCCGGGTCGAGCAGGTGGTGGCGCTGCTGCGCCTGGCGGCCCGGGACAACGCCGGGGAGACGACGCATGGCTGAGCCCGCCGTCTTCCTGATCCACGGGCTGGGCGGCACGCAGTACGACCTCGGCTCCATGCACAAGCGTCTGAAGAACGCGGGCTTCGTGACCTACTCGATCACGCTGCCGGGGCATGGCGGCCAGCCGTCCGACCTGCTCGGCGTGCGCGCCGAGGACTGGCTGGAGGCCGTCCGGGCGAAGTACCGCGAGATCGTCGACCAGCACGAGGTGCTCCACGTGATGGGCATGTGCATGGGCTCGCTGCTGGCCATCGAGACCTGCAAGCGCGAACGGCACGACAAGGGACGCCTGGTCGCGCTCGCGCCGCCGGTCTTCATCGATGGCTGGTCCACGCCGTGGTATCGCGGGCTGCGTCACCTGCTGTACCTGGTGCCGGGCGTGACGGACCGGATGCGCGTGGACGAGGAGGACCCGTACGGCATCAAGAACGATCAGCTGCGCGCCATCGTGCGCGCCAAGTTCGAGCGCGGCGATGCCTTCGCCTACAGCTGGGTTCCGCTGGCCTGCATCCGTGAGGTGGATCGCCTGCGCCGCTTCGTCCGGAAAGACCTGACCCGCATTCCCTGTCCCACGCTGGTGATCCATGCGCGCGAGGACGAGTTGACCAGCGTCCGCTCCGCCAACTTCCTGGTCGAGCACATCGGCGCCGGCAAGCGCGCCGGCCAGGCGCGCATGGTGATCCTGGAGAACAGCTATCACCTGATCTGCGTGGACAACGACAAGGAGATCGTCGCGCAGCGCACCCTGGAGTTCTTCGGCGCCAGCGACGCCGGCCTGGGCGTGAGCCACGACGATCCGCGCATGAGCGCCGAGGCGATCGACGCGCTGCTGGCGGCGGCGTGCGCGGACCTGGCGCGCGCCGATTTCGCCGCCTTGTACGAGCGCGGCATCCCCGACTTCACCTGGTACCAGCCGGGCCACAACCGCAGCACCGGCATCTTCCGTGGCGGCAAGGGCCTGGCGCGCCTGCAGGCCTGGGCGGGCGAGGGGCTGACCTTCACCGCGTTCGGCACGCCGGTGCTCAATGCCGGCATGGCGGTGCTGCCGGCGATGCTGAAGTCCGGCACGCTGGCTTCGCAAGGCGTGCTGGCGATCAGCCTGCATCAGGGGCGGCTGATCGAGGCGCGATGGTTCCCGGACGATCCCGCGCTGGAGGACGCGCACTTCGGCGGCGAGCCCGTGCCCGATGGCCCCAGCCCGGCCGAGGCGGCCTTCGAGGCCGCCGCCGCGCTGTCCCGGACGCTCGCTCGCGCACCCGAGGAAGCTAGTCTGCTGCGGCTGTACGCCCTGTACAAGCAGGGCAGTCTCGGCGACGCCAACGGCGAGCGGCCGGGCGTGCTGGACGTGGTGGGACGGGCGAAGTACGACGCCTGGGCGGCCCTCAAGGGCCGGCCGCGGGAGCAGGCCATGAGCGAGTACGTCGCCCTGGTGCAGCAGCTCAAGGCCGCGGACAGCCAGGCCGTCGCGGCCTGAGCCCGCCCGGGGCCGGGCAGGCCTGTGTGGGCCGGTGCACAGACGCTGGGGACGAACACGCGCAGGCTGGTCTTCCACGGCGCCACTCCGGCGCCGCAACGATGCCGCGGCGACGCCGCAACGGCGTCAGGAGATCTTGTGAAGCCAGCCGCTTTCTACGACCTGGGCTCGGGATCCGTCCGGTTCTGGGTGCTCGTGGGTGAGCAGTTCATCGGGGCCACCGTGCGGCGTGAGTCGCTGCACTATCGCTACAGCCCGCACGGCACGAACGATGACCCGCTCCAGACCTTCGAGGCGCACACGGAGGAGCTCGAAGGGATCGTCCGGCGACGTGTCGCCGGCGGTTCGCGCGAGCCGGTGATGCTGCGCGACCACGACCTGATGGCCGGCTAGGCCCGGTAAGCCGGGTAAGCCGAGCAAACCGGGTAGGCCGGGTAAGCGAAGTAAGCCGGCTGGGCCGTGTCGGGCCCGCTACTGGTTGCTGGTCGAGCGGACCTCGCCCAGCGTCGTCACGCCCTGCAGCACCTTCGCGATGCCGTCCTGGCGCAGCGTCGTCATGCCTTCGGACATCGCCAGGTGCATGAGTTCCTCCGCCCGCCCGCCGGTCTGGATGAGCCGGCGGATGGGCCGGGTGACGATGAGCAGTTCATGCAGGCCGGCACGGCCCTTGAAGCCGGTGTTGTCGCACTTGTCGCAGCCCGGCGCGTGGTACTGCAGCAGGTTGGGCTGACCGTGCTGGCCCTTCCATTCGGCGAGGACCTTCTCGCGGTCCGGCCGGTTCTCGGCCGAGAACACGTGCAGGTAGTCGTCGAGCAGCTCGTTGAGCGTGGCATCGGACATCGGCTCGGACGTGCGGCACGACGGGCAGATGCGGCGCACCAGTCGCTGCGCCAGCACCGCCAGCAGCGAGTCGGCGAAGTTGAACGGGTCCATGCCCATGTCCAGCAGCCGCGTGACCGTTTCCGGCGCGCTGTTGGTGTGCAGCGTGGAGAGCACCAGGTGACCCGTCAGCGAGGCTTCGACGGCGATCTCCGCGGTTTCCTCGTCGCGGATCTCGCCGACCATGATCACGTCCGGGTCCGCGCGCAGGAAGGCGCGCAGCGCCTTCGCGAAAGTCCAGTCGATCTTGGGGTTGACCTGCACCTGACGCAGTCCGGTCTGCGTGATTTCCACCGGATCCTCGGCCGTCCAGATCTTGCGTTCGGGCTTGTTGATGTTGGCCAGCACCGAGTGCAGCGTCGTCGTCTTGCCCGAACCCGTCGGGCCGACGCACAACACCATGCCGTAGGGCCGCTCGGACGCCGCCTTCAGCTCGCGCAGGTTGCGCGTCGAGAAGCCCAGCTTCTCCATCGGGATCGGCTTGGCCGAGGCCAGGATCCGCATCACCACGTCCTCGAGCCCGTTGTTGGTCGGGATGGTCGCGACCCGCAGCTCGATCTTGTGGCGTTCCGAGAACTTCGCGAAGTTGATCTTGCCGTCCTGCGGCTTGCGGCGCTCGGAGATGTCGAGGTCGCACATGATCTTGATGCGCGCGATCATCGCGCTGCGGTAGGTGTGCGGCAGCTCCAGGTGGGGCTGCAGCACGCCGTCCTTGCGGAAGCGGATCTTGACCTTCTCCTTGCCGGGATAGGTCTCGATGTGGATGTCCGACACGTTCTGGTTGTGCGCGTCGATGATCATCGTGTTGATCAGCCGCACCAGCGAGTTGTCGCTCTGCTCGATCTGCCGGTCCTTCTCCTCCTCGCGCGCGGTCTCGCGGGCGGACTGCTCCTGGCCCTCGCGCTCGAGCGTCTCGATCAGCTTGTCGGAGCTGTCGAGCTCGAAGTCCATGGACAGCGCCGGCAGCGCGCCGCTCAAGGCGGAGGCCGGCTGGCTGCCGAAGCGCTCGTAGGCGCCGGGGATCGCGAAGGTCAGCGAGCCCAGGCGCGCCAGCGCCGGCACCACCTTGAGCTGGGTGATGAACTCCACCTCGTCGATGCAGTCGCGCCGGGTGGGATCCTCCATCGCCACGATCAGGCGCCCGTCGCGCAGCACCAGCGGCAGCACCTCCAGCCGCTTGGCGACCGAGAACGGCAGCTTGCGCACCGAGTCCGGCTCGATCGCGAAGTTGTCGGCGTCCACCAGCGGATAGCCCATCTTGCGGGCCAGCGCCGATTGCAGCTGCGCGCGCGTCACGATGCCCTTGCGCACCAGCAGCTCGCCCAGCGGGACCGAGCGGTCCTGCTTCTGCTGCGCGAGCGCCTCGTCCAGCTGCGCCTGGGTGACCAGGTCCAGCGCCAGCAGCGCCTCGCCGATGCGCACCATCGGCATCTTGGCCTGCTGCTCGATCGCCTGCATCAGCTGCTCGGCGCTGACGATGTGGGTCGCCACCAGGATGTCGCCGACGCGGCGGTCGCGCAGCTCGCGCTGCTCGTCGGCGACGGCATCGACCTGGGCCTGCGTCACCACCTGCTGACGGACCAGCAGGTCGCCGATGCGCTCGCCGACCTCGAAGCTGACCAGCACCTCGCGCGGCACGAACATGCAGCGCACCCAGTCGCTGGTGTCGCTGACCGGCGGGAACAGGAACAGGCCCAGCTCGGTCTCGTGGTGGCCGATGGTCGTGCCCTTCTGTTCCTCGCCGCCCTGGTAGACCAGCTTGAAGTCGCTGCGCGGGCGCTGGTCCAGCGAGGTCGCATCGTTCGCCGCGGCCGGGTCGCGCGGCGGGACCTCGATCGCATGCAGCAGCTTGAGCCCCTTGAACTGCGAGAACTTCAGCGGCATCGCGTTGCGCGCCGGCGGCACGACGACCTGCGCCAGCCGCTCCGCCGGCACCATCAGGATCACCTTGCCGACGGTGCGACTGCCGTTCAGTCCCATGATCTCGCAGGCTTGCGGCTCGCGTTGCGGCCGCGGCCGGGGGTAGGCGGCGAAGGGCGGGGTGGGCCATTCGAACTGCGGTGCCGCTTCAGCCGAGGCGTTGCCCGGCTGGGCTTGAGGCCATTGAAGCGGCACGGACGGGTCGGTCATCGGGCGGTCTCCGCGGGAAATTCTGTGTGTCTAGGCAGTCCTAGGACGGGAGATTAACCCGTTTGAGGAGTAGTCACTACCCGGATAAGCGGCCAGGCGACCGGGCAAACCGGTGCCTGAACCCTTTGCCGGGATGCGTCGCCCGGCTGCTCCACCCGGCTGCTTCACCCGGCTGCTTCACCCGGCTGCTTCACCCGTACGCATCCCCCGTACGCATCATCCGTACGCATCACCCGCGCCCGGGGCCCCGCCCTCAGAGCGTGCGCGAGGCGATCACCCGCGGATTCGCGGGCAGCCCTTCCCAGGCCATCGGGGTGTCGAGCAGCTCGATCTTCTTCAAGGGCTGGTCGCCCGGCACCTGGACCGCGAACTGCCGGAAGCTGTTGCCGTTCAACGGATCGAGCGCGCTGGCCGGCGGCGTGCCGCGCGCCTGGTTGAAGGGGCGGAATCCGCCCTGCAGCAGGCGGTGCCGGACCTTGCCGTCGGCATAGGTCAGCCGCAGCGTGAAGTCGCAGCCGCCGTTGCGGCAGTACCAGGCGTTGACGGACGTGTCCGGGACGATGCTGGCCCGGTCGTCGGCCGAGGTGGGATCGATGCCGCGCAGCAGGTTCCCGGTGAAGCTCAGCGGGGGATAGATCTGCGTCGTGCTGCCGCCGCTGTTCGCATTGTCCAGGGTCAGCACGATCGCGTGGACCGGCACGCCGCGCTGCTGCGGCAGCCCGTGGTCCAGGCCGTAGAGGCCGTTGGAGGTCGTCGCCGTCGACGCCTCCACCCAGCGCTTGTCGAGCGTGTCCCATTGCTTGTAGCCGCTCGCGAAGGCGGCATCGGGCACCAGTCGGCCGCCGGGCACATGGGCGCCCTTGCCGTCGACCGTCGTCCGGCCTTCGAAGTAGCGCTGCATGACCGCCGTGCTGTAGTCGGAGAAGGTCGCGTAGCGATATCCGGCCGCCTGGTCGCCGGAACCGCTCTGCATCGGGTCCTGCTTCACGCAGCGCCCGCTCGCGTCCAGCGTGCGCAGCTTGGCGCCGAAGGTGTCGGTCTTGCAGTTCGCGTAGCGCGACGCCGTCGTCGGGACGAACGGGGCCAGGAGTTGCCTGCGGTTGGCGTCGTAGCCCCAGGCGGACCCGTTCAGGCTGCCCCAGGCATAGGGATATCGCCCGTCGTCGAAGGCTTCGCCGACGTGCGGCAGCCCGAACGCGTGGCCCTGCTCGTGGATGAAGATGCCGGCGTAGAGCTCGTCGCCCGCGCCGTCGCTGCCGCCGCCCAGCCCGCCGCCCGGACCGCGGTACTTGCCGGCCGCGTCGAGCGCGAGCAGCGGCGCGTAGTACTGCACCGCCAGCGACCCTTCGCCGTTGGCGTTGCGCAGCGCGCCCAGCACGCCCAGCACACCGGACAGGCCGGCGAAGCCGTCCTTGTAGTCGGCGGTCGACCGGGCGACGTAGGCGGGCCGCGCCTGGCCGTTGTCGTCGCCGCGAGGGGCGATGACGAGGGTCGGCCAGGACACGCGTCGCGCCGGATGGTTCAGCGCCTCCAGACGGGCGACGGGCCATTTCGCGAACATCTCGGCGACGGCGTCCGCGGGCGGCGTGGCGGTGACGCTCAGCGGCCGCCCGGAGTTCGTCTCATCCGCGCCGAACAGGTAGAACGGCAGCACGCGCACGGTGAAGGGCACGTCCGCGCCGACCTCGACGCCGCGCGCCTCGCCCGCGCCATAGTTGGACGCCCGGGCCCGCAGGGTCAGGCCGGGCCGCAGCCAGGCTGCGGGCAGCGTCGCGCTGTACAGGTCGGTGCCGTAGGCCGGGCCGGAGGCTTCGGTCGGCGGCAGCATCGCCGGGGGATCCAGGGGGACCGTGCCCAAGGACTGGCCGGCGATCACGCCTTCCAGCAGCGGCTGGCGGGTGTCGGCCGCGGACAGGCGCACCAGCGCGAGGGCTTCCCGTCCCCCGACCAGGTGCAGGGATTCGCTGGCGTTGGCCGGCGTCGGTGGCGACCAGCTGCGCACGCCGTCCGGCAGCACATGGGTCTGCGCCACCTCGAGGCGCTGGATCGTCAGCAGGCCCGGCGGCTGACCGGATCCGCCCCCCGACCCGGTGCCGTCCGGCGAACCGCCGGGGTCGCTGCCACCTCCGCCGCCACCGCAGGCCGCCAGGAGCATGCTCGCCGCGAGCGCAGCGGTCGCCGTGGACAGGGCGAGGCGGGTCCGGGCGAGCCTCGGGGCCGGGTCTTGCGGGTCTTGCGGAACTTGCGCGAAGGCCGGGGACGGCGCGGATGACGTGGCGGAAGCAATGTGAAGAGGCTGGCGCAATGACATGGATCGAACAGGAGCGAGGTGAGGCGCGAAGTCTCGTGGCTTCGGTCGGCGGGGTCACCGACTTCGATGAGTCAATCTGCACTCATGGAGGTAAGGCGTGTAACGACTGGTGCGTGTTTCCGGACGAGTTCCGACACGCGGCGCGTCTAGACTCGTCGCCATGAAGAACCTGCTGATCACCGGCTTCGACCCGTTCGGCGGCGAGGTCGTCAACCCGTCCTGGGAACTGGCGCGCTCGCTCAACGGCGAGGTGATCGCCGGCGCACGCGTCGTGGCCGTGGCATTACCTTGCGTGTTCGGCGAGTCGCTGCAGCGGCTGGACGAAGCGCTGCACCGCGTGAAACCCGTGATGACCCTGGCGATCGGCCAGGCGGGCGGGCGCTGCGACCTGTCGCTGGAGCGCGTCGCCATCAACGTGGACGACGCGCGCATCCCTGACAACGCCGGCGCTCAGCCCGTGGACGAACCGATCGTGGCGGACGGGCCGGCGGCCTACTTCTCCACGCTGCCGATCAAGGCGATCGTGGCCGGGCTGCGGGCGGCGGGGTATCCGGCGTCCGTCTCGCAGACGGCGGGGACCTTCGTCTGCAACCACCTCTTCTACGGGTTGCAGCATCGGCTGAAGGGCCTGGGCGTGCGCAGCGGCTTCATGCACATCCCCTACCTGCCGGAGCAGGCCGCGCGCCACCCCGGTTCGCCGAGCCTGCCGCTGGCTACGCTGGTCGCGGCGACGCGGCTGGCGATCGAACTGGCCGTGACCGCCGAGGAGATCCGCGCCGGAGGCGGTCAGCTCGACTGACGGGGCGGGGAGGGAAGCGATCGTCTGGTGGTGATTGTCTGGTGGTTCTCGGCGGCGCGACCGAGCGTTTGACCGATGTCAATGAATGGGGCCCGCGCGCAGAGCGAGGGGACAGGGTGGCCCAACTGAGGGCCCAGGCGTGGCGGCGCGGTCGATCCGACCGGGCGCCGCGTCGACCGCCTGTCACCTTCGCGGGGCGTGCCCCGCTCATCGGAGTCACCCATGACCATTCGCCAGATCGTCCTCGCTGCGCTGACGGCCTCCCTGTCCGCGGGCCCGCCGGGCGGCGCGCGGACCCCTGACGGCAAGAGCCGGCTGGCGTGCTACGACCTGGCCCGGGCGGGCCGGGACGGGTGTGCCGGCTCCTCGCCCGTCGACCATGCGCCCGACGAGTGGGCGTACCGCGTGCGGGACGAGCGATGAGGCGCGGCGCCGCCCTGTGGCCGGTCGCCGTCGGCATCGGCTGGCGTCAGCCCCACTTCCGCGAGGTGATGGCGCGCGGCGCGCTCGATCTCGATTTCCTGGAAGTCCACACCGAGGATTTCCTGGCTCCCGGCGGCGCCAACCGGCAACTGCTGCTGGACGCCGCGGGCCGGTTTCCGATCAGCCTGCACGGCGTGGGGCTGGGCCTGGGATCGGCGGCCGGCATCGACGCGCGGCACCTGGCGCGCGTGCGGTCGCTGGTGGACGCGGTCAAGCCCGCGGCGGTGTCGGAGCATGCCGCCTTCACCCGCGCGCGGCATCGTCGCGCCGTCGTGCATGCGCACGCGCCACTGCCCCTCCCGTTGAGCGACCGGGGCCTGGCGCTGCTGGCGTCGCAGGTCGACGCCGCGCAGCAGGGTCTGGGTCGACAGATCCTGATCGAGAACCTCAGCGCCTATGTGGCCTGGGATGAAGACGCGATCCGGGAAGTCGACTTCTTCAACGCCCTGGCCGCCCGGACCGGATGCGGGCTGCTGCTCGACCTGGACAGCCTCTTCGTCAACGCGCTCAATCGCGGGCTGGACGCCGAGGCCGCCTTGCGCGAGGGCCTCGCGTGGCTCGACGACGTGGAGCCGGCGGCGGTCGGCCAGTACCACGTGTCAGGTCATGCCCAACTGGACGGCATGACCGTCGCGGACCACGGCGGCGCGATCGCCGAGCACGTCTGGTCGCTCTACCGCCACGCGCTGACGCACATCGGCGCGCGGCCCACCCTGGTCGAGTGGGACAAGGGCGTGCCGCCGCTCACCCGCCTGTGCGAGGAAGTGGCGCGGGCCCGGCGGGAACAGGCCGCGCTCGATCGCGAGCTGATCGCGCCACCGCCGCCGCGACCGCGGCCGTCCCAGCGCCCGCACCATGGCGCCCTGGGGGAAACGCCGCACGGCGTGCATCACGGGTCTTGGCCGGCGCTGCCCATGCCGGCGCTGCTCACGCCGGCGCTGCTCACGCCGGCGACGAATGAAACGGGCCCTGATCTGTCGCGACTGCAGGCCGACCTGGTCGCCGCGCTGCTGTCGGCGCCGGGCGCCGAGATCGCGGCCTCATCGCCCGCCGGACTGCGCGCCCTGGCCGGCATTCGCGGCGGGCTGCCGCGGGCCCTGCGCGCCTACCAGGCGCAGGTCAGCGCCCAGGCGGAGCGCGCGCTCGCGAGGGTGTATCCGCGCTTGCGCGACCGCGTCGAGGACGACCGGGCGGGGAGCTTCGCCTCGCTGGCCTGGGCCTGCTGGCGCCGCTTCCCGCCGGAGGACGGCGACCTGGGCGAATGGGGCGAGGCGCTGATCGAGCTGCTCGAGGGCGCCGAGGACCAGGGCCTGCCGCCCCTCTGGCCGGCGCTGGCCCGCATCGAATGGGCTTTGCACCGGGCGGCGCGCATCGCGGATCCGGCGCCCGACCTGAACTCGCTGGCGCTGCTGGGACGTCTGCCGGCCGGGGCGGTGCGGCTGGTGCTCGCGGACCATGTCGAGGTGTACGGAGGCAACGGCACCGGCAACGGCAACGGCAACGGCAACGGCAACGGCAACGGTCCCGGCCTGCGGGAACTGCTCGCGCTGGCGAGCGAGTCCTTCGGCAGCGGTCCGCGGACGTCGCTGATGGTGTGGCGGGACGGCTGGGGCGGTCAGTCGATCGCGCTCGACGACGTGACCACGCGCTGGTTCGGATCGCTGCGCGCGGCGCTCGACCTGGAACGCGCGCTGCTGGAGGCTGGCAGCGCCTTCGACTTCAGCGCCTGGCTGTCGGCGGCGGTGACGCGCGGGTGGCTGGACCGCGTCGAGGTGGTCGAGCCCGCCGAACCCGCCCCGGCCGCCCCGGCCGTCCAGGCCGCTCAGGCCTCTCAGTCCACTCAGCCCTCTCAGCCCTCTCACCCCCGCCTGACCATCGACGGCCTCGCGCGACCTGTCACTCCCTGGGTCGGAAGGTGATGATCATCACCCGCGGCACGGTGCCGTCGGTGTCGGTGGGCAGCTTCTCGGTCTTGTCGAGCGCGCGCAGCACGGCGGCGTCGAAGTCCGGCAGGCCGCTGGACTGGACGATCTTGCGCGCGATGATCGTGCCGTCCGGGCCGGCGCGCACTTCGACTTCCGCTTCCGGATTCGAGGCACCGCCCGGATCGTTGTAGATGATGTTCGGACGCACGCGGGCCTTGATGCGGCCCGCGTAGTTCGCCGACGGTCCCGAGCTTCTCGCCGCCGTGCCGGTCGCGCCGGGCGCGCCGGTGCCGCCGGCCATGCCCTGGATGCGGCGCAGGTTCTCCTGGCGCTGCGCCTCGGCCCTGGCCTCCGCGTCCTTGCGGGCCTTCTCGGCCTTGGCCTTGTCGGCGGCCTTCTCCTTGGCCTCGTCCTTGGCCTGGTCCTTCTTCGCCTGCTCTTCCTTGGCCTTGCGGTCGCGTTCCTTCTGGTCCGCTTCTTCCTTCTTGCGCTGCTCCTGCTTGCGCTTGTCCTCGGCCTCGCGCTGCTGCTGCTCTTCCTTGAGCTTGCGTTCCTTGGCCTTGGTGATCGCGATGTCGGCGTCGCGCTGGGCCTGGACCTCCTGCGGGGTCGGTTGTTGCGGCTTGGGCGGTTCCGGCTGCGGCTTGGGCGGTTCAGGCTGCTGCTCGGTCGGCAGCTGTTCCTTGGGCGCGGCGGCCTGCGGGATGGCGGACCACAGCTCCGCGTCCATCGCCGGCACCGGCGACGAGCGCCAGCTCACGCCGAAGCTCAGGGCCGCCACCAGCAGGATGTGCGCGACGATCGCGAAACTGAAGCCGCGCCCCAGTCCGGGCGCGGGCGGCGGACGCAGGGGATCGCGGTCCGGGTGGAATCGGGAGGCCAGGGTGCTCATCGCTGCGAATCGCTTCCGGGGCTCAGCGGTCCGCCGGGGCGCCGTTCTTCACGGACAGGCCCACGCGCTGGATGCCGGCGCGCTGCAGCACGTCCATCGTCTTGACGACGGCTTCGTACTTGACGTTGCGGTCGGCGGAGATCACGACCGGCGTGGCCGCGTCGCCCTTCTGCGCGTCCTTGACGCGCGCGGCCAGCGCCTTGAGCGGCACCGGCGACGGGTCCTGGTCGCCGTCGAGCTTGATCTTGAGCTGCTCGTCGGTGCCGACGATCACCTGGATCACATGCTGCGGCTGCGTGCGGCTGGCGCCGACGCTGGGCAGGTCGACGACGCCGGTGGTGATGAGGGGCGCGCTGACCATGAAGATGATCAGCAGCACCAGCATGACGTCGATGAACGGGACCATGTTGATCTCGTTCATCGTGCGGCGGCGCGAACCGCCGCGGGAGGACATTCCGGGCATGACCGACGCTCCGGGTCAGCGTTGCGCGGCCGGCGCGGGCTGGCCGGCGTTGCGCTGCAGGATGTTGGAGAACTCCTCGATGAAGGTCTCCAGCGTGATCGCGTTGCGGTCGATCTGGCGCGCGAAGCGGTTGAAGGCCAGCACCGCCGGGATCGCGGCGAACAGCCCGATCGCGGTCGCGACCAGCGCCTCCGCGATGCCGGGCGCGACGGTGGCCAGCGTCACCTGGGTCAGGTTGGACAGGCCGACGAAGGCGTGCATGATCCCCCAGATGGTGCCGAACAGGCCCACGTACGGGGACACCGAGCCGACCGACGCCAGGAAGGACAGGTGCGACTCCATCGCGTCGAGCTCGCGCTGGAAGCTGGCGCGCATGGCGCGGCGGGCGCCGTCCAGCAGCTGGCCGGAGTCGACCACGCGCTTCTCGCGCAGCTTCAGGAACTCGCGCATGCCGGAGGCGAAGATGCGCTCCAGCGGGGCGCCGTCCGGGCGGTTGGAGACGCTGGTGTAGAGGTCGTTGAGGTTCTTGCCCGACCAGAACTCCTGCTCGAAGCCTTCGTTGCGGGAGCGGATGCGGCCCAGCGCGATGAACTTGCTGAAGATCACGCTCCAGCTGGCCAGCGAGACCAGCAGCAGCGCGGCGATCACCAGTTGCACCGTGAGGCTGGCATGGGCGATCAGGGAAACGATGGAGAGGTCTTGGTTCATGAGGTCGACGGGCGGTGGTCGGGGATCAAGGACGGATCGACGGGGATCCAGCCTGGAATTGTGACAAGTCTGGCGAGGTCGATGGCAAACGACGGACCAGGGACATGCAAAGAAGCGTGTCGGCGGGGCGGCCGGCGGGTGCGGCCCGCGCGATCATCGTGAATCAGCGCGGCGCTGGCGACACGGCCCCCGGCGCGGGCTGCAGCGCTTGCAGGATGCGTGCCGGGATGCGCGCGGGTTTCAGGCTGATCGCATCGACGCAACCGATGCGGATGCGGCCCTGCGTCAGCAGCGTCTCGTCGCGCCAGACCTGCTGGTCGATGACCAGGCTGGCGCGGCCCACCTCGGCCGGCACGACGCTGACGCGCAGCCAGTCGTCCAGCCGCGCCGGCGCGAGGTAGCGCAGCGCGGTGTCGCTGACGACGAACATCAGGCCCTCGTCGCGGCGCATCGTCTCCTGCTCGAAGCCCAGGCCGCGCAGCCATTCGGTGCGGGCGCGCTCCATGAACTTCAGGTAGTTGGCGTAGAAGACGACGCCGCCGGCGTCGGTGTCTTCCCAGTAGACGCGCAGCTCGTGCTGGTGGACGGGCAGGGCGGCCGAGGCGCCGGCGACGGCGAGCGGACCGCCGAGCAGGGCGGGGACGCTGGCGGGGCCGCCCTCGGAGCGGGCTTCGGAAGGGGAACCGGAACTCATGCCGGGATGATAGGGCGTTTGCCGCGGGGCCCGGCGCCGACGCCGCGCATGCCGCCGAGGTGCATCACGTCGCTGCAGCCACGTCGCTGCGGGCACGTCGCTGCGGGCACGCCACATGCCATGCCAGCGCGTGACCCTCACACGACGAGCCATGCATCCTTTTGATCTCGACTACATCGGGCAGCTTGCCACCGCGGCAGTCACGCCCAAGGGCCGCCAGGCATCCAAGGCGTCCCGACTGGCCTCGCGGCGCATCACGGCGATGCGCGGGTCCGACGACCCGCACCAGCGCGTGCTGGGCGCCGGCGGCATCGCGGGTCTCGGTCAGCCCGCAGACCCGGCCAAGACGGGTCGCATCCTGAAACCGACCAACCTGTAGCGGCCGACGCCGCGCCGCTTCAGTCCCGGGCCTTGAGCTGATCGAGGCGGACGCGCACGCGCTGGAGTGCCTCGTCGAGGTCATCCATGCTGCTGGCGAAAGACAGGCGCAGGAAACGTTCGCCGAAGGCCGGGCCGAAGTCTCGGCCGGGCGTCAGCGCGACCTGTGCGTGTTCCATCAGGTCCATGCACAGGTCCCAGCTGGACAGGCCGGTGCTGGCGGCGTCGGCCCAGGCGTAGAACGCGCCGTCGGGCATGACGGGTACCGGCAGGCCCATGGCCTCGAGCGCGGGCACGACGACGTCGCGGCGGCGGCGCAGTTCTTCGCGGCGGCGTTCGTATTCGGCGATCGACGCCGGATCGAAGCAGGCCAGCGCGGCGTGCTGGGCGATCGTCGACGGGCAGATGTAGAGGTTCTGCGCCAGCTTCTCGACCGCGCCGACCATCGCGGGCGGCAGCACCAGCCAGCCCAGCCGCCAGCCGGTCATGCCGAAGTACTTCGAGAAGCTGTTGATCGACACCACGTCGTCGCCGAGCGTCAACGCGCTGCGCGCGTAGCGGTCGTCGTAACCGAGCGGCTGGTAGATCTCGTCCACGATGGTGACGCCGCCACGTTCGCGCACGAACGCGTGGATGCCGGCGAGTTCCTCGGGCGGGATGGACGTGCCGGTCGGGTTGCTCGGCGAGGCGAGCAGCACGCCGCGGCTGCGCTCGTTCCAGTGCGCGCGCAGCCGGTCCAGGCTGAGCTGGAAGCGTTCCCCGGCGGTCGACGGGATCAGCACCGGCGTCGCGTCGACGGCGGCGACGAAATGCCGGTTGCAGGGATAGCTCGGGTCCGGCATCAGGACCTCGTCGCCCGCCTGGAACAGCGCGAGGCAGGCCAGCTGCAACGCGGCGGACGCGCCCGCGGTGATGATGATGCGATCGGGATCGAGGGTCAGGTGTTGCGTCTGGCCGTACCAGTCGGCGATGCGCTGACGCAACGTCCGCAGTCCGTTGGCCTGCGTGTAGGGGATGCGACCCTCGGCGGTGAAGCGCGCGGCGGCGTCGCGGACGGCCGGGCTGGCGCCGAAGTCAGGCTCGCCGATGTTCAGGTAGATCATGCGCCGGCCGCCCCGGGCCGGATCGCAGATCGCCGAGCGGGCGATCTCATCGGCCCGTTTGGCGCATTCCATGACATAGAACGGATCGATGTTCCCGACACGATTCGAAAGTCTCATGCGCGCCATCATAGGGTGAGTGTGTTGAGGTCGGCGGCGAGGTCCGCCTCGGGATCCAGGACACAGGCCCGATGGGGATTGATGCGGTCTTGGCGAGATCCTGAGACGACGCGGAGGCCACCGTGAGGGGCTGTTGAAGCGGCCTTCACGCCTCCTTGAAGTGCCTGACAAGCAGATACCGATGAGGTGGAAAACAGGTCAACGACGGGCCGTCGGCCCCCGTTGGCAAGGGCATCGCAGTCAACCCCTTCATCCCCATGCACCACCCGTTCCGTCTTGCCAAGCCTGCCGCGGCTGTCCTCGCGGTGCTCCTGGCCGGTTGCGTCGCGCCCACGCACACGACCGTCCATGCCGATGCGTCCTACCGCGCGCCGTCGACCTGGGCGCCCCTGCCGCCACCGCCGCCGCCGGCACCGGTCGTCAGCGTCTATGTCGAGCCGCCGCTGGTGCAACCCGAGCCTGTCTTCGTCGACGTCGCGCCGCCGCCGATGCTGGTCGAGATCCCGCCGCCGCAGCCCTATCCGGGCGCCGTGTGGACCGGCGGCTACTGGGGCTGGCAAGGCCGCTGGGTCTGGTGCGCAGGGCGGTGGTCCGCGCCGCCGCGGCCGGACTATGTCTGGGTGCATCCCTACTACGAGCATCGCGACGGCGCGGTCGTGTTCGTCTCGGGCTACTGGGCGGCACATGGGGTGGGCTTCGTCCCGCCGCCGCCGGGACTGCACCTCTCGGTCCAGATCGCGATCGGCGGCGGTGCCCGGCCGATGGGGCCGATGGGCGTATTCGTGCCGCCGCCGCCGGGATCGCGTCCGGGCCTGATCGTTCCGGCGCCGCTCGGCACGCCGCCCGCCGTCGTGGTCAGCGCGCCGCCGATCACCAACGTGGGCATGCGCATCCAGCACAACACGCAGATCAACCACACGGTCATCAACAATACGGCGGTCAACAACACGACGAACGTGAACAACGTTCGCAACGAGACGAACATCACCAACGTGACCATCGTGGCGCCGGCCAGCTCGACGGCGAGCGGCAAGGCCTTCCAGGGCGAGGTGCCGGCCGCCGCCCATCTGGCGGCGGCCCTGCCGGCGGTCGTGCACGCGCCGGCGCCGTTGCCGCAGCAGCAGCCTCAGCAATCGCAGCATCAACATCCCCAACCCCAACCC
>CBIHMU010000035.1:0-52702 GCA_966211105.1 uncultured Burkholderiales bacterium
CCGTCGCCGACGGACTTCGCGACCTCGGCCACGCCGACATTGCCGCCCGCGCCCGCCTTGTTCTCGACCACCAGCGGCTTGCCGAGCGCCTTGCCCCATTCGTCCGAGATCAGCCGCGCGACGATGTCGGCGCTGCCGCCGGGCGCGTAGGGCACGATCAGGCGCACCGGCCGGTCCGGATAGCTCTGCGCCAGCGCGACGGCCGGCAGCATCGTCGCGGCCAGCGCCATCGAGCCCGCCGCGATCAGGGATCTGCGAATCATCTTGTCTCCTGTGAAGCCCCGGTCGTGCGCCGGGGTCGCTCGATGCTAGGCCCGCGTCCGCCTTCCGGAATGTCGAGCCGGATCATTCTTTCGTTCCTGGAGGTTATGAAAGCATCGCCCGAGCTAACGCCCTGGCATCGCCGGCGGCCGCGGCGTCAACGCGTGCCGAAGCTCTTCCGGTAGGCGCTGGGGCTGACGCCGGCGATGCGTTGGAATTGGGTGCGGAAATTCGCCGCCGATCCCAGGCCGACGGCCTCCACGATCTGCTCGATGCTCGAGGAGCCCGTCTCGAGCAGTTCCTGCGCGCGGCGCACCCGCGCCTGGCTCAGCCATTGCACCGGCGAGAGGCCGAACTGCGCGCGGAATCGGCGATGCAGCGTGCGGGCGCTGACGCAACCCTGGCTCGCGAGTTCATCCATCGAGATCGGACGGTGCAGTTGTCGCAGCGCCCAGGCGATGACGGGCTGCAGGTCGCGGTCGGGCGGCAGGTCGGCGGGCTGGATGAACTGGGCCTGGCCGCCCTCGCGCTGCAACGGGACGACCGACAAGCGCGCCATCCTCGCGGCCACGGCCGTGCCGTAGTCGCCGCGCACCATGTGCAGGCAGAGATCGATCCCGGCGGCCGCGCCGGCCGACGTGAGGATCTGCCCGTTGTCAACGAAGAGCACCGCGGGATCGAGGTCGACCTCCGGATGGCGCTGCGCCATCAGCGCAGCGGCGGCCCAGTGCGTCGTCGCGCGCAGTCCGTCGAGCAGTCCCGCCTGTGCGAGCACGAACGCGCCCGTGCAGATCGACGCGATCCGGGCGCCGCGCGCGTGCGCCGCGAGCAGCGCGCGCTGGACGGCCGGGCTGATCGGCATCGTCGGCGACTCGATGCCGGGCACGATGATCGTGTGCGCGGCCTTCAGCGTCGCGAGGCGGCGCTTCACGCCGATCATGAAGCCGCCGGCGTCGATCTCGTCCTGCTCGGCGCAGACCGTCACCGCGTAACCCTTGCGTCCGTCATCGAGCACGGTGCGGCCGAACACCTCGCCGGCGATCGTCAGGTCGAAGGGCACCACGCCGGGAAGCGCGAGCACGGCCACCTGGATCCCGCCCTCACCGCCCGACCGCTCCCGCGTTGCTGGAGAAGGCGTGCGGAACGACGAGCGAGGAGATCGCGAGACAGGCATGGGAAAACACTCCGGGCGTGGAACATCGACGATCCGGCATTCTCCACGCGGTTGGCTGGAAACAGTCGAATGAAGTCGATTCAGCCACTTTCCGCTGAAGCCTCCGATCGGAAGAATCCCGCCTGTTCATCACGGACCTCATGGAGTGCCTGTTGCCTCATCCGTCCCGTTCTCATCCGCCTGGTCCGGACGACCTCCCCCGTCTCTCGATGCTCCGACGCCTGTGCCTGTTGGAGGCCTTCACGCTGCTGGCACTGGTGCTGGTCGCGGTGCCATTGAAGCACCTCGCTGGTCTGCCGATCGCGGTATCCGTCATGGGACCGGTGCACGGCATGGCCTTCCTCGTCTTCTGCTGGCAGCTCGCGCAGGCGGCGGCGGAGCGCGCGGTCGACGGTCCCACCGCGTGGCGGATGCTGCTCGCCGCGTTCATCCCGCTGGGCGGTCTCTACAGCTGGCGCCTGCTGCGCCGTGGAGCGGCGACGTGATGTACGTCTGGCTCAAGGGATTGCATCTCGCGGCGGTGCTGACCTGGGTGGGCGGGCTGATGCTGCTCGCCGTGACGGCGGCCGCGCTGCGCAACGTCAAGGATGGCGTCCTGCTCCCGCACGAGAAGCGTCTGGCGACGGCCGTCCTGCGCTGGGATCGGCGCGTGACCACGCCAGCCATGCTGGCGGTCTGGGCACTTGGCATCGGACTTGCGAGCTGGGGCGGCTGGTTCGGGGCGCTGTGGCTGAGCGCGAAGCTGCCGATCGTCGTCGCGCTGTCAGGCCTGCACGGCATTCTGACGGCGACGCTGCGTCGGCACGTCGAGCACAGGGAGCGCCCTGCTCCGCCCTGGATCCGTCATGCGCCGGTCGTGGCCATCGTCGGCTCAATCGCGATCGCGCTGCTTGCAACGATCAAGCCTTGATCGCGCTCATCCAGGGCGATCGTCGCGCTGTCTTCAGACGTCGAAGCCGGGGCACTGCCGCTGTGCCTGTCTCAACAACGTGGGCCACACGAAGGCGCCGCCCAGGCCGCCGGTCTGCACGCGCATCGACTCGGCGGTGCCGCGGATGATCGCGTCGTGGACGGGCGTCAGCTCGACGCCGCCGGCCTGCGCGGCGATCTGGATCTGGCAAGCGCTCTCGAAGGTGTACATCGACAGGAAGGCGTCGGCGATCGTCTTGCCGACGGTCAGCAGCCCGTGGTTGCGCAGGCAGTAGAAGATCTTGTCGCCGAGGTCGTTCTGCAGCCGCGGCTGCTCGTCGGGGCGGATCGCGACGCCCTCGTAGTCGTGGTACGCGAGCGAGGCCAGCACGAAGGTCGACTGCTGCGAGATCGGCAGCACCCCGCCCTTCTGCGCCGACACCGCCACGCCGGCGCGCGTGTGTGTGTGCAGCACGCAGCCCACGTCGGGCCGCGCCGCGTGGATCGCGGAATGGATGATGAAGCCGGCCTGGTTGACGGGGAATGGCGTCTCCTGCAGCTTGTTGCCCGACGCGTCGACCTTGATCAGGCTGGAGGCCGTGATCTCGTCGAACATCAGGCCGTAGGGATTGATCAGGAACTCATGCGCGTCGCCGGGCAGCCGCGCGCTGATGTGCGTGAAGATCAGATCGCTCCAGCCGTAACGCGCGACCAGCCGGTAGCAGGCGGCGAGGTCCACGCGCAGCTGCCATTCGGCGTCGCTGACCTGGCCCTTGAGCGAAGGGATGCGGGCGGTGATGTCGTCCATGGGCGTCTCCAGATCGCGCCGGACCATCGAACGGGCCGGTCAGCGGCGGATCGTGCTACCGGAGCCTCGGCGTCGCTGTCGCATTCAGGACAGGTCAATGGCTGCCCAGGCCTGTTCACTCAGGTACTTTCAGCAAGTTGGTCCGGAAGTTCAGCTTGCTGCCGAACACCAGCACCACGAACAGGATTGAAATGGCCGCTGCAATCAGATTCGCGATCACGTTGGACCATACGCAGGGCCAGAAGCCGAGCGCTCGCTCGATCTGTTTCAACTGTCGCAGGTGATCGGCATCCGCATCGGCCAGCGCATCTGCAAGCGACTGCTGGGCCATGTCCTCAAGCATGGTCACAGCCTCAGCGCGAGAGGCCTCGATCGATGACCTTGGCTTTCGCCAACCATCGCTCGAATGCATTGTTTGCAGCCTTCACGATCTCCTCCCGGCTGGGCATCAGCGCTTGCACAAGGGGCGACGGCACATCGTCGCGACCGCGCGTCATCAGGTGTTGATTCGCACGCCTGATGGTGTGAGCGTTGATGTACTTGCGAGCGGCCGAGTTCTTCATGAAGGGCAATGCCGCAGCCGCGAGGCTGCTGGAGTGAGGGGCGTGATTTTGGAGCGCATTCCGCGTGTGACTCGGGAATGGAAAAGGGCGCCGTAGCGCCCTTCACTTCTGAGGAAACGTGGCTTCAGAACGCCGCGATCCCCGTCTGCGCGCGCCCCAGGATCAGCGCATGGATGTCATGCGTGCCCTCGTAGGTGTTGACCACCTCCAGGTTGACCAGGTGTCTGGCGATCCCGAACTCGTCGCTGATGCCGTTGCCGCCGAGCATGTCCCGCGCCGCGCGCGCGATGTCCAGCGACTTGCCGCAGCTGTTGCGCTTCATGATGGAGGTGATCTCCACCGCCGCCGTGCCCTCGTCCTTCATGCGGCCCAGCCGCAGGCAGCCCTGCAGACCCAGCGTGATCTCGGTCTGCATGTCGGCCAGCTTCTTCTGCACCAGCTGGTTGGCCGCCAGCGGCTTGCCGAATTGCTGGCGGTCCATCGTGTACTGCCGCGCCGTGTGCCAGCAGAATTCCGCCGCGCCCAGCGCCCCCCACGCGATGCCGTAGCGCGCGCTGTTCAGACAGGTGAACGGCCCCTTCAGGCCGCGTACGTCCGGGAAGGCGTTCTCCTCCGGGCAGAAGACCTCGTCCATCACGATCTCGCCGGTGATCGACGCCCGCAGGCCCACCTTGCCGTGGATCGCCGGCGCGCTCAGCCCCTTCCAACCCTTCTCCAGCACGAAGCCGCGGATCTGCCCGCCGTCGTCCTTGGCCCAGACCACGAACACATCCGCGATCGGGCTGTTGGTGATCCACATCTTGCTGCCGCTCAGCGAATAACCACCGTCGACCTTGCGCGCCCGCGTCACCATCGAGCCGGGATCCGAGCCATGGTTCGGCTCCGTCAGCCCGAAGCAGCCGATCCACTCGCCGCTGGCCAGCTTGGGCAGGTACTTGCGCTTGGTCGCCTCGTTGCCGAATTCGTTGATCGGCACCATCACCAGCGAGCTCTGCACGCTCATCATCGAGCGGTAGCCGCTGTCCACGCGCTCCACCTCGCGCGCGATCAGGCCGTAGCAGACGTAGTTCAGGCCGGCGCCGCCGTATTCCTCCGGGATCGTCGGGCCGAGCAGGCCCAGCTCGCCCATCTCGCGGAAGATCGCCGCGTCGGTCTTCTCGTGCCGGAACGCCTCCAGCACGCGCGGCGCCAGCCGGTCCTGGCAGTAGGCCGCCGCCGCGTCGCGCACGGCGCGTTCGTCGTCGGTCAGCTGATGCTCCAGCAGCAGCGGATCGTCCCAGTGGAATGCGGCCTTCGCGGCCTTGGATGCGTGGCTCATGTGTCTCTTCCGTTCCTGAATGCGTTGGAACCGATCCTAGTCCCGGGCCGGCACCACCGCTGTCACCTCGATTTCAACCTTCGCACGGTCCTCGATCAGACCCGCGACCTGCACCGCGGTCATGGCGATGCCGTACTCGCTGCCCAGCACCTCGCGGTAGGCCTGGCCCACCTCGCGGCCGCGCGCAACGTACTCGCGCTTGTCGAGCAGGTACCAGGTCATCCGCACGATGTGGCGCGGCTCCGCGCCCGCTTCGGCAAGCACCGCCTTGATGTTGCGCAGCGCCTGGCGGCACTGGTCGACGAAGTCGTCGCTCTCGAACTGGCACTGGCCGTTCCAGCCGATCTGCCCGGCCACGCTGACCAGCGTGCCAGTCGCGGCCACGCCGTTCGCGTAGCCGCGCGGCGGCGCCCAGCCCGCAGGCTGAAGCACGCGCCTGGCGTTCGTGCCGGCGTCCGCCTGGGCCTCGCCGCCGGCGCCGGCGCCGGTGCGGGTGCTGGTCTTCCCGTTGTCCTTGTCGTTCTCGTTGTTGCTGCTCATCGTCCTGACTCCTCTACTGCTCTGACGATCGATGGGATTGCTGCTGCTGGACCGCCCGCACCAGCGCGGCGCGGACGTCCTCGGGAAAGGGTTGCGACTGGTGCGTCTCCAGCGAGGTGCACACCAGCACCTGCCCGAAGCTCACGCGCGGACCGTCGGCGCCGTCGAAGCTCACGCGCAGCGACAGCGAGCTGCGCCCGACGCGCTCGATCCACAGGCGTTGCGTCAGGCGCTCGCCCTGGCGGCTGATGCGCTCGAAGTTGGTCTGCAACTGCACCGTCGGCAGGCCGACGCGGCGCGGGCCGAGCAGCTCCGCGTACGGCACGCCCAGCCCCTCGTTGAACCAGTCCTCGACGAAGGCGTTCAGCATCTCGAAGTAGCGCGGGAAGAACACGATGCCCGCCGGGTCGCAATGCCCGAAGCGGATCAAGACCTCGCGCTCGAAAGCTGCCGTCATGGGGTCCTCCTGATCATGTCGTCGCGTCGCCTTTCATACGCCGAGGTGCCGGTGCCACAGCCCCTGATCGGCTGCGAGCGCGGCTGAGTCGCCGCGCCACACCACCTGTCCGCGCTCCAGGATGCTGTGCCGGTCCGCCAGCCGGATCAGCCGCTTCACGTACTTGTCGACCACCAGGATCGTCTGGCCCGCCTGCCGCAGCTTGTCCAGGCAGCGCCAGATGTCCTCGCGGATCAAGGGCGCGAGGCCCTCGGTCGCTTCGTCCAGCACCAGCAGCCGCGGATTGGTCACCAGCGCGCGGCCGATGGCGAGCATCTGCTGCTCGCCGCCCGAGAGCTGCTGGCCCATGTTGGAGGCGCGTTCCTTGAGCCGGGGGAAAAGTGCGAAGACGCGTTCCACGGTCCACGGGTCCGAAGCGCGGCAGCGATTGGCTTCGAAAGCCTTCAGGTGTTCGAGCACGCTGAGGTTGGGGAAGATCTGCCGCCCCTCGGGCACGATCGCCAGCCCCAGGCGCGCGATGCGGTCGGCGCGCCAGCCGGTGACGTCCTCGCCGGCGAAGCGGATGCGCCCGCCGCTGGGCACCAGCCAGCCGGTCAGGCAGCGCAGCGTCGTGCTCTTGCCCATGCCGTTGCGGCCCAGCAGCGTCGCCACCTCGCCCGGCGCGATGCGCAGGTCCAGGCCGAACAGCACCTGGCTGTCGCCGTAGCCGGCGCGCAGGCCGTCGATCTCGAGCAGGGCATCGCTCATGCGGGCGCCTCCGTCGCCTCGTCGCCGAGGTAGGCCTGCCTGACCGCCGCATCGTTGCGGATCTCGTCCGGCGAACCGGTCGCGATCACGCGCCCGCCCACCAGCACCGAGACGCGGTCCGCGAGCTTGAACACCGCGTCCATGTCGTGCTCGACCAGCAGCAGGGTCAGGCGTTGCGCCTTCAGCGCCGAGAGCAGGTCGACCATGCGCGCGGATTCGTCCGGCCCCATGCCGGCCATCGGTTCGTCGAGGAGCAGCAGTCGCGGTCGGGCGGCGAGCGCCAACGCAAGTTCCAGTTGCCGCTGCTCGCCGTGGGTCAGGCTGCCCGCGACCCGGTCGGCCATGGCGGCCAAGCCCACCAGCGTGAGCATCGCCTCGGCATCGGCGTACGCCGCCTCGTCCGCATGCGCGGATCGCCACCACGACGGCGCCGACGGCCGCCGCGCAAGTACCGCCAGCACCACGTTGTCCAGCACCGTGAAGCGCTTGTAGATGCTCGTGATCTGGAAGGAACGCACCAGGCCCTCGCGCACGCGTCGGGGCATGGGCAGCGCGGTCACGTCCTCGCCGTCGAAGAAGATGCCGCCGCCGTCGGGCGCCAGCGCGCCGGAGACCTGGTGGATCAACGTCGTCTTGCCGGCGCCGTTCGGGCCGATCAGCGCGTGGGTCTCGCCGGCGCGGACATCGAAGCTCGCCTCGTCGGTCGCAGTCAGCGCGCCGAAGCGCTTCACAAGCCGGTGGACCTGGAGCAGTGAGAGCGCGGGCAGCGCGGAAGGCAAGCCCGTTGGTGCAGTCGCGCCGTCACGCATGTGCGGCTCCCTTCGACTTCGCCGTCGACGCTGGCGCGGCCGTCCTCGCGCCGAAGCGATCGAAGAGCCCCGTCAATCCACGCGGCGCGAACAGCACCACGACGAGCAGGATCGCGCCGAGCGCAAACTGCCAGTGGATGGTCACGCCCGAAAGCAGTTCCTCCAGCAGCAGGAACACCGCCGCGCCGAGCGGTCCGCCCCACAGCGCGCCGGCGCCGCCCAGGATCACCATCACCATCAGCTGTCCCGACTGCGACCAGTGCATCAGGTGCGGCGAGACCAGGCCGTTGAGATTGGCCAGCAGCGCGCCGGCCAGCCCCGCGATTGCCCCCGCGACGACGAAGGCCGTCCACTGCATCGCGAACACGCGGCCGCCGGTCGCGGCGACGCGCGTCTCGTTGTCGCGCGCGCCCTGCAGCAGCCAGCCCAGCGGCGAGTTGACCAGGCGCCGCAGCCCCGCGAAGACCAGCGCGAACAGCACCAGCGCGACCCAGAAGAAGGGCGCGTCGTCGGCGAGGTTCACCGGCAGCCCGTTCAACACCGACCGCGCCGCGACCGGCAGGCCGTCGTCGCCGCCGTAGGCCTTCAGCGAGACGGCCAGGTAATGGAACATCTGCGCGAAGGCCAGCGTGATCATGATGAAGTAGACGCCGCGCGTGCGCAGACTGATGGCGCCGATGACCGCCGCCGCGATGCCGGACACGGCCATCGCCGCCGGCCAGGCGATCCACGCCGACGTCACGCCCGCGTCCGCCAGCACGCCCACCGTGTACGCGCCGATCCCGACGAAGGCCGCGTGGCCGAAGCTCACCAGCCCGCCGAAGCCGAGGATCAGGTTCAGGCTCGCCGCCGCGATCGCGAAGATCAGCACCCGCGTCGCGACCACCGTGTAGAACTCCAGGCCCAGCGCCTGCAGCAGCGGCGGCAAGGCCGCCAGCGCGAGGAACACCGCCCAGACCCAGACACCGCCGGCGCGGTGGTGGAGCAGCGTGCGCCGGGGACGCAGGGACTCGGTCATCGGATCAGCCTCTCGCGGGGAACAGGCCGCGCGGTTTCCAGAACAGCACCGCCGCCATCAGCACGTAGATCAGGATGGCCGCGATCGACGGGCCCAGCGTGGAGGCGACCTCCGGCGAGGCGATCTGCCGCAGCGCCGCCGGCAGCAGCGTGCGCGAACCGGTGTCCACCAGCCCCACCAGCAGCGCGCCGACCAGCGCGCCGCGGATCGAGCCGATGCCGCCGATGACGATCACGACGAAGGCCAGGATCAGGATGCTTTCGCCCATGCCGACCTGCACCGCCAGCAGCGGTCCCAACAGCGATCCGGCCAGCGCGCACAACGCCGCGCCGATGCCGAAGACCGCCGTGAACAGCCGGTCTGCGGGCACGCCCATCGCCGTGGTCATCGCGCGGTTGGACGCGCCGGCGCGCACCCACATGCCCCAGCGCGTGCGCGTCACCAGCAGGTAAAGCGCGACCGCCACCGCGAGTCCCACGCCGATGATCAGCAGCCGGTAGGCCGGGTACATCAGCCCGGGCAGCAGCTCGACCGGGCCCGACAGCGCGGCCGGCGTGTTGAGCATCAGCGGCTGCTCACCCCAGATCATGCGCACGCCTTCGTTGAGCATCAGGATCAGCGCGAAGGTCGCGAGCACCTGGCTCAGGTGGTCGCGCTGGTAGAGCCGGCGCAGCAGCGTCACTTCCAGCAGCATGCCGAACAACGCCGTG
Organism: uncultured Burkholderiales bacterium; assembly: GCA_966211105.1. Taxonomy (GTDB): domain Bacteria; phylum Pseudomonadota; class Gammaproteobacteria; order Burkholderiales; family Burkholderiaceae_C; genus Roseateles. The sequence continues at coordinate 9,315 of CBIHMU010000035.1, forward strand.
CCCGCGACCGCCGCGATCACCGCGACCAGGAACGAAGCGCCGGCCGCCATCGCCGCCGCGGCCAGGTAGGCCCCGACCATGTACAGCGAGCCATGCGCCAGGTTGATCAGGTCCATGATGCCGAAGACCAGCGTCAGGCCGGCCGCCAGCAGGAACAGCATCAGCCCGAACTGCAGACCGTTGAGGGCCTGCTCGGCGACGAGGATCAGGTCCATGGCGGAACGCTCCCGGAAGGCGGCATCGCGAGCGGCGGGGGTCGAGTCACGTCAGCGTCCCTGCGCCGTCACTTCATCTTGCACTGCGGCGCATACGCGTCCGCGTGCTGCTCGAAGATCTTGCCCAGCGTCCGGTTGGTCACGCGGCCCTGCGGGTCCTTGGTGATCACGCGCAGGTAGTAGTCCTGCACCGGGTACTGGTTGTGGTTGAAGCGGAAGGCGCCACGCACCGACTCGAACTTCGCCGCCTTGAGCGCCTTCAGCAGCGCGGGCTTGTCCTCGATCTCCCCCTTCACGTCACGCACCGCCGCACCGATGAGCAGCGCCGCGTCGTAGCCCTGGCTCGCGTACAGGGAGGGCAGCCGGCTGTAGGCCTTGACGAAGTCGGCGACGAAGCGCTTGTTGGCCGGGTTGTCCAGGTCGTGCGCCCAGTGCGAGCTGTTGAACATGCCCAGCATCGGCTCGCCGACGGCCTTGATCACGTCCTCGTCGGCCGAGAAGCCCGGTCCGAACAGCGTGACGTCCTTGGACAGGCCAGCGCCGACGAACTGCTTGATGAAGTTGATGCCCATGCCGCCGGGCAGGAAGATGTACATCGCATCGGGCCTGGCCGCGCGCGCCTGCGCCAGCTCCGCTGCGTAGTCGAGCTGGCCGAGCTTGGTGTAGATCTCGTCGGCGACCACGCCCTTGTAGTAACGCCGGAAGCCGGCCACCGCGTCCTTGCCCGCCGGGTAGTTGGGCGCGAGCACGACGACCTTCTTGAAGCCCTTGTCCATCACCGTCTTGCCGATGGCCTCGTGCAGGTTGTCGTTCTGCCAGGCGACGTTGAAGAAGTAGGGGTTGCACTGTTCGCCCGCGTACTGCGACGGGCCTGCATTGGCGCTGATGTAGGGCACCTGCGCGGCGAAGACGCCCGGGCCGACCGCCAGCATCACGTTGGAGAACACGATGCCGGTCATCACGTCGACCTTGTCGCGTTTGAGCAGCCGTTCGGCGGACTGCTTGGCGACCTCGGGGTTCTGCTGGTCGTCGGCGATCACCGTTTCCACCGGCAGGCCGCCGAGCTTGCCGCCGTTCTGCTGCACCGCGAGCGCGAAGCCGTCGCGGATGTCCACGCCGAGACCGGCGCCCGCGCCGGACAGCGTGCTCAGCATGCCGACCTTGAGCTTGTCCGCCGCCTGGGCGGCGGGAACGACCGCGGCCAGCGCGGTGCACGCGACAAGCGTCGTGAGCGCGGCACGGACGACCGTCTGGACGGGCAGGAACGCGGGGGACTTCGACGGCATCTTCATCGGCTTCTCCGGAGAGGAAAGGGGACGGTCGGGGGACGGTCGGTCGGAAGACTGCGATTACTGCTCACGCAGGCGGAAACGTTGCAGCTTGCCCGTTTCGGTGCGGGGCAGACTGGCGCGGAACTCTATCGCACGGGGGTACTTGTACGGCGCGATCGTGGCCTTGACGAAGTCCTGCATCGCCTTGATCAGCGCGGCTTCGCCGGCAGCACCGCCCGCTCCCGGAGCGGCCGTGGCGGCGCTGTCGCCGATGATGCCGGGCTTCAGCACGACGAAGGCCTTGACCACCTGGCCACGCTCCTCGTCGGGCACGCCCACCACCGCGCACTCGGCGACCGCCGGATGCGCGAGCAGCGCCGACTCCACCTCCGGGCCGGCGATGTTGTAGCCGCCGGAGATGATCATGTCGTCGGTGCGCGCCTGGTAGACGAAGTAGCCGTCGGCGTCGACGAGGTAGGCGTCGCCGGTGAGGTTCCAGCCGTGCTGCACGTACTTGCGCTGGCGCTCGTCCGCGAGGTAGCGGCAGCCGGTCGGGCCTTGCACCGCCAGCTTGCCGACGCTGCCCTGCGGCACCTCGTTGCCCTCGTCGTCGACGACGCGCGCGCGGTAGCCCGGCACCGGCTTGCCGGTCGCGCCGGGGCGCGCCGTCTCCTCGGTGTGCGACACGAAGATGTGGAGCATCTCGGTCGCGCCGATGCCGTCGATCATCTCCAGACCGGTCGTGTCCTTCCACAGCTGGCGCGTCGCGGCGGGCAGCGCCTCGCCGGCGCTCACGCACTTGCGCAGCGAGGACAGGTCGCACGCCTTGACGGCCTCCGTTCCGGGGCCGGGGCTCGACGACGTCGCTCTGGCGGCGATCGCCGCGGCCATCGCGCGGTAGGACGTCGGCGCGGTGAAGCAGACGGTGGCGCGGTGCTTCTCGATCGCCGGCAGCAGCGCGTCGGGCGAGGCCTTCTCCAGCAGCACCGCCGTCGCGCCGACGCTCAGCGGGAACAGCAGCAGGCCGCCGAGACCGAAGGTGAAGGCCAGCGGCGGGCTGCCGATGAAGACGTCGTCGGCTCGGGCGCGCAGGCAGTGCACCGGCCAGCAGCGGCAGATCGCGATCACGTCGCGGTGGAAGTGCATCGTGCCCTTGGGCTGCCCCGTCGTGCCGGAGGTGAACGCGATCAGCGAGCAGTCGTCGGAGGCGGTGTCGACGTTCTCGAAGCTGGCCGACTGGCGCTCGGCCAGCGCTTCCAGCCCGTCCGGCGCGTCGCTGCGGAACAGGCACACCCGCGCCAGCACGGGACACTGCGCGCGCGCGGCTTCCAGTTCGTCGGCCAGCGCCGCGTCGCACAGCGCATGCGAGACGCGCGCCTTGTCGATGACCTGGCCCAACTCCTTGGCCCGCAGCAGCGGCATCGTCGCCACCGCGATCGCGCCGGCCTTCATCACCGCGAACCAGCACGCCGCCATCTGCGGCGTGTTGGCGCCGCGCAGCAGCACGCGGTTGCCGGGCACCACACCGAGCTCGTTCACCAGCACATGGGCGATGCGGTTCGCCTGCGACTGCAGTTCCGCGTAGGTCCAACGGATATCGCCATCAGGGCCATCGGGGCCATCGGGGCCATCAGGGCCGTCCCGGCCGTCTCGGCCGTCTGCGCCTGCAACACCGGCGCCATTGCCGTTGCCGCCGCCGATCACGGCGGTCCGGCCGCCCTGCCCTTGCGCCACCCATCGATCCAGCAGGTCCCACGAACAATTCATCCGCTCCGGAAACTGCAGCTCCGGCAGATCGAAGACCAGCGCCGGCCATTGATCCTGCGGCGGGAGGTTGTCGCGAGCGAAAGTGTCGAGGTGGGCGGTGCGGTGCATGGGCGCGTCCTTATCCGTTCTTCAACAGGTCTCGGCCGATGATCAACTGCTGGACCTCGCTGGCCCCTTCGTAGATGCGCAGTGCGCGGATCTCGCGGTACAGGGACTCGACGATCTCGCCGCGCCGCACGCCGCGGCCGCCGTGCAACTGCACCGCGGCATCGATGACGCGCTGCGCGCCCTCGGTGGCCATCAGCTTGGCCATCGCCGCCTCGCGCGTGATCGTGCGGCCCTGGTCGCGCTCCCACGCGGCGCGGTAGACCAGCAGCGCGCTGCTGTCGACCGTGCACGCCATGTCGGCGAGCTTGGCCTGCGTCAGCGGCAGGTCGGCCAGCGTGGCGCCGAACATCGCGCGCTCCTTCGCCTGGTTCAACCCTTCCTCCAACGCCCGCCGCGCGAAGCCCAGCGAGGCCGCGGCGACCGAGGTGCGGAACACGTCCAGCGTGCGCATCGCCACCTTGAAGCCTTCGCCCGGCGCGCCGACCATCGCGGTCTTCGGGACGCGGCAGCCAGTGAAGCGCAGCCGCGCCAGCGGATGCGGCGCGATCACGTCGATCCGCTCGGCGATCTCGAAGCCCGGCGTGCCGGCGTCGACGATGAACGCGCTGATGCCGCGCGAACCGGGCGCCTCGCCCGTGCGCGCGAAGACGACGTAGAAGTCGGCGATCCCCCCGTTGGAGATCCAGGTCTTCTCGCCGTCGATGACATAGTGGTCGCCGGCCTCGCGCGCCGCGCACTGCATGGCGGCGACGTCCGATCCGGCGTCCGGCTCGGAGAGCGCGAACGCCGCCAGCGCCTCGCCGCGCGCCACGCGCGGCAGGTAGGCCTCGCGCTGCGCGGGCGTGCCCATCAGCGAGATCGCGCCCGAACCGAGTCCCTGCATCGCGAACGCGAAGTCCGCCAGACCGTCGTACCGCGCCAGCGTCTCGCGCAGCAGGCAGATGGCGCGCGTGTCGATGGCTTCGCCCTCGCCCGCCACCGCGTGTTGCAGCCAGCCGCCCGCGCCGAGCGCCTTCACCAGCGCCTTGCAGGACGCGTCGACGTCGTCGTGATCGACCGCGCCGTGGGCCAGGTTGCGCCGGCACCAGCCGTCCAGCTCGCTGGCGAGCGCGCGATGCGGGTCCTCGAAGAAGGGCCAGTCCAGATGCTTCAGATGATTCATGGCCATCCTCAATCGCCCTTGAATTCGGGGCGCTGCTTCGCGACGAACGCGTGGTACGCGCGGTGGAAGTCCTGCGTCATCATGCAGATCGCCTGGGCCTGCGCTTCGGCCTCGATGGCCTCGTCGACGCCCATCGTCCACTCCTGGTGCAGCATCCGCTTGGTCATCGCATGCGCGAAGTTCGGACCGGCGGCGATCTCCGCGGCCCAGGCCACGGCCTGAGACGCCAGCACGTCCGGCTCGGCGATGCGGTTGAAGAAGCCCCACTGGAGTGCCTCTTCGCCGCCCAGGCTGCGGCCGGTGTAGAGCAGGTCCGACGCGCGCCCCTGCCCGACGATGCGCGGCAGCAGCGCGCAGGCGCCCATGTCGCAGCCGGCCAGGCCGACGCGGGTGAACAGGAAGGCCGTCTTGCTGCGCGCCGTGCCGACGCGCAGGTCCGAGGCCATCGCCATGATGGCGCCGGCGCCGGCGCAGACGCCGTCGATCGCGGCGACCACCGGCTGCGGGCAGGCGCGCATCGCCTTGACCAGGTCGCCGGTCATGCGCGTGAACGCCAGCAGGTCCGGCATCGCCATCTTCGTCAGCGGACCGATGATCTCGTGCACGTCGCCGCCGGAGCAGAAGTTGCCGCCCGCGCCCTGCACGACGATCGCATTCACCTCATCCACGTAGGCCAGCGTGCGGAACAGGTCGCGCAGCTCGGCGTAGGACTCGAAGGTCAGCGGATTCTTGCGCTCGGGGCGGTTCAGCGTGATGACGCCGACAGCGCCTTCCTGGCGCCAGGCGAAATGCTTGGGCTCGAAGCCCTTCAGGCTGCGCGTGTTGCCGCTGATGAGATGGCTGTCCATCGATGAATGCTCCTGGGTTCGCTCCCGGCGATCATTCGCCGCGAGCAGTCGGTCGCTGGTGACGATCATTCGTCGGCGACGGTCAGTGGGGGGGCGACGATCATTTACGGGCGGCGTCGAGTTGCGCGAGGTGGCCCTTCAGCCCCGCGAGCAGCTCGTACACCTGGGTTTTCTGTTCGGGCGTCCAGCCGGCCAGCAGCTCGACGATCCAGCCCTCGTGCGTCGCCGCCATGCGCTTGAACTGGCGCCGGCCAGCCGGCGTCAGCCGCACCGTGACGCTGCGCCGGTCCGACGGATGCGGCTCGCGCACCACGTGGCCCTCGGCTTCGAGCTGGTCGGTGATGCCGGTGACGTTGCCGCCGGTCACCATCAGCCGCTGCGACAGCTCGCGCATCGTCAGGCCGTCAGGGCTGCGCTCCAGCTGCGCGAGCAGATCGAAACGCGGCAACGTCGTGCCGAAGTCGTTGCGCAGCCGCTGGCGGATCTGGTCCTCGATGCGCGTCGTGCAGGCCAGCAGGCGCAGCCAGACGCGCAGCGCCTGGTGGTCGCCGTCGTGCATCCGCGATTCGAGGTCCGGCGCGACCTCCGCGCCCGCCTCGTCGGCGGCATCCCGCGGCGCTCCCCTGGCGGCGGCGCGCGCGGCACCGTTGGTGGCATCTCGTGCGGCATCGCGCATCACATCACCTCCCCGCCGGCGACCGCGATCGCCTGCCCCGTGATGGAGCCGCTGTCGCGACGCGCCAGCCAGGCCACCGAGGCGGCGACTTCCGCCGGGTCGACCAGCCGTCCCTGGGGATTGACCGAGGCGAGCTCGGCGCGCGCCTCGTCCGGCGTGCGGCCGGTCTTGGCGACGATGGTGTCGATCGCGCCGGCGACGATGTCGGTCTCGGTGTAGCCCGGGCAGACGGCATTGACGGTCACGCCCTTGCGCGCCGTCTCCAGCGCCAGCGCGCGGGTGAGGCCGAGCACGCCGTGCTTGGCCGCGCAGTAGGCCGCGACGTAGGCATAGCCCTTCAGCGCGGCGGTGCTCGCGACATTGACGATGCGGCCGAAGCGACGTTCGGTCATCGCGGGCAGGACCTCGCGACTGCACAGGAAACTGCCGGTGAGATTGACGTTGAGCAGGCGCTGCCAGGTGTCCAGCGACGTCTTCGCGAGCGGCGCCGTCTCGACCTGCCCGGCGTTGTTGACCAGCAGGTCGATGGGCCCGGCCGCGGCCACCGCCGCGGCGAAGGCCTGCCGCACGCTGGCTTCGTCGCCGACGTCGCAGACCTGCAGCTCGACCGACGGTCCGCCGTCGACGTTCAGCCGGTCGCGTTGTTCCTCCAGCTTCTCGATGCGCCGGCCCATCAGCGTGACGCGCGCGCCGTCGGCGATCAGCGCCTGCGCGATCGCCGCGCCGATGCCGGAGCCGCCGCCGGTGATGACGGCATGCAATCCTTCGAGCGGATAGCGGTTGCTCATGACCTGTCCTTGCCGGTGTGTCCTGTCCTGCCGATGTGTGCGCTCGTCATGGCCGCCGCCTCAGACGCCGAGCGCCCGGTTGGCCTGTTCCTGCGCGGCGGCCCCGCCGCCCGTGGCGCGCTGGCGTTCGAACTCGCGCTCCATCTGGCCCTTGCCGGACAGGTACTGGACCGGCCAGTCCAGCCCCGGACCCGAGAGGTAACCGATCCTCGCGGCCTCGGTCAGCGTCCATGCCGGATTGGCCAGATGCGGTCGGGCGATCGCGCACAGGTCCGCGCGGCCGGCCGCGATGATGCTATTGACATGGTCCGCCTCCGAGATCGCACCCACCGCGATCGTCGCGATGCCCGCGCGGTTGCGCACGCTCTCGCTGAACGGCGTCTGCCACATGCGGCCGTAGGTGGGCCGTTCCTGCTTGCTGACCTGGCCCGAGGAGACGTCGATCAGATCGGCGCCTGCGGCCTTGAAGGCCTCGGCCATGGCGACTGCATCCTCGGTCGTCGTGCCGCCGGGCACCCAGTCGTTCGCGGAGATGCGCACCGACATCGGCCGGTCCTGCGGCCACACGGCGCGCATCGCCGCGAAGACTTCGAGCGGGTAGCGCAGGCGGTTCTCCAGAGAACCGCCGAATTCATCACTGCGTCGGTTCGTCACGGGCGACAGGAAGCTCGACAGCAGGTAGCCGTGCGCGCAGTGCAGCTCCAGCCAGTCGAAGCCGGCCTCCGCGGCGCGCCGTGTCGCCGCGACGAAGTCCGCCTTCACGCGGTCCATGTCCGCACGGGTCATCTCACGCGACCATTGGCTGACACCGTCCAGGTACTGCTGCGGCGACGCGGAGATCAACGGCCAGTTGCCCTCGTCCAGCGGCTGGTCGATGCCGTCCCAGGCCACGCGCGTCGAGCCCTTCGCGCCGGCGTGGCCGAGCTGGATCGCGATCTTCGCCGTGGAACTGCGATGCACGTGATCGACGATGCGCTTCCAGCCGTCGCGATGTGCGTCGTTCCACAGGCCCGGGCATCCCGGCGTGATGCGCGCATCCGGCGAGACGCAGGTCATCTCGACGAACACCAGGCCCGCGCCGCCCATCGCCCGCGCGCCGAGGTGGGCCAGGTGGTAATCGGCAGGCTGGCCGTCTTCGCAGGAGTACTGCGCCATCGGCGACACGACGACGCGGTTCTTCAGCCTCACGCCGCGCAGCGTGAACGGCGTGAACATCGGCGGCGCGGCGCGGTCCAGGCCCGCGCGCTGCGAAAGCCATGATTCGTACTCGCCGACATAGCGCGCGTCGCGCAGCCGCAGGTTCTCGTGCGAGATGCGCTGCGAGCGCGTCAGCAGCGAATACGCGAACTGCTCCGGCGCGAGTCGCGCGTGGCGCTCGACGTTCTCGAACCACTCGGTCGAGTTGCGCGCCGCGTTCTGGATGCGCAGCACGTCGATCGAACGTGTGGCTTCGTAGGCCTCCAGCGCGGCGGGCAGGCCGTCGACGCCGCCGCCGTGACGCCCGATGTCGCGCGCCAGCGCGATCGCATCCTCCAACGCAAGCTTGGTGCCCGAGCCGATCGAGAAATGCGCCGTGTGCGCCGCGTCGCCCATCAGCACCACTGGCGCGCGGCCGTTGTGATGCACCCAGCGCTTGCAGACCACGCGCGGGAAACGGATCCACTGCGCCGAACCGCGCAGGTGCGCCGCGTTCGAGATCAGCGGATGGCCGTCGAGCACCTTGGCGAAGAGCTTCTCGCAGAAGGCGATGCCCGCTTCCTTGCTCATGTCTTCGAGGCCGGCGGCTTTCCAGACCTGCTCCGGCGTCTCGACGATGAAGGTCGAATGCGTGTCGTCGTAGCGGTAGGCGTGCGCCTGGAACCAGCCCCATTCGGTCTTCTGGAAATCGAAGGTGAAGGCGTCGAAGAGCTTGGTCGTTCCCAGCCAGACGAAGCGGCAGTTGCGCAGGTCGACGTCGGGTTGGTAGGTCGCGGCGTACTTCTGGCGCAGGCGGCTGTTGAGGCCGTCGGCGGCGATGATGAGGTCGGCGTCGATGTCGGCGTCGTCGCCGACGTCGGTCTCGTAGCGCAGCACGACGCCCAGCGCCTCGCAGCGCTCGCGCAGGATGTCCAGCAGCTTGCGCCGGCCGATGCCGCAGAAGCCGTGCCCGCCGGACACCATCGTCCGGCCGTCGATGTGTACGGCGATGTCGTCCCAGTGGTTGAAGGACTGCAGGATCTGCTCGGCCGTCTTCGGATCGGCCTCGCGCAGCGCGGCCAGCGTCTGGTCCGAGAACACCACGCCCCAGCCGAAGGTGTCGCCGGCGCGGTTGCGCTCCAGCACCGTGACCTCGTGCGCCGGGTCCTGCCGCTTCATCAGCAGCGCGAAGTACAGGCCGGCGGGACCGCCGCCGATGCAGGTGATACGCATGGTGGGAAGCCCGGCGAGCGTCGGGCGAGGACTGCTTGACGGGATCACTTTAGGCCTGGATAGTTGAGGTGTCAACGATCTGGGCGACCGGCCTTTCCCGAGATAACCCTGAGCCCGTCGACGTCGCCGCCCGGGCGGCTTGCGCAAAGCACCCGGCCTTGTTGGAATTAACCGACACCACGGTCCGGGACCGCGCGCTAAGGTGCGCGCCGTCGTGCCGAAGGCCCGGCAGGAGCAGCAGATGAAGTCAACCCGCCCATCTTCCCAGCCATCTTCCCAACGGTCGTCCCAACGATCGCTGTGGGACATCTCGCCCGTGGTGGCGCCCGACGCGCCGATCTTTCCCGGCGACGAGCCCTACACGTTGAAGTGGACCGCGCGGCTGTCGCCGGAGTGCCCGGTGAACCTGAGCGCGATCACGATGTCGCCGCACGTGGGCGCGCATGCCGATGCGCCGCTGCACTACGCCGACGGCGTCGCGAGCGCCGCGGAGGTCGCACTCGATCCCTACCTCGGGCCATGCCGCGTGATCCATGCGATCGGCTGCGAACCGCTGATCCGCATCGAGCATCTGGCGCACGCCGCGCAGGACCTGCCGGCGCGCGTGCTGGTGCGCTGCAACGAGCGCGCCGACACCGTCTGGAATCCCGAGTTCAGCGCCTACGCGCCGGAGACCGTCGAGTGGCTGGCCGCACGCGGCGTGAAGCTGATCGGACTCGACACGCCGAGCGTCGATCCCGCGACCAGCAAGACGCTGGACAGCCACCAGCGGCTGCTGAGGCTGGATCTGCGCGTGCTGGAGAACCTCGTGCTCGACGAGGTGCCCGAGGGCGACTACGAACTGATCGCACTGCCGCTCAAGCTCGCCGGCGCGTGCGCGTCGCCGGTGCGCGCGGTGCTGCGTTCCCTTTGAACGCGTTTGATCGCGTTTGATCTCGTTTGATCTGGTTTGATCGCGCCGGGCGCACTCGCCCTCTCCCGACTGTCCGTTCTTCCCTTCTTTCATCGCACTTGCCTGGAACGCCGATGACCACACGACAAGACTGCCTGGCCCTGGACGCCGCCGATCCGCTGGCGACGCTGAAGGACCAGTTCTCCGTGCCCGCGGGCACGCTCTACCTGGACGGCAATTCGCTCGGCGCGATGCCCAAGGCGACCGCCGCGCGCGTGCAGCAGGTGATCGCCGAGGAGTGGGGACGCGACCTGATCAAGAGCTGGAACACGGCCGGCTGGATGGATCTGCCCTCGCGCATCGGCGACAAGATCGGCCGGCTCATCGGGGCGAAGCCCGGCGAGACCATCGTCGCGGACTCGACCTCGCTCAACCTCTACAAGGTGCTGAGCGCGGCGCTGCGCATCGTGCAGGCGGGCGAGGCCGACGCGGGCGGCAAGCGCCGCACGGTCGTCGTCTCGGAGCGCAGCAACTTTCCGACCGACCTCTACATCGCGGAAAGCCTCGCCGGGCAGTTCGGCATGACGCTCCACCTCGTCGACCACGTCGATGAGATCCCGGGGCTGCTGAACGACAGCCTCGCCGTGCTGATGCTGACCGAGGTCAACTACCGCACCGGCCGCAAGCACGACATGAAGGCGGTGACCGCCGCGGCCCATGCGGCTGGCGCGCTGACGGTGTGGGACCTCGCGCACTCCGCGGGCGCCGTCCCGGTGGACCTGAACGCCGCGGACGCGGACTTCGCCATCGGCTGCGGCTACAAATACCTCAACGGCGGCCCGGGCGCGCCGGCCTTCGTGTGGGCGCATCCGCGCCACGCGGATCGCTTCTGGCAGCCGTTGTCGGGCTGGCTGGGCCACGCGTCGCCGTTCCAGTTCACGTCGAACTACACGCCGGCGCCGGGCATCAAGCGCTACATCTGCGGCACGCCGGCGATCCTGTCGACGGCGGCGCTGGAGTGCGGCGTCGACACGCTGCTCGCGGCCGAGCCCTTCGGCGGCATGGCGGCGCTGCGCGAGAAATCGATCGCCCTGACCGAGCTGTTCGCGCGCCTGGCCGAGCAGCGCTGCGGCGACCAGGGCATCTATGTCGTCTCGCCTCGCGATGCCGCGCAGCGCGGCAGCCAGGTCTGCCTGGCGCTGAAGGCGCCGCTGCACGAGACGGCCGGCTACGCGGTCGTGCAGGCGCTGATCGAGCGCGGGGTGATCGGCGACTTCCGCGCGGGGGATCCGGCGCGGCTCGACGACGTGCCGAACATCCTGCGCTTCGGCTTCACGCCGCTGTACATCGGCTTCGCCGACGCGTGGGACGCGGTCGAGCACCTGCATCAGGTGCTGGCCACCGAGGAGTGGCGCGAGGCGCGCTTCAGCAAGAAGGCGGCAGTGACATGAGTTGCCCGATGGGACATGGGTCCGGCGCACCGGACGTCAGGGCCGCTGAAGGAATGGGGCAAGGCACCGGGCACGGCGGCGGACAAGGCGGCGGACAAGGCGGCGAAGCCATCGTCCGCGAGGAAGGCGCGCAGCTCGACTTCTCCAAGGACATGAGCTACGGCGACTACCTGCGCCTGGACCAGGTGCTGAGCGCCCAGCATCCGCTCTCGCCCGACCACAACGAGATGCTCTTCATCATCCAGCACCAGACCTCGGAGCTGTGGATGAAGCTGATGCTGCACGAGCTGCACGGCGCAGTGACGCACGTGGCCTCGGACCAGTTGCCCGAGGCCTTCAAGATGCTGGCGCGGGTGTCGCGCATCATGGAGCAGCTCGTCCACGCCTGGGACGTGCTCAGCACGATGACGCCGCCGGAGTACTCGGCCATCCGGCCCTATCTCTCCAACAGCAGCGGCTTCCAGAGCGCGCAGTACCGCCGCATCGAGTTCATGCTCGGCAACAAGAACGCCGCGATGCTCAAGCCGCACGCGCATCGCGCCGACCTGCTGGCCGAGGTGCAGGCGGCCTATGAAGCGCCTTCGCTGTACGACGAGGTCCTGCGGCTGCTGAAGCGCCGCGGCATCGACGTGCCCGCCGCCGCGCTCGATCGGGACTGGACGCAGCCACGGTCCGCCGACGACGGTGTCAAGGCCGCCTGGCTGGAGGTCTACCGCGATCCGAAGGCGCATTGGGACCTGTACCAGATGGGCGAGGAACTCGTGGACCTCGAAGACGCGTTCCGGCTCTGGCGGTTCCGCCACGTCACCACCGTGGAACGCGTGATCGGCTTCAAGCGCGGGACCGGCGGCACGGGAGGCGTCAGCTATCTGCGCAAGATGCTGGACGTCGTGCTGTTCCCGGAGTTGTGGGCGCTGCGGACAGAGCTGTGAGCGATCGCAGGGCAACCAGGCCCCCTTGACTCCATCTCCCTCCTTTGTCGGCCGCCCCGGCCGACAAATTCCCTCCCTAAGTTCCGTCAAGGGGGCCTGGTCGCCCCGCTCCGGCACGAGCTCGCACGCTCGTTGGAGGGGGGTGGACGTCACTCCTACAATTCGACGACTCGATGTGGGTGGCCTATCCGGTCACCCACGGTCCGCTCGCCAACCCGCCGAGGCCCGCCATGGATACCCGCCTTTCCCAGATCAAGCTGCGCATCTCCCGACTGCGCGACGCGCTGCGCAACGCCGGCGCCCACGCTATCCTGGTCCCCTCGGCCGATCCGCATCTCTCCGAATACCTGCCGCGACGCTGGCAGGCCCGCGAAGTCTTCTCCGGCTTCACCGGCTCCATGGGCACCCTCGTCGTCACGCTGGACGACGCCCAGCTCTTCGCCGACAGCCGCTACTGGACCTCCGCCGAACGCGAACTCGCCGACAGCGGCATCACCCTCTTCAAGATCCCCACCGGCGCCTCCAGCCAACACATCACCTGGATCGCGGACACGCTGCAGCGCGGCCAGACCCTGGTCGTGGACGGCCAGGTGCTCGGCCTGGCGGTCGCGCAACAACTGCGCGCGGCGCTCGGCGCCAAAGGCGTGCTGATCAACACCGGGCTCGACCTGATCGACCAGGCCTGGGACGACCGTCCCGGTCTGCCCGACGCGCCCATCTACGAACACGCCTCGCCGCAGGCCACCGTCAGCCGCACCGACAAGCTCCAGCAAGTCCGCGAGGGCATGACCAGACACGGCGCCTCGCATCACCTGATCTCCAGCGTCGACGACATCGCCTGGCTGCTCAACCTGCGCGGCTCGGACGTGACCTACAACCCGGTGTTCCTCGCGCACGCGCTGCTCGACCAGGCGGGTGCGACGCTGTTCGTGCAGCCCGGCAAGATCGACGCGGCGCTCGAGCAGCGCCTCGCCGCCGACGGCGTGCGCCTCGCGCCGTATGCCGACACCCGCGCGACGCTGGGCGCCCTGCCCGCAGACGCCAAGGTCCTGATCGATCCCCGTCGCGTCACGCTGGGCCTGCGCGAGGCCCTGCCGGCCTCCGCGGCCGTCGTGGAAGCCATCAATCCGAGCACGCTGCTGAAGAGCCGCAAGAACGCCGCCGAAGCGCAGTTCATCCGCCAGGCGATGGAACAGGACGGCGCCGCGATGTGCGCGTTCTATGCGTGGTTCGAAGCGGCCCTGGCGCGCGGCGAGGCGATCTCCGAACTCACCATCGACGAGCGCCTGACCGCCGAGCGCGCCAAGCGGCCCGGCTTCGTCGGCCTGTCGTTCTCGACCATCGCCGGCTTCAACGCCAACGGCGCAATGCCGCACTACCGCGCCGTGCCGGAATCCTTCTCGCAGATCGAGGGCGACGGCCTGCTGCTGATCGACTCCGGCGGCCAGTACGTCGGCGGCACGACCGACATCACCCGCGTCTGGCCGATCGGCACCATCACCGAGGCCCACCAGCGCGACTACACGCTGGTGCTCAAGGGCACGATCGCGCTGTCGCGCGCCGCGTTCCCGCGCGGCACGCTGAGCCCGATGCTCGACGCCATCGCCCGCGCCCCGCTGTGGGCCCACGGCCTGGACTACGGACACGGCACCGGCCACGGCGTCGGCTACTTCATGAACGTGCATGAGGGCCCGCAGAGCATCTCGAAGGCCGTGCCCGACGCGAACATGGCCATGGAGCCCGGCATGATCACGTCGATCGAGCCCGGCCTGTACCGCCCCGGCCAATGGGGGGTGCGGATCGAGAACCTGGTGTTGAACGTCGGCTTCGAGACCCCCGAAAAGGGGCAGTTCGGCGAGATGCTGGCGTTCGAGACCCTGACGCTGTGCCCCATCGACACGCGCTGCATCGCGGTGGCCCTGCTGTCGGAGGACGAACTTGCGTGGCTGAACGCGTATCACGCCGAGGTGCGCCGGCGTCTGACGCCGCTGGTCGACGGCGAGGCCCTCGCCTGGCTGAACACCCGCACCGAGGCGCTGCAGCGCTGAGGGTCAGACCGTCCCTTGCGACGGACAGCGGAAAAGCGCGGCTGAGCCGCGCTTTTTTACGTCCGGCTTCACTGGAAGCGCCGCGGGCCGCCACCTAGACTTGTTGCAGCTTGTCGACGAGGAGCAGAGACCATGGACACCCGACTCTCTCAAGCGTGGAACGGCTGGCGCGCCTCCGCGCGACACAAGGCCTCGACCCCCGATGAACCCGAGCTGCACCGCTTCTCCGACGGCGCCATGCACACCGCGCTGATGGCCGCGGTCATCGCGGTCGCCGTGATGGCCGTCGTGCAGATGGTCAACGTCGCCGCCCCGATGTGGCAGCTGGAACCGGTGGTCGTGCAGGGCAAGGCCCAGCAGGTGCCGCTGCCCGCGGCGCCTCAACCGCTGGCACCGGCGCAACCGGGCCGCTGAGCCCCCAGGGACCGAGGAAGGTCACGCGCCGGTCCTCGCCCGCGGGTCGCCTCACATCTGCCGGAACAGGTGCAGGTAGCTGCGGCTGACCGGCAGCACCTCGGGCCGGGCCTTCAGGTGGAGGTCCGCCGTTTCGTTCGGGCCCCGCGTGACGTGGCTGATCGCGTGCAGATTGACCACCACCGAGCGGTGGACCTGCACGAATCGCTGCGCGTCCAGCCGCTCGATCAGTTCGCGGATCGGCGTGCGGATGAGCGCCTCGCCCTCGGCGGTGACGACCAGCGTGTACTTCTCGTCCGAGCGCAGGAACAGGATGTCGTCGACCGGGATCAGTTTCAAGGTCGATCCCACGGACGCGCGGATCCACTGCAGAGGCCCTGTGTCGGTCGCCAGGCCGGCGGCCGCCGACGCGGGCGCGCCCGGTTGCCGCGCGATGCGGCGGGCGAGTTCGTCGATGACGGCCTCCAGCGCCGCCTGGCTGCCCTCCCCGCGCGTGCGCCGGGGCGGCTCGGCCAGACGCTCCTTCAGCCGGCCGACCGTGTCGGCGAGGCGGGCCTCGTCGACGGGTTTGACCAGGTAGTCGATCGCGCCGCGTTCGAAGGCCTGCAACGCGTATTCCTCGAACGCGGTGACGAACACGACGTGGGCCTGGCGCGCGATCTGCCGGGCCGCCTCCATCCCGTTCAGGCCCGGCATGTGGACGTCGAGGAAGGCGATGTCGGGTCGGTGGACCTCGAACATCTCCACCGCCTCGCGCCCGTTGCGCGCCTGCGCGACGACACGCAGTTCCGGCCACAGCAGGCCGAGACTGCGCTGCAGGCTGTCGCGCAGCAGCGGCTCGTCGTCCGCGATCAGGGCGGTCGGCGCGGCACTGTCGAACTGGGCGGGGCGGTCGGAAACGCTCATGTCATTGCGGCGTGAAGCGCAGCTCGGCACACAGGCCGTGCGGCAGATTTTCGGTCAGCCCCAGCGAAGCGCCCGGGCCGTAGAACAGCGTGAGCCGCTCCCTCAGGTTGCGCAGCCCGGTGCCGCTGCCCATGCTCTGCGTCATGCCGACGCCGGTGTCGCTGACCCACAGTCGCACCTGGCCGTCGTGCAGCACACCGCCGACCTCGATGCGCCCGCCTTCCTCGCTGGGATCGATGCCGTGGCGCACGGCGTTCTCGACCAGCGTCAGCAAGGCCATTGGCGGAAAGCGCAGGCCGCCCAGTTCCGGCGGCAGGTCGACGACGACATCGAGCCGGTCCGGCATGCGCAGGTGCATCAGCTCGAGGTAGGCGCGGACCAGCGCGACCTCGTCGGACAGCGTCGTGGCGTCGCCCTGCAGCCGCGGCATCGCCGCGCGCAGGTAGGCGATCAGGCTGCGCAGCACCGGCGCAGCCTGCGGCGAGCCGGTCTCCACCAGCGCGCGCACATTGGCCAGCGTGTTGAACAGGAAATGCGGTTCGACCTGCGCCTGCAGCAGCCTCAACCGCGCGTCCAGGGCCTGACGTTCCAGTTCGCTGCGTTCCAGCTCGAAGCTGAGCGCCTGGCTGCGGGCTTCGGCATCGCGCTGGCGGTAGAGCGCGCCCATCGCCAGCAGCGGTCCGACGACCAGACCGGATCCTGCGATCCAGAGGAAGCCGAGCATCCGGGATTCGGACTCGACGAAGCTGGAGAAGTCCCCGCCGACGGCGACCATGTAGACGGCCAGCGTGGCCAGCGGCACCGCCGCGGCGACCACGACGACCTGGAACAGCCAGCGCGCCCACCAGCGCGGCAGACGACGTGGCCATTGACCGGCCGCCGAGAAGGCGAGCAAGGCCAGCATGCCCACGAACATGGTCCGGCCGAGCAGGACCGGGAACGGGGTGATGAAGATCGGCTGCAGCGCCAGCGCGAAGACGGTGGCCAGCGCCAGCGCCAGCAGGACCCGCTGCGGCGTCAGGTAGGAGACGAAACCGTGCCAGGCCGGATGCGGAGGCTCGGAAGGGCTGACGGGGAGGACCGGGGTCGACATGCCCGCACGATAACGGGGCCGTCGCGGCGATCCAAGCGCGGACGGGCGCTCACGCGACGAAGCACGGGATGAGCCGCTTGAGCCACGGAGACCGGGGCAGCGGACGGGCCGGAAGTCAGCGCGGTGGTCAGGGCGGTCTCCGCCCCCACCCGCGGCAGCGTGGCGAGGAAGTCCTCGAACAGGTCTTCATGGAAGCGGTCGTCGCCGAACGGGTCGGCATCGACAAGCTGGTCGAACAGCGCGGTCCGGGTCATGCCGCCTCCGTCAGGCGTACATGCCGATCCGGCACATCACCGCTTCCTTGCCGGCATTGATGGCGAAACGCAAGGCCTCCGCCGGCGTCGCCCAGCCATAGCCGCCGGCCAGGTTCTCGTCGCGGAAGGCTTCGCGCTTGTTCATCGCCTCGCACAGCCCCGTCCGCACCACGACAACCGCCGCCACGTAGCCGAACTGGCGGGGGCGCTCGATCGCGCCGGCGTAGATGCGGTAGTCCCCGGTCTCGATTTCGGCGAAGTGCATGGCTGACTCCTTCAACGACAGGCAGCTCATGGCGAGCCGCGATGGAGTCCACTTTGCGCGCCGGATCGCGCCTTGCATACCCGACTGAGGAGGGCCCTCGGAAGGGGGATGCCGTCCCGGATCCCCCCATCGGGCGATATCGGCGATATCAGGCGATATCGGGCGCCGCCGGTCGGCGGGTCCGGCGCGACGGCGTCAGAACTGGTTGTTGGCGATCGAGGTGTACTCGCGCAACTCCGCATCGACGACGCGCTTGGGCGGCACGTCCGCCGGGCGCTGGCCCAGGGTGGGATGCAGGATGTCGTAGGAGCGACGCTCCGACGGCGAAATGACGCCGTTCTGGTCCGAATCGGCCTCGGCATAGACCAGGTTGGGTACCAGGCTGATGGGTTCGGGGAACTTGTCGTCCCGGGAGACCACGGCGGCCCGGGCGTTCGACGGCTGGAAGGAGGTGCTCTGAGCCGTCACGGTGGTGGGAGCGGCAGCCGCTGGAGCGGGCGCCGGGGCCGGGGCCGGAGCCGGAGCCGGAGATTTAGCCTGGGCCTGGGGCTGGGCCGGCGACGTCTGCACCGTCGAGGCGGCGGCCGGACGTGCCTGCGCCTGACTGTCGGAGGCTGCCAGGCTCGCCGCTTGCGGCGACAGGCTCACCACGGCGGAGGCCTCGACCGGCGAAGCCGTCGACGGGTCGTTGACGCCGGCCTCGCGCACGCGCGCCGACTGCCCGGTGCTTGCACCAGGGCCGTTCAGTGTCGTTGTGTTGTTGGAAACAGGAATCATGGCGAGCCTCCCGCGAGGTGTCCGCACATTTCGGCCAGCGGATGCCGGGACCGGGACACATCCCGGGCCATCGCCCTTCCAGGGCATGTTCGGTTTATCGGCGGGCGATCTCCGGACTTTAGCCCTCGACCCGCAGCTTTCGCTTGTTCTTGATAGGGATAAACCCCTAAACCCGAGCCCGAAGGCGCTTCGAACCCTCAAGTCCACTCGCCGGAAACCCCTGTCGCCATCGGTTAAATTGCACCGCATGGGTCTCCGCTCCTTCGCCACTGCTCACATTCCAGGCCTGACCGGGCTGGCCGGCCCCAAGGCCACGCCGGACACGGCCGCCGAGGCGTCCTCGTTCGACGCGCTCGTGGACCGCCTGCACTATCTGCCCAAGGCCGACGTCAAGCGCATCCGCGAGGCCTACAAGTTCGCGGACGAGGCCCATCTGGGCCAGTTCCGCGCCAGCGGCGAACCCTACATCACCCATCCGATCGCGGTCGCCGGCCTGTGCGCCGACTGGCGCCTGGACGCGCAGGCCATCATGGCCGCGCTGATGCACGACGCGATGGAGGATTGCGGCGTCACCAAGACCGAACTGATCGAGCGCTTCGAGGCACCGACCGCCGAACTGGTCGACGGCCTGACCAAGCTGGACAAGCTGCAGTTCTCGACCCGCGAGGAATCGCAGGCGGAGAGCTTCCGCAAGATGCTGCTGGCGATGGCGCGGGACGTCCGCGTGATCCTGATCAAGCTGGCCGACCGCCTGCACAACATGCGCACGATGCAGCACATGGCGTTCGACAAGCGCCGCCGCATCGCCCGCGAGACGCTGGACATCTATGCGCCGATCGCCCACCGGCTCGGCCTCAACGAGATCTACCGCGAGCTGCAGGAACTCTCGTTCCAGTACATCCACCCGTGGCGCCACGGCGCCCTGGCCAAGGCCGTCACGAAGGCGCGCGGCCACCGACGCGACCTGGTGTCGCGCATCGAGCGCGACGTGCAGAAGGCCTTCTCCGAGGCGAACCTGCGCGTGGAGATCCAGGGCCGCGAGAAGACGCTCTTCAGCATCTACAAGAAGATGAGAGAGAAGCACCTGAGCTTCGCCCAGGTCAGCGACATCTTCGGCTTCCGCGTGATCGTGCAGGACCTGCCCCAGTGCTACTGGTCGCTGGGCGTGCTGCACCAGCTCTACAAGCCGCAGCCGGGCCGCTTCAAGGACTACGTCGCCATTCCCAAGCCCAACGGCTACCAGTCGCTGCACACGACGCTGGTGAGCCCGCTGGGCACGCCGGTGGAATTCCAGATGCGCACCGAGGCCATGCACATGGTCGCCGAGAAGGGCGTGGCCGCGCACTGGCTGTACAAGAGCAAGGGCGACGCCAAGGGCGCGCAGCAGCTGGGATCGCGCTGGCTGCAGTCGCTGCTGGACATCCAGGACGAGACCCGCGACGCGACCGAGTTCCTGGAGCACGTCAAGATCGACCTGTTTCCCGACGCGGTCTACGTGTTCACGCCGAAGTCCAAGATCATGGCGCTGCCCAAGGGCGCGACGCCGGTGGATTTCGCCTACGCGATCCACTCGGACGTGGGGGACCATTGCGTCGCCGCAAAGGTCAACGGCGAGCCGGTGCCGCTGCGCACCGAGCTGCGCAGCGGGGACGTGATCGAGGTGGTGACCGCCGCCGGCGCGCGGCCGAATCCGGCCTGGCTGAGCTTCGTGCGCACCGGGCGGGCGCGCTCCAAGATCCGGCACTTCCTGAAGAACCTGGAGCAGGAGGAGTCGCGCGAGCTCGGCCACAAGATGCTGGCGCAGGCCTTGCGCGCGGAAGGCCTGGCGCTGCCCAGTCTCCAGCCCGAGGACGAGACCGCCGCCGCGCTGTGGCAGGACCTGGCGCGCTGGGCGGGCAACCGGCATGTGGACGAGCTGCTCGTCGAGATCGGCCTGGGGCGCAAGATCGCCACGATCGTGGCGAAGAAGCTGGCGCGCACCCTGTCCGACCAGGGCCAGCGGCCCGACGCGGTGCTGCTGACGATGGGCCGTTTCGCCACCGACGACGCGCCGTCGCAGGGTCAGGTCTTGATCGACGGCAGCGAAGGCGCCTCCGTGCGACTGGCCACCTGCTGCCGGCCGATTCCCGGCGACGACATCAAGGGCTACCTGGGCCGCGGCGAGGGGCTGGTGGTGCACACGGCCGAATGCGCGGTCGGACGACGCCTGTTCCAGCGCGACAGCGAGCACTGGATCGCCGTCGGCTGGGGCGAGGAGCTGAGCCGCAGCTTCGAGGCGGAGGTCGGCGTGCTGATGCGCAACGGCAAGGGCGTGCTGGCGCAGATCGCGACCGCGGTCAGCAGCGCGGAGGCCGACATCACGCACATCGCGATGAGCGACGACTCGCAGCAGCGCGAGACCGCGGAAATGACGCTGCTGCTGGCGGTGCGCGACCGGCTGCACCTCGCCGATGCGCTGCGCACGCTCAAGCGCTCGAGCGCGGTGATGCGCGCCTGGCGCGTGAAGCCCTGAGAGAGCGCCTGGCCACGCGGACCGCTCTGGCCGCTCTGGCCGCTCTGGATTATTCGGACGACCCGGGCTTGGGGTAGCGGACCTCGACCACCTCGATCGGCTCCACGCCCACCGGCGTCACCAGCTGCAGCTCGTCGCCCTCGCGCGCCTTGAGCAGCGTGCGGGCGATCGGCGACACCCAGCTCACCTCGCCCGCCAGGCTGTCCGACTCGTCGATGCCCTTGATGGTGATGGTCCGTTCCTCGCCTTTGCCGTTGGCGTAGGTCACCGTCGCGCCGAAGAACACCTGGTCGCTGCCATGGTGCGCGCTCGGGTCCACGACCTCGGCGATGTCCAGCCGCTTCGTGAGGAAGCGCAGGCGGCGGTCGATCTCGCGCAGCCGCTTCTTGCCGTAGAGGTAGTCCCCGTTCTCCGAGCGGTCGCCGTTCTTCGCCGCCCAGGAAACGATCTCGACGATCTTGGGGCGCTCGACGTCCAGCAGCTGCATGAACTCGGCGCGCAGCCGGGCGTACCCCGCCGGCGTCATGTAGTTGCGCGAGCCCTGGGGCAATGCGGGCAGCGACGGGCCGTCATCCTCGTCGTCGCCCTCGGATTCCTTCGTGAATGCCTTGCTCATGCGGCTATTGTGTCGCGCGCCGGCGGCGTCCTCGCCCAGGCCGCCAGAGACCCGGCCGGCGACACGTTATGGTGTCGCGACCCCACACTCCCCGGAAGAGGCGGCATGAGCGACACCTTGGACAATGGCGTGGACAGCAGCGCGAACAGCGGCGCGAACAGCAGTGCGAACAGCGGCGCGAACAACAGCGCGGACAACGGCACGACCGGTCCCTTGAGCGGTTTGCGGATTGTCGAGTTCGCGGGCATCGGCCCGGCGCCGTTCGCGGGACTGGTGCTGGCCGATTTCGGCGCCGAGGTGACGGTCGTGGAGCGGCTTGGCGGTGAGACACGGCTCGGTGGCGGCGCGGCGCTGAACCGCGGCAAGACCGTCGTCCAGGCGGACCTTAAAACGCCCGCGGGACTGGCCGGGGTGCGCGAGCTCGTCGCGGGCGCCGACGCGCTGATCGAAGGCTTCCGCCCCGGCGTGATGGAACGGCTCGGGCTGGGCCCGGACACGCTGCTGGCCGCCCATCCCAGGCTGGTCTATGCGCGCCTCACCGGCTGGGGCCAGACCGGCCCGCTGGCGCAACGCGCCGGGCACGACATCAACTACGCCGCCTTGAGCGGCCTGATGCCCTTCGCCGCCCGCTCGGGCCAGGCACCGACGCTCCCGGCCACCTTGCTCGGCGACATCGGCGGCGGGGCGTTGACGATGCTCTTCGGACTGATGTGCGCGCTGTGGGAGTCGCGCCGCTCGGGCCGGGGTCAGGTCGTGGACGCGGCCATGGTCGACGGCGTCGGCTACATGGGGACGCTCATCCAGGCACTGCGGGCCGGCGGCCACTGGGACGACGATCCGTCGCGCAACCTCTTCCTGCACCGCTCGCATGTCTACGACTGCTTCGAATGCGCGGATGGACGATGGTTGTCGCTCGGTGCGATCGAGGCGCCGTTCCGGCAGGCACTCATGGCGCGCCTCGGCCTGCCGACGCCGCCCCTGCCGCCCTCGCAGGACGATCCCACGCAATGGCCGGCGTTGCGCGAGGCGGTCGCCGCGCGCATCCGGCAGGAATCGCTCGCGCACTGGGTGGCCATTTTCGAAGGGAGCGATGCCTGCGTGGCGCCGGTACTGACCGCCGCCGAGGCGCCCCTGCATCCGCACCAGCAAGCCCGCCGCAACTTCTTCATGCAGGAGGGACTCGCCTGGCCGATGCCGGCGCCGAAACTCTCTCGCACGCCGGCCAGGCCCGGATCGCCGGTCGCCGCGCCCCATCGCCAGCAGGAGTTATTCGATCCGGACGATATTCGCCCGGAATAATCCCGCGCCACCATTCAACACGGCGGGCAGAAGGAGCAAGCAAAATGGCGCACGGAAACTGAATACGAGCGCACCGGAAATGATTCGGGCAAAGAAAAAAGCCAGCGTCTTTCAACGCTGGCTTTCTATTTGGTGCGGCTGGCAGGATTCGAACCCACGACCCCTTGGTTCGTAGCCAAGTACTCTATCCAACTGAGCTACAGCCGCTCGACTTTTACTGATCAGGAACCGCCGTCGTGGAAGCGATCCCAGGTTTTTGTTGTTACTTCTTCTTTTTCTTGCCAGATCTCAGGTTGCTCGGAGATCCAACAGTTTTTCTGGTGCGGCTGGCAGGATTCGAACCCACGACCCCTTGGTTCGTAGCCAAGTACTCTATCCAACTGAGCTACAGCCGCTGAAAGACTGCGACTATAGCATGCGTTTCTGAAGGTCTGCAAGTATCTCGACGAAAAATCATTCCATCGAACGGCCCCGGCAGCGGCCAGGGCCGCACGCCGGCTTCAACCCAGACGTGCCGCAGCCTCGTAGCAGCGGGCACGGCGTTCGGCGTCGTCGTCCTGGTCAGCCATCTCCGCGAGTCGCAGCCAGCTGCGGCGGCGCGCATTGGCGGTCAATTCGCGATCTTCGGCCGCCTGCTCCAACATCAGGCGGGCCTTGCCCCACAGCTGGCGCTCCGCGAGCGCATGTCCCAGCGCGAGGGCCATCGTGCCGTCGCGCGGGAAGCGCAGCACCGCGCCCTCCAGGCGCTGCAGCCATTCCGGCCCCAGTCCGGGCATGCACAGCACCAGCGCCTCGGCCAGCGCATGGCGCTCGTCGGCGCCCTGCTCCGCGATCGATTCCCAGAACGGCCGCAGCCAGCCGCGCCCGTCCTCCGGCGCGCCCAGGCTGGCCGCGCAGTTCGCCGCGCGCGACGCGACGAACACATCGCGCCGGTCCGAGGCGTCCAGCTGTTGCCAGATGCCGCGCAGCTGGTCGATGTCGCGGGCGGTGTCCAGCGCCTCGCATGCTAGCGAGCGCAGCAGGCCTTGCGCGGCCGATTTCGAGAAGCCCTGGTGCTTGGCCAGCAGGCGCGCGGTGCGCAGCGCCTCGAGCGGCTCATGCGCCAGGCGGCTGCCCTGCAACTTGAGTCGCAGCGCCTGCGTGCGGCGCGCGACACCCGGCGTCAGCTCGCCCAGCAGGCCGAGCGCGCGCGTCGCGTCGCGGTCGTCGAGGGCCCATTCCGCGGCCAGCAGTCTGGCGCCCTCTTCCTGCACCCGGGCTCCGGCCGACGTCGCCGCCACTTGAAGGGCCTGGCGCAGATGCTCGTCCCGATTGCGCCGGTCCTGCAGCTTGTGGGCGCTCTGCGCGGCCACCAGGTGCGCCAGCGCCATGAAGGCGCCATCCTGCGCCAGATCGGGCGTCTGCACCTGGATGGCGAGCGCGCGCTGCGCCGCCTTCTGCGCCCGGCTGTAGCGGGCGCCGAAATACTCCGCCCAGGCCTCGCGCAAGGCGACCTGCGCGCTGCGTTCACGCTGGGCCATGCGCCACAGCCGCGCGCGCTTGGGCAGCGTCAGCAGCGCGTCCAGCGTCTGCATCAGCGTCATCAGCGCGAAGCAGCCGCCCACCAGCAGCAGCAGGAAGAGATTCAGCGACAGGTCCATGCGCCAGCCGCGCCAATAGAAGCTGGCCAGGCCGTCGTTGTTGCCCAGCGTCAATGCCGCGACCACGGCCGCGACGAACAGCAGCACCAGCCAGATCACCATGCGCACGGCGATCTCCTCAGCGCGCGACCGCGCTCAGCGCGGCCAGCGTGTCGTCGGGGCGCGGCACGGTCACCTGCCGGGACTGGCCCTGCACCTGACGCAGCAGCTCCGTCGTCTGGGTCAGCTTGCGCGAGCGGGCGTCGAAGTAGCGGTCCAGCATCGCCTGCGCCTCGCGCAGGTCGACCTGCGCGGTGTCGAACTGACGGCTCAGCAGCGCCAGCCGGGCGTTCAGCAGCCGCAGCTTGAGGTTCTCCCGGAGGAAGAAGGACTGCTCGGGCGCGATCAGCGCCGCTTCCGGATGGTCGATGCGCGTGACGCGCAGCAGGCCGCGGGCCTCGCGCCAGATGTCGCCGGACAGCGTCGTCCAGCGATCGCCGGCCTGGTCCCAGAGACGGGTCCACCAGCCGGGTTCGCCGTCGCCGGCGGCCTGCGACGCGGCGGCCGAGGCGCCGGAGGCGGGCTTGCGCGGCGCGCCGGGCTTCGCGGTGGCGGACGACGGGGTCGGGTGTTGCGCGAGGGGCGCGGCAGGCGCGACGGCGCCCGCCGGATCCTGCCCGGGCTGGGCGACGGCCAGCAGCGGGAGGTCGTCGACCTGGCGCACCACCTCGTCCAGCTTGATCGTCAGCGTCGACACGTCGACCACGCTGACCGCCTTGATGCGCTCCAGGTCCCGCGTCACCGCGCGGCGGACGCCCTCCAGGCGCGGCTGCTTGTAACGGCCCAGCCGCTCGTCGGCCTGGCGCAACGCGGCCACCAGCGGCTCCGCGCTGCCGGTGATCGTGCTCTGCTGCATGGCCACGCGCAGCGAGGCCTCGATGTCGCCGACCACGTTCTCGTCCCGCGAGCGGTTCATCGACTGCATCAGCGTCTCGAGCTGCTCGCGCTGCACGGCCACCTCCGACAGCCGCGCATCCACCAGCGCGACCTTGGCCGCGGTGTCGCGGCTGAGGTCCTGCGCCTGGCGCGCCTGGTCGCGGGCGATGTTGGCCTCGCTCTGGCTGCTGTCCTGGCGCCGGACGAGTTCCTGTTCGACCTGCTTGAGTCGCTGCTGGCTCTGCCAGGCCAGGCCGAGGGCCAGCAGGGCCACCAGACCGACGCAGGCCACGACGGCCTGGGTCAAGGTGGCGCCGGATTGCCGGGCGGGCTTGTGGGGCGACGGAACGTCGGCCGCTGGGGTGGTGGTCTCGCTCACGACGACGATTCTAGGGTGGACCCTGACAGCAGCCGGAACCCGGCCGCGACGGCCTCCGCATCCGGTCGCACCAAAACCACATGCCCCACCCCGAGGGCTTGCGCGCGGACGGCAATGCGCTCGTGCGTGGCCAGCGCCAGCACGCGCTCCCAACGGGGGGGGCGCGGGCTGTCCGCTCCCCCAACGGAATCGCCCCCGCGCGTCCCCTTTTCGAGGGCCTCCAGGTGGCCGATGGCCTCCGAACTGCTGAACAGCCACACGTGACGCTCCGGCTCGCCGAGCGCGGTGCGCAGCAGCGCATCGGTCTGCGCCGACAGCCGGGGGCAGCTGCGGCGGTAGACGCTGACGGCGGCCACCTCGGCGCCCGCTTCGCGCAGCCGGTCGCCCAGCCATTCGCGTCCGCCGTCGCCGCGCACCAGCAGCGCGCGACGACCCGACCAGTCCGCGCCCGCGACGCGGGCCAGCTCAGGCCACAGGTGTTCTGAGTCGAGGCTGTCGG
This sequence comes from uncultured Burkholderiales bacterium, assembly GCA_966211105.1. GTDB lineage: Bacteria > Pseudomonadota > Gammaproteobacteria > Burkholderiales > Burkholderiaceae_C > Roseateles. The sequence goes on from CBIHMU010000035.1 coordinate 35,451, forward strand.
ACGCCGCCGGCGGCTGGACGAGCCGCGCCGCCGGCACGCCACGCTCGATCAGCGCCCGCGCGCTGCCCGGGCCGACGGTCGCCGCCCAGGTCCGCGCGGGCCAGACGGCGTCGGCAGGTCGGTGGTCGAAGAACTGCTCGACGGCATTCGGACTGACGAACATCGCCAGGTCCATCGCCGGCAAGGCCGACCACGCGGCCGCGATGGGCGCCGGGTCGCCGGCAGGTTCGATGTCGATCAGCGGCAGCGAGACGGTCGGCACCCCCAAAGCGGCCATGCGCCGCGCCCATTCATCGGCCTGCGCCCGCGGGCGGGTCAGCAACAGCCGGACCGGGGCGACGGCGCCCGGCATCAGACGTCCTTCAGGTACTCGACGGCCCCGAGTTCGCGCAGCGCCGAGGCGGCCGAGATGCCCAGGGCTTCCGCGGCGCCGAGGTCCGCCACCGCCGCCTGCGCGCCCGCCCGCAGCAGCGCGCGTTCCGGTTCGATCGGATGCCCCAATGCGACGGACAGGCTCAGTTCGCCGCCGGCGGTCCAGACCGCATGGGCGGCCAGCGGCATCGAGCAACTGCCGCCCAGCGCGCGCGAGACCGCGCGTTCCGCCGCCGTGGCCAGCCAGGTCGGCCGGTGCACCAGCGCGTCCAGATGGTCCGCCAGCGGCGCCTGGCCGGCGCGGATCTCGATGCCCAGCGCGCCCTGCCCGGCGCAGGGGATCATCTCGTCGACGCCGAAGTACTGGCGGATGCGACCGTCCAGGTTCAGGCGCTTCAGCCCGGCGGCGGCGAGCACGATCGCGTCGTACTGGCCCTCGTCGAGCTTGCGCAGCCGCGTGTCGAGGTTGCCGCGCAGCGGCTCGATGCGCAGGTCCGGCCGCAGGTTCTTCAGCTGCGTCACGCGGCGCAGGCTGGACGTGCCCACGCAGGCGCCCTGCGGCAGCGCGGCGAGGCTGTCGAAGGTCGACGACACCAGCGCGTCGCGCGGGTCCTCGCGCTCCAGCACCGCCGCGAGCACGAAGCCCTCGGGCAGTTCCATCGGCACGTCCTTCAGCGAATGCACGGCGAGCTGCGCGCGGCCGTCCTCCAGCGCGGTCTCCAGTTCCTTCACGAACAGGCCCTTGCCGCCGACCTTGGACAGCGTGCGGTCCAGGATCTGGTCGCCCCGCGTGGTCATGCCGAGCAGCCGCACCTCGAGGCCGCGCGCCTGGAGCAGCGCCTGCACATGTTCCGCCTGCCAGAGGGCCAGCCGGCTCTCGCGGGTGGCGATCACGAATTCTTGCTTCATGGGCCGGCATGCTAGCCGAGCGGCGCCCGCTGTCGTCCCTCGGCGGAGGGAAGCTCGTTTGCCGCGAAGCGAGGCTTGCGCGATCCCGGAGCAAATCCCTGCGGATCGCGGCGCCCGCGCCACGCCCACGGGCGAGCCGCGCACGAAGAAACTGCTAAAGTCAACCGAAGGTAACTTCGTTACATCACGCCCCTCCCCGGGTCCCTGACGAACCTCACGCCGCCATGCCCGCCAGCACCCCGTCCGCCGCCGCCAAGTCCCGCACGACGTCCCGCACGACCTCCCGCACCCAGGCCGGTGCCAAGCCGGCCGCAACACCTGCCCCCCGGACGACGCCGAAGCCGGCCGGCCAGGCGGTCGCCAAGTCCGCCGCCAAGTCCCTCGCCAAGTCCGCCGCCAAGCCCCCCCGCAAGGGGGCGAGCGCCCCCCGCTCGATCAAGACGATCAAGGACAAGAACCAGCCGCTGATGGATGACATCCGCCTGCTGGGTCGCATCCTGGGCGAGGTGATCCGCGAACAGGAGGGCCGCGAGGCCTACGAACTGGTGGAGCGTGTGCGACAGCTGTCGGTCGCCTTCCGCCTGAAGCGCGATGCGCAGGCCGGCAAGCAGATGGACAAGCTGCTCAAGGGCCTGTCGGGCGAGCAGACGGTGAGCGTGATCCGCGCGTTCAGCTATTTCTCCCACCTGGCCAACATCGCGGAGGACCGCCACCACGTCCGCCGCCGCGAGGTGCACGAGCGCGAGGGCTCGCTGCAGGCGGGCTCGCTGGGGTATGCGCTGGAGCGCCTGTTCGATGCCGGCGTGCGGCCGGCGGAAGTCGCGAAGACGCTGGCCCACGGCTTCGTCTCGCCGGTGCTGACGGCCCATCCGACCGAGGTGCAACGCAAGAGCATCCTGGACGCCGAGCGCGCCGTGGCCGAACTGGTCGGCGCGCGCGACCGCCTGCACACCGAGCGCGAACTGGCCGCGAACGAACTCCTGATCCGCGCCCGCGTCACGCAGCTGTGGCAGACGCGGATGCTGCGCTACTCGAAGCTGACCGTGGCCGACGAGATCGAGAACGCACTGAGCTACTACCACGCGACCTTCCTGCGCGAGATCCCCAAGCTCTACACCGAGCTGGAGGAAGCGCTGCCGGGCGAGGACGTGCCGCCCTTCCTGCGCATGGGCCAATGGATCGGCGGCGACCGCGACGGCAATCCGAATGTCACCGCCGACACGATGCGGCTCGCGCTGCGCCGCCAGAGCGAGCTGGCGCTGCGCCACTACCTGACCGAGCTGCACGAGCTGGGCGCGGAGCTGTCGATCTCGCTGCGCCTGGCCGGCGTCACGCCGGCGATGCAGGCCTTGGCCGAGCGCAGTCCCGACCAGAACGAACACCGGATGGACGAGCCCTACCGGCGCGCGCTGACCGGCATGTACGCGCGCCTGGCCGCGACCCTCGAATCGCTGACCGGCACCGAGGCGTTGCGCCACGCGGTCGCGCCGCAGGATCCCTACCTGTCGCCCGAGGACCTGCTGGCGGACCTGCGCGTGATCCAGGACTCGCTGGAGAGCCATCACGCGCACGCGCTGATCGCGCCGCGGCTCAAGCCGCTGATCCGCGCGGTGCAGGTCTTCGGCTTCCACCTCGCGACGCTGGACCTGCGCCAGAGCAGCGACCAGCACGAACTCACCGTCGTCGAGCTGCTGAAGCAGGCGCGCGTCTGCGAGGACTACTCGGCCCTGGGCGAGCAGGAGCGTCGCGCGCTGCTGATCGACCTGCTGAACCAGACGCGCCCGTTGCGCGTGCTGGGCGCCGAGTACAGCGAGCGCACGCTGGGCGAGCTCGCGATCTTCGAGACGGCGCGCGAGTCGCTGAAGCGCTTCGGCCGCGAGGCGCTGCGCCACTACATCATTTCGCACACCGAGGACGTCAGCGACCTGCTGGAAGTGCAGCTGCTGCTCAAGGAAGTCGGCCTGCTGCGCGGCACGCTCGACGGCGACGCGGTCAGCGACCTGATCGTGGTGCCGCTGTTCGAGACCATCGCCGACCTGCGCAACGCGCCCGGCATCATGCGCGGCTTCTACGAGCTGCCCGGCATGGCCGCGCTGGTGCGCCGCTCCGGCGGCGAGCAGGACATCATGCTGGGCTACTCCGACTCCAACAAGGACGGCGGCGTGTTCACCAGCAGCTGGGAGCTGTACCGCGCCGAGATCGCGCTGGTGCAGCTCTTCGACGAGCTGCGCCAGCAGGGACCGCTGACGCTGCGCCTGTTCCACGGCCGCGGCGGCACGGTGGGCCGCGGCGGCGGTCCGAGCTACCAGGCCATCCTCGCGCAGCCGCCCGGCACGGTGAACGGCCAGATCCGGCTGACCGAACAGGGCGAGGTCATCAACTCCAAGTACGCCAATCCCGAGATCGGCCGGCGCAACCTGGAGACGCTGGTCGCCGCGACGCTCGAGGCCACGCTGCTGCATCCGACCAAGACGGCGCCGCAGGCCTTCATGACCGCGGCGCAGGCGCTCTCGGACGCGAGCTTCGCCGCCTACCGCGGCCTGGTCTACGACACGCCGGGCTTCGCCGACTTCTTCTTCGCCACGACGCCGATCCGCGAGATCGCCGAGCTCAACATCGGCTCGCGTCCCGCCTCGCGCAAGGCGACTCGCGCGATCGAGGACCTGCGGGCGATCCCCTGGGGCTTCAGCTGGGGCCAGTCGCGCATCACGCTGCCGGGCTGGTGCGGCTTCGGTTCGGGCGTCCAGGACTTCCTGGGCAATGGCAATGGCAAGGGCAATGGCAAGGACGGGGCGGCCCGCGACGAGAAGCTGGCGCTGCTCAAGCGCATGCACAAGCAGTGGCCATTCTTCAAGACGCTGCTGTCCAACCTGGACATGGTGCTGGCCAAGGCCGACCTCGACATCGCGCGCCGCTACCTGGAGCTGGTCGAGGACAAGCGCCTGGCCAAGCGGATCTTCGGCGCCATCGAGGCCGAATTCGCGCGCACCGAGGAAGCGATCGCGCTCATCACCGGCGAGAGCGGCCGGCTCGCGGCCAATCCGGCCCTGGCACGGTCGATCGAACACCGCTTCCCCTACATCGATCCGCTCAACCACCTGCAGGTCGAGCTGATGCGGCGCTACCGCGCGATCCCGGCGGAGAAACGCGCGGAGGATCCGCGGCTGGAACGCGTCCAGCGCGGCATCCATCTCTCCATCAACGGCATCGCGGCGGGCTTGCGCAACACCGGCTGAGGTCGCGCGGGCTGGTGCGTCAGCGCTGGCCTGCCAGGGCCTCCCGCACGGCGGCGACCTGCCGTCTCGAGACGGCGAGCCACTCGTTGACATGGGCGATCCGGACGGCCCAGCCGAGTTCCCCGCCGTTGTCCCCGTCGCCATCGGCCGGGCCGTCGGTGGGCACGTGGCGCTCGAGCTCGCGCACCGCCGACCGCGCGACCAGCGCGTTGCGGTGGACCCGCAGGAAGCGGTCGCCCAGGCGTTGTTCCAGATCGCTCAGCGAGCCGTCCATGACATGGCTCTGCGTCGCCGTGCGCAGCGTCAGGTACTTGAGCTCGGCCTTGAAGTAGAGGACCTCCGAAAGCGGCACCCGCAGCAGCCGTCCGCGCTCGGTGATGTTGATGACGGGCGCCTCGCTGCCCGGCGACGACGCCGGGCCGTGGACCTCGCGCTCCTCGCGCGCCTTGGCGGCGGACCGCTCGTCGAGCCGCTGCACCGCCCGCGCCAGGCTGGCCTGCAGCCGCTCGCGCCGCACCGGCTTGGTCAGGTAGTCCAGCGCCTCCAGCTCGAAGGCCAGCAGCGCGTGCTGCGCGTGGGCCGTGACGAACACGATGGCCGGCGCGAACGGCCGGCCGCGCAGCGCCTGCGCCAGCCCCAGCCCGTCCAGGCCCGGCATCTGCACGTCGAGCAGGATCAGGTCGCAGGCATGGTCCTTGAGCCACGCCAGCGCCTGATCGCCGCTGCCGGCCTCGGCGACGACCTCGGCGCGCGGCTCCTCGTTGGCCTCGACCAGGCCGCGCAGACGCAGCCGCGCCAGCGGCTCGTCGTCGACGATCAAGACCCTCAGCGGCGGATGCGTCAGCATGTCTTTCCCTCCCGTCCTGTTGTTGTCATCGCGGCATCACGATGCGCACCACGAAACGCCCTTCGCCCGGCCCGGCCTCCAGCCGCGCCGCCACGTCGTGCATCAGCCGCAGCCGCTGCCGCACGTTGCGCAGCGCCAGTCCATGCCCCTTGCCGCGCGAGGGCAGGCCGACCGTGTTGACGACGCGGATCTCGATCTCGCTGCCGCGCGCCCGCGTGACGATGTCGACATCGCCGCCGCCGTCGTTGGGCTCGATGCCGTGGCGCACGGCGTTCTCCACCAGCGGCTGCAGCAGCAGCGGCGGCACGCGCGCTTCCGCCGCGTGCGGATCCAGCTGCCAATGCACGCGCAGCCGGTCGCCGAAGCGCAGCTGCTCGATCGCCAGATAACGTCGGGCCAGTTCGACCTCCTGGTCGAGCCGCACGCCCTCGGCCGTCGGCCCGGCGTCCGCCAGCGCCACGCGGAACAGCTCGGCCAGATCCTCGAGCACCTCCTCGGCGCGGTTCGGATCGACGCGCACCAGCGCGATCGCGGTATTCAGCGTGTTGAAGAGGAAGTGCGGCCGGATGCGCGATTGCAGTTCCACCAGCCGCGCCAGCGCATCGGCGGGCGCCTGCGCGCGCTCGCGCAGCTTCAGCCATCCGAGCAGCACACCCGCCGCCAGCGCGCCCGCCAGCACCGCCGCGGTGCGTTGCAGCGTGCCGAGCGCGCCGATGTCCACCGCTTCCAGCAGGAGCGCGCCGCCGTGGGCGCAGGCCGCGCCGAGCGAGATCGGCAGCGTCCACTGCGCCCATTCGGGCAGCCGCGCCAGCAGGCGCTTGGATGCGCACACGATCAGCAGCCAGGCCAGGACGCCGCTGAGCGCCGCGACCGACGCGCCGCCCATCGACCACGCCCACTGCCCGGTCGTCTCGGAGGTCATCGCCAGTCCCAGCGAGAGCACCAGCTGCACACCCAGCACGGCGCGCAACACCAGGCCGACGTGGCAGACGTCGAAGCGGCGCTGCGCGTCGATCAGCCGCGGCGGCTCGACCGGCCGCGCGTCCAGCCGGGTCTCCTCCCAGGCGGGCTGCAAGGACATCGGCCGGCTGTCCAAGGGCTGCGTGCTCATGGGTTGGGTCGTCGGCGCGCGCGTGTCCAATGTGTCCATCGCCTCGCCGCCTTCGTGCGGCGGCTGGGTCGACCGCCAGGAATCCGTCCCCGGCGCGCGCCCTCTCGTTGCCTTCGTGGCCATCGGATCCTCCCGTCGCCGCACTGTCCTGCCCTCTGAAGCAGCCCCTCGGGCACCCCGGTGGCGCCCCCTTTAGAATCGGCGGCTCATTCTCACCCAGGCGTCCGGCCGCTTCCTATGCGGACACGCCCGGGGCGCCGCGAAGTCGTAACGCCTTGCAAGCCGATGTCCTCCTCCCCCATTGACCCGACGCCCGACACCCTGTCCGGCGGCCAACCGTCCACCGCCCAGGTCGCGGACAACCAGCTCGCCAACAAGTCGCAGGCCTGGTCGGCGCTCTTCTCCGAGCCGATGAGCGACCTGGTCAAGCGCTACACCGCCAGCGTCGACTTCGACAAGCGCCTCTGGGCGGCGGACATCCAGGGCTCGCTGGCCCACGCGGACATGCTTGCCGCGCAAGGGATCATCGGCGCCGAGGACCTGGCCGCGATCCAGAAAGGCATGGCGCAGATCCGCGAGGAGATCGCCTCGGGCCGCTTCGAATGGAAGCTGGACCTGGAGGACGTCCACCTCAACATCGAAGCCCGCCTGACCGAGCTGGTCGGCCTGGCCGGCAAGCGGCTGCACACCGGCCGCAGCCGCAACGACCAGGTCGCGACCGACGTGCGCCTGTGGCTGCGCGGCGAGATCGACACCCTCATCGGCCTGCTCGGCGAGCTGCAGCGGGTGCTGGTTGAGCAGGCCGAGCGCCACGCCGACGTGATCCTGCCGGGCTTCACCCACCTGCAGGTGGCGCAACCGGTGGCCTTCGGGCATCACCTGCTGGCCTACGTCGAGATGTTCGCCCGCGACGCGGAACGCCTGGTCGACACCCGCAAGCGCGTGAACCGCCTGCCGCTGGGCGCCGCCGCGCTGGCCGGCACCAGCTATCCGCTGGACCGCGAACGCGTCGCGCGCACGCTGGGCATGGAGGGCGTCGCGCAGAACAGCCTGGACGCCGTCAGCGACCGCGACTTCGCGATCGAGTTCAGCGCCGCGGCCGCGCTGATCATGGTGCACATCTCGCGCCTGTCGGAAGAGCTGATCCTGTGGATGAGCCAGGCCTTCGGCTTCATCGCGCTGCCGGACCGCTTCTGCACGGGGTCGAGCATCATGCCGCAGAAGAAGAACCCGGACGTGCCCGAGCTGGCACGCGGCAAGAGCGGCCGCGTGGTGGGGCATCTGATGGGGCTGATCACGCTGATGAAGGGCCAGCCGCTGGCCTACAACAAGGACAACCAGGAAGACAAGGAGCCGCTGTTCGACACCGTCGACACGCTGAGCGACACGCTGCGCATCTTCGCGGAGATGATGGCCGGCCTGACGGTCAAGGCCGACGCGATGGAACGCGCGGCGCTCAAGGGCTACGCGACCGCGACCGACCTGGCGGACTACCTGGTCAAGCAGGGCCTGGCCTTCCGCGACGCGCACGAGATCGTGGCGCACGCGGTGAAGACGGCGCAGGCGCAGGGCATCGACCTGTCGGCGCTGCCGCTGGAGGCGCTGCGGCAATTCGACGCGCGCATCGGCGAGGACGTCTATGAGGTGCTGTCGCTGGCGGGCTCCCTGAACGCGCGCAACATCCTCGGCGGCACGGCGCCGGCGCAGGTCCGCGCACAGGTGGCGCGCCACCGCGCGCGCCTGGCGGCGGTCGCCGCCGACCTCGCGAAGCAGGCCTGAGCATGAGCGCCCTGGCCTGGACCGACGAGCTCGTGCTGAATCAGCCGGAGCTCGACCACACGCACGAAGAATTCGTCGCGCTGCTGAACCGCTACGCCGACACGCTCGATCGCGGCGAGGACGCGCTGCCGGCGTTCAAGGAACTGCTGGCCCACACGGAGGAGCACTTCGCGATGGAGGAGCGCTGGATGGCGGCCACCGGCTTCGAGCCGGAGAACTGCCACAGCAGCCAGCATGCGATGGTGCTGAACGTGATGCGCGAGGTGGTGCGCTACGCCGAGGACCTCGGCGACCGCGAGCCGCTGGCGATCGTGCGCACGGAGCTGTCGCAGTGGTTCCCCGGTCACGCGGAGATGATGGACGCGGCGCTGGTCTACACGATGGAACAACGCGGCTTCGATCCGAAGACCGGCGAATGCCGCGATCCGATCCAGGCGTCGGCGTCGTCCGATCCCAAGACGGAGGACAGCGTGTCGGCCTGCGGGTCGACGAGCTGCGGACACTGACGCCCTGCCTGGCCGTCGTCGCCGTCGCCATCGTCGTCGTCCGATCGACGAGGTCCCTGCCCGCAATCCGCAGCGGCTCCCGGCCTGCTGACAGCGAGTGTCAGCCGACACGCTCACAATCCTTCGCATGGCCGAGCCGACGCCAGCGCTGCCCGATCGCCTGATCGCCCATCTGGACATGGACGCGTTCTACGCGTCCGTGGAGCTGCTGCGTTATCCGGAGCTCAAGGGTTTGCCGGTGGTGGTCGGCGGACGGCGCGTCCACACGCCGCAGGAGCGGCCCGACGGCACGCGCGAATTCTTCAAGCTGGCCGACTACACCGGGCGCGGCGTCGTGACGACGTCGACCTACGCGGCGCGCGACCTGGGCGTGTTCTCCGCGATGGGCCTGATGAAGGCGGCGCTGCGGGCGCCGCAGGCGATCCTGCTGCCGGCGGACTTCGATTCGTACCGGCATTTCTCGCGCCTCTTCAAGGCGGCGGTGCGCGAGATCGCGCCGGTGATCGAGGACCGCGGCATCGACGAGATCTACATCGACCTCACCGACGTGCCCGGCGCGCGTGACGCGGTGGGACACGACCCGCTGGGCGGCGTGCGGGCGATCGCGCGGGAGATCAAGAACTCGGTGCAGCGCGCGACCGGGCTGAGCTGCTCGATCGGGGTGACGCCCAACAAGCTGCTGTCCAAGATCGCGTCGGAGCTGGACAAGCCCGACGGCCTGACCTTGATCATGATGGAGGACCTGCCGACGAAGATCTGGCCGCTGCCGGTGCGGCGCATCAACGGCATCGGACCGAAGGCCGGCGCGAAGCTGGAGAGCCTGGAGATCCACACGATCGGCGAGCTCGCGGCGGCGCCGCCGGAACTGCTGCTCCAGCATTTCGGCGCGGGCTACAGCGCATGGTTGCATCAGGCGGCGTGGGGCCTCGACGAGCGGCCGGTGGTGACCTACAGCGAGCCGGTGTCCATCAGCCGCGAGACGACCTTCGAGCGCGACCTGCATGCCAAGCGCGACCGGCCGGAGCTGTCGCGCATCTTCACCGCGCTGTGCGAGCAGCTCGCCTCGGACCTGCAGCGCAAGGGCTACCTGGGGCGCACGATCGGCATCAAGCTGCGCTTCGAGGGCTTCCGCACGGTGACGCGCGACCTGACCCTGGACGCGCCGGTGCAGGATGCGGCGGCTATCCGGCACGCGGCGGGCCTGTGCCTCAAGCGCGTGGACCTCAGCCAGCGGCTGCGGCTGCTCGGCGTGCGGGTCGGGAAGCTCAGCCGGCCGGGCGATGTCGAGCCGATGCGACGCATGCGCAGCGCCGCCAGCAAGAGCGACACCGCGAGCGCGATGCCGAAGCCGGAGAATCTGCAGCTGTTCAGTTGAACTCGAGGACATCATCGAACAGGCATCCTCATGAGAATTGAATCGCCGCCCGGCTCCGGCATTCCGGGCATCGGTCTTCGACAGATCGAGCGCAGCGACGGGCAGGCTTGGTTCGAGTACCTGCGACTGCCCGAGGTTCATGAGCGCACGAGCTGGAACGTCCAGTCCCCGGTGGATCTCGATCCACTGTTCGACACGTATGAGTCGAACATCCCGACATCGCCACGTCGCCTGGCAGTGGTGGACCTGGACAGCAGCCGCCTGGTGGGAACCATCGGCTTCCATACGATCTCCGACATCAATCGCACGGCGGAGATCGCCTACGACCTCGCACCTCCTTACTGGGGGCGAGGACTGGCGACGCGCTTGTGCGACCGGGTGACCCGATGGTCGTTTGACACTCTTGGGTTGGTTCGCGTGCAAGGCACGGTGCTGGTCGGCAACGAACGCTCGGACCGCGTGCTGATGCGCTGCGGCTACCAGCATGAAGGTTTGCTCCGGTCCTTCCGCATGGTGCGCGGTCGTCCGCGCGACTTCAACATGTACTCGCGGTTGTCGACCGATTCAACGGTCTGATGAGAGCCGCTTTGGTTCGCACCCGAGGGTCATGCGTTGACATTGCGCAAGGTTCGAACGTTTTCAGGGCGGCCGACCTGCGTTTTGAAAGAGTGACGATTTCAAACGGGCACAGTGGCTGATCTGTTCTTCGTCGGCCATTGAAGGAGCGCCCGCAATGAATGCTTCCGCTGTCCCCACTCGCTCGACCGGATTCTTTGAATCAAGGAATCGCCAGCCGATCCGCTCGTGGAGCGACCGTATCGACTGGCTGCTCGTAGCCGGGTACCACTTCTCGCTCGGCGGCCTCGTCGGCGCGACGCTCTTCGGCTGCGTTGCGAAGCACTCGCCGCTGAGTGACGCCGTCGCTGTTGGCATAGTCGGCGCTCTCTATCTCTGGAATGCCCGGCACAAGGGCTACATCTGACTGGAACGGGGCCAGACCATGTCAGATTTCATCGATGGGTACATTCACGAAATGGTGGCCTCCGTGGTCGCCCTCGTGTTCATGGCGATCCGGCGCATCCGGCTCAGGGCCTTTCTCTTCGAAGACGCAGCCGAAGACTTTGCTCTGGGGATGCTCTTCTATCCCTATGCGATGTTGAGCTTGGCCGTGCTCTCATCGACTCCCGTCAACGCGCTGATGTCCGGGCAGCGAGGAATCGTCACGATGTCCGGATTCCTTGCACTGATGCAGACATTCCGGGCTGCACGGGACCGGCTTTGCTCGCCGTCAGGCAGTGGGGAGCCTCCACAGCCAGAGCCCCACCGCCAGGCAGCACACCGCCGGCAGCCACGGCACCACCGGCATCACCAACGCCGAGATGATCGAGCTGATGGTCATCATGACCCACGCTGCCTGCTTGGCGCGCAAGGGGACGGCGCGCGTGGCGCGCCACTGGACGATCATCGGCCCGAAGCGCGGGTGGCCAACCAGCCACGCCTCGCAGCGTGCAGACCCGCGTGCGAAGCAGAACGCGGCCAGCAGCACGAAGGGCGTCGTCGGCAGCAGCGGCAGGAAGATGCCGATCACGCCCAGCACCAGGCTCAGCGCGCCACCCACCATCCACGGCAGACGGCGCCACAGGGACGCCTGTTCCAGCACGCGTACGGTCGCGTCGTCGGCAGCGGCCTCGTCGGCCGCGGCAGTCAGGCTTCTCTCGGGAACTTCGGACATCGCGCCACTGTAGCTGCGCGCTGCGACCCCTCGCGCGCTCGCCATTCAGCCTCCCTGTCGGCCTGAGGGAAGGAAGGGCCCCGGACGCTAAAGTCGCGACCATGAGCGACTCCTCGCGCCCTCCCTCAAGCGAGCCCCAGGCCGACACCTTGCGACTGCCCTCGATCGATGGCCTGCTGGCCTTCGAGGCCGCCGCGCGGCTCGGCAGCCTGGAGCGCGCCGCCGAGGTGCTCCATGTCAGCGCGAGCGCCGTCGGCAAACGCATCGCGACCTTGGAAGAGCGGCTTGGCCAGCCGCTGCTGACGCGCAATCCCCTGCGACTCACCGCCGCCGGCAAGGAATACCTCGCGCAGGTCCAGACCGCGCTGTCCCTGCTGGCCGCCGTGCCGTTGCATCGGCGCGATCAGCAGCGCGTCGTCCGGCTCAGCATCACCAGCCCGCCGACCTTCGCGCGCCAGGTGCTGGTGCCTGCCCTGCCCGGCTTCGAGCTCGCGCATCCGGACATCGAGCTCGAACTGCTGCTGTCGACGCCTTACCTGGACCAGCCTGCGCCGGCGGCGGACGTCGAGATCTTCGCCGGCACGCTCCCGGCGGGTGGCGAGGTATTGCTCGACGACATCGTCACGCCGATGGCCGCGCCGTCGCTGCTCGCGCGACTGCCCGCCATCCACGCGCCGGCGGACCTTGCCTCGGCGCCGCTGCTGCGCACGCCGCTGCAGCCCTGGCAGCCGTGGCTGCGCGCCGCCGGGCTCGACTGGCCGGAGCCCGCGCAGGGCACGCGCTTCGTCGACCTCGGCCTGACGCTGGAGGCCGCAGCCTGCGGCCAGGGCATCGTGCTCGGTCGGCCGAGCCTGGCGGCCACCTACCTGCGCGGCGGCGCGCTCAAGCGACTGTTCGATCTCGCCGTGCCCGCGGCGATGCCCTATGGCCTGGTCCGACACGCCGACAGCGACGCGGCGCGGTCGTTCGCGCGCTGGCTCGTCCGCCATTGCCGGTCGCTCAGCGCCGAATCGCTCCCGAAGGTCGACGGCGGCGGCATGGTCTGACCGGGGCGCCCCGGGAAGTCCCTGAGCCCGCCGGAAGGATCTTCCGACCGGGCCCGCGAAACTTTCCGGCCGGTGTCCGCGCGGCTCGCCTAGCATCTGCCGCATGAGCGTCATCACCTGCATCGAAGATCTGCGCGTGCTCGCGCAGCGGCGTGTCCCGCGGATGTTCTACGACTACGCGGATTCCGGGTCCTGGACCGAGAGCACCTACCGCGCCAACGAATCGGATTTCCAGTCCATCAAGCTGCGCCAGCGCGTCGCCGTGAACATGGACGGCCGCAGCACCGCGACCACCATGCTCGGCCGCCCGGTCGCGATGCCCGTCGCGATCGCGCCGACCGGCATGACCGGCATGCAGCACGCGGACGGCGAGATCCTGGGCGCGCAGGCCGCGGAGGCCTTCGGCGTGCCGTTCACGCTGTCGACGATGAGCATCTGCTCGATCGAGGACATCGCCGCGAACACGACGGCGCCGTTCTGGTTCCAGCTCTATGTGATGAAGGACAAGGGTTTCATCAACAGCCTGATCGACCGCGCCAAGGCCGCGAAGTGCGACGCGCTGGTGCTGACGCTGGACCTGCAGATCCTCGGCCAGCGCCACAAGGACCTGAAGAACGGCCTGTCCGCGCCGCCCAAGCTGACGCTGCCCAACCTGATCAACATGGCGACCAAGCCGCGCTGGTGCCTGGGCATGCTGGGCACGTCCAGGCGGCACTTCGGCAACATCGTCGGCCACGTGAAGGGCGTGGGTGACATGAGCTCGCTGTCCGAATGGACCGCCAAGCAATTCGATCCGCAGTTGAGCTGGAACGATGTGCAGTGGATCCGCGACCGCTGGGGCGGCAAGCTGATCATCAAGGGCATCATCGACGAGGAGGACGCGAAGCTGGCCGCGGCGACCGGCGCCGATGCGCTGATCGTCAGCAACCATGGCGGACGCCAGCTCGACGGCGCCGAGTCCAGCATCCGCGCGCTGCCGCGCATCGTCGAGGCGGTCGGCGATCGCATCGAGGTGCACCTGGACGGCGGCATCCGCTCGGGCCAGGACGTGCTCAAGGCCTGGGCCCTGGGGGCGCGCGGCACCTACATCGGCCGCGCGTTCCTCTACGGCCTCGGCGCAATGGGAAAGCCCGGCGTGAGCCGGGCTTTGGAGATCATCCATCGGGAGCTGGACCTCACGATGGCGTTCTGCGGTCACCGTGAGTTGCGTGGCGTCACGCGCGAGATCCTGCTGCCAGGGACCTATCCGACCTGAGCCTCCCGGCCGTTGGACGGTGCCGCCTCACGCGAAGGCGCTGGAGCGGGTCGCCCCGCCCCTGTTGAGCGGTACCCATCAACCCAGAAGCGCCGTGCCCGTGGGAGTTTCCAGTCGGACATGCTGTTGCGTGACGCTACCGGTCAGCACGAGCACCAAGTCGGCATGCCCGAAATCGCCCTGGCCATCACTGTCGACGAAGATCGTCGACTTTCCATTTTCATTGACGCGCTTGATGAAAGCCTCGTCCACCCAATGCTCTCCGACCGGCTGGAAGGTGTAGTTCTTGAGCACTGCTGAGAGATCGAGGATGTCCATGTCCTGCAGACCGTTGAGCATCTTGTTGTCGATGTCGGTCAGCACGAACGTCCCTGTCTGGCCGGCCTTGAACACGAATCGATCGGCTCCCCCATTCCCGACCATCAGGCCGCCGTTGTCCGGAGCCTGCAAGATGTCGTTCCCCGCAGTTCCCATGACCATCGTGGTCGTCGCTTGTCCGTTGTTGCTGACCTGAAGCATGGCCTGAACCTTGGTTGACCCGACAGTGACCTCGACAAGATTGGCGAGATCGCCCGCGTAGAGACGATAGCTGCCGTCCGCGAGGCCGCTGGCGTCGACGGCGGTGTATCCCGCCGTGCTGGCGACCGACTTCCACAGCGCGGGATCCAGGCGGCTGATGGCGCCGAGCCCCTGGGAGACATCGACGACCTGATCGGATCGCACCAGGTAATACGCGCCCCCTTCACTGCTGAAGATCTGCGCCTGCTCAGTTGCCGAAGGTTGCTGGAGCGCGGCGGTGGGGGGCGTCGTGTCAGCGTAGACCGTCATGGCGCTCTCTGCCTGGTTGCCAGCCCCATCTGTCGTGCGGACCGACAGGGACAGGTGCGTGTTCTGCGGCAGCTGCTCCACGCTGATCTTGTCGCCTTCTCCCTTGGTCCATGCCGACGTGCCGTTGGCCGTCACCACCTGCCACTCCCAGTTCGCCCCGTTTTCAAGGCCCGAGACGCCGATGGACGTTCCCTTGCCCATGTAGGCGCCGTTGCCATCGCCGCTGCTGCGAGTGAGAACAGGTTGATTGATCTGGGTATCGCGCTCGACCGTCAGTGAAGACGACACACCGACGTTGCCGGCCAGGTCGGTCTGCCGCACCGTCACATGATTCGTCCCCTCGCTCAGCGCGCTGCCCGAGATGGAGGTCCCGCTGCCTGGCGTCCAGGTCTGACCGGCATCCAGGCTGTAGTCCCACTTGCCGCCGGACTCCAGACTCGCCACATTGATGGAGGCGTCAGAGGTCAAGCCATCGGTCGCGGAGGCGCCCGTGTCGTTCGCCAGCGTCAGGATCGGCTTCGCCACCGTCCTGTCGATCGTGAAGTTGAGCGTGTCGCTCAACGCTGACGCGTTGCCCGCTTTATCCACCTGCCACATCACGATGGACCTGGCGCCTTCGGAGAGTGCGCCGTCCATGGTCGCGAGAAGGGAAGTGGCACTGCTATTGCGAATTTCAAACTGCCGCCACCCATCCACCCCGATTTCCAGCGCGGCGCCGAGCTCAATACCACTCACGCCGAAATCGGCTCTGTTGGTGATCAGATCGCCGGACACGCCGGAGTCGTTATTGATAGAAAAGACGGGCGTGGCTGGTGCCGACTTGTCGATGGTGAAGTTCAGGACCGTTTCCTGACTCGCATTGCCGACCGCATCCGTCTGCCGGGCACGCACGGCATGAGCGCCGTCAGCGAAGCCGGGATCCGCGATCAGACCCGTCTGACCGCCCGCCACCCACGCGCCGCCGTCGATGCTGTATTCCCAGGTCGCACCGGACTCAATCCCGGCGACGCTGACGCGGCCATCGTTGGTCAGGCGGTCGCCGCCATCCCCCGAGTCGGTCGTCAGCGCCAGCGTCGGCGCCGCCGCGACGGTGTCCTTGATCACCGTCATCGTCGTCTGCCCCACATTGCCCAAGGCGTCGGTCTGTCGGACGGTCAGGAGGTTGGTGTTCTCTCCCAGTGCGCTGGCCGCGATGGACGAACCGCTGCCGGGCTTCCAGGTCTGACCGCTGTCCAGGCTGTAGTCCCAGGTGGCGCCGGCCTCGATCCCCCCGATGATGACGGATCCGGTCCCGTTGATCGTTCCGCCTGAAGAGGTGGTCACCGTCGGGTTCTGCGCGATCGAATCCTTGGTCACGTCGATCGATGCGCTGGCGACATTTCCGGCAGCGTCTGTGTGCCGCACGGTGAGGGGGTTGATGCCTTCGCCCAATGCGCTGGCCGCGACGGACGAGCCGATCCCCGGGGTCCAGGTCTGACCATCATCCAGGCTGTAATCCCACCTTCCGCCCGACTCGATGTTGCCGACGGTCACCCAGCCGGCGTTGTTGATGGCCCCCGTGCCGGTGCTTGTACCGATGTCGGCTTGAGCAACCTGCGTGTCCTTCACCACGTCAACGGTCGTCGTCGACTGGTTGCCCGCGGCGTCGGTCTGCCGCACCGTGACGTGGTTGGTGCCGTCGCTCAACGCGCTGCCCGAGATGGCGTTGCCGCTGCCCTGCGTCCAGGTCTGCCCGCCGTTCAGGCTGTAATCCCACTTGCCACCAGCTTCGATGCCGGTGACGTTCACCGAGCCGCTGTTGTTGATCGCACCGGTTCCGGTGCTCGTGTCGATGGCGGCTTGAGCGACCTGCGTGTCCTTGACCACATCGAGGGTCTTGGTCGACTGATTGCCTGCCGCGTCGGTCTGCCGGACGGTGACGTGGTTGGTGCCTTCGCTCAGCGCATTACCCGAGATGGCGTTGCCGCTGCCTTGCGTCCAGGTCTGACCGCCGTCCAGGCTGTAGTCCCACTTGCCGCCGGCCTCGATGCCGGTGACGTTCACCGAACCGCTGTTGTTGATCGCGCCGGTTCCGGTACTCGTGTCGATGGCCGCTTGAGCGACCTGCGTGTCCTTGACCACATCGACGGTCTTGGTCGACTGGTTGCCCGCCACATCGGTCTGCCGGACGGTGACATGGTTCGAGCCTTCGCTCAGCGCGTCGCCGGGGATGGACGAGCCGCTGCCCGGCGTCCAGGTCTTGCCGTCATCCAGGCT
>CBIHMU010000036.1:0-52618 GCA_966211105.1 uncultured Burkholderiales bacterium
GGGCAGGCGGGGCAGATGGGGCAGACGGGGCAGACCGGAGAAGGGCAGGTCGAATTCAGCGTGACGGACACCGGCGCCGGCCTGTCCGAGGCTCAGATGGCGCAGTTGTTCCAGCCCTTCAACCGGCTGGGCCGGGAGGTCAGCGGCATCGAAGGCACCGGCATCGGGCTGGTGATCACGCAGCGGCTGCTGGAATTGATGGGCAGCCGGCTGCAGGTGAGCAGCACCGTCGGCGAGGGCACGACGTTCAGTTTTGAACTGCCGATTTCTTCGGTAGATCAATGACTTAAGTTGATCCTAAGACGGCGGGCACACACTCGTTCGCGTGGGTGGCCCTCCCCTCATTCCCCCGATTCCGCGAGCTTTAGCACTCCTCCCGCATGAGTGCTAATATTCACGGCGTCGGGTCGGAGGACCGGCCCGATTCAGGAGCAACGAACACATGTCCAACACCCTTGCATTGAAGGTCCGCGATCCCTGGTCCCTGGTGCCATCGCTCGGGAACCTGGATGCGTACATCACGGCGATCAATCACATTCCGCTGCTGACGCCGGAAGAAGAGAAGGATTACGCCACGCGTCTGAAGACGCATGGCGACGTGGACGCCGCGGGCCGCCTGGTGCTGTCGCACCTGCGGCTGGTGGTGTCGATCTCGCGCCAGTACCTGGGCTACGGGCTGCCGCAGGGCGACCTGATCCAGGAAGGCAACGTGGGCCTGATGAAGGCGGTCAAGCGCTTCGATCCGGAGCAGAACGTCCGTCTGGTCTCGTACGCGATGCACTGGATCAAGGCCGAGATCCACGAGTACATCCTGAAGAACTGGCGCATGGTCAAGGTCGCGACGACCAAGGCGCAGCGCAAGCTGTTCTTCAACCTGCGCTCGAAGAAGCACGCGCTGAAGGAACACGCCGCGAACCAGCAGCGCACCTCGCTGACGGAAGCCGAGATCGCCCAGGTGGCGGAGGAGCTGAACGTCAAGCCCGAGGACGTGGTCGAGATGGAGACGCGGCTCTCCGGCGGCGACGTCGCGCTGGAGCCGCAGACCGACGACGACGGTGAGACCTTTGCGCCGATCGCCTACCTGGCGGACGACACGCAGGAACCCACGCGGGTGATCGAGTCGAAGTCGCGCGACCGTCTGGCCAGCGACGGCCTGCAGAAGGCGCTCGAACTGCTCGACGACCGCAGCCGCCGCATCGTCACGGAGCGCTACCTGAACGTCAACGACGACGGCTCGGGCGGCATGACGCTGCACGAACTGGCCGCCGAATACGAGGTCTCCGCGGAACGCATCCGCCAGATCGAAGTTGCCGCGATGAAGAAGATGCGCAAGGCGATGGTGGCGGAAGCCGCTTGATCGGCGGTTGGCTTGACCCCCTGATCGACTCACCATGAAGAAGGCCCCGCTCGCGGGGCCTTCGTCGTTATTGGCCGGCGATCAGCGCCTTGATGTCACCCATCAAGGCCGACGCTCCCGCGCCATACCGCGAGAACACCCGCACCCGCCCCTGCGGATCGAACAGGAAGCTCGCCGCCGTGTGGTCCATGGTGTAGCTGTCGGGCGTCTTCCCTGGCACCTTCGCGTAGTAGATCTTGAACTCCTTGGCCGTTTCCTTGAGCTGCTCCGGCGAGCCGCGCAGCGCGACGAAGCCGGGGTCGAAGCTCTCGAGATAGGCCTTCAGCAGCTCGGGCTTGTCGCGTTCCGGATCGACGGTGACGAACACGCCCTGGACCTTGTCGCCGTCCGGTCCGAGGGCCTTCTTGACCTGCGCCAGTTCGGCCAGCGTGGTCGGGCAGACATCCGGGCATTGCGTGAAGCCGAAGAACACCACCACCACCTTGCCCCTGAAGTCTTCCAGGGTGCGCGTCTTGCCGTTCTGGTCCGGCAGGCTGAAGCCGCGCGCGTAGGCGGCCCCGGTCAGGTCCACGCCCTGGAAGCTGGCCTT
Organism: uncultured Burkholderiales bacterium; assembly: GCA_966211105.1. Classification (GTDB taxonomy): domain Bacteria; phylum Pseudomonadota; class Gammaproteobacteria; order Burkholderiales; family Burkholderiaceae_C; genus Roseateles. The sequence goes on from CBIHMU010000036.1 coordinate 1,947, forward strand.
GGGTGCCGAGGAGAAGCCCAGCTTGTCGCAGCCCGCCAGGAGCGTTGCCCCACCGAATGCGGCCAGGGCGCCCAAGGCGCCGAGTCCGAGAGAACGTCGCGAGATCATCGACACATCCGATCCGAAAGAAGGTCCCGAGGTCCGAGGCCGCTCAACTGAGCCAGGGACTGACGTAGTGATCCAGCAGCAGCGCGCCGAAGAGCAGCGACAGATGCAGGAGCGAGAACATGAAGGTCTTGCGCGCCAGCGCTTCCGAGTAAGCCCGCCACAGCTTGAACGCGTGATGGCAGAACATCAGCCCCAGCACCAGGGCCGCGGCCAGATAGAGCCAGCCGCTCATGCCCGTCAGGAAGGGCAGCAGCGTCGCCGCGAACAGCACCCAGGTGTAGAGCAAGATCTGCAGCCGCGTGAACGCGTTGCCGTGCGTCACCGGCAGCATCGGCAGGCCCGCCTTGCGGTAGTCCTCGCTGCGGTACAGCGCCAGCGCCCAGAAGTGCGGCGGCGTCCACAGGAAGATGATCAGGCACATCAGCCAGGCTTCGGAGCCCAGCTCGCCGCGCATCGCCGCCCAGCCCAGCACCGGCGGCATCGCGCCCGACGCGCCGCCGATCACGATGTTCTGCGGCGTCATCGGCTTCAGGACCATCGTGTAGATGATGGCGTAACCGACGAAGGTCGCGAAGGTCAGCCACATCGTCAGCGGGTTCACCAGCACGTAGAGGATCGCGGAGCCCAGCGCGCACAGCGCGCCCGAGAACAGCAGCGTCTGGTTGCGGCTGAGCTCGCCGCGTGCGGTCGGCCGCCACGCGGTGCGCTTCATCTTGGCGTCGATGTGCTGCTCGATCAGGCAGTTGAACGCCGCCGCCGCGCCCGCCACCAGCCAGATGCCGCCGGTGCCGGCGATCAGGCGCACCCACTCCTGGCCTTGCGGCAGGCCGGGGATCGCCAGCGCCATGCCGATGACCGCGCAGAACACGATCAGCTGCACGACCCGGGGTTTGGTCAGCTGGTAGAACTGCCACCAGCGGGAGGGCATGGCGGCCTGCGTCGCGGAACTCATTTCGAACCCATCGTCAGGATGCCGGCGCGCACGGGCACCGGCTCAATCACAGTCATCGTCCGGCCGGCACGCAGCCGCGCCAGCACGATCGCACTCATCAGCAGCAGCGCCGCGGCGCCGCCGGTGTGGGCCAGCGCAGCGAGCAGCGGCCACCCCAGCACCACGTTGGACAAGCCCGAAGCCAGCTGCCACGCCGCCACCGCCAGCAGGCGGCGCGCCCAGCGACGGGCGTCGAGACCGTCGCCGCCGCGATCCCCGTTGCCGCCTTGCCCGCTAGCCTGGGCACCGCCCTGACGCCAGAGCGCCCAGGCCAGCGCGAGCAACGCGGCGAACACGATCATCGCGCCGCCGCGATGCGCCAGGTGGATCGCCGTCAGCGCCTCGAACGGCAACCAGCCGCCGTGGGCACCACGACCCAGCTCGCGCCACAGCGTGAAGCCGTGTTCGAAGTCGGTCGGCGGCAGCCATTGTCCCTGGCAGGTCGGGAAGTCCTGGCAGGCCAGCACCGCGTAGTTCGTGCTGACCCAGCCGCCCAGCGCCACCTGCGCGATCGCCAGCACCGTGAAGGCCGCGAACGCACGTCGCAGGCCAGGAGGCCAGGCCAGCGGTTTCGGCGCATAGGACTCGGCCTGCCAGGCCAGCAGCATCAGCAGCCCGAGCGCCAGCAGCAGGTGCGCCGTCACGATCGCCGGGAACAGCTTCATCGTCACCGTCCAGGCCCCGAAGAAGCCTTGCACCAGGATCCAGACCAGCGACAGCGTCGCCCACCACGGCGATGGCGTCGCCTCGCCGGTGCGGCGGCCGCGCCACCAGACCCACCAGCTCAGCACCGCCAGCACCACCAGCAGGAAGCCGACGCCGCCCGCCATGTAGCGATGCAGCATCTCCATCCACGCCTTGCCGTGCGTCACCGGCCCGGTCGGCATCGCCGTCTGCGCGGCGAGGATCTCGGCCTTCGCGCCGATCGGCGAGGCGCTGCCATAGCAGCCCGGCCAGTCCGGGCAGCCGAGGCCGGAATCGGTCAGCCGCGTCAGCGCGCCGATCAGGATCAGGTCGAAGGTCAGGAAGGTCGCGAGCACCGTCAGCGCGCGCAACCGCTTGGCCGCGGCGTCGCCGCGATGCCGCCACTGCCACCCCACCAGCGGCACCGCGCCGACGAGCGCGGCCATCGCCAGCAGCTCCAGCAGCGGCTCGAAATCGAAACCGATCGCCAATCCGTTCATGCGCGGGCCGTCCTCGTCATCACCGGCCGGGCTTGTCCCAGCCGGCGTTGGCGCGCATCAGGCGCTCCAGGTCCTTCTTCAGCGGCGACGGTTCCGGCGATGCGGGCGAACGCAGCATCCAGCGCCCCATCGGATCGACCAGGAACAGGTGTTCCCCCATCCGTCGTCCCGGCGCGGCCATCAGCCAGCCCTCGATCGCGGCGCGCGGCGCGCGCAGCACCGTCGCCGGCGCGCCGTGGCCGGTCAGCGCATCGATCTGCGCCGCCGTCAGCGTGACGTCGTCGGGCACCAGCACCAGTTTGTCGAGCTTGTCGCGGTCCTTGCCGAGCATCTCCCGCAACTGGCGCTGCATGAAGAGCATGCGCTCGCAGGCCTCGTCGCAGGCGCGGTCCGGCACGTAGGTCAGCAGCCATTGGCCCTTGAGCGATTCGGCCGCCACCGGTGCGCCTTGCAGCGTGGTCAACGCCATCGCCGCGGGCAGGTCGCGCGTCGGCGTGATCAGGTCGCTGTAGGCGCGGCCGCGCAGGTCCAGCACGTAGAAGCTGAAGTACGACGCGATCACCGGCGCCGCGCAGATCGCCATCACCAGCCACAGCATCCAGCGCGAGCGCCGGGGCGGATCGAGGTCGGGCATCGGCACCGAATGGACGGCCATCGTCACCGGACCGTCCGGCGGCAGCGGCGTGTCGACGGGCGCCGGGGCGGCATCGCGGCCGTGGTCGTGGTCGTCACGCATCGCGCTGTTCATCGGAGACCTTGTCGGCACGGGCGGCTCGGCCAGCGCGGAAGGGAGCGAGGACTTGGAACCAGACATAGAGACCCAGGATCAGCGCCGCAAGTGCAAACCATTGAAATGCATACCCGTAATGCTTGTGGACGTCGACTGCGGGCGGCGGCCAGTGGCGGTGCAGACCGTCGGCGCCTTCCGCTGCGGGGGCCGCGGGCGCCCCGCCGCCCGACGGCGTCATCCGGTCCGGCTCCGTCTGGAGCAGCACCAGCGGCAGCAGCCGCAGACCGGTCTCGGCCTGCAGGGCCGCGAGGTCCACATTCTGCCGGATCGTCCCCGTCTCCGCGTCCCGGCCCAGCGCATAGGCCTTGGACACGGAGGCCGCCAGGCGGCCTTCGATCCGCACCTCGCCCGTCGGGGTCGACACCGGCGGCAGCGCCTCGCGCTGCGCCGCGTTGCGCGGCGCCCAGCCGCGCTGCACCAGGATCGCGTCCTGGCGGCCAGCCAGCTTCAGCGGCGTGAGCACGTAGAAGCCGGTGTGGCCGTCCATCACGCGGTTGTCGAGGTAGACCGCGTGCGCCGCGTCCCATTCGCCGACCACCGCCGCGCGGCGATGTTCGAGCGCCGCCTGAGGCGCCTCGTCCGCGCGCGGCAGCGCCGCCGTCGCGAGCGGCGCTTCCCGGCCGCGTTCGTCGATCGCCCGCTGCATCGCATTTTTCTGATCGGCCCGATCGAGTTGCCAGGTGCCGAGCGACAGCGCCGCCGCCACGCCGGCGATCGTCGCGATCACCACGACGGCGTGACGCCTTCGGGCCCGGCCCGATGGCCCCGCGGGGGCCGGATGGGAATAATCGTCCGCCATGAAAGTCATCGTCCTCATCGCGTTCATCGGCATCCTGGCCGCGCTCTTCTCGGCCGGCATCCTGATGCTGCGCAAGCAGAAGGGCAAGGCCACCATGGCCCGCGCGCTGGCGGTGCGCGTCGGCCTGTCGGTGGCGCTGTTCCTGTTCATCCTCTTCAGCGCCTGGATGGGATGGATCCATCCCACGGGCCTGCCGATCGGGAAGTGAGCCCCTGACCGGCGGCCGATCATCGCCTGATCCGCCCCCCGATCCGGTCGCCGACCGGACCGCCGCAAAAGAAAAGCGCCGCATCGAGCGGCGCTTGGTCGTTCAGGGGATCGCGCCGCGCGGCACGCTCACATCCAGTAGACGATGACGTAGAGGCCCAGCCACACCACGTCCACGAAGTGCCAGTACCAGGCCGCGCCTTCGAAACCGAAATGTCGGTCCGGCGTGAAGTGGCCCTTCATCAGCCGCAGCGTGATGAACAGCAGCATCAGCATGCCCACGAACACGTGGAAGCCGTGGAAGCCGGTCAGCATGAAGAAGGTCGAGCCGAAGATGCCCGAGTTCAGCTTCAGGTTGAGCTCGTGGTACGCATGGAAGTACTCGTAGCCCTGGAAGCCCAGGAAGGTGATGCCCAGCAGCACCGTGATCCACATCCAGAGGATGGTCTTGGCGCGATGACCGGCGATCAGCGCATGGTGCGCGATGGTCAGCGTGATGCCCGAGGTCAGCAGCAGCGCGGTGTTGATCGTCGGGATCGGCCACGGGCCCATCGTCGCGAACGCGTCCACCGTGCCGGCCGGCGAGGCCGTCGCGCCGGCCGCGACGCTGGGCCACAGGCCGTTGAAGTCGGGCCACAGCAGCGCGTTGTCCAGGCTGCCCAGCGTCGGGATGCTGTAGCCGCGCGACCAGAACAGCGCGCCGAAGAAGGCCGCGAAGAACATCACCTCCGAGAAGATGAACCAGCCCATGCTCCAGCGGAACGACAGGTCGATGCGGTCGCTGTACTGGCCGCTTTCGCTCTCGCGGATCGCGTCGCCGAACCACTGCTTGAGCGTGAACGCCCACCACAGCAGGCCGAACAGCAGCGACCATTTTCCCCAGTCGTGGCCGTTGATCCACTGGCCCGCGCCCAGGATCACCCAGAACAGGCCGAACGCGGCCATGGCCGGGTGCCGCGACGGGCCGGGCACGAAGTAATAAGGCGTGTTGCCATGAGTCGTCGTTGCCGACATGCGTTCTTCTCCTCGAACTCGGTTCTCAGTTCATTGCCGCACCGCTGCTCACCACCCAGCGGACCAGCAGGATCAATCCGACCACGAACACCGCCGCGACGATGACGCCGGCCGCGATCACGTGCAGCGGATTGAGCTGCGATACATCCTTGTCGTAATCCGATCCCTTGCGCACGCCGAAGAAGGACCAGGCCACCGCGCGCAGCGTGGCCCGGAAAGAGGCCTTGCGCTGCATCGCCTGCCTCAGATCCTCGCCCGGCTTCAGGTCATCGGACATCGTCACCTACCTCGTCGTCTTGCACGGCCCGTCGCCCTCAGGCGCCCGGACCGGCCTTCACGGTCACCGGAGCCGCCGCCTGCGCCTTGCCCTTCCCCGCGACCTCGAAGAAGGTGTACGACAGCGTGATCGTGCGCACGTCCTTCGGGATCTTCGGGTCGATGACGAACACCACCGGCCACTCCTTCTGCTCGCCGGGCTTCAGCGTGTACTCGTTGAAGCAGAAGCACTCGAGCTTGTTGAAATACGGCGTCGCCTGCTTGGGCGCGTAACTCGGGATCGCCTGCGCCGACATGGTCCGCGTCTGGATGTTCTGGAAGGTGTACATCACCGTCGTCAGTTCGCCCGGATGGACCGTCAGGTGGCGCTTGGCTGGCCTGAAGTCCCAGGGGCCGCGGGCGTTGGCGTCGAACTCGATCGTGATCTGGCGGCTGTAGTCGATCTGCGTGTTCTTCACGTCCTCGGCGCGCACCGCGTGCTGGCGCTCCGACAGCGACAGCACGTTGATGCCCAGCGCCGTGCAGATCGCGCGGTACATCGGCACCAGCGCGTAGCCGAAGCAGGACATGACCGCCACCACGACCAGCAGCTTGCCGGTCATCCGCAGGTTCTCCCGGCGGATCCAGGTGGCGCGCTTGGCCGGTCCGCTCATGACACGCCGAGGAACGCGATCTTGACCACGAAGCCGATCCCGAAGATCGCGGCCACGCTGGCCAGGATCAGCGCCAGGCGCAGGTTGCTCTTGCGTTGCTCGGGCGTCGGCGACATGGATCGTTCCTCTTGTTCCGCTGCGGTGCCGCGGCGCTCAGGCGATGATCTTCGTGGCCGTCACGTCCAGCTTGGGCGGCGTCTCGAAGGTGTGGAACGGCGCCGGCGACGGCACTTCCCATTCCAGGCCCTCGGCGGCTTCCCACGGCTTCTGCGGCGCCTTCGCGCCCTTGCCGCGCATCATCGGGATGGCCACGGCGAGGAAGAAGTACACCTGCATCAGTCCGAAGCCGAAGGCGCCGATCGAGGCCACCGCGTTGAAGTCGGCGAACTGCATCGGGTAGTCGGCGTAGCGTCGCGGCATGCCGGCCAGGCCGAGGAAGTGCATCGGGAAGAAGGTCAGGTTGAAGAAGATCAGCGAGCCCCAGAAGTGGATCTGGCCGCGGCGCTCCGAATACATCACGCCGCTCCACTTCGGACCCCAGTAGTAGACGCCGGCGAACAGCGCGTACAGGGAGCCGGCGACCAGCACGTAGTGGAAGTGGGCCACCACGTAGTAGGTGTCCTGGAGCTGGATGTCGACCGGTGCGACCGCCAGGATGAGGCCCGTGAAGCCGCCCATCGTGAACACGAAGATGAAGCCGACGGCCCACAGCATCGGGACCTCGAAGCTCATCGAGCCGCGCCACATCGTCGCCAGCCAGTTGAAGATCTTCACGCCGGTCGGGACCGCGATCAGCATCGTCGCGTACATGAAGAACAGCTGGCCGGTCACCGGCATGCCGGTGGCGAACATGTGGTGCGCCCACACGATGAAGGACAGGATCGCGATCGAGGCCGTCGCATACACCATCGAGGCGTAACCGAACAGGCGCTTGCGGGCGAAGGCCGGGACGATCTGGCTCACGATGCCGAACGCCGGCAGGATCATGATGTAGACCTCGGGGTGGCCGAAGAACCAGAAGATGTGCTGGTACATCACCGGGTCGCCGCCGCCCGCGGGCGTGAAGAAGCTGGTGCCGAAATGGCGGTCCGTCAGCGTCATCGTGATCGCGCCGGCCAGCACCGGCATCACCGCGATCAGCAGGTAGGCGGTGATCAGCCAGGTCCACGCGAACATCGGCATCTTCATCAGCGTCATGCCGGGGGCGCGCATGTTGAGGATGGTCACGATGATGTTGATCGAGCCCATGATCGAGGACGCGCCCAGGATGTGCATCGCGAAGATGCCGGCGTCCATCGACGGGCCCATCTGCAGCGTCAGCGGCGCGTAGAGCGTCCAGCCGGCCGCCGGCGCGCCGCCGGGCATGAAGAACGAACCCACCAGCATCAGCGCCGCCGGGATCATCAGCCAGAAGCTGAAGTTGTTCATCCGCGCGAAGGCCATGTCCGACGCGCCGATCTGCAGCGGGATCATCCAGTTCGCGAAGCCGACGAAGGCCGGCATGATCGCGCCGAACACCATGATCAGGCCGTGCATCGTCGTGAACTGGTTGAACAGCTCAGGATTGAAGAACTGCAGCCCCGGATGGAACAGCTCGGCACGGATGCACAGCGCCAGGATGCCGCCGATCATCAGCATCGTGAAGCTGAACAGCAGGTACATCGTGCCGATGTCCTTGTGGTTCGTCGCGAAGACCCAGCGCCGCCAGCCCGTCGGGGCATGGTGGTCGTGGTGATCGTCATGGTCATGGGCATGACCGGTCGGGTGGTCGAGCACTGCACTCATGTCAAATCCTCGGTGGCGGTTCGGGTCACTTGGCGCGTTCGGCCACGACTTCCGACGGCTGCACGATCTGGCCGGTCTTGTTGGACCAGGCGTTCTTCGTGTAGGTCACGATGGCGGCGATCTCGCTGTCCTTGAGCACCGTCTTCCAGGCCGGCATCTGGCCCTTGCCGTTCAGCACCAGGTGGAGCTGCTGGGTGTGGTCGTCCGCCTTCACGATCGCCGAGCCGTCCAGCGCCGGGAACTGGCCCGCGCCCTTGCCGTCGGCCTTGTGGCAGACCGCGCAGTTGGCGTCGAACAGCTTCTGGCCGCGGGCCATGAGGTCGTCCATCGTCCAGACCTTGCTCGGATCGTCCGCCTTGGCGGCGATCTTCTTCTGTTCCTCGCCGACCCAGGCGCTGTAGTCCTTGGCGCTGAGCACCTTGACGTGGATCGGCATGTAGGCGTGCTCCTTGCCGCAGAGCTCGGCGCACTGGCCGTAGAAGTCGCCGACCTGCTCGGCCTTGAACCAGGTGTCGCGGACGTAGCCGGGGATCGCGTCCTGCTTGACGCCGAAGGCCGGCACCATCCAGGCGTGGATCACGTCGTCGGCGGTGGTGATGATGCGGATCTTCTTGTCGACCGGCACCACCAGCGGGTTGTCGACCTTGAGCAGGTAGTTGTCGACCTGGCCGGGAACGCCGGAATCCGACAGCGCGCGGTGCGAGGCGTCCAGCGTCGAGACGAAGCCGATGCCCTCGCCCTCGCCCTTCAGGTAGTCGTAGCCCCACTTCCACTGGTAGCCGGTGGCCTTGATCGTGATGTCGGAGTTGGTGGTGTCCTTCATCGCCACGACGACCTTGGTCGCGGGCAGCGCCATCAGGATGACGATGATGAAGGGCACGATGGTCCACGCGATCTCGACCTTCACGCTTTCATGGAAGTTCGCGGGCACGGCGCCCTTGGACTTCCGATGCTTGAAGATCGAATAGAACATGACCCCGAACACGGCGATGAAAATCGCCAGGCAGAGGATCAGCATCATGTTGTGCAACCACATCTGCTCGTGCGCGATCTTGGTGACCGGCGGGTGCAGATTCAGCTGGTTGACGGCCGGACCTCCGGGGAGGTCGTTGACCGCCAAGGCGACCTGGCTGGCCAGCGCGGCGGTGAGGCCGAACGCGAGCTGGCTGCAGCGGCGCCCCAGTTGCACACAACTGTGTTCAATCGTCATGGTCGTCTCTTTATCCAGTCTTTCTCAAGCTCTTGTCACCCAGGTCTCCTCCAGGCGGCTTTGGCGCTCGAGCCCGCTCGTAACGCGGGCTCCGGCGCCAGGCGATGGCGGAAACCTACGGGGCCAGCAGACGTACTCCAGTCGGGGGCGGATTCTAGCCCACCCCCCTGGCGCACTATGACTGGGCGCAGCGCGCGAAACCGCCCAGGATTACCCGCAGAATGGTGCGCTCTCGCCCTCTGGCAACGCGGGGCTAGCCGAGCCCGCGACGGACGGGGGTCAGTGTTTGCCCGCGCCGCGCACCATCGCCCGCATCTGATCCAGCGAGACCTCGGTCGTGGCCGCCACCTTCACCTTCGGTTGAGGCTTGAACGCATGGCCGTAGACCAGTTCGATGCTCAGCGACAGCCGGCCGTCCGCGCCGCGCAGCGATTCGAGCGCGTGCATGAGCCGCTCGCGCCAGGCCGTCGTGCGCAGACCGCGCAGGCGGGCGGGCGCCAGGTTGCCGCCGAGGGCGCGCAGATCGCGCAGCAGGTCCTGCGGCGACCCCCAGGTGAGGCGCAGGTGCTCCTGGTCCATCACCGGATCCGCGAAGCCCGCATGCACCAGCAGGTCGCCGAGGTCGTGCATGTCGACCCAGTCCGGTGCCGGCGGTCCCCAGCCCTCGCGGGCGAAGATCGGGCGCAGCTCGATGAAGCTGTCGGGGCCGAGGCACGAGAACATCAGGCAGCCTTCGACCGCGAGACCCGTGTGCCAGCGCTTCACGAGCTCGGGCTTGTCGGCCTCGGCGTGCAGTTCCATGTTGGACCACGCCAGTTGCGCGGCGCCGGCCGGCGGCTCGGTGATGAGCTCGGTCGTCGCGCTGCCGCGCAGCTTGTCCACCATCGATTGCATGAAGCCGCGCTTGAGGCGTTGCGCGAGCAGCGCGCGCACGTCGGCGTCAGGTTCGAGCCACAGCTGGGTCGCCTGCGGGTAGTGCTGGCGCAGGCCTTCGTCGCCGCCGCCGATCGACGGGCGGCTCTGCAGCACGGCCGTCGGCTGGAGCCGGATCACCGGCAGCCGGTCCAGCATGCGCGTGGCCACTTCCTGATGCAGCCACGGGGCCTGGTTGGACGCGGCCAGGCGACGGCGCTGCCGCCGCGCCGCGCCCGCATCGATCTGCTGTGTGCTCGGCGGCAAGGCCTCATCTCCAGTCATGGGGCGGGATTGTAGGCGGCCATGCTTGACCTGTTCCGGCACCGGTCATTGGCGCGATCCTCGATGGCAAGCGGCCTCGCGCGGTTCTGGCCGGGGCAGTGCGCGTTCTGCCGATGCTGGTGTCGCGGCCCGCTGTGCAAGGACTGCGAGGCCGGACACCCGGTCGACGCGGGTCCGCGGTGCGCGCTCTGCGCCCTTCGCCTGCCAACCGGCGGGCGCGCCACGGACGCGATGCGCTGCGGACGATGCGCGGCACATCCGATGCCGTTGTCGCGATGCATCGCGGCGATGGATTACCTGTTTCCGTGGGACCGGCTGCTGCTGGGTCTGAAGTTCGGCGAGCGGCTCGAACATGCGCCGCTGCTCGCGAGGCGGTTGTCCCGCGCGCTGGCGCTCGCGCAGGTCGAGCCGCCCGACCTCGTCGTGCCGGTTCCGTTGTCGGCACAGCGCCTGCGCGAGCGCGGCTACAACCAGGCGCACGAGATCGCGCGCCGCCTCGTGCTGCCGCCGGAGGCCGAGCGACAATCCCGACTTTGCGCGCTGACCCTGATGCGCGTGCGTCACACCGACCAGCAGGCGCAGCTGCCGCTCGACGAGCGCCGTGGCAACCTGCGCGGCGCGTTCGCCGTCGTGAAGCCGGTGCACGGCCTGCGTGTCGCGATCGTCGACGACGTCATGACCAGCGGCGCCACGCTGCACGAGGCGGCGCTGGCCTTGCAACGCGCGGGTGCCCGCGACGTGCAGGCCTGGGTCGCCGCGCGCACGCCCTGACCCCTGTCGAAAGAGCTTCGCCCCATGTTCAACATCGTGCTGGTCCATCCGGAGATTCCGCCCAACACCGGCAACGTGATCCGGCTCGCGGCCAACACCGGCTGCCGGCTGCACCTGATCGAGCCGCTGGGGTTCTCGATGGAGGACAGGCTGCTGCAGCGCGCCGGGCTGGACTATCACGAGTACGCCCCGGTGCTGCGGCATGGCGACTGGGAGCGGTTCATCGCTTCGGAACGGCCCGATGCGGCGCGGATGTTCGCGTTCACGACGCGCGGCAGCCGGCTGCTGCCATCGGTCGAGCTCAAGCCCGGCGACTGGCTGGTCTTCGGTTGCGAGACGGCCGGTCTGCCGACGGCGTTGCGCGACAGCTTCCCGCTCGACCAACGCGTGCGGCTGCCGATGCGCGACGGCCAGCGCAGCCTGAACCTCAGCAACGCAGTGGCCGTAGCGGTCTTCGAGGCGTGGCGGCAGAACGGCTACCTCGACGGCGTCTGATCTCCACGGCTTGGTCTCCCGAGACTCCCTCTCCAGCGACCGTCGCAGGACGCCTACTCGCGTTCGAGTTTGAGTTGGCGGATCAGCGCGCCCCAGCGCTTGCGTTCGTCGCTGATGAGGCTGTCCAGTCCCTCGGGCGAGGTGCCTGCCGCGCTGAAGTAGAGCGGCAGCAATTCGCGCCGGAAGGCTTCACCGCGGACGATGCGGATGACTTCCTCAGCCACGCGACGCACGATCGCCTCGGGCGTTCCAGCCGGCGCCAGCAGCGCCTGCCACGACGTGGCCTCGAAGCCGGCATATCCGGACTCGGCGACCGTCGGCAGTTCCGCCAGCGCGCCGAAGCGTCCGGCGCTGGTCACCGCCAGCGCCTTCAGCTTCCCGGCCCTCACCTGCGGCATCGCTATGGCTGGCACCATGAAGCCGGCGTGGATCTGGCCGGCCAGCATCGCATTCACGACCTGGGGGAAGCCGGCATACGGCACGTGCACCAGCTTCAACCCAGCACGGGCCATGAACGATTCCATCGCGAGATGCGCCGCACTGCCGTTGCCGATGCTGCCGTAGTTCAGAGCGCCCGAGCGCTGCTTCGCCAGCGCGACGAACTGCGCCAGCGTGTCCACGCCGAGCGACGGCGGCACGACGAGCACGTTCGGCGAACTGGCGATGAAGCTGACCGCGCGCAGCTCGCGCTGCGGGTCGTAGGGCAGTGCCTTCGCCAACAGCGGCGCGGTGATCAACGGCCCCTGGATCGTGAACAGCAGCGTGTGGCCGTCAGGCGCGGACTTGGCGACCACGCCGGTGCCGATGTTGCCGCCGGCACCCGGCTTGTTGTCGACGACGATCGTCTGACCGAGCGCCTGCGACAGCGGCTCGGCGAGATAACGCGCGATCAGGTCCGGCGAACTGCCGCCCGGGAACGGCACGACGAGGCGGATCGGCCGCGACGGCCACGGTGTCGCGGCACGCCCGGACAACGGCCACGCACCGAGCGCAGTCGTGGCGGCCGTGGCCGTTGCCGCGGCGATCCACCGGCGGCGACTCACCACTCGGACTTGGCCTGGCGCCCCATCAGCGCGTCCAGGGCTTCATGCGTGGTCATGCGTCCTTCCAGGACCTCGACCACCGCGGCGGTGATCGGCATGTCGACGCCGGCACGCCGCGCGCGTGCCAGCACGGTCGGCGCGCTGTAGACGCCTTCCGCGACATGGCCCAGCTTCACGAGGATGCCGGGCAGGTCCAGGCCCTCGGCGAGCAGCAGGCCGACGCGGCGGTTGCGCGACAGGTCGCCGGTGGCCGTGAGCACCAGATCGCCCAGACCCGCGAGCCCGAGCAAGGTCTCCTGCTGCGCGCCCAGCGCGAGCGCGAGCCGCTGCATCTCTGCCAGCCCGCGCGTGATCAGCGCGGCACGGGCGTTGAGGCCGGGGCCTTTCACGCCTTTCGCCTCGGCGACGAGCCGCAGGCCATCGGCGATGCCGACGGCGATCGCCATCACGTTCTTCACCGCGCCGCCGACTTCGACACCGACCGGATCGGCCGACGAGTACACGCGCAGGCGCTCGCTGTGGAAGGCGGACACGCCCAGTTGCGCGAGGGCCGCGTCGCCCGAGGCGGACACGAGCGCGGTCGGCTGGCCGGCGGCCACTTCCTGCGCGAAGCTCGGTCCCGACAGGATGCCTGTGGCCAGTTGCGGCGCCACTTCGCGGGCGATCTCGTGGCCCAGCAGGCCGGTACCGGACTCGAAGCCCTTGCACAGCCATTGCGCCCGCGCCCCCGCCGGGAGGCGCGCCAGCATGCCGCGCAGCCCCGACATCGGCGTCGCGATGACGATCAAGCCGTCGCGGCCGTGCGCGAGCGCGCCGTCGAGGTCGTCGGTCAGCCCCAGTGCCGCCGGCAGCGGCGACTCCGGCAGGTAGCGGACGTTGCGGCGCTCGGCGCGCATCGCGGCGATCGCGGCGGCGTCGCGCGCCCACAGCGTCACCTCATGGCGCGCGCTCGCGGCGATGGCCAGCGCCGTGCCCCAGGCACCGGCGCCGAGCACGCTGATCTTCATGCGCGGAGCAGTCATGGTCGGTTCGGAGGATCGATGGAAGGACGCCCGCAATGAAACACGCCGGCCGGCGGACAGGTCCGCGAGGCCGGCGCGCTCATGGGCCGAGGCTCAGTTCGGAACGGCTTCGCCGCCCTGGCCGTTGGCGGCCATCTGCGCCTGCTGCGCTTCGAACATCGCCTGGAAGTTCACTTCCGTCAGCACCACCGGCGGGAAGCCGGCGCGGGTGCAGACGTCGGAGACGATCGCGCGCAGATACGGGTAGATCATCTGCGGGCAGACGATCGCCAGGATGCCTTCGAGCTGGTCCTGCGGCAGGTTGCGGATCTCGAAGATGCCAGCCTGCTTGGCTTCGATCAGGAACAGGGTCTTGTCCTGCACCGTCGTCGTGACGGTGGCGGTGACGCTGACTTCGAACAGGCCTTCGGCGACCGGTTCGGCGGCCAGCGAGAGCTTGATGTCGACCTGCGGCTGAGCCTGCTCCAGCAGGATCGCCGGGGCGTTGGGCTGCTCCAGCGACAGGTCCTTCAGGTACATGCGCTGGATCTGGAACACGGGAGCGTTGTTGTCGTCGGCCATGGGGTCATCCAAATGAAAAAGCCCGCCAGCGGCGAGCCGTGGCGGGCATTATGACCGAGCGTCCGCGACAGTCCGGTGAGGGGTTTCCGGAGATCGGCGACGACTTCGGGTGCAACGGTGTCAGGCCTGCAACAAGGGTTGCAGTCCGCCGCGCTGGTCCAGCGCGATCAGGTCGTCGCAGCCGCCGACGTGGGTCTCGCCGATGAAGATCTGCGGCACCGTGCGGCGACCGGTCTGCTGGATCATCGCGTCGCGCTGCGACGGATCCAGGTCCACGCGCACTTCCTCGATCTGACTCACCCCGCGCTGCTTGAGCAGGTGCTTGGCCCGCACACAGTACGGGCAGACCAGGGTCGTATACATCTTCACGGCGGCCATCGCCAGTTCTCCAAGAATCGTATCGGACGTCCCTCTTCCGGCAATCCGAATGCCGGCGCGGGCGCCAGGGCGGTCAGGCCGCGGACGTCTCGACAGGCAAACTCGCCTCGCGCCAGGCGGTCAGACCCCCCTGGACAGCAACCGCGTTCGCGTAGCCCTGTTTCTGAAGGATGCCAGCAGCGCGCTGCGCGCGTGCGCCGGTCTTGCACAGCAGCACCACCGGCAGGGCCTTGTTGCTCGGCAGTTGCTTGACCGGGAGGTCCGTGCCAGTCAACGTGGACAGCGGCACGTTGCGCGCCCCCTTCGCATGGGCGGCGGCAAACTCCTCCGGCTCGCTCACGTCGACCAGCACACCCTTCTCGCGGTTGACCAGTCGCACCGCCTCGGCCGTCGGTACGCCGCCCGCCTTGCCGCGCATGGACGTCCACAGCAGCAGACCGCCCGACACCAGGGCCGACAGCACGAGATACCAGTTTTCAATCAGGAACTTCAAGGCAGGGCCCGTTCGGTTGGATGCAAAAGCCGAGGATTATAGGAAGGCGGGCTTGCGCCGACTCGGACCGTGGGTGGCGGACCAGGGCGTGCGTCAGTTCAGCTTGAAGGTCGAGACGGCGGACTGCAGCGTGCGGGCCTGCTGTTCGAGGCTGTTGGCGGCGGCGGCGGCCTCCTCGACCAGCGCGGCGTTCTGCTGCGTCATCTGGTCGAGCTGGACCACCGATTCGTTGACGTGGCCGATGCCCTGGCTCTGCTCGACAGAGGCCGCAGTGATCTCGCTGATGATGTCGGACACGCGCTGCACGCTGGCCACGATCTCCTCCATCGTCGCGCCGGCATCCTGCACCAGGCGCGAACCGGCCTCGACACGCGTCACGCTCGCACCGATCAGCGTCTTGATCTCCTTGGCCGCCTCGGCGCTGCGCTGCGCCAGCGAACGGACCTCGCTCGCGACGACGGCGAAGCCGCGGCCCTGTTCGCCCGCGCGGGCCGCTTCGACCGCCGCATTCAGCGCCAGGATGTTGGTCTGGAACGCGATGCCGTCGATGGTGCCGATGATGTCGCCGATCTTGCGCGAGCTCGCGCTGATGTCGTCCATCGTCGAGACGACCTGACCCACGACCTCGCCGCCCTTCTTCGCGACGGCCGCCGCGCTGCCGGCCAGCTGGTTCGCCTGGCTGGCCGCGTCGGCGCTCTGGCGCACGGTCTCGGTCAGCTGCTGCATGTTGGACGCGGTCTGCTCCAGCGAACCCGCCTGCTTCTCGGTCCGCACCGACAGGTCCTGGTTGCCGGCGGCGATCTCGCGCGACGCCAGCGTCATCGAATCCGTGCCGCTGCGCACATTGCCGACGATCGCCGACAAGCCCTGCGACATGTCGCGCACGGCCGCCAGCAGGCTGGCATCGGCACCGGGCGCCACCTGGATGGTCTGCGACAGGTCGCCCTCGGCCATCTGGCGCATCACGTCGCGGGCGTACTCGGGCTCGCCGCCGAGCTGGCGCCACACGCTGGTGATCAGCAGCCACGATCCGGCCCCCAGGCACACGACCACGATCAGTCCGCTCAGCACCGTCGCCCACAGGCCCGAGCCGACGCCCTTCTCTGCGCTCGACAGCGTCGCGTCGAAGGTCGTCTTCGCATCGGCGCGCGCGTCGCCCAGCGTCTGCTCCAGCGCCTTCTGCGCCGCCTGCATCTTGGGAATGGCACCGGCCTGGTCGCCCTGCTTGATGCCCAGGAACAGCTGCGCGGTCTCGACCGACGCGGCGTAGTAGGCCTCGAAACCGCTCTCCAGCTTCGCGCCGGCATCGGCGCGGCCCGGGATCGCCTTGATCGACGCGATCACCTTGCGCATGGCGGTCGCGCGCTCGGCGGCTTCGTCCAGGCGCTTCTTCTCGCCCTCGGCGACGGCGGACTGGATCGTCCCGCCCAAGGCCTCGAGCTGCGCGGCCACCTGGTTGGTGGCCACGAGGTACGGATAGTCGACCTCGCCCAGCGCATGGATCGCGCCCGAGGTCCGCGACGAAAAGAACAGCACCACCGCGATGCCCACCGCGAAAACGATCGCCGCCAGCACGGGCAGCATCGCGATACGGGTCTTCAAGTTCATGCCTGACTCCAATTCATCCTGTGTCTCCAACGACCTCCCCAGGTCGCGGCGCCCTCCTCGCGGGGCACCGATGCACCCACCGGCCGGTCCGTCTGCGCGGACTCGCACCGGTCGGCGCGGGCGGCCTCAAGGCCGCCCAGGCGCTGGCGTCAATCGACGCTCAACACCACCTTCACCGAGCCGTCGACGGCCGACTTCTCGATGTAGCCGATCGCATCGGCATTCGCGGCGACGAACTTCTTCACGTCGGCGGCGCTGCCCAGTTCCTTGGGCGGCGTGCCCTTGCCCGAGAACACCAGGCGCGACCACGCGGCCTTGACCTGGGCGGACGACTTGCCGGTGGCCTTCGAATAGAAGTGCTCACGGGCCGCGGCGCTGTCGGGCAGGTCCACCGCCTGCGCGGCGCTGCCGTTGGGCAGCTGGTTGGACTTGCCCAGGAAGATGCTCGCGACCTGGTCGGCGGTCATGCTGGCGACGGGGCTCTTCGGATTGACCACGACGGCGACTTGCGCCTGCGCGGCCACGGCGGCGGCGAACAACGCCGCCCCGATCACGGGCTTGATCATGTTGAACTGCATGGGGACCTCTTCTTCTGATGCTTAGAACACGAAGTCGACGGCGACGCTGTAGACGCCGACGCGCTCGTTGTTGAAGCCCGGCTGGACGTTGTAGAACTGGCCGGCGCCGGTGGTCTTGATGCTGTCGTACTGGGCCTTGATGGCGACGTTGCGCCACGCGTCCCAGCGCACGCCCACACCGATGGTCTTCTGCGGCGTGCTCTGCGCGGCGGTCACCGCGTCGACGACGGCGCGCAGCGGCAGGCCGCCCACGACGACCGTGCCCGGGATCGTGTTGTTGACGTTGCTGCTGTCGGTCTTCTGCTGCGACAAGGTCGCGTACGGCGTGAACTTGCCGACGCGGTAGCCGACCGTCGTGTACCAGCCGGTGGTGTCCGGCACGAACGAGTCGTTGCGGCGCTTGGTGTACTCGGCGGCGACGACCCACTGGCCTTCGTCGTAGGTCAGGCCGACGCCGGAGAAGCTGGCGTCCTTGTCGGTCGGGTCGATCTCGTTGCCCACCGAGGCGAACGGCGTCTGGCGCAGCGCGCCGACCAGCGAGGCGACGGTGGCGCTGTGCGCGGTCAGCTTGCCCTGCGCATGGCCGACGCGCAGGTTCAGGCCGTCGGCCAGTTCGATGGTGGCGTTCACGCCGACCATCTTCTTGATCTCGAGCTTGGTCTGACGCACGTACGACGAGGCTTCGCCGCCGAAGGCCTGCAGCGAGACGCTCTTGCCGGCGACCTGCGTCGTCCAGTTCACGTCGACACCGTCGAAGTGGCTCACCGGCACCTGGCCGTAGACATCGATCGGCGGACGCAGCCAGGTGTTGGCATACCCCACGTCACGGAAGTCGGACACCGCGAAGAACGGCGCGCCGATGCGGCCGGCGCGGATCGCCAGACCCGGCGTGGCCTGCCACTTGGCGAAGGCCCACTCGACCTGCGGCGTCCAGTCGCCCTTGCCGGTCTGCTTGGTGAGCACCTGCACGGTGGCCGAGAACTGCGCGTTGAACTTCGCCGTGCCCTGCAGGCCCAGCTTGCTGTCGACCTCGCCGCTGATCGTCTTGTCGGCCCCATGGACCTGGCCGGGGATGACGTATTCCGCGCCGTCCTTCGTCGTGCCGGTCAGACCGACCGTGCCGAAGCCGGAGAACGAGAACATCGAGTCCGACTGGCCCTGCGCCTGCGCGCCGAACACCATCAGCGCCAGCGCCAGAGGCGTCATGCGCAAGTTCTTCACCACCATCATTGCAAGTACTCCTGTACAGCGTGAATGCCCAACGGGGCATATTCTTTTAGCGAACCAAGTTGGGGCGCAGGTGCGCCTTTCGCCCGGTACGAAACCAGTTGTCGGCCTTGCGGAAGGCTTCTTGAGGCGGGCGCCCTGGAGGGCAGCCTCTAGAATCCGCCGGGCCTGCCGGAACCCGGCCAAACCTCACGAACCATCCAAGACCCATGTACAAGCTCGTGCTGATTCGCCATGGCGAATCGACCTGGAATCTCGAGAACCGCTTCACCGGCTGGACCGACGTGGATCTGACGCCCACCGGGGTGGAGCAGGCCAAGCAGGCGGGCCGTCTGCTGAAGGAAGCCGGCGTCGATTTCGACGTGGCCCACACTTCCGTGCTCAAGCGCGCCATCTGGACCCTGTGGCATTGCCTCGACCAGATGGACCGCCAATGGCTGCCGGTGAAGCACAGCTGGCGCCTGAACGAACGCCACTACGGCGGCCTTCAGGGTCTGAACAAGGCGGACATGGCCAAGCAGTACGGCGACGAGCAGGTGCTCGTCTGGCGCCGGAGCTATGACACCCCGCCGCCGGCGCTGGAAGCGTCGGACCCGCGCAGCGAGCGCGGCGACATCCGCTATGCCGGCCTGCAGCCCTCGGACATTCCGCTGACCGAGTGCCTGAAGGACACCGTGGCCCGCGTGCTGCCCTACTGGAACGAACAGATCGCACCCGCGATTCTGTCGGGACAACGCGTGCTGATCGCGGCCCACGGCAACTCGATCCGCGCCCTCGTGAAGTATTTGGACGGCATCGCCGACGAAGCCATCGTTGGCGTGAATATTCCCAACGGCATTCCGCTCGTCTACGAACTGGACAAGGACCTGAAGCCGATCAAGAGCTATTACCTGGGCGACGCCGAGGCCGCGGCGAAAGCCGCCGCCGCGGTGGCGAACCAGGGCAAGGCTTAAGGCTTAAGGCTTAAGGCTTCAGGCTTAGGGCTTCAGGCATCGGGCGCCGGCGACGTCGCGTCGCGTCGCGCCGCGCCGCGCAAATCCTGGCCCTACTTCCGACGCAGGGCCGTCGCCAGGAGCTCCGCGATACAGACGGCGTTGCTGTCGTGCGGCACCGCGTTGCTGCTCCAGACATGCCGCACGCCGGCCGCGCGCAGCGCCGTCAGCGCATCGCCGTTGAACAGCGCATGCGTCACCGCGACGTCGACGCTGGCCGCGCCGCGCTCCAGCGCCTCGCGCGCCGAGCCGATCAGCGTCCTGCCGGTCGACGCCATGTCGTCCAGCAGCACCACCGCGCGACCGCGCACCTCCAGGTCGGGGAAGGCCAGCTGCACCTGCGTGTCGCCGAAGCGCACCTTGCGGCCGACGGCGTACGCCAGCTTGGCGGCGCGCGCCGCTTCCGCGACCCACTGGCCGGATTCCTCGTCGGGACCGACCAGCACCGCGCCCGGCACCTGCGCCGCGATGAAGCGCCCCAGCAGCGCCGCCGCCGACAGCGCCACGCCCCGCCCTTTGGGCATCACCTCGTCCAGGCTCGCGATGCGGTGCAGGTGCGGATCCACCGTCACCACACGATCGAACTGCGTCGCCAGCAGCGCCGAGATGTGTCGCTGGCTGACCGCCTCCCCGGGGGTGAACTCCATGTCCTGGCGCATGTAGGCCAGGTAGGGCGCCACCAGCATCAGGTGGCGGACGCCCCAGCCGCGCGCCGCCGGGGCCGCGATCAGCAGCTCGACAAGCCGGTCGTTCGGTTGATGCTGCAATCCGCGAAGCACGATGATGTCCACCGGCAAGGGCTTCGGCAGGACCAGGCGCAGTTCGCCATCAGGAAAACGGTGGCGCGTGATCACGCCCAGGGGACGGCCCAGCTCGCGCGCCAGGCGCGTGGCCAACTCCTGTTCATCTTCGAAACAAAGCAGCATCGGCGGATCCTCGCACCAATCCGGCCCCGGAGGGCATCCGGCATACCCGGGATGGGCGAACTGAGCCCGGACGTAAGGGAGGATCGGCCGCGGACTCAGGGCCTGGGGAGTGCGTTGTTGATCCGGTCCGACAGCGCCCCCGCCAGTTGGCGGCGGTCAAGACCTTCGGTCGGCATCGCGGGCAGGGAACGCACCTCGACGGCCAGATCCTTCGCGGTCAGGATGCGCCAGAGGCTCTCCATCAGCGACATCTGGCCGATGTAAGGCGCAACGTCGCTGTACGGGACGTTCGGCTGGTGCCAGCGCAGCACGACCGGCTGCAGCGGCGTGTGCGTGCTGATCGCCGCCTGCAGCAGGTTGCCGTGCAAGGGCAGCAGGGGGTAACCGGCACCCGTCGTGCCTTCGGGGAAGACGGCCACGGTCTCGCCGGCGGCCAGCGCCTCCGCGGTCTTGTGCACGACGCGCAGCGCGTCGCGCTTGCTGGCACGCTCGATGTAGAGCGTCCCCACCGCCGTCGCCAACGCGCCCACCAGGGGCCAGGTCGCGATGTCGGCCTTGGAGACGAAGCGCGCCTCCGGCATCACCGCGTGCATCGCGGCAATGTCCAGCCAGGAAATGTGATTCGCGGTGATCAGCCTCGGCGCGGGCGCCTGCGGCCCCTCCGACGTCAGGCGGACGCCCAGCACCCGCAGCAGCTTGGCCGACCACCAGCCGACGTGGCGCTGTCGGGTCAGCGTGTCGAAGCGCCGCCAGCGCACCTGCACGAGGTACACGCCGTGCACGACGTGCGCCAGCATCCTCAGCGCGCGCCACACGCCGACCAGCGCGCGCATCAGGCGGCCCGCTCGGCGTCGGTGACCAGCGATTCGTAGGCGACCGTGCCGGCCACCAGCGTGTAGCGCACCCGGCCCGGCAACTCGAAGCCGGTGATGTCGAAAGCGAACGGCGTATGTTTGCCCTGGCTGACCAGGCGCTCGGGCGTCACCGCGCCGCTGGCCTCGGCGTCGAAGACGACGACGTCGCCGACACCGCCTTCGACCAGTCGGCCCGCGCTCGCCGCCAGCGAACCGAGCGCACTGCCCAGCACCTTCACCGGACGCGCCGTGATCGTGTCGAGCGCCTGCGCCAGCGACAAGCCTTCATCCTGACCCCAGCGCAGCGCCAGGCTCAGCAGCAGTTCCAGACCGGTGGCGCCGGGCGTCGCCTCGGCGAAGGGCAGCGTCTTCTCGTCGGCCGCCACCGGGTTGTGGTCGCTGACGAGCGCGTCGATCGTGCCGTCGGCCAGCGCGGCGCGCAGCGCATCGCGGTCGCGCTGCTGGCGCAGCGGCGGCTGCAGGCGCATCGCCGAATTGAAGTAGCCGATGTCGACGTCGGTCAGGTGCAGCGAGTTGATCGAGACGTCCGCCGTGATGGGCAGGCCGTCCTTCTTGGCCTGCCGCACGAGGTCGACGCCGGCGGCGCTGCTGATCCGGCACAGGTGGACGCGGCAGCCCGTGACGCGGACCAGTTCCAGGATGGTGTGCAGCGCGATGGTCTCGGCCGCGACCGGCTCGCCGGACAGGCCCAGGCGGGTCGCCACCGCGCCGCTGGCCGCGACGCCGCCGCTCAGCCACGGATCCTGCGCATGCAGCCACAGCGTGTAGCCGAAGCTCGCGGCGTACTGCATCGCGCGCTGCACGGTCAGCGTGTTGCGGATCGGGACGTAGGCCTGCGAGAAGCCGACGCAGCCGGACTCGGTCAGCTCGGCCATCTCGGTGAGCGACTCGCCGGCCAGGCCGCGCGTCAGCGCGCCCAGCGGGAACAGGCGGCAGCGGCTGAGCTTGCGGGCGCGGAACTTGAGCATGTCGACCAGGCCGGGCTCGTCGAGCGTCGGATCGGTATCGGGCGGGCACACGAGGCTGGTGACGCCGCCGGCGGCGGCGGCGGCGAGCTCGCTCTCCAGCATGCCCTCGTGCTCGTGGCCGGGCTCGCGCAGGCGCGCGGCAAGGTCGACGAGACCCGGTGCGACGACCAGGCCGGTCGCGTCGATGACGCGGTCCGCGTTGAAGTCGCCGACGCTGCCGAGACCGACGATGCGGCCCGAGGCGATCGCAAGGTCGCCGACCTTGTCGAGTCCGGAAGCCGGGTCGAGCAGCCGGCCGTTCTGGATCAGGATCTTCATGCTTCGTTCCCCGCCAGGATGGACATGACAGCCATGCGCACCGCGATGCCGAAGGTGACCTGCGGCAGGATGACGCTGTGCTGGCCGTCGGCGACGGTGGACGAGATCTCCACGCCGCGGTTGATCGGGCCCGGATGCATCACGATGGCATCGGGCTTGGCCAGCGCCAGCTTGTCGGGCGTCAGGCCGAAACTCTTGAAGTACTCGCCGGCGCTGGGCAGCATCGCGCCGCTCATGCGCTCGTTCTGCAGGCGCAGCATGATGATGACGTCGGCATCCCGCACGCCCTCGGCCATGTCGTGGCACACGCGCACGCCCATGTCCTTGAGGTCGCCGGGCACCAGCGTCTTCGGGCCGACGGCGCGGATCTCCGGCACGCCCAGCGTCGTGAGCGCGTGGATGTCGCTGCGCGCGACGCGCGAATGCACGATGTCGCCGACGATCGCCACGGTCAGGTTGGTGAAGTCCTTCTTGTAGTGCCGGATCGTGTACATGTCGAGCAGGCCCTGCGTCGGATGCGCGTGGCGGCCGTCGCCGGCGTTGACCACGTGGACATGCGGCGCGCAGTGCTGCGCGATCAGGTAGGGCGCGCCGGACTCGCTGTGGCGGACGACGAACATGTCCGCGTGCATCGCCGACAGGTTGGCGACCGTGTCCAGCAGCGTCTCGCCCTTGGCGGTGCTGGAACGCGCGATGTCGAGGTTGATGACGTCGGCGGACAGGCGCTTGGCGGCGATCTCGAAGGTGGTGCGGGTGCGGGTGCTGTTCTCGAAGAACAGGTTGAACACCGACTTGCCGCGCAGCAGCGGCACCTTCTTCACCTCGCGGTCGTTGACCGAGAGGAAGGTGCCGGCCGTGTCCAGGATCTGGTGCAGCACGGCCTTGGGCAGGCCTTCGGTGGACAGCAGGTGGATCAGTTCGCCATGCTTGTTCAGCTGCGGATTGCGTTTGCTCAGCATGGGGTCAGTCCTCCTTCACGTCGAAGCTGAAGCGGCCGTTGTCGCCGTCGTCCTGGCCCTTGACGAGGCTCAGGCGCTGGTTCGGGGCCAACGCGACACGCGCGGCGGAGAACACCGGCTCGATCGGCAGCTCGCGGCCGCCGCGGTCGACCAGCACCGCCAGCGTGACGCTCGCGGGGCGGCCGAAGTCGAACAGCTCGTTGATCACCGCCCGCGTCGTGCGGCCGGTGTAGAGCACGTCGTCGATCAGCAGGATGTGCCGGCCTTCGACCTCGAAGGGCAGCTTGGTGTGGTCGGCGCTCGCGTTCATGCCCTTGCTGCCGAAGTCGTCGCGGTGCAGCGCACTGGAGATGACGCCGTGCTGGCCGGGCAGCTTCAGGTCCTGCTGGAGACGCTCGGCCAGCCAGGCGCCGCCCGACCAGATGCCAACCAGGGCGCTGTCGGGTTGCAGCAGGCGCTGGACGCCGCGCACGAGGTCGGCGTAGAGCGCTTCCGCATCGAGGTGCAATGTGCTCATGGATGTTCCCGGAAGAATTGTTCGAGGATCAATGCCGCGCTCGCGGCATCGAGGTCGCGCGCGCCCTGCGACTGGGCTTCCACGCTGGTGTAGCGTTCATCGACTTCGACCACCGGCAGCCGGTAGCGGCCGCGCAGTTGCCCGGCGAACTTGAGCGCGCGGGCCGTCATCTCGTGCGGCGCGCCGTCGGGATGGCGCGGCACGCCGATGACCAGCGCGTCGGGCTGCCACTCCTGGATCAGCGCGGTGATCGCGGCCCAGCGGGCGTCGCCCTGCTCGGTGAGGGTCCGCAGCCCGCGCGCGCTCCCCAGCAGCCGGTTGCCGGTCGCCACGCCGAGGCGCTTGGTACCGAAGTCGAAACCGAGGGGGGAAACAAAGGCGGCGGGAGAAGAAGCGGAAGAGACCGGGCTCATGACGCCTCCTGGATTCATGCGTGGCCAGCCTCCTGGCTGAGCATGCGCGGATCGATGCCGAGCAGCGCGAGGGCCTTGTCGTAGCGCTCCTCGATCGGCGTGTCGAAGATGATCTCGGGCGTGGCGTCGACGGTGATCCAGCCGTTGCGGCCGAGTTCCTCCTCGAGCTGGCCCGCGGCCCAGCCGCTGTAGCCCAGCGTGACCAGCACGCGCTTGGGGCCCGCGCCATTGGACAGGGCCTCGAGCACATCGCGGCTGGTGGTCATCTCCAGTCCGCCGGGCACCGCCAGCGTCGCGCTGTAGTGGTTGCCCTGCTCGTCCAGCGCCTCGTGGAGCACGAAGCCGCGTTCGGTCTGCACCGGGCCGCCGAAGAACACCGGCCGCGCGGCCATGTCCAGGTCGGTCAGCTCGAGCTCGACCTTCTCGAACAGGTTGCCCAGGGTCAGCGAGATCGGCTTGTTGATGACCAGGCCGAGCGCGCCCTTCTCGTTGTGCTCGCACAGATAGATGACGGAGCCGGCAAAGGTCTCGTCCACCATGCCGGGCATGGCGATCAGGAACTGGTTGGTCAGGTCGATGCGTTCCTTGGACATAGGAACGGATTCTATTTCACCGACACTCCCTCTCCATGAACGCCCTTGTCTGGTTCCGGCGCGATCTGCGCGCGGACGATCATGCCGCCCTCTTCCACGCCCTCAAGCATCACGAGCGCGTGTTCTGCGCCTTCGTGCTGGACACGGACATCCTGGACCCGCTGCCGCGCGCGGACCGCCGCGTCGAGTTCATCGTCGACGCCCTGCGCGTGCTGGACGCGGACCTGGCGGCACTGGCGCCCGGCGCCGGCCTGATCGTGCGCCACGGCACCGCGCGGGAGCAGATCCCGGCCCTGGCGGCGGAACTGGACATCGGCGCGCTGTACTTCAACCACGACGATGACCCGGAGGCGCTGCGCCGCGATGCCGACGTGGGAGACACCTTGCTCGCACGCGGCGTGCAGGTGGAGAGCTTCAAGGACCACGTCGTCTTCGAGCGCTCGGAGATCCTGACCGGTTCACGCAAGCCCTACGGCGTCTTCACGCCCTACAAGAACGCGTGGCTGCGGGAGATCACGCCCTTCTTCCTGAGCAGCTATCCGGTCGAGCGCTACGCGGCGCATCTGGCGGAGGTTCCGCAGCGGGGCGTGCCGTCGCTCGCCGACATCGGCTTCGAGCCGGCCGGCCTGGCGGCCGCGCTGTCCGGCGGCAGCGCGGGCGCACGGCGACTGTTCGACGAATTCCTCGAGCGCATCGACCGCTATGGCGAGACGCGCGATTTCCCGGCGGCGAAAGGCCCCAGCTACCTCAGCACGCACCTGCGCTTCGGAACGATCTCGATCCGCCGCCTGGCGCGCGAGGCCTGGACGCGGGGCCATGCCCCGGCGGCCGGCAAGGCCGTCAGCCCGGGCGCGCAGACCTGGCTGTCCGAGCTGATCTGGCGGGACTTCTACCACCAGGTCCTGCACCACCATCCGCACGTGGTCGGCGGTGCGTTCCGGCCCGAGTACGACCGCATCGCCTGGGCCGACGGCCCCGACGCGGACGCGGACTTCGACGCCTGGTGCCAGGGCCGCACCGGCTACCCGCTGGTCGACGCCGCGATGCACCAGATCAACGAGACCGGCTACATGCACAACCGGCTGCGCATGGTGACCGCCAGCTTCCTCATCAAGGACCTCGGCATCGACTGGCGTCGCGGCGAAGCCTACTTCGCCGAGAAGCTGATCGACTTCGACCTCGCCGCCAACAACGGCGGCTGGCAATGGGCCTCGTCCAGCGGTTGCGACGCGCAGCCCTACTTCCGCATCTTCAATCCGGTCAACCAGAGCGAGAAGTTCGATCCGGAGGGGAAGTTCATCAAGCGCTACCTGCCGCAACTTGCGAAGCTGCCGCCCAAGCTGATCCACGCGCCATGGCTGGCGAAGCCGGTGGAACTCGCGGCCTGCGGCGTGGTGCTCGGGCGCGACTATCCGGAGCCGGTGGTGCGGCACGAAACCGCCCGGATGGCGACGATGGCGCGCTACGCCGTGGTGAAGGACCGGACCCTGCCCGAGTCGTGAGCGTCACTGGTACGTGAGCGTCACGCTGACGGCGTCGGTGTACGGCCCGCCGGGGGGCACGGTGGTCTGCCGGCCCGGGATGCGCGCGTAGACGGTGTAGACCAGCCCCGGCGACAGTCCCAGCGCGTCGAGCAGCAGGCTGCCGGCGACCATCGTCCCGGTCGTGCCGTCGCCCCAGACCGTCGTGTAGGTGTTGTCGATGTACAGGTTGTAGTTGAGCGAATTCGCCCCGAAGCTCAGCCGACGGGCGGAGATGCTCGGCCCGCCGCCCTGGTTGAACGCGACGGTGAACGGGACCAGCAGACCCGCCACGCCGCCGCACTTCACCGTGACGGTTCCCGTTGAATCGGTGTTGCCGTATGCCAGCGGGTTGTAGTTGGCGAACAGCACCGACGTCGTCGTGACGGAGCACGAGCACAGGCCCTGGACGCACAGCGCATGCGCCGCGGGCGCCGCGCCCGTCAGTGCCAGCCAGGACAGCATGCGAAGCAGGCGGAAGGGTGTGGCGTTCATCGCGACTCCTTGGGAGTGTTCTTGGCCGGTGTCTCCGCAGTTGGCGCCGCAGGAGGCGCCGCGCCGGGTTGGACTGGTTTGCGCGGCGCGCCCGTCGACCAGCTGGCGATCTTGCGACAGACCACGGTGCCCAGGTCCGGCAGTTCGGTCGCCCGGGCCGGCAGCCGCAGCTCGAGACGGCACGGCGTGCCGTCTTCGCGCCGTGCCAGCACCTCGCTGACCGCGTCGGCGCCGTCGACCAGTCCGGTCACGAAGGCCCGGCCGTCCAGGCCCATCGGGAAGGTGCGCCTCGATCCGGCGACCTGCAACTCAGTCCCGGGCGGGAGCGGCTCGCCCGCCTCGTCGACGAGGCGGAAGGTCGCCGTGCGGCTGTGCACGATCGGGAAACGGATCAGCGCCGCGCTGCGCGCGGCCGGCATGACCTGCAACTCCAGGGCCTCGATCTCGGCATCCAGGGGCAGATCGTCGGCGACCACGCCGACGCGGTTCATCTGGTAGCCGCGCAGCGCCGGCAGGAACGCCCGCCCCGTCGCGTCGGTGCGCGCGACCGGCTGGTTGTCGTGAAGGATGCGCACGTCGGCCTGGTTGTCGACCTGCACGACGGCGAAGCCGCCGTCGATGCGCCGGCTCGCATAGGCGCTGCCGTCGATGTAGGCGAGCCCGCCGCTCGCGCCGAGCCGCACGTCGGTCTGTCCCGCCAGGCGCGATACGCCGCCGTCCAGGGCCACCACGTTGGTCTGCCATTGCGCCTGCGCCTGCTGTCGCCCGTGCGATTCCGTCAGCAGCTGGTAGCCGACGCCCTCGCCGACCGGGGGATTGCTCTGCAGCTGGACCTGCCAGAGATCGCGCGACTGCTGCCCACCGCCGCGCTGGCCCTGCCACGCCGTCGACAGGCTCTTGTTGCCGTCGAGCAGCAGGCTCCAGAAGACCGAGATCGCGGTCCCGCCGCCGTTGCCCGCCCTCAGCGCGGACAGGCCGAA
The DNA here is from genome assembly GCA_966211105.1 of uncultured Burkholderiales bacterium. Lineage (GTDB taxonomy): Bacteria > Pseudomonadota > Gammaproteobacteria > Burkholderiales > Burkholderiaceae_C > Roseateles. Next base: position 29,893 of record CBIHMU010000036.1, read on the forward strand.
GAATCCCCAGCCGTCGAGGCTGCGGCTGGCGTTGAAGGACCAGAGCTTGTTGGCCACTTGCAGTTGCCCTTGCGGTGCGGGCCGTTGCGGCGCGCCCTGGTTGACGAATCCGATGCCCAGTCCCCATTGCCGCCACGAGGTGCCCACCGACCCCGAGACGCTCCACTTCGGCAGCACCGGATTGCCGAGCTGCGTGAAACCCGCCGTGGCGCGCTTGACCTGCACCCCCCCGCTCCAGTCCATGCCCTGGCGCTCGACGCCCAGCGTCGCGAGCGCGCCGCGGCGCGCCTCGGGATCGTCGCTGCGGCTGGCCACGCCCGCCAGGCTGACCGTGCCCAGCGCGGGGAACAGCCACAGTCCTGTCGCGCCGAGCGCCTGCTGGCGCTGCGTCAGTTCGCCGCGCCACTCCTGCGTGAACGCCGGCGTGAGGCCGTTGCGCCAGGTGCCGGCGAGCACCGCGCGGCCGTAGCGGTTGCTGTCGATGCCGTAGTTCAGCCGCAGCCAACCGGCCTCGAGGCTGTAGGCCGAGAGCCCCGGCTTCAGCAGCGAGGGGCTGATGTAGTACGGCTGCACGACGATCTGCTCGCGGCCCAGCAGGTCCTTCACCACGGTGCGGATCTCTCCCTGACCGGTGACCAGCGGCAGGTCGCTGATGTCGAAGGGCCCCGGTTGCACGCGCCCCTGCAGCCGCTGGCTGTTGTTGACGAAGACGTCCACCGTCGACGGCAGCGACGCCTCGCCGCGCAAGGTCGGCAGCGGGAAGCTCAGGAAGCCCGGTCGCAACGAGAAGTCGGTGCTCCACTGCAGGCCGCCGAAACGCATCGCCTGGCCCCAGGTGCCCGGCTGCGCGATGCTGTCTCCGAGCCGCCAGCTGGTCAGGTGCTCGGGGCGGTCGATGGTCCAGCGCGTGTCCAGTCGCACCCAGCCGCCGCCCACGCCGCTGCGGTACAGCTGCTGGTGGTTGAGGTCCCCCCGCGGGGTCAGCACGCCGAGTTCGGTCACGCCGTCGACATTGCCGTCGCCGCTCAGGCGCTTCTGCCACTGCACGTCGTAGTTGGCGTAGAGCCCGAAGGTCGACGGCAGGGTCACCTGCGCCGCGGAGCGCGCCACCTCGATCTGCTGTTCGGAGAAGGCCTGGGGCGACGCCTCGATCTCCAGCGTCTGGCTCAGCTCCTCGACGCGCCAGCGCATCAGCTCGCCGGGGCCCTCGCCGAGGATCATGTGGAGTTCGCCGTCGATCATCCGCGGCGGCAGCGCGGGCGGTCTGAATTTCAGCTCGGTCCAGAGCGCCTGCGGGATGGCGATGCCTTCAGGCACGCGCACCGCGCGCACCGTCTGCGGCTGCGGGATGCCGTTGATCTTCAGGCCCAGCAGCAGCGTCTCGCCGAAGCGCGGGGCCTGGACCAGCGCCTGGGCCGCATCGGAAGCCGCGGGCGCGGGCAATGGCGCCGCCGGCGCGGGCTGCTGGGCTTGCGCTGCGGCCGTCACGCACAGGCAGAGCGCCGCCGGCATCAGGCGGGGATCACTTGCCCGTTGCACCGGCCGTGACCTGCTGCAATCCCTGATCGGTCATGACCTGCAGATTGCCGGGCGGCCCGGCCGGCGTGGGAATGCGGTAGCTGCGCTGTTCACCGGGGAACACCACGCTTTGCGCCCCCGGAACGGCCATCGACTTCACCTCGCCGTTGGCGCCGGTCAGCCGCAATTCGCTGACCTTCACATGCACGTTGCCGGCGTTGGTCACCGTCGCCACCGTCTCGCCGCTGCTGGCGCGCTGCACGCTCCAGCTCGAGTCCCGCCGCACCTGGTTGGGCGCCACGTAGACCGGCACCCGCAGCGCCACCAGCACCCGCACCGCGCCGGTGACCTGCGTGTCGCCGCCGGGGCGGGCCACCGGCACCTCGCGCAGCACCATCCGGTAGGTCGCCTCCTGCTGCAGGTCGGGCGGACGCCGCAGACCCACGCGCAAGACCTGGACCTGGCCGGCCTGCAGCGTGAAGATCGGCGGATTCACCAGCAGGTCCGTCGTCGGTCCGTCGACGTCCTGGCCGTTCTCGCGGGTCCAGCGGATGCCCTCGGCCTGCATCGTCACCGGCTCCGTGCCGTTGTTCTGGACCTGCACCGTCGCGCGGTCGTTCGCGCGGTCCAGCCGCACGTTGACCGGCATGATGCTGACGTCGGCGGCGCGCGCCGCCGATGTCGTCAGCAAGGCCACCGGCACAATCATCAGCCAGGTCACCAACCCGACCGCCGGCTTGACCGTTCGCATGACCGCCCGCCAAGCCGCCCGCATGGCCGCCCGCATGGCCGTCATGCCCGGAGCGGCCAGCCCGTGTCGCATCGTTTTCATCGGCGTCACTCCTGTGTCTTGTTGTCCGATGTCTCCCTGGGCGTCCCGGCCGCCCGAAGCCGTCCTGCTGACGCGCCGCCCGCGGGCGGCCGTCGATCGCGTTCAGTAGGTCACCGTCACCGTGACCGTGTCCGTGTACGCCCCCGGCACCGCACCGGTCAGCGAGGGCACCTGCCCATAGATCGTCACGCTCTGGATGCCCCCGGTGCCGGTGCCGCTGTAGACGGTGCTGCCGCCGGTGCTGTTGCCCCAGACGGCGGTCCGCGCCGCGTCCACATAGAGCTGGTAGCCGAGCGTGTAGGCGCCGTTGACCATCCTGCGCGCCGAGAAGTTGGCGGCCCCGCCGGCGTTGCTGCCAGCGCTCAAGGCGACGGTGTAGGCGGTGGTGGCGGTGCACTCGATGGTCAGCGTCGAGGTGCCGTTGACCGGTCCCGCGCCGATCGGATTGATGGCCGAGCCGAAGGCCAGTGTCGAGCCCGACACGTTGCACGCGGACGAGACCGTCGTCTGCGACGTGAGGGTGTTGGTCGCCGTGCCGCCGCGCGCAGCGTCGATCAGGCCGCCAAGCGCGACCGAGACCAGGAGCAGCGGGACGCTTCTCCGCATCCGTGTCCCGTCAATGCACCACGGCGCTGCCCCTTTCGGGCAGTCGCGAGCCGTGGGCCCGGGCCTCCGCAAGGATGAGCAGTCCGCGCGCGGACACCGCGTCGCGGGGATAGACGGCCAGGCCGACATGGCTGTCCAGCCGCACCTCGTGGCCGCCCAGGTCGAAGGGATCGGCCAGCGATTCCCCGATGCGTATCGTCAAGGCTTCCGCTTCCTGCGCCGAACCGGCGCGCGCGACGACCAGCGCGAACTGCTCGTTGGCATGCCGCGCCAGCAGGTCGGCCGGGCCGGCGCAGCCCGCCATGCGGCGTCCGATCTCGACCAGCACCGGCGCCGCTGCCGACACGCCCTGGCTGCGCAGCAGCGCGTCCAGGCCCTTCAGCACGACCACCGTGACGGCGACCTTGCCGGCCTCGGCGTTGACCATGCGCAGCACCTGGTCCAGGCGCTCGAGCAACGCGACCTGGCCGAGCAGACCGGTCACGGCATCGCGCAGCAGCGGCGACGGCCGTTGCTGCCGGCCACCGACCAGCTCGCTCTGCAGCAGTTCATCGAGGTCGCCGAAGAGCGTCTCCAGACCCGAGCCCTTGTCGTAGAAGCCGTCGGCGCCCGCCTTCATGCACATGTCGCGGTAGGCGTCCATCGCATGGTGCGTGAGCATCAGGATGCGTCCCCGGTAACCCTTGGCGCGCAAGGCGCGCAGCACGTCGATCCCGGTCCCGACCAGCAGCGTCATGTCCAGCAGCACCGTGTCCGGCTGGAGCCAGTCGATCAGTGCGATCGCCTGCGGCGCGGAGTCCGCCTCGCCGACGACGCGTGCGCCCGGCATGTCCTCGAGCCTGCGTGCCAGGAGCCGGCGGATGGCCGACGAGTCCTCGACGAGAAAAATGTCCATGGAAGGATGCTCCGGATCCACGCGGCGACTGGTTGTCACCGCCTGTCCGGCATCTTGCGCGCGCCTGGGCGCCCACATCAGCGGCACCCCGCCCGAGCTGATGTCGGGTTCCCTCCGCAGGATTTGTCGGGCGATCACCTACGTGCTCCGGCGCTTCACTGGATGTCGGTGAGACCGTGCTGGACGCAGTACTTCGTCAGCTCGGTGTTGTTGCGCCAGCCCGTCTTCTCCAGGATGCGCGCGCGGTAGGTACCGACCGTCTTGGCCGACAGGTGCATGGTGTCGGCGATCTCGGCGGGCGTCTTGCCGGCCGCGATCAGCAGCATCACGCGATGCTCCTGGGCCGACAACTGTTCGTGCGGCAGCTGTCCCGGTGTGGCGCCGCTCAACAGCCCCAGCAGATGGTCCGCCATCGCCGCCGTGACGTAGCGCCCGCCCTGCAGCAGACGCTGGAGGGCGACGACGAGCTCGTCGGTCGCCTTGTCCTTCGGGAGATAGCCGGAGACGCCCATCTGCAGGAGGCGGGCCGCGTAGGCGGACTCCGCGTTGAGGCTCAGCACCAGCACGGGCACGCCCTTGATCGCCCGCAGCATGCGGCTGGCGCCCTCGGTCCCGCTCGCGTCGGGCAAGGAGAGGTCCAGCACCAGCGCGTCCGGCTTGTGCGCCTGGCCGAGCTGCAACCCTTCGGCGATGGTCGACGCCTCGTCGATCACCGCCTGGGGCCAGTACCCCTGGATCAACTGCTTGACCCCGAGCCGCATGATCGGATGGTCGTCAACGATCAGAAATCTCATCCCAACCCTCCTCGTTCTCCCGCCGCGTGCCGGCACCGACGTCGGCCCCGTCCGCATCTTCCGCTTCACCGTCATCGGCGCCTACCGGCACGCGGACGTCGATCCGCGTGCCGCGCTGGGGCGCCGGCCCGAACACCATCATCCCGCCTGCGAGCACGGCGCGCTCCCGCATGTTCCGCAACCCTGACGCGTCGGCGCGCACGTGACCGGGACCCACGCCGTCGTCCTCGATGCGCAAGCGGTATTCGCCGTCCTCGAGGCGCGATTCGATCGTCAGCTGATGCGCCTGCGCGTGCCGCAGCACGTTGGTCGCGGCCTCCTGCAGCAGCCGGAACAGCTGGTTGTGCTGCTCGGGCGTCAGGGCCTCGTCGGAGGCGAGGTCGACATCGACGATGAGATCGCTCTGGCGCTGCAGGCCTTGCACGTAATGCTGCACCGCGGCACCGAAACCGAAGTCGTCCAGCAAGGGCGGGCGCAGCGTGTTGGCAATGCGGCGCGCCGCACCGATGACTTCGTCGGCGATGCTGAGCATCTCCTCGTGCATCGGCTCCTTGGCAGGCGCAATCTTGCGCGCCATGGACAAGGCCAGCATCTTGGCCGCCGTGCCGAGCTGGCCCAGTTGATCGTGGACCTCGCGCGCCAGGCGCCGCCGCTCCGCCTCGACGCTGCTGTCCAGTTCCGCGGCGAAGCTCTGGATGCGTTGCAGCGCCTCCGTCAGCGCGCGGGTGCGCTCGACCACGGCCCCTTCCAGTTGCGCATGGCTGTCGCGGAGGGCGCGCTCCGCCTGGTCGCGGCGCTCGCGTTCCATCCACAGCGCCGCCATCGCCGCGGCCACCATCACGCCGCCGGCCAATGGCAGCACCTGGGCCAGCAGCGTGGTCTCCTTCGTCTGGATCGCGACGGCCGTCTCTATCCCGTCGATCCGTTGTTGCTGCAAGGACTTCAACCGGCCAAGCTCGCCGCGGATCTCGTCCATCAACTGCTTGCCCGCCACGTAGGCCTGCCGATCCTTCAGTGCGGATTCGCCGTCCTTCCAGCGACTCTCCACCTGACGCTCGACCTGGTCGCGGCGTTCCGCGATGAAACGGTCCAGGCGCGCGAAGGCCGTCTCCTGCCGATCGCCCGAGCGCGCGAGCGCGGTCTTGAGTTCGGCATAGTTGGCGTCGAGATCGCGCAGGGCGCGCTCGTACGGCTGCAGGAACGCGGCATCGCCGGTGATCAGGAAGCCGCGCGTGCCGGTCTCGAGATCGATCAGCAGCGCATTGAGGTCGGAGATGAGCTGCTGCGTGCGCAGCGCATGGGCACGCACGTTCTCCTGACGCGTCAGTTCGCCAAGACTGCGGTACTCGCCGTAGGCGGTGGCCACGAAAGCGACGCAGCCGGCCAGCAACAGGCCCGCAGCCACCGGAAAGGTCAGCATGCGCATCGACGGTCCGGGCTTGCTCGCCCGTGTTGGTACAACCCTGTGGACGACGGCATCACAGCGATGACATCCGCGCCGACATCCACCCCAGTGCTTCTGTTGCTCGCGACGTGATGTCGCGCTTCTCTCAAGCCCCGCGTGCGGGGTCCGGTGTCGCGTCTCTCTGCGGAGACCGTTCACATGGGCCTAACGCTAGAGGGGTCGCGCGGGAAAAGCAAGTCCCTGCTCACATGCTGCGTGCCGGGAAAGCCACGTTGGTGTCTCCAAAACCCGGCCCGGGCGCCTCGCATGCTCGCTTCGCGGGGTCAGGACTTGACGACCACCCGCAGCCGTGGCGCCTGCGGCCAGGGCCGGCTCACGGCGCCTGCCATCGCGCAAGCAGCGCAGCATGGCGACCCTGCCAGTCGCGCAGGGGCGCACCGTCGCCATCCAGCACCAGCCGCAGATAGGCCAGGCTGAGTTCACGCGTGGCGGCCTTGACCTTCGGGTTCAGTTCCTGACCGCCAGTGTTCATCCGGTCGGTGAAGATGCTGTGCGAACCGCCGCTGAACATCGCCAGCGCCTTGTGCGGCCCGCCGATCGCGTCGAAGAGCGCCACGCGGTCCGCCGGGCCGCTGTAGTAGCCGGGAATGGTGATCTCGTCGTCGGTGGCGCTGATGTGCAAGGTGGGAATCGCAATGCCCGACAGGATGGGCGCGGGATCGCCTTCGCCGTAGAACGGTGGCGCGGAGATCAGGATCGCCGCCTTGAATCGCGGCTCGACCAAGGCCGCCAGCGGCGTGCCGCCCGGCAGTTCCGCCGATGCCGGCACCTTCGCGCCCGCCAGCAGCAGGCTGGTGTTGGCGCCATAGGAATGCCCCGCGATCGCGAGGCGCGCCGGATCGAGCCTGGGCGCCAGCGGCCCCGCGAGCAACTGGTTGAGCGCGAAGCGGACGTCCTGCGTGCGATCGACGGCCTCTTCGCGCTGGGCCGCGTGCTGCAGACGCAGCACCAGGCTCAGCGAGTTGGACCAGCCGAAGCCGCCCGCCCACAGGCGGCGGTCGCTGCCGATGTGCTGCACGTGCATGGCGACCACGCCGTGCGCGGCCCAGTAGCTGCCGAGGTAGCTGTAGCCGCGGCGCGAGCCGCCCATGCCATGCGAGAACACCACCACCGGCCAGCCGCCGGCCGGGGCCTGGCCCTGGGGCCAGTAGACACGGACAGGCACTGCACGCTGGCGTGAAGCATCGATCCAGTCGAAGTCCTGCCAGAGGTGGCTGCCGTCGTCGGCAAGTTGCGCGCCGGGCTGCGCCGGCAGATCGGGGCCGCTCACCGGCGGGGGCGATGCGCAACCGATCAGCAGCGCCGAAAGGGCCGTCACCGCCGAGGCGGCGAGGGCGGTCCAGCGCCACGTCCTGTTCACGATGTCAGAAGAGTTCGACGTCGCTCAGGTGCTTGGCCTCGGACATCGCGCCCTGGGCGACCAGCGTGGCGTGGCTCTGCACCTGGTTCCGTCCGGCGCCCTTGGCGTGATAGACGGCCTTGTCGGCACGCTCGAAGGCGGCCGCTGGCGAATCGCCGCCGCGGATCTGTGTGAAGCCGATGCTGACCGTGATGCGGCCCACCTGCGGGAATGCGTACTGCGCGGTGTTGTTGCGGAAACGCTCGAAGGCATGGGCCGCGTCGGGCTCGTCCTCGCAGCGCATCAGCACGACGAACTCCTCGCCACCGAAGCGGTAGAGCAGGTCGTTGAAGCGGAAGCTGCTGCGCATCAGGCGCGACAGCAGCAGCAGGACTTCGTCGCCGATCAGGTGACCGAAGCGGTCGTTGATCGTCTTGAACAGGTCGATGTCGATGACGCCCAGCCAGTAGCGCGGATGCACCGCGGCATGCCGCCTATCCTGGCCCGCCTCGTCCAGCGCGGCAGCGTCGCTGAGCGCGCGCATCGGCAGCTCCGACACCGCCTTCAGGAAGCTTTCGTCGAAGGTCTTGCGGTTGAGCAGGCCGGTCAGCGTGTCGCGCTCGCTGTAGTCCAGCAGGCCCTGGAAGTTGTGATAGATCCGCAGCACGCTCGACACCATCCGCTGCGCTTCGGCCTTGAGCCGGCGCGCGGTGTGCAGCTCCAGCACGCCGACGACCTCGCGCTCCGTGGCGAGCGGGAACAGCGTCACCCACTCCTCGCCTTCGCGCTGCTGCAGCACGCTGCGCTGCGTCAGGCATTCGAGGCGGCGGGGATGTTCGGCCAGCCGGGGGAGCGAGTCGGGATCGACCCACAGCGAATCGGCGGTGGCGACCGAATCGCCGGACCGCAGCCTCGCGCGGGTCAGCCAGCGCTGCTGGCCGGGCTCGCCGACGCATCGGTAGATGGCGACCGCGGCCACGGGACCGTTGAGCAGATCCCGCAGCGCGGTGACGAGCGTGACGTCCATGACATCGCGGTCACGGAAGCCCGTCAGTTCGGCAAGATGGTCGACTACCCCGGACATGGTGTTTGCAGCGTGGAGGATGGATCCTGGCGCCGGCTCCCCGATGTCCGGGAGGCCGGACGCTACGCCCTCGCCGGCTGAGCGGCGGACAGGTGCGAAGTGTATCGGGCGATCAGGCCCAGCAGGTGCTCTTCGTCATAGGGCTTGCCCAGGTAATCGTTGACTCCGAGCTGTTGTGCATACTCGCGGTGTTTCTGCGCGATGCGCGACGTGATCATGATCACGGGCAGGCCCGCCAGACGCGTGTCCGCACGCAGGTTGCGGACCAGGTCGAAGCCGTCCATGCGAGGCATCTCGATGTCCGACAGCACGACCGTGGGCAACTCGTCGCCGCCCAGACGTTCCATCGCATCGAGACCGTCCTTGGCCAGCAGCACACGATAGCCTTCGCGTTCCAGCAGGCGCTGCGTGACGCGACGGACCGTCAGCGAATCGTCGACCACCATCACCAGCGGCGCCAGCTGGACCTTGGCTTCTTCCACCACCTCCTGGCGCGCCGCCGCTTCGGCGTCGTGCACGCGCTGCTGCGCGGCATGACCGTAGCGGTTGGCCAGCGCCACCGGGTTGTAGATCAGCGCCACGTCGCCCGAAGCCAGCAGGCTGATGCCCGCCAGGCCCGGGACCTGCATCAGCTGCGGGCCCAGGTTCTTGATCACGACTTCCTGGTTGCCCAGGACTTCGTCGCAGTGCAGCGCCAGGCGCTGCTGCGCGCTGTGCACCAGCGCCACCGGCAGCGTCTTGCCATGCGCGAAGCCGCGGTCGCTGTGGCGCATCAGGCCGCCCAGCCAGTAGAAGGGCATGCGTTCGCCGGCCGCCATGAGCGAACCGTCGACATAAGCCTGTTCCACCGTCTCGACCGGCAGGCGCTGCACCGACAGCATCAGCGCCGCGGGCACCGCGACCTTGCGATCGCCATAGCGCAGCACGACGACCTGCGTCAGCGCCGTCGTCAGCGGGACGCGCAGCTCGAAGCTCGCGCCCTGCCCCGCCGTCGACTCCGTGAGCACGTAGCCGCCGAGGGTGTTCACTTCCGAGCGGACCACGTCCATGCCGACACCGCGGCCGGCCATTTCGGTCAGCGCGTCGGCGGTGGAGAAGCCCGGCTCGTAGATGAGGTCCATCAGCTGCGAGTCGCTGACGTCCTGACCCGGCTGGATCAGGCCCTGGCTCTCGCCGCGGGCCCGGATCCGTCCCAGGTTCAGGCCGGCGCCGTCATCGCTGAAGCGGACCTGGATCTCGTTGCCTTCCTGATGCAGGTTCAGGACGATGCGGCCCACCGGGGCCTTGCCGGCCTGCTGGCGGACGTCCGGGGCCTCGATGCCGTGGACCACGCTGTTGCGCAGCAGGTGCTCGAACGCGCCGGTCAGGCGCTCCAGCACGGCGCGATCCAGTTCGACGCCGCCACCGCGGATCTCGAGCTGCGCCTGCTTGCCGCTTTCGCGGGAAGCCTGGCGCACGACGCGATGCAGGCGTTCGCCCAGGCTGCTGTCGAACTCCACCATCCGCGTGCGCAGCAGGTCGTCCTGCAGTTCGCGCGTCAGCCGGGACTGGCCGGCCAGTTCATCTTCGCCCGCCGCCACGTTGCGCTGCAGGCCGCGCTGGACCGTCGCCACGTCGTTGACGGACTCGGCCAGCATCCGGGTCAGTTCCTGGAAGCGGGTGTAGCGATCGAACTCGAGCGGATCGAAGTCCTTGCCGGTGACCTGCGCGGCTTCCTGGCGAGCGGCAATGCGGGCTTCGGCCTGCAGTTCCAGCTCGCGCAACTGCGTGCGCAGGCGCTCCAGGTTGTCGTCCAGGTCGCCCAGCGACGTGCGCATCTGGCCCAGCTCGGATTCCAGGCGGGCACGACGGATGGACACCTCGCCCGACAGCGCGGCCATGCGTTCCAGCAGCGCGCCACGGACCCGCACCTGCGCGGCCGGGGCGACCGGCGCGCTTTCCAGCGGTTGCCCGAGGTCGGCGACTTCGCTGAAATGGGCCCAGTCGATCTCGATGTCGGCCGGCGGTGCCACGACGACGGGCGTCGGCGCCTCCGGCTCCAAGGGAGCAGCGTCCTCGGCGATGGGCTGAGCGATCTCGGCGATCGGCTCGATCGCAGGCTCGGTGATCGGTTCCTCGACCGGTGCATCCGGCTCGACCACCGACGTCTCCGGCGCGGGAAGCTCCTCGTCCGCAGGCACCGGAATCGCATCCGATCCTTCCACGGGCAACTCGACGACCTCGATCGGTTCCGCCACCGGGATCGGTGCGGGCGCTTCGACGACCGGTGCAGCCGACTCGGCAGGCGCCATCGGCGCGGGGACCACCGGCGCCGGGTTGCGCCACGTCCGCTGCAGCGTCTTGAAGCTGTGCTCCAGGCTGTCGCCGGCATCCTGCAACGCGAGCAGCTGCTCGAAGCGAGGTTCGCCCTCGGCCAGCAGGTGTTCAACCTGGGATTCCAGGCGGTGCGCTTCCTCGCCCAGGCGCATCGCGCCGGACAGGCGCGCGCCGCCCTTGAAGGTGTGCAGCACGCGCATGCAGGCCGCCGCGCGACCGGTATCCGCCGGTTGGGCCGCCCATTCACGCAGCGCGCCGTGCAGCTCGCCCAGCAGATCCTCGGCTTCCTCCTCGAAGATCGGCATCAGTTCCGGCTCGATCTGGTCGGGCTGGTTGAAGTCGAAATCGTCGTCGGTCGCTTCGGCCGCCCGGTGGAAGGCGGCTTGCGAGGTCGGGAAATCAGGCTCGTCCGGCACGACCGGCGACACCGGCGCATTCAACAGGCTGGCCGGCAGCGAAGCGGTGGAAACCTCCTCCAGCGACATGGCCAGCAGGCCTTCGTCGCTGTCGGCGTGGCCGTCGGGCAGCAACGCGCCCGGCTCGAAGGCCTGCAGCTCGGCGACCAGCGCCGGATCCGCTTCCTTCAGGAAACCGGCGGCGAACTGGTGGAGCAGGCGCCGGATCTCATCCGCGGCGCGCTGGAAGAGCGTCGGATCGCCCACCTCATGACCCTGGGCGCGGCCCAAGGCGTGTTCCAGGCAACGGGCGAGCGTCGACAGGTCGTCGAATCCAACCGTCGCCGCGCTGCCGGCCAGCCCGTGCGCCAGCGCTTCCGCGTCCTGCGGCAGCGGCGACTGAGGCAGCAGCGACCACTCGGTCAGTTCCACCTGCAGACGGCGCGAACGTTCGTCGGCCTCGTTCAGGAAGATGTTGAACAGCGCGATGCTGATGCGCAGCGGTCCGATGACTTTCACGCCTTCGTCGCTGTCGCCCGCGTCGACGTCCTCGTCGAGGGCGTCGACCGGACCGTCGGCGGCGGGCGGCGTGACCGCCGTGCCCCCCACCAGGCTCAGCGCCGGTGCTGCATGCGGCGCCGCCACGGCCGGCGTGCCCAGATCGAGGTCCGGCAGTTCGAGATCGGACAAGCTGCGCGGCGACAGGCCTTCGGGCGGCGTGCCGACCAGTTCCTCACCCAGGTCCAGCGTCAGCGACAGGTCGTCGGGGGACGAGGTCGCGTCGATCGCCGTCACGGGCTCGGTATTCAGGTCCGAGAGATCCAGCAGGTCCAGCGCGGGCTGGTCCACCACCGGCGCGGCCGGCAGTTCGTCGAGCGGCATCGGCGTCGTGGCTTCGATCTCCACCAGCGGCGCGTCCGTCGGCCAGCCCTCCGGCAGGTCCAGCGCGAGCGTCGGCTCCTCGGCAGCCGTCAGCGTGGGTTCCAGCGCCTGCGTCGGTTCATCATGGAAGACCGGCGGCTCGACGGCCGTCGGCAGTTCAAGCGTCGACGGTTCGTGCAGCGCAGCGGGTTCGACCACGTCGGCCACGGTCGGCAGCGACATCGTCGTGTCGAGCGCTGACAGATCGGCTGCGGACAAGGCGCCCAGATCGACCGAGGAGCCCGATTCCGGCACCGTCTGGGTCAACTCGGGCAGTTCCCCCGGGAAGTCCAGGGACAGGCCATCGTGGGGCACGGCGGGCTCGACGGCCGTGACGATGCCCAGGTCGGCCACCGGCAGCGCAGGCACGTCCAGGCCCTGCAGATCGAGTGCGGGGAGATCCAACGCGGGCAGGATCCCGCCCGCCGGCACCGGTTCTTCGGCGTCAAGCGTCGCCAGCAGGTCCAGCGCGGCCTGTTCGTCGGCGGCGGGCGCTTGCGCGGGAGCGGCGACCTCGTCGGCGAGCGACAACTCGGGCAGATCGGCCAGATCGAGTTCGTGCACCTCGTCGACGGCCGGCACCTCGACGACTTCAGCCACTTCCGCGACTTCCGCGACTTCCGCGACCTCGATCAGTTCGGGAACTGCGCCGACGTCGATGTGTTCGACGACCTCGGTCGCTTCAGGCAGGACAGCGACGGCAGCAGCCACGGGAGCGACCGGCTCGGCCGACACCTGCAGGGGCAGGTAGCGGTTCTCCAGGCGCAGTGCGTCGGCCGATGCGCGGAACGGCGCGCTGTGGAAGCCATGCGGCCGTCCCTCGGCGATCGCGGCGGCCCAGGCCTGGAAGGCGTCCAGCGCCTCGTTGCTGAAGCGCAGCAGGTCCGAGTCGGCCTGCGGGTGCTCCGACAGCCGCTGGTTGTACAGCTGCTCGCAGGCCCAGCCGGCTTCGCCGAACTCGTTCAGCCCGACCATGCGCGAGCTGCCCTTCAGCGTGTGGAAGGCGCGGCGCGCGGTCGTCAGCTGTTCCTTGTCGCTGCCGTTGCGGGCAAGCGCGGTCATCGCCTCGCGGGCGGTCGTCACGACCTCGGCAGCCTCTTCCAGGAAGATGCCCAGCATCTCCTCGTCGATGGCTTCCTCGGCCTGCGGGATGGGCGCGCTCGGCGCCTGCGCCGGAGGCGCCGCGGGGGCGGCGGCCTCGATGAACTGCTGCAGCGATTCGGCCGCATGGCTGCCCGCGGCGTCGCCGCCGGACGACAGCAGTTGCTGTTGCGCCTGCTGCGCCGCCTGCGCCATGCCGAGATCGTCGGCGGCGCGGGCTTCGTGGGAGATCCGTTCCAGATCGCGGGCCAGTTCCTCGGTCGAGCGATCCCCTTGCGCCACGGCTTGCGCCGTCGCCTGCAACTGATCGATCAACTGGGGCTGCGCCGCGGCTTCTTCGACGGCGAGCGCCGGCTCGACTTCGTGCAGTTCGCTTTCGCGGCCCACCAGCGACTGCAGCAGTCCGGTGTCGTCCTCGAAGCGGAACATGCGCTTGGCCAATTGCGGCTGCACGCTCAGCATGTCGATCAGGAAACCCAGCGCGCCCAGGTTGTGGGCGAGCCGGTCGAACTGCGCGCGAGGTCCCGACAGCGTCGGATCGACCTCGGTGTTGGCCAGTTCATCGACCTGGTCGCGCATCTTCAGCGTCGCCTGCGCGGCCTGCGACAGGCCCAGCACGCTGAACACCCCGCGCATCGCCTGCAGCTGTCCCGGCACCGGGATCAGCAGGTCGCGCTTGCTGGGGTCGCGGAAATACTCGTCGCACTGACGTTCGACTTCGGACAGGCTGGCGCGCAGCTCGTGAACGACGGAGCCCAGCGTCTGCCGATCGGCGACGCGGCGGTAGAGCTCCTCCATCCAGCTTTCGAGCGGCAGCGGCGCTTCGCCGTGGCCGACCGACTCGATGCGGCGGGCCAGGCTCTTCACGCGTTCGCCCTGCTCCGGCTGGTCGAAGGCCTCGTCTTCGAGCGCCGCCTCCAGATAGAGCATCGACGTGGCGATCTCCATCGCCAGCGCCGCTTCGGGCGCGCGGCCCGAACGCAGCGTCGCGACGACGGCACGACGCAGCGTGTCGCCCAGCACCTCGCCGCTCGGGAAGAGCTTCTGCAGCGACTCGGCGACGTTGGCGAACTGCTCGTCCAGGCCGCCCAGGCGGTGGGTCTCGCCTTCGGCGGCGGAGGCCCACGATTCCTTCGCCGCGATGACGCGACGCTTGGCCGCCGCGACCCAGTTCGGATCGATGCGACCCAGCGCGTCGTCGCGGTAGTCCACGGTGTCGGCTTCGACCAGGCCATAGGCCTGTTGCACCGCGCTCAGGCGCGGCGCGGAGCCGGGTTCCGCATGCTTGGCAGCAGCGGCGAAGAACAGCAGGTCCTTGGCCAGGCGCTCGGACGGCGCGGCATCGCTGCCCGCGCGCAGTTGCGCCAGCAGACGCGAGCCCAGGCGCTTGACCAGTGTGTCCACCGGCAGCAAGCCGCGCGATTGGGCCTCGAACTGGCCCGCAGCCAGCATCCACAGCGTCCGCGCGTTGGCCTGGGTCTGGGTGAGCGCCAGGCCGGCGCACAGATCGCTCAGCAGTTGCCCTTGACCCGGCGCCGGGGCGCGCATCTGCTTCAGCAGCAGCGCCTCGAACGGCGTACGCATCTGCTCGGAGGTCAGCGCGCGCACGCCGCGATCCAGCGGCAGTTCGCGCCAGCGGAATTCTTCGGTCCACAGGTCGGCAGGATGGATGCGACCCGCGCCGTTGAGTTCCTGCAGCGTCTGGTAGGCGGGGAACAGCGCCAGCGAGCTCGGCTGTCCGCCGGCCAGCGTCTTGGCGATGAAGGCGAGGACCGCGAAGTCCGCGCGCTCGACCGCCTCGACCTCGGCGATGCTCACGCTGGCCGGGTTCTCGGCCAGACGGAACAGCGTCGCCTCGGCGGCGCGCAGCAGATGCGCCGCGGCCGGCAGGCTGACCACCGCCAGCACGCCGGCGGCCTGGTGCATCTGCTGGGCCGCGCCTTGCAGGGCGGGACTGGGCTGGCCGTCGCCGCCCAGCGTCGTCGACCGCGCATCGGCATCGCGCAGCACGCGGCGAAGGGCCTTGTGCACCGATTCCAGCGTGCGGCGCAGCTCCTCCTGGACCCAGGCCAAGGGGCTCAGGTCGGCGGGGAACTCGGATTCGCGCGTAAGGTCCATGCTCGCTCTTGTTCTCTTCTATTTGTCGACGCGGTGCGGGGTGATCCCTGTTCTACCGGTGTGGCCGGGTGTGGGGCGCGTCCCGATCAGGACGTGACCTTGAACCGGGCCACCGACTGCTTCAGCGCTTCCGCCGACCGCGACAGCTCATGCACCATCTGGGCGGTGGAGCGCGTACCGTCGGAAGTCTGCTCGGTCACCGCGAAGATGTGCTGGATGTTGGCGCCGACCTCGTTGGCGGCGCGTGCTTCGTTCTGCGCGACCGTCGAGATCTGACCGATCAGGTCGTCCAGGCGACGCGACACCGAGTCGATGTCTTCCAGCGCGCGGCCGGCCGCGTCGGACAGCTTCGTCCCCTCGACCACCCCCAGCGTGGAGCGCTCCATGGCGGCCACCGCATCGTGCGTGTCGGTCTGAATGGTCTTGACCAGCGCGGCGATCCGTCGCGTCGCGTCGGCGGAGCGTTCCGCCAGCCGCTGCACTTCTTCCGCCACCACCGAGAAGCCGCGACCAGCTTCACCCGCGGACGCCGCCTGGATGGCCGCGTTCAGCGCCAGCACGTTGGTCTGTTCGGTAATGTCCGAGATCAGCTCGGTGATCTCGCCAATTTCCTGCGAAGACTCGCCCAGCCGCTTGATGCGCTTGGACGTTTCCTGGATGTGGTCGCGGATCTGGTTCATACCGCCGATGTTGTTCTGCATCGCTTCCAGACCCTGCTCGGCCGCTTCCCGCGACTGGCGGGCCACGTCGGCGGTCTGCTGCGCCTGCGCGGACACCTGGTTGATCCGATGCGCCATCTGCAGCACCGCCTCGCCGGTGGCGCGGATCTCGTGCAGCTGTTCGGTCGACGCGGCCAGCAGTTCGGTCGAGGTCTGGTCGACCTGCGCGGTCGTGTCCGTCACCCGGACCGCCGTCGTCTGCACCTGATGGACCAGCGAGCGCAGCTCTTCCACGGTGTAGTTCACTGAGTCGGCGATCGCGCCCGTGATGTCCTCGGTCACGGTCGCCTGGTGCGTCAGGTCGCCTTCCGCCACCGTCTGCAGTTCGTTCATCAGCCGCAGAATCGCCGCCTGGTTCGCATCGTTGACGCGCTTGGCTTCCTGCTCCTGCGCCTCGGCCTCGCGACGCTGTTCTTCCGCCATCTGCGCGCGACGCGACTGGTCGGACACATACAGCCGCAGGAAGCCGACCGAGCCGATCACCAGCACCGCGAGCGAGGCCAGCATGGCGATCAGCACGCCCGGGTTCAGGCCGCCGGCGGATTCCAGTCCGACGCCCAGGTCGTCCAGGTCCTTGCGCAGCACTTCCGAGTCATTGAGCATCGCCGTCTGCGCTTCCCGCGCGGACACCAGGCCCTGCAGGTTCGACAGGATGGCGGTGGCCTGCGAGCGGGTCTGGTCGTACTGCGTCAGCAGCACCTTCAGGCGTTCGCGCACCTGCGGATCCTTGGCGCCGTTCAAACGCAGCTCGGGGTTGCCGTTCAGCAGCGCCTGGGCGATCTCGCGGAACGCGTTCAAGTCCTTGCCGAGCAGGAACACGGCCTCGGGGCTCACGCCTTCCTGCGTCAGGAATTCGTTGGCGGACTTGCCGATCCGCTGCGTCAGCATCACCAGCTGACCGACCGCGGCGACCTCGCCCGTCGGGGCCGAGCTCTGCAGCGACAGCGAGGCCACGGCCTCGGCGCTTTCCAGCAGGTCGGACGATTGCCGGTTGATCGCGCGCAGCGCGGCGCCGACCTGCGTCAACACCTTTTCCTGCGCCAGCATGACCTTGGTGTTCTTGTCGGCGCGCGCCACCATCGGGGCGATCTTGTCGAGCAGCGGATCGACCGAGCCCGGGGCCTTGGCCAGCTCACCGCTGCCGTCGCGCAGCGAGCCGATCACGCCGGTCAGGATCTCCGACGCTTCCTTCATTTCCGGGAAGGCGTTCTTGTTGCCCAGCAGCGCGGTCGAGACCGCCTTCGCCAGACGCTGCGACTGCGTCGCCGCCTGACCCGCGCCGCGCACCTGCGCCGCGGAGCGGTTCGAGCTGATCAGCGACCAGGACACCGTCGTCGCCGTGCCGATCAGGCCGACGGCGACCAGCGCCGTCAGCAGGCCGGTGCGGCGCTGTTCCGGCTGGCGGGCCACGGCCGGCATCGGCGTCGGGGATTCCGGGGCGGACGCCGAAGGCTGGTAGCCCGCGGACGTGTCCTGGAACTCCGGCGTGGGCTGCGCCGTGGTGATGATCGAGGGCTGGAAGTCTTGCGTGTCCTCCGGCGCCGCACCGGCGTCGGTCTGCGGACCGGCGTCGAAGTCGTCGTTGCCCTCGTTCTTGCCCTTGTTCTTGATCTTGTCCAGGAAGCTCATCTCACCCTCGTTTGATCTCGTTCGTCGAATCGGCGCCTGTGACGGGACCGTCGTCTGGCTATCAGTTCAAAACAATGCGCAGGAATTGCGGATGCTGCGTGAGCGCATCCAGGTCCAGCACTTGCCAGCGCCGGCCCTGCCCGTCGCGCATGCGGGCAGGAGCGAAATCGGGATGGCCGCCCGCATCGGGTTCGGCCTGGAGCTGTTCATCGCCGCGCAGCCCCAGCAGCTGGTCCACCAGCAGCGCGCAGTTGATGCCCAGGTCCGGATTGATCGACACCAGCCGGTGGGCCGATGTCAGCGGAGCGGGACTTCGCAGGCCCAGGAAGGCCGACAGGTCCACCACGGTATGCAGACCGCCCCGCAAGTTGGCCACGCCCAGCATCCAAGGTTGCGTGTACGGGACCGCCTGAAGCGGCACCGGCGTGAAAATTTCGCCGGATTGCTTGAGCGGGAGCAGCAGGCCGAGGCCCGCGCATTCGACGGCCAGCCAACTCGCGGCCTGCGGCGCCTCGCGCGCCGCCTGCATGCGCTGCGCCAGCCGTTGTTGAAGTTCGCGCAGCGCTTGCTTGTTGGCCATGATGTCAGCCCAGCGCCTTGATCTTGGCCAGCAGCTCTTCTGCCTTCACCGGCTTGACGACGTAGTCGCGCGCGCCCTGGCGCATGCCCCAGACCTTGTCGGTTTCCTGGTTCTTGCTGGTGCACATGATCACCGGCACGTCGGCGTAGCGCTCGTCACGCGTGATCGCGCGCGTCAGCTGGAAACCGTTCTGGCCGGGCATGACCACGTCCATGAGGATGAGGTCGGGCTTTTCCTCGGCCAGGCGCTTCATCGCCTCTTCGCCGTTCTCGGCCGTGCGCACGGTGAAGCCGCGCTTGGTCAGCAGGTCGCTCAGCGCGTGCAGCTCGGTCTTCGAATCGTCGACCAGCAGGATCTTGTGGATGGGCATGGGATCTCCCTCTGTCTTGGCTCGTGTCGATTCGCGTCGGTGGATTCGTCGTTCGAGCCAGGCGTGAGCGTCGTTGGATGTCGTGGATGAGGTCGTTGGAAGCGGGCTGTCCGTCGCGTCGGTCAGCCCGTCTGGCAATGCTGTCGGACCGCTTGCAGCAGCTGGTCCTTCGTGAAGGGCTTGGTCAGGTAGTCCTGCGAGCCGACCATCCGGCCGCGGGCCTTGTCGAACAGGCCATCCTTGGACGACAGCATGATCACGGGCACCGAGGCGAACTGCGGGTTGCGCTTGATGATCGCGCAGGTCTGGTAACCGTCCAGGCGCGGCATCAGGATGTCGCAGAACACGAGGTCGGGCTGGTAGTCGCTCAGCTTGGCCAGCGCGTCGAAACCGTCTTCCGCCAGCACGACCTCATGGCCGCCTTGCTTCAGGAAGATCTCGGCGCTGCGGCGGATCGTGTTGCTGTCGTCGATGACGAGCACCTTGGTCGCCGTGCGGGGGCTTGCGCTGGAATCCAAGCTCTTCTCCGTATTGTTCAGACAATGGTTGTCAGAGAGATTTCAGGCTCGCGACAGGCGACGAGCGCTGGAAGGACCGCCGGATGATCGAGGACCGGCGCCTTGCCGAAAGGTCGATGCGAGGGTCAGATCTGGACCATTTCGAAGTCTTCCTTGCGGGCGCCGCACTCGGGGCAGGTCCAGTTCATGTCGACATCTTCCCAACGGGTGCCGGCGGCGATGCCGTGTTCAGGGTCGCCCACGGCCTCGTCGTACATCCAGCCGCAGATCAGGCACATCCAGGTCCTTGCTTCGCTCACGATGGGTTGACTTTGCATCACTACAATGATCGAAAGATTGTAGCCATGCCCCCGGTCTGAACCGGGGGGCGGAAGTACCGATGAAACAACAGTCGGTTGCGGTGCTTCTTCACGTTATGCGCACCAGTTCACGGCTTCTCGCCGAACCATTCATGAGCCGCCCAGACCCGCACCAACCCGATCCCCAGGACGCCGCCGCGATCGATGACCAGGACTCGCCGCCCCCCGCCTGCGTGATGAGCTTCAACGCGTCCGACCCCAGCGGCGCGGGCGGCAGCGCCGGCGACGTCGCCACCATCGCCGCCATGGGCGCGCATGCGTTGCCGGTGGTCACCGCCATCGTCATGCGCGACACCGCCGAGGTCTTCGACCACCAGACCCTGGACGGCGACTGCATCGTCGAGCAGGCCCGTTCCATCCTCGAGGACGTGCCGGTCGCCGCCTGGAAGGTCGGCTTCCTGGGCAGCGCCGAGGGCGTCTCTTCGGTCGCCGAGGTCCTGTCCGACTACCCGGACGTGCCGCTGGTGGCCTACCTGCCCAGCATCTCCTGGCTGGACGAGGAACAGCAGCAGAGCTACCTCGACGCATTCCGCGAGCTGGTGCTGCCGCAGACGCTGGTGCTGGTCGGCAACCAGAAGACGCTGAGCGACTGCCTGCTGCCCGACTGGGACGCGGACCGTCCGGCCTCGCCGCGCGAGCTGGCCGTCGCCGCGCAGCAACATGGCGCCGCGAACGTGCTGGTGACCGGCATCCAGCTTCCCAACCAGTACATCGACAACGTGCTGGCGAATTCCCAGGGCGCGATCACCGGGGAGAAGTTCGAGCGCTTCGAGGCCAGCTTCGTCGGCTCGGGCGACACCTTGTCCGCCGCGCTGGCCGCGCTGCTGTCGGTCGGCTCGGAGCCGCACGACGCGGTGGGCGAGGCGCTCGCCTTCCTCGACCAGTCGCTGGAGGCGGGGTTCCGCCCCGGCATGGGCAACGTGGTGCCGGACCGCTTCTTCTGGGCGCTGCCGCCCGGCGAGGAGGGCGAAGAAGGCGCCGAGGCCGTGCCCGCCACGGACGAGATGCCGATCGACGAGCCGCCCAGCCGAGGCCCGCGCCGCATCCATTGAGACCGCCGAGGGCGCCCGCGCGGCGCCCTCGTCCTTTGCGGCAGTCGCCTGCCCCCCCACCTGCCCAATCTGCCCCATCTGCCCCATCTGACGCACAGCCCTTGAGCTCCCCGCGCAGCCAGCAGCACCGGATTCCCCCATGAGCCAGAACGAGACCCTGTTCGCCCGCGCCCAGCGCGTCATTCCCGGCGGCGTCAATTCGCCGGTGCGCGCCTTCCGCGCGGTCGGCGGCACGCCGCGTTTCATCACGCGGGGCGAAGGCGCCCACATCGTCGACGCCGACGGCAAGCGCTACATCGACTACATCGGCTCCTGGGGGCCGATGATCCTGGGCCACGGCCACCCCGCCGTGGTCGAGGCGGTCCAGAAGGCCGTGCTGGAAGGCTTCTCCTTCGGCGCCCCGACCGAGCGCGAGATCGAGCTGGCCGAGGAGATCCTCGCGCTGGTGCCGAGTTGCGAGCAGGTCCGGCTGGTGAGCTCCGGCACCGAGGCGACGATGAGCGCCATCCGCCTCGCGCGCGGCGCGACGCAGCGCAACAAGTTCATCAAGTTCGAGGGCTGCTACCACGGCCACACCGATGCGCTGCTGGTGAAGGCGGGCTCGGGCCTGGCGACCTTCGGCCATCCGACCTCGGCCGGCGTGCCCGAGGCGACGGCGCAGCACACCCTCGTGCTGGAATACAACAACGTCGCCCAGCTGGAAGAGGCCTTCGCCCTGCACGGCCGCGAGCTGGCCTGCGTGATCGTCGAGCCGATCGCCGGCAACATGAACTTCGTGCGCGCCAGCGTGCCCTTCATGACCCGGATGCGCGAGCTGTGCCGCGAGCACGGCGCGCTGCTGGTGCTGGACGAGGTGATGACCGGTTTCCGCGTCGGCCTGCGCAGCGCGCAAGGCGTATACGCGGACCTGATCCCCGGCTTCGTGCCGGACATCAGCGTGTTCGGCAAGGTCATCGGCGGCGGCATGCCGCTGGCGGCCTTCGGCGCAAGCCGCGAGATCATGCGCCACCTCGCCCCGCTGGGCGGCGTCTACCAGGCGGGCACGCTGTCGGGCAATCCGGTGGCCACGGCCTGCGGCCTGGCCACCCTGCGGGAGATCCGCAAGCCCGGCTTCTTCGACGCCCTGTCGGCGCGCACGCGCCGCCTGGTCGACGGCCTGAAGACGGTGGCGGCCGAGAACGGCGTGCCCTTCAGCGCCGACAGCGAAGGCGGCATGTTCGGCTTCTTCCTGATGCCGGAGCTCCCGCAGAATTACACGACCGTCATGACGACGGACAAGGAGCGCTTCAACCGCTTCTTCCACGGGATGCTGGACGCGGGCGTGTACCTCGCGCCGGCGCTGTACGAGGCCGGCTTCGTGTCCGCCGCGCACACCGAGGCGGACATCGACGCCACGCTCGAGGCCGCCCGCGCCGCCCTGCGCTGAGGGCGGCGGCACATCGGGCGGGCGGCCCGGTTGCCGGTTCGGGAAAGCCTGTCCCGGGCAAACACCGGGCCAGCCCTGTCGCGATCTTTTCAATCCGCGACAGGCATTACGCTTGCTTACCGCTTGGTACAGCAGCTGAGAGACAGACATGCATATCCACATCCTTGGCATCTGCGGCACCTTCATGGGCGGCCTGGCGGCGCTGGCGCGCGAAGCCGGCCACACGGTGACCGGCTGCGATGCCAATGTCTACCCGCCGATGTCGACGCAGCTGGAGGCCCTGGGCATCGCGCTGATCCAGGGCTTCGGCGCGGAGCAGCTGGCGCTGAAGCCCGACCTGTTCGTGATCGGCAACGTGGTGACGCGCTCGTCCGAAGGCCGCTTCCCGCTGATGGAGGCGATCCTCGACGCCGGCCTGCCGTACACCAGCGGCCCGCAGTGGCTGGCGGAGCACGTGCTCCAGGGCCAGCATGTGCTGGCGGTCGCCGGCACGCACGGCAAGACCTCCACGACCTCGATGCTGACCTGGATCCTGGAATCGGCCGGCCTCGCGCCGGGCTTCCTGATCGGGGGCGTGCCGCAGAACTTCGGCGTGTCGGCGCGGCTGGGCGGCGGCCGGTTCTTCGTCATCGAGGCCGACGAGTACGACACCGCCTTCTTCGACAAGCGCAGCAAGTTCGTCCACTACC